>JBFINP010000012.1:0-61517 GCA_041611095.1 Acidimicrobiia bacterium | reverse complement strand
TACTGCCCCGACGTGATGAAGCAGGTGTCGGCGCTCCAGGGCTCCCTGGAGAAGGTGAACCGCATCCTGCTGCAGAACCACGTCGAGACGTGCGTGATGCACGCCGTCGAGGAGGGCAGGTCGGCCCAAGTCGTCGACGAGTTGATGGAAACACTGCGCTACACCCCCGGAGTCACCGGGCCCAGGAACGAGGAGATCCCTGCATGACCGAGCTGAAGCTGTCCGTCCCCGACATCTCGTGCGGCCACTGCAAGTCGTCCATCGAGGGCGCCGTAGGCGAACTCGGCGGAGTCGACACGGTCGAGGTGTCGATCGACGACCGGACGGTCGATGTCGCCTTTGCGGACGACGCCGTGGATCGCACCGCAATCGTGGCCGCCATCGAGGGCCAGGGGTACGAGGTCGCCCGCTGAGCCGCGACCTGACTCCGTTTCGTTCCCCTCCATCCCCGCAACCTTCCTGGAGCGCCATTGGCCGACACCGCTGAGCAGATCACGTTCGACGTCGAGGGTATGACCTGCGCCTCGTGCGCCCTGCGCATCGAGCGCATTCTCGACAAGCAGGAGGGCGTCTCCGACGCCATCGTCAACTTCGCCGGGCAGGAGGCGAGGGCGACGGTCGCACCGGGGACGGACGTCGCCGAGCTGCAGGCCGCCATCGAGAAGATCGGTTACGGGATCCGCCCGATCGTCGCCGGCGAGGAGCGGGAGACGCCGGTCGAGAGATACGCCAAGGAAGTGGCCTACCAGCGTCGCAACGTGCTGCTCTCCGCCATCTTCACCATCCCGCTGATGGTGCTGTCGATGGTCGGCGGCCACGACGACTTCGCACGCAACGTGTGGCAGTGGATCCTGGCCACTCCGGTGGTGTTCGTGTTCGGCTCGCAGTTCCACCGCATCGCCCTCAAGCGACTGCGGTCGTTCGACGCCACGATGGACACGCTCATCTCCATCGGCTCCCTGGCGGCGTACGGCTACTCGGTGTGGGCGGTCTTCGGCCACGAGCCCGTGTACTTCGAGACGGCGGGGATGATCGTCACCCTGATCCTGCTCGGCCGCTACTTCGAGGCCCGGGCGAAGGGCCGCGCCTCGCAGGCCATCGTCAAGCTCCTCGAGCTCGGCGCCAAAGAAGCCCGCGTCATCCGCAACGGGGAGACCGTGATGGTCGACCCCATCGACCTCCGCCCCGGCGAGATCCTCGTGGTGCTCCCCGGCGAGAAGATCCCCACCGACGGGGTCATCTCCGCCGGCCACACGACCGTCGACGAGTCGATGCTCACCGGCGAGTCGGTGCCCGTCGACCGCCAGATCGGCGACGAGGTCTTCGGCGCCACCGTCAACCAGCAGGGCCGCATCGAGGTCGAGGTCACCAAGGTGGGCCCCAACACGGCGCTGGCGCAGATCGTCCGGCTCGTCGAGGACGCCCAGGCGTCCAAGGCGCCGGTACAGAAGCTGGTCGACCGCATCTCCGGCGTCTTCGTTCCCGTCGTGATCATCATCGCCCTCGGAGTCTTCGTCGCCTGGCTCGCCGCCTCCGGCGAGATGTCGACCGCGGTGCGCAACGGCGTCGCCGTGCTGATCATCGCCTGCCCTTGTGCGCTCGGCCTCGCCACCCCGACGGCGATCATGGTGGGAAGCGGCCGTGGCGCCGAGCTGGGCATCCTGTTCAAGGGCGCCGAGGTCTTCGAGCGCTCCCGCACGATCGACACGGTCGTCTTCGACAAGACCGGCACGCTCACCCGCGGCGCCATGACCCTCACCGACGTCGTCACCGACGAGGACGAGGGCAGGTTCCTCTACCTGGTCGGGTCGGTCGAGGCTGCGAGCGAGCATCCGATCGGGCGCGGCGTGGCCCTCGGCGTCGAGGAGCGCGACATCGACCTCGGCACACCTGAGCATGTCGAGGCTGTCTCCGGAAGGGGCGTGGCAGGACGCATCGAGAACGTCGACGTCATCGTCGGCAAGGCCAAGCTCATGGCCGACAACGGCCTCCACATCCCCGACCACTACCTCGAGGCACTCGAGCGGTTCGAGGGCGAGGGCAAGACGGCGTTCCTCGCCGGCTGGGACGGTGCGGTCCGCGGCGTACTCGCCGTCGCCGACACGGTGCGTACCACCTCGGCGGCGACGGTCCAGGAACTTCACGAGCTGGGCGCGGAGACGGTGATGTTGACGGGCGACAACCGGCGCACGGCCGACGTCATCGCCGCGGAGGTCGGGATCGGCCGGGTACTCGCCGAGGTGCTGCCGGGCGACAAGGCCGATGAGGTCACGCGCCTCCAGGGCGAGCAGAAGGTCGTCGCCTTCGTCGGCGACGGGATCAACGACGCCCCGGCCCTCACCCAGGCGGACCTGGGCATGGCGGTCGGGACCGGCACTGACGTCGCGATCGAAGCCGGCGACATCGTCCTCATGTCGGGCGATCCCCGGCTCGCCTCGCAGGCGCTGACGCTGGCACGGGGCACCTTCCGCACCATCCGCCAGAACCTGTTCTGGGCCTTCTTCTACAACACGGCCGCCATCCCGCTGGCCGCGGCCGGACTGCTCAACCCAATGATCGCCGCGGCGGCGATGGCCTTCTCCAGCGTGTCTGTCGTCAGCAATTCGCTGCGGCTCCGGCGGTTTTCCTAGACGGGAGCGGCCGGGCACAATCCCGGCCGTGACACAGCTGCGCCGAGAGCTCGGGGTTCCCTCAGCGATTCTGCTCGGACTCGGCTCGATCGTCGGCACCGGCGTGTTCGTCAGCATCGGGATCGCGGCCGGCGTCACCGGTTCCACCGTCGTCGCGGCCGTCGTCGCCGCCGGGCTGGTCGCCGCCGCCAATGGGTTGAGCAGCGCCCAGCTGGCCGCCGCCCATCCCGTGAGCGGGGGGACCTACGAGTACGCCAACCGTCTCCTGTCTCCTGCATGGGGATTGACGGCAGGGTGGATGTTCCTCGCCGCCAAGACGGCCTCGGCGGCGACGGCCGCCCTGGGTTTCGCCGGATACGTGCTCGTCGCCTTCGATGGGCCGGAGGGGGCGGTCGTGCCCATCGCGCTCGGTGCCGTGGCCGTGATCGGCGCCGTCGTGCTTGCGGGCATCCGCCGCTCGGCCCTGGTCAACACCGCCATCGTCGCGGTTTCGCTGCTCGCCCTCGCCGCTTTCGTGGGTGCGGGAGCACCGGAGGTGAACGTAGACTTCCTCGGCGGCAGCGGCTCCCGCAACGGTGTCCGCGGCTGGCTCGAAGCGGCGGCGCTGATGTTCGTGGCGTACACGGGCTACGGTCGAATCGCCACCCTCGGAGAAGAGGTACGGGCGCCTCGCCGCACCATCCCCCGGGCCATCATCGCCACGATGGGCGTCACCATCGTGCTCTACGCCGGGGTGGCGATCGTCGGCGTCGGCACCGTGGGGGCCGAGCAGCTCGCAGCCGCCACCGAAGGGCCGGCGGCACCCCTGGCCACGGTCGCCCTCGACTTCGGTGCGCCGGCTGTGGCTCGCATCGTCGAGCTCGGAGCGGTGACGGCCATGCTGGGGGTCCTGCTCAACCTGGTACTCGGTCTGTCGCGGGTCGTGCTCGCCATGGGACGGCGCCACGACGTGCCGTCGGTGTTCGCGCGGATCGACACCGCAGGCACCACCCCTCGGCCGGCCGTGATCGCCGTGATCGTCATCGTGGCGGGTCTGACGCTCATTGGCGACGTGCGCACCACGTGGACGTTCAGCGCGATGACCGTGCTCGTCTACTACGCCATCACGAACTTCGCCGCCCTCCAGCTGGCACCCGAGGACCGGCGCTTCCCGCGCTGGATCGCCATGGCCGGCCTCGTCGCCTGCCTCTCGCTGGCCGTCTTCGTGGACTGGCGGGCCTGGGTGGCGGCAGGAGTGATCGTCGGCATCGGCTGGCTCATCCGCCGCTCCTTCCATCCCGGTCCCGCAGGCACGTGACTTCGGCCGCTGCCGCACGCAGGCCGGCGAGGTACGGTTGGGGAGTCGGTCCCCCTGGAGGTGAGCGATGACAGAAACCAACCACGTGACACCGACGATCGACCGCAAGCCCTCCGGCAGGGTGGCGCGCTGGTTCGCCGGCGCCCCGAAGCACCTATACCACGCACGCTTGGGACGACTGCTCGGACGCCGTTTCGTGCTCCTGGAGCACACCGGTCGCAGGAGCGGCCTCATTCGGGAGACCGTGCTCGAGGTCATTCGCCGTGACGACGTCTCCTTCGACGTGGTCGCCGCCCACGGGCCGACGAGCGACTGGTACCGCAACCTGGTGGCGACGCCTGCGGTCAGGGTGAGCACCGGCGCGAAGTACCGCGTCGCCGCCGTGGCGGCAACGGTCAATGTCGATACCGCCCGCGCCGTGTTCACCGACTACGCCAGGGACCATCCCCGGGCGGCGAGGTTCCTCAGCAAGGCACTCGGCCTCCCCGCCGAGGATCCGGAGCAGATGGCAAGAGCCTTCCCGGTGGTTCGCATCACGCTTCAGGCCGACCGCTGAGGCGGCGTCCGTCGGCGCACGGGACGTAGGCTCCGGCCATGCGATTCATCGACATGCACTGCCACCCGCCGGTGGCCGCCTATCTCGACGGTCCCTTCGCTCCGTACCTCCCCGAGCTCGAGAAGCGATTCGGCCGGACCGTGCCGCGGATGACGGTCGGTGAACTTGCGGAGTACTACCGGTCGCTGGACGGTCGGGCGGTGCTCCTCGGCTGGGATGCGTCGACGGCGACGGGCCTCCCTCCCTTCACGAGCGAGCAGGTCGCCGATCTCGTGGCGACGGCGCCCGATACGTTCGTGGGGTTCGGTGCCGTCGATCCCCATCAGGCCGACGCCCCCGATCACGTGGACCGCACGGCCGATCTGGGCCTTCACGGACTCAAGTTCCATCCTTCGGCGCAGCGCTTCGACCCGAGCGACCCCGTGCACCGTCCGGTCTTCGAGCGCGCCGCGAGGCGCGGGCTGGTGTGCCTCTTCCACACCGGATACACCGCCCTGGGCGCCGGCCTTCCCGGTGGCGGGGGAGTACAGACGAGGTACGCCAACCCGATGCTGCTCGACGCTCTGGCAGCGGACGTTCCCGAGCTTTCGATCGTCGCCGCCCACCCCTCGTGGCCCTGGCAGCCCGAGGCGATCGCGGCGGCTCGGCACAAACCGTCGATCTGGCTCGAGCTCTCGGGCTGGTCCCCGAAGTACTTCCCACCCGAGCTGCTCGACGCCTCCACGGGGCCACTCGCCGCTCGGACGCTGTTCGGCTCCGACTTCCCGTTCATCACCCCGGAGCTGTGGCTGCGGGAGTGGGCCAAGCTCGATATCGACGACACCGTGACTCGTGGCGTGCTCCACGACAACGCGACGAGGCTGCTCGGGCTCTGAATCCTGACTCCCCAGGAGCGGTACCCTGGCAGGCATGGATGCGATTCGACGCTTCTCGAAGCCGGTGCTGCGCCGCCCGCGCGCCGTCCTCGCCTTCGAGGGTTGGAACGATGCGTGCGAGGCGGCCTCGGGCGTCGTGGAGTTCATCCTCGAAGGCTCCAACGTCATGGAGCCCTTCGCCGTCATCGACCCGGAGGAGTTCTTCGACTTCCAGGTGCGCCGCCCCACCGTGGCGATCGACGCCGGTGGCACCCGTAGCCTGTCGTGGCCCACGACCAAGTTCTTCGCCGTGCCCTCCCCGATCGGCGACCACGACCTCGTTGTGGTGCTCGGCGAGGAGCCGAGCTTCCGCTGGAAGACGTTCGCCCGCCACGTCACCAAGCTCCTCGCCGAGATGGACGTGGAGGAGGTCGTCCTCCTCGGCGCCTTCATCGGGCAAGTCGCCCACACCAAGCCGGTGCCCATCGTCGGTGTCGCCACCGATCCCGCCCTCGTCGCCGAGCACGGGCTGCTCGGCTCGAGCTACGAGGGCCCGACGGGCATCGTCGGGGTGCTCCAGGAGGCCTGCCGCGAAGTGGGTATGCCCGCGATCAGCCTGTGGGCGGCGACCCCGCACTATCTCGCCGCCAATGCCAACCCCAAGGCGATGCTGGCGTTGGCAGGCCGGGCTTCCGAGATCCTCGACCTCCGCATCGACACCAGCGCCCTCGAGACGGCGTCGGCCGAGTTCGACGAGCGGGTTTCGGATGCCATGGAGTCGTCGGACGAGCTGGCCGGCTACGTCCACGAGCTCGAGGAAGAGCAAGAGGACGTGAATCCGGCCGACCTCGACCCCGGCCTCACCGACGACCTCGTGACCGAGATCGAGAGCTTCCTCCGCGACCAGGACTGAGGTCGGCGGCGTCACCCCTTCGTGCCGAAGAAGCTCCAGCGCCCCCGGGCGTCGATCTCGACCGACCAGCCGGCCCACGCCCCCTGTATGCGCGAAGCGGCGACGACCTCGGCGCCGTAGCGAGAGGCGAGATCGGCAGCCTCGGCGTCACTCATACCCGCCCAGTCGACATCCCCCGCGGCGACTGACGGCCAGACGTGGCTGGTGCCCCCCTCGGCGGACGCCACGGTGGCGAACGGAGAGGTGAGCGCCTCGTACAACTCTCGCACCGGCCCCGCGGTGTCGGCTCCGATGAAGTAGGGCCCGGCGGCGGACTCGGCAGAGATGATCGGAAAGGCTACCGTCGCCGCTCCGATCGCCAGGCTGGTGCCCGCGTCTGCGGCCATCGCCTCGAGCGCGGCTACGTCGCAGCGTGCCGCGTGACGGATGAGGGTCGCCACGACGCCTGCGGTCTCGCCGGGCATTGCGGACACGTCCACCTCGGGGTCGAGACCATCAGCCGAGCAGGCCCTGAGCTCGAGCCAAGGTCCCGCGGCGATGGCCGCCCCGTCGGAGGCCGGAAACGGCCCACTGATCGAGAGATCTGCGTAGCCGAAGGTGTAGAAGGTCCTGGTGCAGGCCGGCCCACAGACGAGGTCGATCAGGAACGAGGTCTGGGGCGCGGCGGCCGGCTCGCTGGATGACCTGGTCACGAGGACCCGGCGCCCGTCGAAGTCGTCGATCCACACCGCCGGCTGCACGTCACTCGACATCCGAAGACGCAGAAGCTCCTCACCTTGCGGGTTGGTCGCCACGAGGAAGCTACCGTCGCCGTCAACCACCAGCGCGACGCTCACCGGCCGTCCGGCCCGGACCGCGGCGAGGTAGTCCTCGACTATCGGGATCACTCCCTCGTCGCCGAGATCGAACACGCCGGGTGACCCGGTGCCGAACGGGTTGGTCACTACCACCGGCCCGCTGAAGGGGAGCTCCACGTCGTCGACGGCGACGATCGGAATGAGATCGTCGGCGAAGAACCACGGCATCGGCAATGCGTCGGCGGCTCCGGCCTGCAGCCAGTGCATCCGGCCTGCGTTGAGATACGCGATGCCTCCGCGCCGGTCCGAGGTGACGCTGCGGGCCGGGCCCTGTGACACGCCGAAGCGGACGATGACGCTTGCCGCGGAGCCGTCTGCCGCCACCCACACGATCTCGTCACCGCGCACCGTGATGTGCGAAGTGACGTAGCCTTCGGCAAGTCCCCCTGGCGGAATCGGGACGATCTCGACGTCTGCTGCGGTGCGTTCGAGACTCCACTCCTCCACCCGCTGCTCCCACTCAGCTCTGGAGAGCGGCCGGCATCCGTCGCTCTGGAAGAGCTCCGACCATGCCTCGCACGAGCCGTTGAGCCGCAGCTCCACCGCTCCCACCTCGGGAAAGCGGAACAGGTTGGCGTGGAGCTCTGCGTTGAACAGCAGCCCACCTGTCGACGTCGTGATGCCGTCGATGATGATCCTGTCGTTGAAGTCGGCCACCAGCGTGCCTTCCGAGAGCTGCGCCGATACGAGGGCATCGCTGCGATCCTCCGGCCCGAACCACGAGATGAACCCGGCGGTCTGCTCCGTCTCGGTGAGGCCGGAGAGCAAGCCCCGCAGCGCCTCCTCATACGGATTGGCGCCCCGTGCGACCTGCCTGGACAGAGACCACCAGTGCGTCGGCGCCTGCGTCGGGTTGTCGCAATCCACCATGATCTGGACCTCGACCTCGCCCGGTGCCGGGCTCGCCGGCGGCGGCTCGTATGTCCGGCACGACGCACCCGACACCATCACCGCCACCACCGTTCCCGGCGCCACCGTCTCGCCTGCGGACCGCTCCTGCGCCACGATCGTGCCCGGCGGCTGCTCGCTGGCGGGGTCGAGCGTCACACCGAGCAGCAGACCCATCGCCTCCACCATGGCTCGCGCCTCCGACTCCTGGAGCCCGACGAGGTCCGGGACCATGATGAGCGCATCTGCAACCGTGGTTGTGGGTCCCGGCTCATCCTCGATCGTGGTGCTCGTCACCGTCGTCGTGGGCGTGACGACGTCCTCCCGGTCCGGGCCGCGCAACGCGAGGAAGGCGAGGAAGGGGGCGATCACCGCAGCGGCACCGGCGAGGGCGGCGATCCACACCCGGCGGCGGGGTGGCTCCGGGAGTGGCGCGATCACCTCCTCCGCCGTCACCGGTGCGGCGATGGCGTCGATGTAGCCGGCGAGTTGGTGCTGCAAGTCGCTCATGAGGTGACCTCGAGTCGTTGCCGCAGCTTGGCGAGGCCGCGTTCGACGTGGTTCTGGACGGTGCTTCTCGAGATGCCCAGCAGTTCGGCCACCTCGGCATGCCTGTAGCCGAAACCGTGGACGAGCACGACCGCCTGCCGCTGGCTGGCGCTCAAAGACGCCAGCGCATCTGGCAGGCCCGGCTCGACCCAGGGGAGGTCGACCGATTCCTGCGCAGGGAAGGCCAGCCTGCGCCGCAGCCAGGGACGCGCCTTGCTCTGACCTACGCGGTACAGGTATCCGGCGGGGTTTCGCATCGCCCGCACCGAGGGCCAGTGCTCCCAGGCGTAGGCGAGGGCGTCGGCGGTGAGATCCCGGCCCAGCTCCGCGCCGTAGCGAGCCACCAGCGCCCGGCGAAGACGGGGCTCCACCTCGGCGACGAAGCCGGGGAACGATTGGACCGTGATGTCTCCCGGTTGCGTCATCATCTCGTCCTAGAGAGCATCGGTGCCACGATCTGCACCACAATGCGCCGCAGTTCTCGGAGTGCCGCCGCTAGTCGTCAGCGGTCCCGTCAGCCATCGGGCGCCGACGCAGCCTGGATCGCGGTCCACACCTTCGACGGCGTCAGGGGCATATCGAGGTCACGGACGCCGTAGGGGCCGAGGGCATCGATGACGGCGTTGTGGACGGCCGGCGTCGATCCGATGGTCGCCGCTTCGCCGATGCCCTTGGCGCCGAGCGGGTTGTACGGCGTGGGAGTCTCCGTCGAGCCGCGCTCCACGGCGGGGAGCGTATCCGCAGTCGGGATGAGGTAGGACATGAGCGTGCCGCTCAGCGGGTTGCCGTCGGCGTCGTAGGCGAACTCCTCGAAGAGCGCCTGCCCGGCTCCTTGGGCGAAGCCCCCGTGCACCTGACCGGCGACGAGGATCGGGTTGAGCACCGTCCCGCAGTCGTCCACGGCCACATGGCGGACGAGCCGGACGGCTCCGGTCGTCGTGTCCACCTCGACGACGCTGATGTGGGTGCCGAAGGGGAACGTGGGTTTGCCCTGGTCGAAAACGAGCTGGGCGGCGAGGCCCGGCTCCTCCTCGGCGAACCCCTGCGGATCGGAGGCGATGAGCGCAACCTCCGCCCACGTCATCGTGGCGCCGGGGACTCCGGCGACACCGAGCACGCCTTCGTCGGTGACGACGACGTCGTGGGGTGCGGCCTCGAGGCCATCGGCGACGATCCGCTTCGCCTTCTCGACCACCTGCTCGGTAGCCCGGAACACCCCCGACCCGCCGAGCTGGAGCGAGCGGGACCCGCCGGTGCCGGCGCCGCGAGCGATGCGATCGGTGTCCCCCTGCTCGACGCGGATCATCTCGATCGGAATCCCGGTTTGGGCCGACACGATCTGGGCGAAGGCCGTCTCGTGGCCCTGTCCGTGGCCCGAGGTGCCGACTCGCGCCGTCGCCGATCCGTCGATGTGGACCTCCACCTCGGCCCACTCCTGGGGACCCTCCGGTGCCGTGATCTCGACGTAGCAGCTCACGCCGATCCCGAGCTGGACGGGATCCCCGGCGTCACGGCGGCGTTGCTGCTCCTTGCGGAGATCGTCGTATCCGGCGATGCGCAACGCCTCGTCGAGCGTCGCGACGTAATCGCCGCTGTCGTACTCGGCGCCCATGGGCGTCGTGTAGGGAAAGTTGGTCGAGGGGATGAGGTTGCGGCGCCGCACCTCGATCGGGTCGAGGTCCAGCTCGGCGGCAACGAGGTCCATCGCCCGCTCCAGGTAGTGGGTCGCCTCCGGTCGCCCGGCCCCGCGATAGGCGTGGACCGGTGTGGTGTTCGTCACCACGCTTTGGAAGCCAAACTCGGCCTTGGGGATCGCATAGGGGCCCGTGGCCATGACCTTGGTCCACTCGGGTAGGAACACACCGAACACGGGGTAGGCGCCCGCATCCTGGAGGACGTTGACCCGCAGCCCGACGACGCGACCGTCGGTGGTGGTCCCCACTTCGAGATCGATGTCCTGGGCACGACCGTGGCACATCCCGAGCAGGTTGTCGCGGCGCGTCTCGTGCCACCTGACCGGAGCACCGAGCCTCATCGCCACCGCGGCGGTCAGGATCTGCTCCGGGTAGGCGTAGAACTTCGCCCCGAACCCGCCGCCCATGTCGGGCACGATCGCATGGACGTTCTCCCGATCGAGGCCGAGGGCCCGGGCGACGAGATAGCGGTGGCCGAAGATGTTCTGGCTCCCCATCCGGATCTCGAGGCGATCGTCATGGGGGATCGCCATCGCCGAGTTGGGCTCGAGGGGGACGGCGGCGAGCCGTTGGTTGTGGATCGAGGCACGGACGACGACGTCGGCGTCGTCGAAGAGACCCGGGACTTCCTCGGCCTCAGCGGCGTAGGCAACGTTGGTTCCCACCGCCGGATGCAGGATGGGTGCGTCGGCTGACACCGCATCGCGCGAACCGACGACGACCGGCAGCGGATCGATGTCGGCGAACACCATGCCGGCGGCATCGACGGCCTCCCGCTCCGTCTCGGCGACGACGACGGCCACGATCTCGCCGACGAAGCGCACGGTGTCGGTCGCCAGTGGCGGCCGCGAGAAGGCGCGGTCCACCCCCCGCACCCCGGGAGACGTCGGCGTGATCTCGAGATCGGTGGCCGTGAAGATCGCCACCACGCCGGGGAAATCGGCGGCAAAGGACGTGTCGACCGAGTTGAGGGTGCCGTGGGCGAGCTGGGACCGAACCGGGGCGAGGAAGAGTGCCCCGTCGACCCGATGGTTGGGAATGTACGTCCCCTCACCCCTCAAGAACCGAGGGTCTTCGGCACGCTTGACCGCCGCACCAAGGATCGAACCAGCCATGGCGGGGAGGATATCGTTCGAAGGCTGCCTCGGACGAAACCCAAGGGGGATTGTGAGGGGGAAAAG
This sequence comes from Acidimicrobiia bacterium, assembly GCA_041611095.1. GTDB lineage: Bacteria > Actinomycetota > Acidimicrobiia > Spongiisociales > UBA5794 > UBA6912. The sequence continues at coordinate 50,098 of JBFINP010000012.1, read as the reverse complement.
CTCCGCGTTCCCCCTCACCCCGGATCGCAACGACCTGAGCGGTGCGATCCGTGAAGGCAGCCGGCCGAAGGCCGACGATCAACTCGTCCGAAGCCTGCTTCGGACGAAACCAGCTCGGATCACTTGCGCCGCTTGTGGCGGTTCGCCTTGATGCGCTTGCGGTACTTGTGCTTGCTCATCTTCTTGCGGCGTTTCTTGATCAACGAGCCCATGCAGATCCTCGGGGTGCGGGTTCCAATCGAAACGCCCACGGCGGCAGCCGCCGGGGGCGGAGGCCATAGGTTCGCGGATTGCACCCGCCGTCGCAAGCCGGGATCGATGCTCAGCCCGTCACGACGAGCAGCAGCACGGTCGCGACACCGGCGAGTGCGGCGACTCCCAGGGTCGTGACCAGCCCGTGGCGAAGGCCTCGAGCGGCACCGTGGATACCGACGCCGGCCACCAGGAGGACCGGCAGCGACCAGGCGGCACCATCCGTCAGCCCGCCGGAAGTCAGGGACGCAATCACCAGCAGCGCAGCGAGGCCGAGCAGGGCGACGATCGCCCGCACGGTCGCCTGCCTCCCGAGTCGAACGGCGAGAACGGTCTTTCCGGTTGCTGCATCGGTCTCGAGGTCGGGGATCTCGAACGCCAGCATCATCGCCATGTGGATCGGAAACAGGATGACGATCGACCACGCGAGGACGCCGGTGATGGGTCCGCCCTGGGACAGCGCACCGATCATCGGAACCATGCCGACGACCACCAGCGACGTCCATGCTTCGCCCCATCCGGTCTCCAACAGCCGTATCGGCGGCATCGAGTAGGCCCACGACACCGCGACCGCGGCGATGCCGAGCGACGCCGCCCCGGGCTGCGGCACCACCAGCACGGCAGCGAACCCCACTGCGACGAAGGTGGAGGCCTGCGCCGCACGCAGGGCCACGACCGGAGCCAGCTCTCCCACCAGCACGCCGCTGCCGCCCGAGAACAGGGTGCGGTTCCGCACCGCCCGGTCGGACTCGACGTCGGCGTATTCGTTTGCGTAGTGCGCGGTCACCTGGGCGGCGGTCACCATCGCCTGGGCCAGCAGGTAGGCGGACACGTCGATCTCGGCGGCCGTGGCAGCACCGAGTCCGAACATCAAGAAGCCGCCGATCAAGAAGTGGGGGCGACTCAGCTTCACGAACGCCACGAAGACCCTCACGGGCCAATTCTCGTCCGTCCTGCCGCCTTCGCGACGTTCAGGAGCGCCAGCCGTCGTGAGCCACGTCGAGGATGCGCACCTCGCCACCCTCGTCGAGCTCCCGCTCCATCGAAGCCACGACGGCGTCACACGTCGCAGCGGTGACGAAGGCGAGGGCGGTGGGTCCTGCGCCGCTCCACGCTGCATGCAGAGCGCCTGCGTCGCGCGCCGCACGCATGAGGTCGCCGGTGACGGGCGACAGCGGCATCCGGGGGGCTTCATGCAGCTCGTCGCCGGACGCCGCTCGGAACGCATCGGCATCGCCGGTGCGCAACCCATCGATCACCATGGCCACGCGTCCGACGCTGCGGGCTGCAACGGTGTGGTCGACGGTCTCCGGCAACGCGGCGCGGGCCTCGTGGGTGGAGAGCCGGGAACCGGGAATCCCGGCGACCACGATGAGCGAGTCCGCCATCGGCAGCCTGCGCACGACTCCGTCCCGGGCGATGACCAACCCGCCGTACACGGCGGCCGCGGCATTGTCCGGGTGGCCCTCCAGCTCGGCAACGAGCGCGAAGAGCCCCTCGTCGGTCGGGGTGTCACCCATCGCCAACAGGGCAGCGGCGGCCGCAGCGGTGGCGACCGCCGAGCTGGAGCCGAGACCACGGGAGCGAGGAATGGCGTTCTCGATCACCAGGCGCATCGGCCGGGCGCCGATCGCACCGACGACCGCACGGACGACGAGATCACTCTGATTCGGCTCGTAGCGCTCTCCCCGCTCGCGGATCTCCCAGCCGTCGGCAGGCTCGGCCTCGCAACGGCATCGCAGGTCGAGGGCGAGCGCAAGCACGTCGAAACCGGGGCCCAGGTTGCCGGACGAGGCCGGAGCGGTGGCAATGCCGCGACTCACGGGGACTCGCCGGGAACTCGGTCGGCGCATGGGTTCATGACGGCGGCGAGGCTACCTGCGCTCGAATCGTGCGTCATACCGAGATCGTTAGCCTGTCCGCCATGAGTGTGGTCATCCGCACGGAAGGACTCACGAAGTACTACGGCCACACCAGGGGCGTCGAGGACCTCGACCTCAGCGTGGAGGCGGGCGAGGTCTTCGGCTTCATCGGCCCCAACGGCGCAGGGAAGACCACCACGCTGCGACTCCTTCTCGACCTCATCCGGCCCACGACGGGCCGGGCGCAGGTGCTCGGCAGAGACGTCCGCTCCGGCAGCCTCGAGATCAGGCGCCTGGTGGGATACCTCCCGGGTGAGCTCGCCATGTATGGGGCGATGACGGGGCGTGAGCTCGTCACCTTCTTCGCCGCGTTGCGGGGTGGGGACGGAGAGCGTCGGGCTGCAGATCTCGCGGAGAGGCTCGATCTCGACCTGGGACCGCGCATCCGGGACTACTCGAGCGGCAACCGGCAGAAGCTCGCTCTCATCCAGGCGTTCATGCACGAGCCGGAGTTGCTGATCCTCGATGAGCCGTCGAGCTCGCTCGATCCGCTCATCCAGCAGGAGTTCTACCGGATGGTCGATGAGGTTCGCGCCGCGGGGAGGAGCGTGTTCCTGTCCTCACACGTGCTGCCTGAGGTGGAGCGGATCGCCGATCGCGTCGGGATCATTCGCAACGGCACGTTGGTGGCCGTGGAGTCCGTTGCCGCCCTCAAGGGCCGGGCGGTGCGCAGAGTCGAGTTCCACTTCTCCACGCCGCTCGTGGACGTCAACCCGTTCGCTCCGATCGAGGGCGTGCGATCCGTCGCGGTGCTCGACGACGGGAGGGTGGCCCAGGTCGTGCTCGAAGGATCGATGGATGCCGTCGTCAAGGCGGCGGCGGCATACGAGGTGGAGAACGTCATCAGTCACGACGGTGACCTCGAGGAGGCCTTTCTCGCCTTCTACGAACCCGATCCGCCGGCCGAACACGAGCAGTCCGATGCTCCGTAACGTCTTTGGCAAGACGCTCTGGGAACGACGCACCGGGTTCGTGTGGTGGGTGCTGGGCATGGCGGCGCTGGCCCTGCTCACCGTTGCGTTCTGGCCGTCGCTGCGCGATCAGGCCGGTCTCGCCGAGTTCCTCGAGTCGTTCCCGCAGGGTTTGCTGGCGTTGTTCGGTATCGAGAACGTAGAGGAGCTGCTCACGCCCGCCGGTTTCATCAGCAGCCGGCTCTACGCAAGCATCGGCCCCATTCTGCTCATCGTCTTCGCGATCACCGTCGGCACGGCCGTCGTCGTTGGTGAGGAGGATCGAGGCACGATGGACCTGCTGCTGACGCAACCGGTCACCCGGACGACGGTGGTGCTGCAGGGCGCCGCTGCGATGACCATCCTCGTCGCCATGCTGGCGGCGACATTCCTGGCGGTGCTGTTCCTCACCAACCCCGCCTTCGAGCTGGAGCTGCGCGGGAGCGCGATCGTGGCGGCGAACGTCGGTGTTGCGCTCCTCGCGTTGCTGCACGGCGCCCTCGCCCTCGCCATCGGCGGGCTGACCGGGAATCGTGCGATCACACTCGGTATCACGACGGCGATCGTGGTCTTCGGATGGTTCATCAATGCACTCGCCGCGATCGTCGATGAGCTGCAGCCGGCGCAGGAGGTGTCGCCGTTCCATTGGTTCCTCCAGGGCACGCCGCTGGCGCGCGGTTGGGACTGGCCCGCCAACGGGCTGATGGCGGCCGTCACGGTGGCGTTCATCGCGCTGGCCGTCTGGGGCTTCAACCGTAGAGATGTGGCGACGTGAGCGACATCCCCCGCGTCGATGGTTCGCAGGTTCCCTGGCTGTCGGTGGCGCAGATGGTCGAGGCCGACCGGCTCGCAGTGGAGGAGTTCGGCATCGAACTCCTCCAGATGATGGAGCACGCGGGTTCGAGCCTTGCCGAGCTGACCCATCGCCTTGCACCACCGGGCCCGGTGGTCGTGCTTGCCGGGGCCGGCAACAACGGCGGCGGCGGTCTCTGCGCCGCCCGTCATCTCGCCGACCGGGGCCGTCAGGTCTCCGTCGTGGTCGTCTCCGAGCATCCCGGTCCGGCCGCATCCCATCATCTGCACACGCTGCGACAAATGGGAATCGAGCCGGAACCCACCCCCGGCGACGCACCGATCGCCGTCGATGCGCTCGTCGGGTACGGGTTGCAGGGTCAGCTCCGAGGCCGGGCCGCCGAGCTCGCTGCAGCGACGGGCGGCCGCTTCGTCGTTTCCTTGGACTTCCCGTCCGGCCATGGTCATCCGGGCGGCGTCGCGGCAGATGCGACATTGACGCTGGCGCTTCCCAAGGAGGGGCTACGCGAGCTGACGCCGCTGTACCTCGCCGATCTCGGGCTTCCCGGCGCGCTCTGGGCACGGATGGGACTCGACGTGCCTCCCCTCTTCGGAGCGGGCCGCATCCTCCAGATCGTCTCCTGACCGATGCCAATCGCTCCTCACGGTGATCTGGGGATCCACTACGAGACGTGGGGTGACTCGCCCGACCCGTGCGTCGTGCTGATCATGGGACTGGGTGGGCAGCTGATCGACTGGCCGCCGCTGTTCGTGCACACGATCGCCATCGCCGGTCACCAAGTGATCACGTTCGACAACCGCGACGCCGGCCTGTCTACGCACCTCGCCAACAAGGTCAACCTGAGCGAGCTGAAGGCGGCGGTGGCTCGCGGTGAGGAGCCCGCAGTGCCATACCGGCTCAACGACATGGCCGCCGACGTGGTTGCCGTCATGGATGCCGTTGGTGCCGACAACGCCCATCTCATCGGCATGTCGATGGGCGGCGCCGTCGCCCAGGTGGTCGCCATCGAGCGGCCCGATCGGGTCGCCTCGCTCGTGTCCATCATGGCCTCGACGGGTACGGCGGGAGTCGGCAAGCCGAGCGCAGCCGGGGAGCGCGTGCTGGTTCGTGCCCCACCCGACGATCGAGCAGGGGCAATCGAGGCGGGGGTCGAGGCGGCCCGGCTACTGGCGTCTCCCGGCACGTTCGACGAGGGCCGCGCACGATGGCAGGCGGCCTGGAGGTTCGAGCGGGCATTCGATCCGAGCGGGACCGGACGGCAGCTTGCCGCCTTGTGGGCGGCACCGGACCGGACGGCTGGGTTGCGCCGCCTGAGGATTCCGGCGCTGGTCATCCACGGTGACGCCGACCAGCTGGTCGATGTCAGCGGCGGCCGCGCCACCCACGCCGCGATCCCCGGCTCCCGCTACGTGGAGATCACCGGACTGAACCACGAGCTCCCGGATCGACACCTGCCCGCCATAACCCGAGCGGTGGTGCGGCACCTGAAAGGGTTGTGAGCGTCACTCCTCCAGCCAGCGCACCTCGTCCCTCACGCAGATCCCGCCGATGCGGGCGGTCGTCGGGGTCCAGCTCAGCTCGATGCGCGACGGCCGGCCGATCTCCTCGCCCTGGTGGATCACCAGAGCGCCTTCCGCCTCCTCGGACGCCACCCGGGTGGTGGCCAGCGCGACCGCAGCGCTTCCCGTCGCAGGATCCTCAGGCACGCCGGCGGCGGGAGCGAAGAAGCGGGCCTGAACGCGGTCGCCCTCCCGCGCGTACACCAGCGTCCCAAAGTGCTCGGCGAGCACATCCATGTCGGGCGCCAGCGCCGAGATCGTGGCCGTATCCGGGTACTCGAGGATGAGATACTCCTTCGGCATCGCCACGGCCCACGAATCGACGGGTAGCGGGAGCGACGCCCTTTCGGCCAGCACACCCGTGTCGATCCGTCGAGCGTTGCCCTCGTCGATGGCCGCCTCGACCCAGGCGGTCTCCCCCTCCATGCCCACCGACACGTCGCCGATGCCACACCGGAGTCGATCGACACCACCCGGGCCGAGGGTGAGCATGGTCCAGGCAGTTCCCACCAGCGGGTGACCGGCGAACGGGAGCTCCATCGCCGGCGTGAAGATCCGGACCATCGGTGCCTCGCCCTTGGGCCAGTCGACGAAGACGGTCTCGGAGAACCCGAGTTGGGTGGCGATCGCCTGCATGCTCTCGCTGCTCAGCTCGACGATGTCGTTGACCACACCGAGGGCATTCCCGCCTTCTTCGCCCCTGGTGAAGACCCGGAGCACCTGACAGACGCGAGGCATCGGCGGAGCCTACCTCGCGGCCGCGAGCGGTGCCCTCCTCCGCACTCTCACGGCCAGCGCCAGCGAGATGGCTACGACGACCGCCACGGCCGCTACGCCCAGCCAGATGAGGATCGCCGAGTTGCTCCGCAACAAGACGGCTCCCCCGGCGGCGATGGGGGCGCGCCCTCCCGCCGGATCGACCGCCCATGCGCCGAGTTGGAGCACGATCGCAAAGGTGAAGCCAGAGACGGCGATGCGTGAGGCGAGGGTCCGCAGCATCCGGAGGCGATCGTCGGCCAGGTACGCGGATACCGCACCGGCGCCGAGGAGGACGATGAGCGACGCCACCGCCACCCGGCTGAACAGTTGGGCTGCTTCGACGGCACTGCGGGAGATCCCGAGCTGCGACTCCGAGTCGGCCACGATCGCGGCCACTTGATCGAGGACCCGGTCCGTCAGCGTCTCGTCGTACACCTGACCGGCACGACCCATCTCGGCGGCGACGAGCGGTTTGAGGCGGTCGAGCGCGATGCGAACGTCCGCGGCAGGGTTTGCCCCCGGCACGTCGAGGGCGGCGTCGACGACCGCGGCGACGATACCGTCGACGGCGGCATCCGCCTCGTCGGTCTGAGCAAGCCCGGCGACCGCCGGAGCGGGTCCCGTCTGCTCGAGACCGGCGACGAGGACGAGCCCCTCGTTGATCCACGTCTCGAGACGCTCGGTGACGGCATCGGCCTCGGCCACCGCTTGGAAACCGGCTTCGAGGGCCGACTTGTCGGTAGAGACCGCCCGCCCCCACATGCCGATGAGGAAGATGGTCGTTGCCAGCCCGAAGAGCCAGAGCGCGAGGCTCAGCCCGAAGCGGCGTACGTGCGTTGTGGAGAGGGGTGTGGTCATAAGCTTCGAGGGAGATCGAGTGAGGTTGGGTGCGGCGTGCCTCGGGGAGACGGCCGCAATGCTAGATCGATCCGGGTCGAATGCCATCCACCAGATTGCGGATTCTCGGACGCACCGGCGCCGCCCTCGCCGGGACCCACCGGGACTCCACTAGCGTCGCCGCGATGGACATCACCGAGCTTCTCGGGCTCGACGATCTGCTCGCCCAATTCATCCTCGCCGTCGGTGCGGCGATGGTGCTGGGGAATGGCGCTGCGATCTGGATGCACCGCACGGGTCGGCAGCCGAAGAAGGCGCAGGGCACCTTCCGACCCGGCCGGGCGTGGTGGCTGTTCGCCGTGGGATTCCTGATCGCCGGTTGGGGATTCGCCAGCCTCCTCGCCTCGTGAGCGCCACGCCGGCGTTGGTAAGATGCTCCGAACTGCGGATGTAGTTCAATGGCAGAACACAAGCTTCCCAAGCTTGGAATGGGGGTTCGATTCCCCTCATCCGCTCCACCGTCTGCCCGCTCGTGAGCCGCCGGCCCTCGCTGGCTACCATCGTCGCCCGATGATCTTCTCGGACCGCTCCATCAAGGAAGCCATCGCAGACGGGCGCATCGTCATCGATCCCTACGACGAGGAGATGGTGCAGCCATCGAGCGTCGACCTCCGCTGCGGCCCGGTTTTCAGGGTCTTCGAGAACCATCGGTATCCACTCATCGATCCCAAGGCGGACCAGCCCGATCTCACCTCACCCGTCGAAGCGTTCGACGGCGAGCCGTTCATCCTCCACCCCGGGGAGTTCGTGCTCGGGGCCACGCTGGAAGCGGTTGGACTGGCCGACGACATCGTCGCCCGGCTCGAGGGCAAGTCGAGCCTGGGCCGGCTCGGGCTGCTGATCCACTCGACCGCCGGTTTCATCGATCCCGGTTTCGAGGGCCAGGTGACGCTCGAGTTGTCGAATGTGTCCAACCTGCCGATCGCGATCTACCCGAGGATGAAGATCGGCCAGGTGTCGTTCTACCAGCTCACCACGCCGGCGGACCGCCCCTACGGGTCGCCCGGGGCGGGCTCCAAGTATCAAGGGCAGACCGGGCCGACACCGAGCCGGGTCCATGAGGACTTTGGCGACGGCTGATCCGGCTCAGCCGTCCTCCTCGACCTTCCACATTCGATCGGTGGCGAGTCCCCAGTCCCAGGCGCTCAACCAGGGTGGCTCGATCCCGATCGTGGTGAGCACCGTGGCGATCTGGCTGCGGTGTTCGGTGCTGTGGTGAAACGCCTGAGCGAGGATCACCGTCGCCAGCACTTCGTACGATCCTTCGTCGCCGCCGACGCGGATCCTGCCTTCGGGCGGTTCGTGGCTCGCCGCGATGAGCGAGGCCGCCGACGCCGAGACCATCTCGGCGAGGCGATCGAGACCGGGCCATGGGTCGTCGCCTCTCAGGCGCGGGTCCGGCTCGCGACCGAGACGGAAGGCGTAGCCACCCTCGGCACCCACGATGTGGTGCAGCGTGTCCCGGATCGAGCCATAGGTGCCCTCCGCCGAGGCGTCGAGTTGCGCGTCGGTGAGGTTGCGGCAGGCGTCGATCAGCGCAAGGTTGGCCCACTCGTTCTGGCGGAACATGTCTGCGAGGTACTCAACCATGTCGGGCAGCCTAGGCAGCGGGACTCCCCACAGCGGGAGCCGTCGGGGACATGCCTAGCCTGGGGCCATGACGACGGCGACCGACTGGCATGCCCGTCGGCCCGACGACGTCGTCTCATCGCTCGAGACCGACGCCACCAAGGGTCTGAGCTCCACCGAAGCCGCCGCCCGCCTCGCTCGCCACGGGCGGAACGTGCTCGACACCGCGGCCGGGCCCAGCCGCTGGACGCTGCTGGTCCGTCAGTTCCGTGATGTGCTGATCGGCCTGCTGATCGCTGCGGCGGCGATCAGCGGCATCGTGTTGGGCGAGTGGATCGACGCCGGCGTCATCCTGGCCATCGTGGTTCTGAACGCCGCAATCGGCTTCTTCCAGGAATCCCGGGCCGAGGATGCGCTGGCGGCTTTGCGCAGCATGGCCGCCCCCGAGGCGCTGGCGGTCCGGGACGGAGTCGAGGCAGAGATCCCCGCCGCCGCCATCGTCCCCGGCGACGTCATCGTGCTCGAGGCCGGCGACCGGGTGCCGGCCGACGCACGGCTCGTGGAGACGGCGCACCTCCTCGCCGACGAGTCGGCGCTCACCGGCGAGTCGCTTCCGGTCACCAAGTCGACAGCCCCCGCACCAACCGACGCCGGGGTCGCCGACCGCCGCTCCATGGTGTTCTCGGGCACCTCGATCGCCGCTGGACGCGGACGGGGCGTGGTCGTTGCGACCGGGTTGGCCACCCAGGTCGGAGCCATCGCCGAGATGCTCGGCGAAGACGACCCCGCCACCCCCCTCTCTCGGGAGCTCGACCGCGTGGGCCGGCGAATCGCGGTGTTGACCCTGGCGATCGCCGCCCTGATCTTCGTGCTCGGGATCACCCGCAGCATCTCCGCCGAGACAATGTTCCTCACGGCCGTCGCCCTCGCGGTCGCCGCCATCCCCGAGGGCCTGCCCGCCATCGTCACCGTCACGCTCTCGCGGGGCGTGGCGAAGATGGCACGGCAACGTGCGATCGTGCGGAAGCTCCACGCGGTCGAGACGCTGGGCTCGGCGTCCGTCATTTGCAGCGACAAGACGGGCACGCTCACCCGCAACGAGATGCGGGTGCAGCACATCGCCTTCGCTCGCTTCGAGACCACGGCGGACGGAACGGCCGGTCGGGTGGATGCCCGCATTGCCCGTTACGCAGAGATCGCCGCGCTGTGCAACGACGCACGCCCTGCCCGGGACGGCTTCGTCGGTGATCCGACCGAGGTGGCATTGCTGCGGTCCGCCCATCCCATGCTCCTCGACGCCATGGAGCTGCGGACCGCCAAGCCCCGGGTCGAAGAGGCGGCCTTCGACTCGGTCAGGAAACGGATGACCACCGTCCATGCCGACGAGGGCGGCTATCTCGTCGCCGTCAAGGGGGCGCCGGAGGTCATCGTCGAGCTCTCGACACGGCTCCTCGGTCCCGACGGCGAAGAGCCGCTACCGGCCGACCGGCGCCAGGCCGCCCTCGATCTCGCCCACGACTACGCGGGACGAGGCCTACGGACCATCGCACTCGCCTGCCGCTGGGTCGACGACCTCCCGGAGGACCCGCTGACCCTCGAGAAGGACCTGACCATCGTCGCCATCGCCGGGATGAGCGACGAGCTGCGACCCGAGAGCCGCGGGGCGGTCGAGGCCGCCCAGCGAGCGGGGATTCGCGTCGTGATGGTGACCGGCGATCATGCGGTGACCGCCCGAGCGATCGCCCACGACCTCGAGCTCATCGGCGAGCGCGAGGTGCTCGCCGGCAAGCAACTCCGAGGAATGAGCCTCGACGAGCTCACCGCTCAAGTCGCCGACTACGCCGTCTATGCCCGCGTCGACCCGGCGGACAAGGTCAAGATCCTCAGAGCCTGGCGCTCCCACGGCGAGATCGTCGCCATGACCGGCGACGGCGTCAACGACGCCCCGGCGTTGCGCATCGCCGACATCGGGGTTGCGATGGGGAGTGGCACCGACGTCGCCAAGGAGGCGTCGGACATGATCCTCGCCGACGACAACTTCGCCACGATCATCGGTGCGGTGAGGGAAGGACGATCGATCTTCTCGAACCTGAAGAAGGTCGTCTACTTCCTGCTCTCCGCCAACCTCTGCGAAGTCATCGTCATGCTGCTGGGCTTCCTCTTCTTCGGTGGCATCGGCGAGCCGCTGCTGGCTACCCAGCTGCTGTGGGTCAACCTCGTCACCGACGGACTCCCAGCGATCGGGCTCGGGGTCGATCCCGCCGTTCCGGGTCTCATGGATCGTCCGCCCGACCGACGGCGCGACATCCTCGGGCTTCCCCACCAGGCGCGGCTCCTGTGGCAAGGGGCGGTGCTGGCTCTGGCGGTGATGGGAGCGTATGTATGGGGCCACTCGATCCAGGGTCAAGAGTGGGAGTACGTGCGGACGCTTGCGTTCACGACGCTCGTGGTGGCCCAGATGCTTCACGTATTCAACGTGCGGGCGATGGGCACGAGTGCGTTCCGGGTCGGCTTCACCAACAACGTGTTCCTGCTGTGGGCGATCCTCGGCTCCCTCGCCCTGCAGGGCCTGGTGGTCTACACACCCATCGGTAACCGGCTCTTCGAGACACAGCCCCTCGATGTGGCTGAGTGGGTGGTCGTGGCCGTGCTGGCCATCGCACCCTTCATCGTGATCGACCAGATCAAGCGATGGATCCAACGGCGTCACCCGGAATGGGAGACGGCTGCCGACTGACGCCTTGGTAGCCTCGACCGGTGATGCCGCAGCTTCGCATGGTCAGGGTGATGATCGCCGCCTGGTTCGGCGCGCTGGTCTTGCTCGCTGCAGTCATGATGGCAGTGGCGTCGTCGTGGGAGGGTGACTTCGGTGCCAACGCCGGCTTGGGACCGGGCGACGACACGGCTCGCCTGGGGACCATCCTCGCCGGCCTGGGCGGTCTTGCGGGCCTGGTTGCTGCGGCCGCATGGCGCAATCGCATGACCATCGGTCCCGTAACGAGCCAGCGTCTGTTCTCCTCCTATCTCGTCACCACGGTCATCGCCGAATCGGGGGTGCTCATCGGCACCGCCTTTGCGATCATCGCCGAGCGGCTGGCCCCGTTCTGGCTTGGCGCCGCCCTGTTCTCCGTCTCGCTGACCCTGATGGCAACGGCGGTGCCGCAGCTCGAGGTTCACGACCCAGAGGTGGCCGCGTAGAGCGGTCAGCCTCGAGCACCGCCGGGATCGATCGGGGCACCTTCGCTGAGCCAGAGGTTCAACTCGGCTCGTTCCGGCTCGTGGAGCGCGCCGTCCTGAACGAAGAACGCCCGGTCGACGTAGTCGATGGCGGCCGGATCGTGGGTCGCCATCACCACCGCCGTGCCCGACCGGGTGACCGTCCGCAACAGCTCGAGGATGGCCCCTCCGGTAGCGGTGTCGAGCTCGCCCGTTGGCTCGTCGGCGAAGAGGTGGCCCGGTTGGTGCACGAGTGCCCGGGCGATGGCGACCCGTTGCTGCTCACCTCCCGACAGCTCCTCGGGACGGTGGCCACCGCGTCCCTCCATCCCGACCGACGCCAGTGCCGCCTGCGTGCGCTCCCGGGCAGTGCGACCCGAGATCCCCAGTAACCGCAGCGACACATCGACGTTCTCCTCGGCGGAGAGCAGCGCGAGCAGGCCGGCGGTCTGGAACACGAATCCGAGCCGGGTGCGTCTCACCCGTGCGGCGGCGCCTTCGCTCAACCCGTCGATGCGATCGCCGTCGAGCATCACCTCGCCGCGGTCGGGATGAAGCAGCAGGCCCGCGATGTGCAGGAGCGACGTCTTGCCGGAACCCGAGGGACCAAACAGGGCGACGAACTCCCCCTGTGCAACCGACAGCGACACGGAACGCGCTCCCACCGATCCGCCGGGATATCGTTTCGAGACGTTCCTCAACTCAAGCGTCATCGGATAGGTCCTCCGGGGTGAGCAGGATGCCGTCGTCCACGAGCCGTGCTTTCGCCCTTTCACCGATGCCTGCTTCGAGCAGCATGTCTCTCGGGACCTCGATCGCTCCATGGGTGCCGACGTCGACGATCGCCGTCTCGCGTTGGGCGTCGCGAGCGACCAGCTTCCCGTCGGCGATCCGCACCACACGGTCACTGCGGGTGGCGAGAGCCACGTCGTGTGTCACCACCAGGATCGAGAGGCCTCCGTCCACGTTCAGCCGGCGCAACAAGTCGTAGATGGCGAGCGACGTCTCGGTGTCGAGCTCGCCCGTGGGCTCGTCGGCGAGCAACAGCTTCGGGCCGAGCGACAGAGCGACACACAGCGCCAGCCGCTGCTGCTCGCCACCGGACATGGTGTGCACCTTGGAGAAGGCGTGGTTGCGAAGGCCCACCGCCTCGAGGAGGGCCAAGGCCCGTGCCCGGCGGCGGCGGCCCGCCACACCCGCCAACAGCATCGGGAGCTCCACGTTCTGGACCGTGTTGAGATAGGGCAGCAGGTTGCGGGAGAAGTCCTGCCACAAGAAGCCGACGTTGCGCCGGTAGTGCTTCACGAGCCCTCGATCCCCGATCTCGGTGAGCTCGGCGCCCGTCACGGCCACCGCCCCGGCCGACGGCACCTCGAGTCCGGCCAGGATCCGGAGCAAGGTGGACTTGCCTGCCCCTGACTTTCCGACGACCGAGACGAACTCCCCGTCCTCCATCGTGAAGTCGAGACCTTGGAGGGCGACGACCTCGAGGTTGCCCTGCTTGTGGATCTTGATGAGGTTCCGGCAGTCGATGATCGCCGTCATCAGCGCTCCACCTCCCTCAGCACCTCGCTCATGCGGCGGGCAGACACACGTCGGGTCGACCACACGACGGACACGATCAACAACGCGCCGACGATGGCGACGTACCCGGCGAGGGCCACCCACGGGATTGCCAGCCGGATCGGCGGCTCCACGACCTCGGCCGTCTCCCCGAGCTGCAGGAACGGGAGCATCGACCACATCAACCCGATGCCGCCCAACGTCCCGATGAAGGCGCCAATGCCCAACACCACCACCTGCTCCACGGCGAACGTCGCCGCCACCTCCCGGCGCTGGAGGCCCAGGGCCCGCAACACGCCCATCTCTCGGGCGCGGCGGGAGACTGCGAGCAAGACGTAGCCGGTGACTCCGGCCAGGGCGAGCACGATGCTCGTGGCGGCACCGACGAAGAGGATGGCCACGAGCCCGACCTGCACCGGTCGGGACGAGAAGTCCGAGGCGCTGCCCACGATCGTGAACACCTGGTCTGGTTCGGTTCCCTCCGGAAACGCGGCGGCGACCTGACGGAGCGCCGCGTCCGGATCCACCGCTGCGATCCACAGCTCGCCCGGGGCCTCCAGACGGGCCAGGTTGGTGTTGAAGCTCCAGGTCGGCACCCCGTCGGTCCACGCGGTGAGCGCATCGAGGTCGATCACCATCCCGCCTTCCTTCGTACGGTCGTTCATGGTCGGCACCCGGTCGATCACCCCGACGAACGTGCCGTTGAAGATCTGCGAGGCGACGGCGTAGCTCGAGCTGTCCCCGATCGAGAGCCCGGCCCGTGCGGCCACCTGACGATCGAGCAGGACGCGGAGGTCGTCGGGGATGCGGCGGAACGAGGGTACGGCCGGATTGGCCCGGGTGCGCGCCGCGGGCAGCTCCCACCTCGTGACGAGGGCCTCACGGCCGAGGGGCGAGCTTGCGACCTGGGTAGGGGTCGGCTCCGGCTGATCGGCCGGCCACGCCGCAAAGAAGCTGTTGCGAGCCTGGTTGCCGTCCACCTCGCGGAAGCGACGCATCCCGTTCGCCGTGGACAGCTCGTCGAGCGCCTCTTCGAAGCTCACCTCGCCGGCGGGCGTCACGAGGCGAAAGCCGTCGACGAGGAGCTGCTCGGCGTTGACGAGGGCGCCTCCCCCCGACTGGGTGCGCTCCACCCACATCGCATGGATCGAGAGCGGCGGCTCGGGCGGGGTGCTGTACAGCGTGTTGAGACCTGTCGTGAAGTCGACCTCCACCGACCGCCACTCCGTGTCCACGAAATCGACGTCGGCCTGCATGGTCCACACCCTGCCCGCCCCGTCGAAGGCCTTGAGCAGCAGGCGCAGACTCTGGTCCGGTGCGTTCTCGCCCAGTTCGGCCAGCTCGGCCGCGCTCGGAGGAACGACGACGCCGTCGACCCGCAGGGCGGTGGCGTCCTCGGGCACCTCGGCTCCGAGGTCGGGTGGACCTTCGGCCCGCAGCGGCCCAAAAGTCTCCGCCGGTGGGGGTCCGAAATCGTCTCGCCACTCGACCACCTCGGCGAACTCGGCAGGCCGGATGGCGAGCACCTCCGCCTGGCGGGACGACTGCCGGGGCGCACCGCTCGTGCGGAGAACGGCCGTGGCCGTCGTTTCCTCGGGCGCCGGGATCAGCCCCGCGTTCTCGGCGACCACGCGCGCATCGGCGCCCGCAACGAACGCAGCCCGATCGGTGAACGACGCATCCAGAGTGTTTGCGTAGGTGAGGGCGAAGGCGCCGAGGCCCGTCGTCAGCCACACGAGCAGCGCGAGGCGTCCGTAGGGGACAGGATTACGACCGAGATGCCACCCGGGGAGCGCCGCCGACATGGACCGCAGGCGCACCATCATCCACCCGACGAAGCGGAGAACCCAGGGAAGCAGACGCAGCAGGACGAGAGCTCCCGTGAAGAGGAGGAGCGCAGGGAACACGATGGCGAGCGGATCGAGCTTGACCTCGCCTTCGGTCGTGTTGATGAAGCCGCGCTGGCTGAGCTGAAACAGGATGACCAGCGAGAGGCCGACCGCAAAGAGATCGAGGTTGTACCGCTGCCACACCGAGGATTGCGCCGGGCGGGCGGCGAGGGACCGCAGCTCGAGGACACGGCGCCGGGCGACGGGGAAGACGGCGAGCCCCATGGCGATGAAGGTGAGCGCACCGCCGGCGACGACGAACGGCACGATGGAGCGAACCTGGGCGACCTCGAGGGCGCCGCCCGTCAGATCGGAGAGGGGCGGCACGCGTCCGGTGAGGGCGACCAGCGCCCGCGCCACATAGGGTGCGACCGCAGCGGCCAGCGCGGCGATGCCAAGCGACTGGGCGAGATGGATGCCGATCGTCTGCCACGAGCTGGCACCGCGAGTCTTGAGCAGGGCGATCTCCGGGCCCTCGCGCTCGAGCGTCAGCGCTGCCGTGTAGACGAGGAAGTACAACGCTCCCCCCACCACCAGGGCAAGCACGGCCAGGATCGGCGCTCCGATGGTGACCGATCGCGTCGTGAAATCCTCGAGGATGTTCCGGAGGAAGGTGTTGGCGGAGATGGTCCCACCGCTGTCACGGCTCAGGTCGGCGCGAAACGCGGCGACCTGGTTGGCGAGATCGCTCAACGCCTCCAGTTCGACCGTCGACGGATCGAACTGGACGATGAACCGCTGCGTCACGGTCTGTCCGGTGAAACCGCGCTCCGCTCGCCGCCACGGATCGCTCGCCGGACTCACCGGAAGCGCCCCGGTCCAGCGATCCCACGTCTCCTGTGGCACGTAGACCATGTCGCCCGGATCGTCGATGCCCCACAGCACGTCGCCCTCATCGACGGCGTCGACCACCCCGGCGACTTCGACGATCTCGAAGGTCGAGGGGAAGCCGCTGAACGGGCGCAGCACGAACAGGTCGCCCACGTCGCGACCGATTCTCCCGGCGAGATCGGCCCCGAGCGCCACTTGGAGCGGCTCGGCGAACTCGTTGGACGACGGCGGCGGCTGGGCGGTGGGGAGCGAGCCCCGTACCGCCTCGAGGTTCGCTGGGAGGTCTGGTGCCGTGAAGAACCGCACCTGCGTCGCCTCCTGAGGTGGCGTCGGGTATGGCGGGTTTGGCAGGTCCTCCGGAGCGGCTCCCCCGGCGGTGAGCTCGTCGACCTGGTTTCGCCATGCCTCCGCCTGTCCCAGCCAGTCGACCGATCCCTCGATCGGGATCACGACGAACTCACGGGACTGCAGCCGCTCGACGGTCGTCGGATACCACGGCTCCAGCCGCCGGCTCCAGACGTCGAGCACGAGGTCGCGATTGGACTGCGCTACGGCGCCGTCGTAATCGGTGGTCTGGCTCGTGACGGTGACGTCAACGTCCGCCGCGGGCGCTCCGCGCAGGGTGAACAGCAGATCGACGGCCTGCACCGACGCCTCGTAGAGCGGCACGATCACGAGGAGGGCAGTGACGAGCGTCGCCCCCAAGAACGACCCGAACAGCACACCCCGCTTCGACCACAGACGTCGAGCCACCAGGCCCATGTAGGTGACGAGTCGCACGCCGCTTTTGCCTCCGGCAGACAGCAAAGTACTCTACATCGGCATTACTTTGCCTGCGTCCGCCGCCACCTTAGGAGCGCTGCGCCGAGACCGTGGGGTCAGCGTCCGACGCCGCGCAGCTCGAGCTCGTCGGCCCGGCCGCAACGCACCACCGAGCCATCGCGCTTCGTCAGCTCAGGTACGCCGGCATGGCAGCTGGCCTCGACGTGAACGCATCTGGCCGCAAACGGGCATTCGGCATCTCCCATGTCGATGAGCCGTGGAACCTCCCCGGGAACTGGGCGAAGCCGGTCGACGCCTGGCCACGGCACCGAGCCGAGGATCCCCTCCGTGTAGGGATGGCGGGGACGGTGGTACACGTCCTCGACCGACGCCTCCTCCACCACCCGGCCCCCATAGATGACCGCCACCCGGTCGGCGAGCGATGCCACCTGCGCCAGGTTGTGGTTGACCATCACCATGGCCAGGCCGCGACGCCGCTGCATGTCGCCGATCAACTGGCTGATCCCCTGCGCCACGGGCGGGTCGAGGCCCGAGAACGGCTCGTCGGCGACGAGCAGCGATGGTCCCTTGACGAGCGCCGCGGCCAGCATCGCCCGCTGCGCCTCCCCCCGGCTGAGCTCGCTGGCGAACGACACGTACTTGCGGTGCTTGGGGAGCCTCACCTCGCCGAGGATGTCGAGGACGCGATCCCGGATCTCCTCCACAGGCATGTCGGTGTGCTCCTCGAGGACCTCGCCTGCCTGGTCGCCGATCATGAACACCGGATCCCAGGCGGCGATCGCATCCTGGAAGACGATGCCGATGTCGTTGCCCATGATCCGGGCGTAGACCGGGTCGTCCAGCTCGGTCATCCACCGGCGCCGCCGCCGTTTGCGTCGGCCACCCTCGTCGCGCAGGCCGGCGAGCCGTCCCGAATCGAACCGCTCACCCCGGAACACGACGTCCCCGGCCAGCACTCTCGCCGACGGCCCGAGTAGCCCGAGCGCACCCAGCATCGCAAGCGTCTTCCCCATCCCCGATTCGCCCACGACCGCCAGCACCTCGCCCGGCGCCACGGAGAAGCTGACGTCGTGGAGCGCCGGGATCCATCCGGCGGGAAGACGCCGCTCGGTCAGCGCATCGACCAGCCCGTGATCGACGCCGCGCGCAGCGGCCTCGGCGTCGTGGAGCGCAACCGAGAGCCCCCGCACCTCGAACAGCGGCGACGCCATCAGCGACCCCCGACGCCGCGCAGGTCCAGCTCCGCGCTGCGGACACACCTCACCCGGCCCGCAGCCGTGAGCTCGGGAACACCGTCGAGGCAGGCCGCTTGGGCGTAGTCACAGCGGTCGGCGAAGGAGCATCGATCACGGGGGATCTCGACGAGGGGTGGCGGCGATCCGGCGATTGGCCGCAATCGCTCGAGCCCGGCCCAGGGAATGGAGCCGAGGAGGCCCTCGGTGTAGGGGTGGCGCGGGCTCGCAAAGATCTCGTCCGCCGGTCCCTGCTCGACGATCTGACCTCCGTAGACGACGGCAACCCGGTCGGCGATCGAGGCCACCGTGGCGAGGTCGTGCGTGGCGATGATCATCGCTAGCCCTCGGGACCTCTTCATGTCGCGCAGCAGGTCCAGGATCGCGGCGCCGACGGCGGCGTCGAGCCCCGCAAGCGGCTCGTCGGCGACGATGAGTGAAGGAGCCTTGACCAGCGCCGCGGCCAGCATCGCCCGCTGCGCTTCGCCCCGGCTCAACTCGTGACGGAACGATGCGTACTTGCGAACGCCCGGCAGGTTGACCTCACCGAGCGCGTCGAGGACACGACGCTCGATCTCCTCGTCGTCGAGATCGGAATGTTCGGCGAGCACCTCACCCGCCTGCCGGCCGATGACGCCGTCGGGTGACCAGGACGCCACCGGGTCCTGAAAGAGGATGCCGATCTCGGTGCCCATGACTCGGCGCCAGTCGGCATCCAGCAGCTCTCCCATGAACGCCTTCGAGCGCTTCCGCCGGCGCCGGCGCTCCCGCCACGTGTTTCTCGTGTCTTCCGGAGCCGCCCAGGGATCCATGCGGGCGCCGCGGAACGTCACGGCGCCGCCCACCGCCTTGGCGCCCGAACCGAGCAGACCGAGGGTACCCATCATGGTGATCGACTTGCCGGAGGCCGACTCGCCGACCAGCGCCAGCGCCTCTCCTGGAGCAACGTGAAAGCTGATACCGGCCACCACCTCGACCCAACCGCGGCCGAGGGGCTCGCCGGTCATCGGGTCCAGAACGCCCTGATCTTGGTTGCGTGCCGCCGCCACCTGGTCGAAGACGGCGATGCGGAGGTCGGTGACCTCAAAGAGCGGCGGGGACACTCGCCACCTCCCCGCTCTGTCGCGTCGATGAGCCGGCCAGCAGGCCTCCGGTGAGCACGAGAGCGATGCCCAGCCAGGCCAGCGGGTCCGGGGTCTCGTCGAGGAACAGCATCGCCCAGATCACCGCCGACGCCGGCTCGATATACATGATCACGCTCACCGTCGCCACGGGGAGCTTGCGCATCGCACCCCAGTAGACCCATCCGGCGAGACCGGTGAGCGCCACCCCGAGGATCAGCAGCTCGGTCCAATGGGCGAGCGATTGGGTGGCGGCCTGTATCGCCCACGGCGTCATCACCAGCGATGCGATGGTCAGCTCGCCGGCCGCCACCACGAGACCGCCGAGCGTCTCGGCGGCCGGCTTGGCCATCAGCATCAACGCCGCCAGCGTCAGCCCGCTCGTGACTGCGGCGGCGAGCCCAAGGGTGCTGGTGTCGCCGCCGGGACGAACCACGGCGAGCACTCCGACGAGCGCCATACCCAACCCGATGTAGACGCGCCCGAGGGGCCGCTCGCCGAGCACGCGCGGGGCGATCGCCGATGCGATCACGGGGCCGAGGTAGAGCACCGCCAGGGCGGTTGCCACCGTCGTCTCCCGCAATGCGAGGAAGAAGCTCAACCAGTGGGCGGCGAGGAGGATGCCCGACCAGGCGATGCGACGCCGGTACACGTTGGGCAGCCGCAGCCGTCCTTGTAAGGCGAGGATCGCCAGCAGCGTCGCCGCCCCGAGCCACACACGGGCTGCGACGAGCTGCTGCGGCGGAACGTCACCACGAACGATCAGCGGGATGGCGCCCCACGCCACCACGACGCCGGCCAGCAACGTCGCGGCGGCGAGCGGTGATCGAGACATCCGCCCAGGATACGTGCGCTGAAGCCCCCCAACCCCTCGCCCGGCCCGGTAGCCTCGGCATGGCGATGCGCATCAGCCACGTCATTCTCCGCGTCCGTGACATGGATCGGTCGCTGCGGTTCTACCGAGACGAGGTCGGGTTCAGCGTGCTGTCCGAGTCGCCCGAGTTCAGCTTCCTCGACGCCGGCCCGATCCGCCTCGCCCTCAACCAGCCGGCCGAGCCTCCCCCTTCGGACGAGTCATTGACGGAGATCGTGATCGAGGTCGACGACGTCCGCGGCATGTACGACGAGATGGCGGGCCGGGGTGTCGACTTCAGGATCGAGCCCCGCGAGGTGATGCGCCACGACGGCAAGGCACTCCACGCCGCCGACTTCCGCGACCCCGACGGCCACATCCTCTCCATCACCAGCTGGGTCGAGGCCGACTGAACCCGAGGCGAAGTGAACGAGAAGGGGGGAGTGTGAGGCAAGTCGTCTGCCCCCTCAGCCCGGTCGGGCTTCGCCCGACCGGCCAGCTCCCCCGCTGCTGGAGCCATCAGACAAGGCGCCGCGAAGCAAGCCCGAGGGGGGAACGTGAGGGGGAGAGTCCCGCGCCTTCCGCCTCACCTCGGATCGCAGCGACCTGTGCGCTGCGATCCCGAGAGAGACGCGGCCGCACACGCGCTCGAAACCTGTTTCGAGCGACCCTCACCCGGGCGGAAGCACCCGCACCGGTGACGATGCACCGGCCGATGGGGACTGGATGAGCTCCATCTGGCGTTTGTCGGCGAGGTCGAGAAGGAACGCCTCGAGGCGTCCCGGTCGCCGGGAGATGCCGCCGTCACGGGTCCAACCCCACGCGTCGCTGAGCCACACCGCGATGGCCGTCACGAACGAACGAAGCGCCAGGTAGAGCGCAGTCATGGTGACGACGAAGGTGAGCAGACCGTTCAGCGAGGCGGCGCCGGCCGCAAAGACCGCAGCCGCCGCCACACCGACGAGCCCATGTACCAGCAAGCGTACCCGCTTGACGCGGGCCTTTTCGAGGTCGCCTGCACGCGCTCGGGCTCGGCGACGGCTCGGGTGGTGTGAGTGGGCGATCCAAATGCGCGTGCTCGCAGCGCCTCGTCTGGCTGTCTCCAGGCGCCAAGGTGTCGTGGCTCCGTCGGCGTTGCGTCGGATGCGGTACCGGAGACCGTCCTCGCCGTCTGCCACACGACTCCACGTCAACTCGCCCATCGCCACAGCATGCGGCAACCCCCGGCCGAGCGCAAGAGCTACTCGGTCTCGGTCTGCGGTACGAGACGGGCGAGCAGCTCCTCGGCGGCGATCGTCGACCTCTCGACACCAGCGTCGAGCGAGGCACCGACGACGGTCGAGAACCCGACGATGAGGAAGATCGGGTTGGTTGTGAAGACATACAGCACGAGTGCGAAGAGCGTGATCCTCGTCCAGCGCCGCATGCGTGTTGCCGGACGACCGCCGACCCCCAAAGCCCACGGACGGATGCCGGCCAAGCCGAGAAGCGCGACTCCGAGCCACCGGACGAGTTCGACCTCGTAGGCCGCCGGAACGGTGTAGGACAGTGCGTGGCTCGGATACGCGAGCAGGAACGCGCCACCGGCGGCGAGCAGCAGTGACTGGCGAGCGAGAGGCGCGACCATCACGAAGATCCTGCCACACGGTTGCAGCAGGTGATCACGCCGATGCCTGCGAGGCGCGCCAGATGGAGAACTGGTCGGCGAAGCCGATCATCAAGAGCGGAAGCAGCCCGCCGGTGAAGACGCCTGCAGGTGTTGCGATGAGCAGGAGTGCCATGACATAGGTCACAC
Organism: Acidimicrobiia bacterium; assembly: GCA_041611095.1. Classification (GTDB taxonomy): domain Bacteria; phylum Actinomycetota; class Acidimicrobiia; order Spongiisociales; family UBA5794; genus UBA6912. Next base: position 28,093 of record JBFINP010000012.1, on the reverse strand, counting down.
TCAGCGCAACTGACCACAGCCGCCACTTGTACACCTCGAGCACGTCGGGTGCCCGCAAGGTGAGCGCACCGCCGACACCGAAGCCGGCCGTCGCTCCGACCACCGGTGACAGCAAGCCGAGGCCGAGACCGAGGACGAGCAACAGCCCCATGGATTGCAGCACACGTTTGGCGAAGAGCGTGTTCCGCGAGATCACGCCGAGCGCGATGAACACGAAGGGGGCGACAACGAGGCCTATGGCGACAAGCCCCGGGTCGATGCGGAGCGGCTCCCCTTCTGGCGTGGCGAAGGCCGCGGCATAGGGGAAATAGCTGAACATCATGACGACCGTGCCTACGGCGATCGCCAGCCAGTTACGCCGTTGCGTCTCCTCGACCGCGGTGCGCTCGCTGCCCGGCGAGGTCTATCCCTTCACCGACCCGGCCGTGAGACCGCGGACGAAGAATCGCTGGAGCGCAAAGAACACCACCAGCGGCAGCACCATGGTGACGAAGGCGGCGGCCGGAAGCAGGTTCAAGGCCCCCTCCCCGCGCCCCGCCAGGTCTGCCAGCTCTACGGTGAGCACCCGCTGACTCGGCTCGATGCCCAGGAACACCAGGGCGACCAGGTAGTCGTTCCAGACCCAGAGGAACTGGAAGATGGCAAACGACGCCAGCACCGGCACCGACAGAGGCACGATCAAACGCGTGAAGATCAGGAAGTGGTCGGCGCCATCGATCTTGGCCGACTCGATCAGCGACCCTGGTAACGACCCCATGTAGTTGCGCAACAGGTAGACGGCAAGCGGCATGCCGAACCCGGCATGCGCCAGCCACACCGCAGGGAAGGTCCCGGTGACGTTGAAGTCGGTGTAGATCCGAAGTATGGGGATGAGCGCCATCTGCAGCGGAACCACCATCAGCCCGACGATCGTCACGAACAGCAGATTCCGTCCCGGGAACTGCATCCAGGCGAAGGCGTAGGCGGCGAACGCGGCGATGGTGATCGGGATGACCACTGCGGGGATGCTGACCGCCAGGGTGTTAGCGAATGCGTTGCCAAAGCCTTCGTCGAGCACTCGGGCGTAGTTGTCGAGGGTCCACGCCGTCGTGTCGAACAACGAGCCGAACACGGTCCACCAGCCTGACGAGCGGATGTCGCTCGGCTCGCGGAACGAGTTGATGAGCAGCCCTAGGGAGGGGATGGTCCACAGCACCGCGATGATGCCAACACCCAGGTACACAGGCCCCCGCGAGACGCCTCGAACCTTCACCGGAGGCGGAGCCGTGGTGGTCGGGGTCTCCGTCGTGGTGGTCATCGCATGGCCTCCTGCGCCCGGAACCGGTTGATGTTGATGATCAAGATCGGGACGACGGCGATGAACAGCAGCACCGCAAGCGAGGCACCGATGCCGGCGTTGAAGTTGGTGAAGAACTCCTGGACCATCTGCTGGGCAACGACCTGGGTTCCGTCACGACCGCCCGTCATCACCCACACGATGTCGAACACCTTCCATGTGGTGATCAGCACCGTCGTCCACACGACGACCACGGTCGAGGAGATCACCGGGAAGGTGACCCGCCAGAAGGCTTGCCATTCACTGGCCCCGTCGATGCGAGCCGCCTCGAGCAGCGACTCGTCGACCGACTTGATCGCCGACGACAGGATCACCATCGAGAACCCGGTCTGCAGCCAGACCAGGATCACCATGAGGAATAAGTTGTTCCAGGGTTGCTGCTGCAGCCAGTTGACGGGCGATGCTCCGAACGCCGTCCAGATGCCGTTGAGCAGGCCGATCTGGTCGCCGAATCCCTCGGGCCGGAAGGCGTAGATGAATGTGAACACGACGCTGGCACCGACGAAGGAGATCGCCATGGGCAGGAAGATGAGCGACTTCGTGATGTTCTCGGTGCGCCTACCCAGCTTGTCGGCAAGCGTTGCGAATGCCAGTCCGATGGCCACGGCCGCAAATGGCACGACCAACACCCAGACGAGGCTGTTCCTGATTCCGATGAGGTACTGGCTCTGCGTGAAGATGTCGACGTAGTTGTCGAACCCCACCCACGCAGTGCTCCTGGCGTTCTGGAAGCTGAGGATGGTCGTGTTGATCGCCGGGTACACGAGATAGAAGGCCAGCAGCACGACCGCCGGACCTGCATAGACGAACGGGCGCACACTCGCCGCCGCCCGGGTGGGGAGCAGGTTCGTGAGGTTGTCCATCCCCCAGTAGAGCGCCCACACCCCCACGATGCCGACCACGAGCGCAACGAGTACCTGGATGACCTTGTTCGTGTCCTCGTTCTTGAGGAAGTCGAAGGCGAAGAAAACACCGATGATGACGACGGGGACGACCAGGGCGGAGACGATCCGGAGCACCCATACGGCCGCACCGCCCGCCTGCTCCTCTTCGTAGATCGCCTGCTGCTGCGGGGCTTCGTCATCGAGTACGGGGGGCGTGGTCATCGCTCGTGTCTCCTCCCGAAGTCGTCAGCAAGCCGATCATAACGAAAGGAGGGGCGGGTTTCCCCGCCCCTCCTCGATCATGCTCAGATCGGCTGATCGATCAGCTCGGCCAGCTCGCCTCGACGGCGTCGACGACTTCCTGCGTCGATGTGCCGCGGGTCCAGTTGACCATGCCTTCCCAGAACGAGCCCTGGCCCACTGCCGGTGGCATCAAGTCCGAGGCATCGAAGGCGAACGTGTTCGCCGCCAACGCTGCGGTCACCGACTCGGCAAACGCCTTCGACGAGTCCGACTCGTAGCAGTTGACGTCGACGTCCTTGTGGCCCGGAAGCCGCTCGACACCGGCGACTCCGTGGCCCCCATGCTCGGCGATACCGCCGCCGCTGGCCGACGCCAGCGTGCACTGCCACTCGGGGCTGATCCAGTCCCGCACGGCTTGGACGTTCTCGGGCGCAGCGTCGAACACCATGATCGTGTCGCCGCCACCGAGGGCACCGACGTTGCCGTCGATGGTCGGGAACGGGAACACCGCGATCTCCGACTCCTCACCCTCCTCGTAGTCGGGCTGGTCGGCGAAGACGTTGGCAATGAACGAACCCTGCTTCAGCATCAGACAGCCGGGGCCGTCACCGTTCGGGCCGGCGTTGTCCTGGAACAGCGGACCGGGCGAGTCGTTGAAGTTCACGCCCGCGACATTCTCCGGCCCGCCGAGCACGAAGCCGTCGGCGAAGAACAGCTCACCGAACGTGTCGAACGCACTGACGACGGCGGCGTCGTTGAACGGGATCTCGTGGTTGAACCACTGTGCGTAGACGTCCGCTCCCGCTTCGCGGAGGAGGATGTCCTCGATCCAGTCGGTGCCAGGCCAACCGGTGGCGCCACCGCTCTCGAAGCCGAAGCACCACGGCGTGTAGCCGTCGGCGACGGCCTGCTCCGACAGCGCAAGCAGATCTTCCCAGGTCTCGGGGATCTCGTAGCCCTGCGCCTCGAACGTCGGCTGGTGGTAGAACACGATCGACTTGAAGTTCGGGAACCACGGCACGCCGTAGTGGTTGCCGTCTTCGCACAAGCCGAGGTCCATCCAGAACTTCGAGTGGTTGGCCTCCATCTCGGCGATGTCGAAGCCCATGTCCTCGAGCGACACCAGAGCGCCCTCGTCGGCGAACTCGCAGATCGATGCCGGCTGAGGCGTAAACGCCACCGCCGGCGGATCGCCGCCGTCGACGCGAATGCGGAGCTGGGACTCGAAGTCGTCCGAACCGGTGTACGCGATGTTCGAGCTGGTGTCGCGGTTGTACGCCTCGATGAAGCCCGCCAGGGCCTCACCCTCGACACCCGTCGGGGCACCGAACAGCGTGAACTCGGCGCCGACCTCGGCGCCCGTCGCCGCAGTGCCACCGTCGTCGCCGCCGTCGTCACCTGCGGTGTCGTCGTCACCGCCGCATGCGGCCACGATCATCGCGAAGACGACAAGCAGCAGCAGCCACTTGGCTTTCTTCATGTTTGTTCCTCCGTGAGGGGTCCTCCTGGACCACCCGCGTGGGGTGGCCGATCAATCAGGTTAACGGCGTCTCAAGGAGAACACCATCTGGCTGTAAACGTTTACAACAGACCGGCTCCGGTCGACGGCGTCCGCACGGACCACAGGTCCCGTCCCTGTCGATGCGTGTCCGCACGTGACCATGGTCACAGCCTCGGCGATCGGCCGGGCATAATCTGCGGACCAGCCGACCGGCCACCCATGACCCTGACCGACCATCCCACCTTCGTCAGCCACCTCGAGTGCTCCGCAACCGGCGATCGCCATCCCGCGGGGGTCCTTCACGGACTCTCCGCTGCCGGCGAACCATTACTGGTTCGCTACGACTTGGCGGCGCTCGGCGCCCAGGTCGAGCGCAGCTCGCTGGAGGGGCGCCCTGCCGACATGTGGCGGTATCGCGAGCTTCTCCCGGTGCGTCGGACCGACAACGTCGTCTCGCTCGGCGAGACGACAACGCCACTCGTGCCGCTCCCCCGCATCGCCTCCGACATGGGAGTGACGGGTGAGCTGCTGGTCAAGGACGAGGGCCGGCTGCCCACCGGCTCGTTCAAGGCGCGCGGATTGGCGATGGCCGTGTCGATGGCGAACGAGCTCGGGGTGACGCGGATGGCGATGCCCACGAATGGCAACGCCGGCGCCGCTCTGGCCGCTTACGGCTCCCGCGCCGGGATCGAGACCTTCGTTTTCTGCCCAGAGGACACGCCCGAGGTCAACGTACGCGAGATCGCCCTGCAGGGGGCCCACGTGTGGCGGGTCAACGGCCTGATCGATGCGTGCGGGAGCATCGTCGCAGAGGGAGTGGGACCGATGGGATGGCTCGACGTGTCCACGCTCAAGGAGCCGTACCGCATCGAAGGCAAGAAGACGATGGGCCTCGAGCTCGCCGAGCAGCTGGCTTGGGACGTACCCGATGTCATCTTTTACCCCACCGGCGGCGGCACCGGGCTGATCGGGATGTGGAAGGCGTTCGCCGAGCTCGAGCAGCTGGGTTGGCTCGCTGCCGACAAACCGCGAATGGTCGCCGTCCAGGCGGAAGGCTGCGCACCGATCGTCCGAGCGTTCGACACCGGCGCCACGCACGCCGACTACTGGGAGAACGCCTCCACCATCGCCAGTGGCATCCGCGTACCGGCGGCGATCGGTGACTCGCTGATCCTCCAAGCCGTGCGCGAGAGCGGCGGCTTCGCCATCGCCGTTCCCGATGACGAGATAGCAGCCGCACAGGCCCGTGTGCCGTACCGGGAGGGTCTGCTCCTCTCACCGGAAGGCGCAGCAACAGTTGCCGCCTACGAGCGAGCACTCGCAGAGGGACGCGTTGGACGGGGCGAGCGCGTCGTGCTGTTCAACTGCGGCAATGGGCTCAAGTACCCGATGCCACCGGTGGACTCGGCCATCGACCGCCACCGCCCGATCGACTGGAGCGCCATGGCGCAGGGTCGACGCGCTGGAGGGCGGTAGCTAGCTTTCCGGCGATGGAACTGCGTCGTGCCGACGACACCGACGCCGAGGCGGTCGCCCTGCTCATCAACCGCTTCTTCGCCGAAGACGGTTTCTCGACGACCGCCGAGGAGGTCGAGGCCCGGGTGCCGGCGTTCCTGACGACTCCGGGAAACGCAGCGTTCCTCGCATTCGATGGCGACGAGGTGGTGGGGGTGAGCACGGTCACGTCCAAGTTCTCCCTGGAATCCGGCAAGCTCGGCGAGATCGAGGATCTCTACGTGCTGCCGTCATATCGGGGGCGCGGCGTGGCCACCGCCCTCTTGGGTCAGGCGATGCTCTGGGCCCGTCAGGAGGGATTCGAGGCGCTCGAGGTCGTCGTCACGCCAAAGGACTACTCCCGTAAGGACCGCCTGGTGCGGTGGTATGCCCGACTCGGCTTCGTGGACACCGGGCGACTCGTCCTCCACTTCGGACCCGACGGCGCCCAGTGACGCCTGCGCCCGGCGATCCTCCGGTCGGGACGATCGGCGCTACCACCCGACCGGGCCGCCTCGTACGGTGGCATCGTCCGGACCGACGCCCGGAGGTGCGAGATGCGGATCGCCGTCATCGGAGCCGGCCGAGTGGGAAGTGCGCTCGGCATGCGGTGGAGCGCGGTGGGTCACGACGTCTTGTTCGGGGTCCGCGACCCCGACGATCCCAAGTACCGCGGCCTCGAGGTGGAGTCGATCACGGAGGCGGTAGAGGGCGCCGACATCGTCGTGCTCGCCGTTCCGTGGCGGGCGATCGAGGATGTGAGCGCCGACCTCGGCGAGCTGGACGATCACATCGTCGTCGACGCCACCAACCCGCTCACCCCTGACCGGCGCCACGTGCTGCACCCTTCCACGTCGGGAGCCGAGGAGGTCGCCGCGTTGCTGAAGAGCGGTCGTGTCGTCAAGGCGTTCAACTCGACCGGGTCCGGCAACCTCGCCGACACCCTGTATCCGAACGGTACGCCCGTGATGCTCATCGCCGGTGACGACGTCGAGGCCAAGCGCACCGTGCTCGCGCTCGCCGCCGACATCGGCTTCGATGCGATCGATGCCGGGCCGCTCTCGGTGGCCAGGGACCTCGAGCACATGGCGACGTTGTGGATCCGCCTGTCCCAGGGAGCGGGCTTGGGCCCCGACATCGCCTTCGGCCTGCTGCGCCGCTGACGAGACGCCGCGTCTCTCCTCAGCCTGCTCCACGATGAGGCCGGACGGCGGCCCGGTGCTGAGGCCTTGGGCCGCCGTCGCCTTCGATCACCTCAGGGCGATGGCGTGGTGGCATCACCCGCCGAGGGTGGCGAACAGTGCCTTCGCCATCTCGGTGTTGTCGAGGTACGACCCGTGAACCGGGTCGTAGAGATCTGCAAGACCACGGAAGAGCCGGGCGGCGTCTCCCTTGGCGAAGAACGGGACCAGCGAGTTGGTGTGATCCACGCTGTGCCATTCCATGCCGGGGAGGACGCCGGTGCCGTTGTCGACGATCGGCATCCATGCCGGATCGGAGCCGGGACCGTTGAGGTAGCCCGTCTCGTGATCCGCGGTGACGACGAGGACCGTCTCGCCCCAGTTGCTGTTCTCCTTGACCCAGTTCTCCACCGCTTCGACGGCGCGCTCGAAGTCGAGCAGTTCCTCGATCATCCGACCCGACGAGTTCGGGTCATACGTTCCATGGCTCGCCCAGTCGATCGCTCCACCTTCGACCATCAGGAAGAATCCGTCCGGGTCGTTGTCGAGCACGTTGAGCGCAGCCTTGGTCATCTCCTCGAGGGTCGGCACCGTCTCGGTGAACGGAACTGTGAGCGGGTCGGCGACGTAGTCGCCGCTCCTGCTCTGCTGCAACGTCCAGTAGACCCGAGCGGTCCCGAGCACGCGGTCGGGCGTCGGCCCCTCCGCCAGTGCCTGGAACTCGCTTCGGTCCTGGATCAGCGTCCACGGGTCGGCGGTGCCATCGGCGTCGGCATCGCCTCCGGCCGTCCCGGCCACGAGGGCGTCCCATGTCGCGGTTCCGCCCACGTACTTGAACGTGTTCGGAGTGTCCCGCAACTGGCCGTCGTTGTCGTACCACGGATGGCCGGCGCCCATGATGACGTCCACCGCGCTGTCGTCCACCATTTCGGCGCCGATGGCCGCGTAGTTGTCCCGGCTGGCGTCGTGAGCCACGAACCCGGCCGGCGTCGCATGCGACCACTCGACGCTCGTAACGACGCCCGTGCTCTTCCCCATCTCCTCGGCCAGCTCGACGATCGTGGCGACGTCGTCACCGGCCGCGTTCTGGCCGATGACGCCGTCGAGGGTCTTGTGACCCGTCGCCATCGCCGTCGCGGCGGCGGCCGAGTCCGTGGCGCACGTCGTCACGTGACCGAAGGTGGACCACGCCAAGGCCGGGTCGTAACCCACGCCCTCACAGTCGTCGCCCTCCGGGTACGCCATGTAGGTGGACATGGCGAGATCGACCGGGAACCGGTTCCAGAGCTGGTGATCTTCCTTGCCGTATTCGTAATAGCTGCCGGCGGTGTTGTGGTTGAAGCCCCAGCCGTCCGCGATCATGACGATGACGTTCTCGGCGAGCGGGCCCTTCGGCTTCGCCTGCGCCGCCGTCCCACCGACGCCCACCAGGGCAGCCGCCAGCAGACCCAGAACGGCCAGGACGATCAGCGTCCTGTGCCGCTTCTTGGCGTTCATCTACGTTCTCCTTCTTCCCCGCCGGGTGACGGCGGAGAGACTCCATGCCATCGAGTGATATCGAGAAGAAGAACTCACCCCCTCTCGCACCGCGGAGCCGGTCCCGCCGACCGGCTCGGTGTCGGGGCCATCGATCGGTGCGACCGAGGCCCACCTGTCAGGATCTGAAGGAATCGAGGAGAGAGTCAGGGCCGCAGGGCCCATTACCGATCCCGGCGCCGAAGGTCCCGATTCCTGCCCGGATCCCCCCGACGCGCTGCTCGTACAGCGTGCGCACGAACGAAACGCCGCGTTGACGTCTCACGGCTACCGGGGGACTCACGGTTACCGGGGACGAGCGCTGGCGGCCACGGGAGTATGCCGGCAGGCTGGCCATGGTCACCCGAGGACCAGCCTCCTACCCTTCCGGCCATGACTCGTCCGGACCTGCCAGCTGGTGTGGTCGTCCTCGAGGGAACCGATCTCAACGGGGAGTGGGGGCGCTTCCGCGTTTTCGAGGCGCTCCACCATGGAATGGCGATCTGCAATCCGATGAGCTCCGACGACCTCGATCGCCTTGTCGATGCGCTCGATCCGATCGATAGGGAACGAGCCCTCGACCTCGCGTGTGGGCACGGCGAGCTGCTGCTCCGCATGGCGGAGCGCGCCGCCATCGACGGCGTGGGTGTCGACCTCTCTCCTTGGGTCATCGTGCGCGCCGCGACGAAAGCGGCGCAGCGATCGCTGGTGGGTGCGGTGACGTGGTGGGTCGGCGAGGCACGCGGCGCCGCCACTGAGCCGCAGTGGGACATCGTCACCTGCCTTGGCGCCTCATGGATCTGGCACGGATTCGACGGCACCGCCCGGGCGCTGCTTGCCCGCGGGCGATCGGGCGCTCGGATCGCGGTCGGGGACCTTCGACTCCGCAAGGCAGTCGATGCGGCGTCGGTGGCCGAGACGTACGGACGGGTGCTCACGGTCGGCGAGCAGGCGGACGCACTGGCATCCCTCGGACTCCTCGACATCGCAGAGCTCCCGATCGAGGAGTCCGGTTGGGACGACTACCAGGAACGCATCGAAGCTTCCGCCGTCGCCTGGTGCAAGCTGCACCCGGGCGAGGAGGCCGAGCGCTTCCTCGCCGAGCAACGAGCCTGGAAGCGCGACCACGACCGCGACAGAGAACTCCTCCAGTGGACGGTCTGGACAGCCCGAGTTCCCTAACGCACGGCTCGCTGCGCTCGGGATTCTCCCCCTCAGCCCGGCCAGGCTGACGCCGGTCCGGCCAGCTCCCCCGGCGGGGGAGCCATTCGGAGGCGATGCGCAGCGAGCCAAGGGGTGCTCGAGGGGGAGCGCTCGGCGTTCGCCCTCGTTTCGCGGTGGGGTGGCTCCGCCGCCGCACCGCACAACGAGCCGGCCGAGAGGCCGACGTGTCCACCCGGTCGCAACCTGTTGCGACCGACACAAACTCGCTCGAAGCCTGCTTCGAGCGAAACGCGAAACCGTGGTCTGGGAGTAGCGACGCAAGGGCCTAGCACCGCCACCCCCAGACACTCCTGGCGGCCAGGCCGTCGGGATGCTCGACGGCCGTGGCCCTGTGCCCTTTCATTGGTGAGACACCGGGACGAGGTGGTTTCTGACTGGGCCGTCCGACCTCTTGTGGTCGTGGCGAGCCGTGTCGGGGTCAGCCACCCGGGCGACGATCGAGCAATTGGGCCTGATTGATACGGCCGATGGGCCCGGACTCGTCGAAGACGCGGGTGTCGGCGAGGCCGATGCCCGTCGGATGCTGATGCGCCGCCGAGCGCATGCCGATCCATTCGCCCTCGGGCATACGGTGGGCGTAGAGCGTGATGTCGGGATTCACGTAGATGTACGCACGGGGATCGAGGGCCTGCGAGTTCCCGTTCGACATGTCCGCAACGGTGGCGAGCATCACGAACGGGCTCGTGGCTTCGCCGGAGATGACGGGGACGCGGAGACGGAACCAGGCAAGCCCCGGTCCCAGCTGGAGGAAGCTGTCATCGACGGCGCGGATCTCCACGGCATCCACATAGAAGCGACGCAGGTCGGTCCGGGGTCCATGGAAGAACCGCCCCACCGGAACGCCCTCCGCTGGGCCGGGCGGCTGGTCCCACGCCTCCTTGTCGACATCGGGGAGCTCGACCTCCGCGGTCCTGATCTTGAGGGCCGTGGCTCGGCCGACATCCGTGCCTTCGCTGCGCAGGATCGCCTCGCAGACCTGGATCCGCCGGCCGTTGCGGAGTACCTGGACCTCGACGGCGAGGGGCGTGAGCGGCACGGGACGGTAGAGATCGATCGTGAAGCGGGCCACCTGCATCGGCACCACCGTGGGGACCAGCTCGATCGCCCTGGCGAGCAGACCCGACGGTGGACTGCCGTGCTGGGCATCGTCCGACCAGCCGCCGCGCGTGAGATCGGTGGGAACGAATCGGTCGCCGTCGGGGACGAACAGGGCCTCTGTCATGGCGGCGCAGGCTAGGGCCTCACCGCCGCCGTACATTCGCCGGTCCTTGTAACCTCTGTGCCGAGGAGGCCATCGGACGATGAGCGACCGACGAACAACCGTGCCGGCCCCGATCTCGATCGGGCTCGCCAGGCGGCTACGTAACGCCGGCCTGGGTTGGACGGCGCAACCCGGCGATCACTTCCACATCCCGGATCGTGGTCTCGACGACCAGGTCTTCACGATTAGTGACATGGTCGTCGAGGTGCGGGAGGTGATCGGCGGTGAACGTGAGCTGGCGTTCAACGGCACGGTCGAATGGGCGCTGGATGCGATCGTCAAGGCCGAGGTCGTGTGGCTGCCCGACGAAGGGCAGCTGCGCGAGCGGCTCGGTGAGGCGTTCGTTGCGCTCTACGCCGACGATGGCGGCTACACCTGTGTCGCCAGGGTGCGGGGCGATCTCACGCCCTTCACCGCATCGACTCCGGCCGAGGCATACGGGACCGCTCTCCTCGCCGAGCTCGAAGCCCGTTGACACCCTCGCATCGCCGGAGGCGGACGACGACAATGACGCGATGGAGCTCTCCGCCACCCGGGTGATCGCACGACCCGCCGAGGACGTCTTCGCTTTCCTCTGCGATGCGGCCAACAACCCGTCGTGGCAACGCGGCATGAGGTCGTGCGAGTGGACGACGCCGCCTCCCATCGGCGTCGGATCGGTGTACGAACAGGAGGCTCGCTTCCTCGGCCGGACCGTCGTCACGACATTCCGGGTCGAGGATCACCAGCCGGGCCGATCCATCACCATCGCCTCCAGGGGCGGCTCATTCCCGATCACCGTGACGCGATCGGTCGAGCCCATCACCGAGTCGACGAGCCGCGTCCGCGCCGAGATCACGGGCGAACCGGGTGGCTTCTTCAAGGTCGCCGGCCCACTGCTGCAGCGCCTGGCGCAGCGATCGGTCGATCGTGACTACGACCGCCTGGTCGAGATCCTCGATACGCGCCCGCCCGCGGGCTGACCCGAGGGGCTTGCGGAAGCCGAGGATCGCCTCGTCGACGAGGCGACGCTCCACCCGGAACCTGGGAGACTGTCCCCCGTGATCATCGACTGCGGCCACTATCGAGACGGCAAACGGCAGCCGGGCACCCTCACGGTGGCCGCCGCCGCCGAGGCGGCGCGGACGAGTGGCGGCTTCGTCTGGATCGGGCTCTACGAACCGACCGCTCAGGAGTTCGCCGAGGTGCGAGTCGAGTTCGACCTCCACGAGCTCGCCGTAGAGGATGCCATCCAGGCCCATCAGCGCCCCAAGCTCGAGGTCTACGACGACACGCTCTTCGTCGTGCTCCGCACCGCACGCTATCTCGACGCCGAGGAGGAGATCGAGCTCGGCGAGATCCAGCTCTTCATCGGCGAGCAGTTCGCGGTGGTCGTCCGGCACGGCGAGGCGAGCCGGCTGGGGGCCGTGCGCGCTGCGCTGGAACGTCGCTCCGACCTGCTCGAGCTCGGTCCATCGGCCGTTCTCCATGCGGTGATGGACCGCGTCGTCGACGACTACGCCTACGTGCTCGTCGGGTTGGGCAAGGACATCGACGAGGTCGAGGCCTCGGTCTTCTCGACCAACCGCGAGAACCCGACCGAACGCATCTACTTCCTCAAACGCGAGGTGCTCGAGTTCCTCGCCGCGACGCGGCCGCTCGTCGAGCCGCTCGCCCGGCTGATGCGCGGCATGGTGCCGGCCGTCCATCCGGAGTTAGAGGAGTACTTCCGGGATGTCCACGACCATGCGCTGCGCACGGCGACGCAGGTCGAGCAATACCGCGATCTGCTGACCAGCGTCCTGGAAGCCAACCTCACCCAGGTCGGCATCCGGCAAAACGAGGACATGCGGAAGATCTCGGCGTGGGTCGCAGTGGCGGTGGTGCCGACGCTGATCGCCGGCATCTTCGGCATGAACTTCTCCCGCATGCCCGGCGTGAACCAGGCCTGGGGGTTCTGGGCCGCGATCGCGGTCATGCTGATCGCCGCCGGCTCGTTGTACGGCCTGTTCCGCCGCTCCGGCTGGCTGTGACCCTCGACCGCCGGCGCAAGGCCCCATGAGGATCGGCGTCGCCGCAGCGCTCGTCGACGGCCGGGTGGTTCCCGGCGACGTCGACGTCGACGCCGGCGTGGTATCGGCGGTTGGCAAGCGCCCGGCGGGTGGCCGTGGGCTGGCCGTGCCCGGATTCGTGGACCTCCAGGTGAACGGCTTCGCCGGCCACGACTTCAGCTCGACCGATGTGGAGGGCTACCTCGCGGCCGGCCACGCGCTGGCGGCCACCGGCGTGACGGCCTACCAGCCGACGTTCATATCGCTCCCGGTCGCCATGTATGCGCCGAGCCTTGCGGTTGCGGGAGAGGCTCGGGCGCAGCGAGATGGCGTGCGGATTCTCGGGGTGCATCTCGAAGGCCCGTTCCTCTCGACGATCCGAAGCGGCGCCCACGATCCCGGGAACACCCTCGACCCCGATCCGGCTCTCGCCGCCGAGTTGTGTGCCGCCGGGCCGGTCACGTACATGACGGTGGCGCCCGAACGGGAGAAGGGGGTTGCGCTCATCCGCCATCTCGCGTCCCGCGGCGTCGTCATGGCGTGCGGTCACTCGGACGCCGATGCCGCCACTGCGCACGCGGCGTTCGATGCAGGCGCCCGCGCTGTCACCCACCTCTTCAACGCCTCTCGACCGTGGAGGCACCGCGACCCGGGAATCGCCGGCGCGGCTCTCGTCCGCGACGACGTCACCTTGACCATCATCCTCGACGGCGCCCATCTCGCCCCCGAAACCGTGTCCCTCGTTCGCCGCACCGCGCCGGGACGCATCGCCTTGATCACGGACGCGATCGCCGCAGCGGGTCGCGGTGACGGGGAGTTCGTACTCGGGGATCGCCGGGTTACCGTGCGGGGCGGTGTCGCCCGTCTGAGTGACGGAACACTTGCGGGAAGTGTCCTGACGATGGACGCAGCGATTCGCAACTTCGTGGCGCTTGGTGCGTCGATCGAAGAGGCCGTTGGGGCAGCCACCGTGGTGCCGGCCAACCTGCTCGGCCGGTCCGACGTCGGAGTGCTCTCACCCGGAGCCGTCGCCGACGTCGTGGTGCTCGACGACGCCCTCGAAGTGGACCAGACGTTCGTGGCCGGGGAGCAGATGTTCCGCCGCTGAAGGGGGAACGGCGGCCCGGGGGGAGGCCGCGCTAGCTTGTCGCGACATGCCTCGAGAAGGAGCGCGGACGTGAAGCACCACTCGATCACGATGCTCGGCACCGGCCTCATCGGGGACTTCTACACGATGACCCTCCACGGCCAGCGCGGGCGGGATCGCGTCGAGGTCGTGTACTCCCGCACCGAGGAGCGCGGCAAGGCCTTCGCCGAGCGTTGGGGGATCCAGCGCAGTACGACAGACATGGAGGAGGCCATCAACGCGCCGGACACGGATGTCGTCGTGGTCGGGCTCCCCAACCACCTCCACGAGGATGCGGTGGCGTTGGCGGCGGCAGCAGGCAAGGCCGTCCTCTGCACGAAGCCGCTGGGGCGCAACGCCGGAGAGGCGCGACGCATGCTCGACGCGGTCGAGTCGGCGGGGGTCTTCGCCGGCTACCTCGAGGATCTCTGCTACACGCCGAAGACGCTCAAGGCCATCGCCGCCGTGCAAGGCGGGGCGATCGGCGACGTCACCTGGGTGAGGTCACGGGAGACCCATCCCGGCCCACACAGCGCATGGTTCTGGGACGACGAGCGCGCCGGCGGCGGCGCCATCGTCGACCTCGGCTGCCACTGCATCGAGATCATCCGCAGCTTCGTCGGCAAGGGCAACCGTCCCGTCGAGGTCATGTGCACCGCCGACACCTACGTCCACCCGATCACGGCCGAGGACAACGCCATCGCCCTCATCCGGTTCGAGTCCGGCGCCCTCGGCCAGTTCGAGGTGAGCTGGACGTTCCGAGGCGGCATGGACCTTCGCGACGAGGTGGCCGGCACGGACGGCACGATCTGGCTCAACCACTTCCTCCGCACCGGTTACGAGATGTTCACCGCCGGCGGAAGCGGCGGGTACGTCGCCGAGAAGGCCGAGACCGAGGCGGGATGGCTGTTCCCGGTCGGCGACGAGGTCTCCGAGCTGGGCTACGTGGACATGTTCACCGACATGTTCAACGCCATGGAGGAAGGTCGTGAACCGACGGAGACCTTCTACGACGGCTACGTCGTCAACGCCGTCATGGACGCCTGTTACGCATCGGCCGAGTCGAAGCGATGGGAGCCCGTCGACCTCGAGTGGCGAGGAGGTTCGACACCTCGGATCAGCCGCCCGGCCACGATGTTCGAAGGCCACATCGTCATCAAGCAGGAGACGCTCCCCGACGGGCGGCGCAAGCTGATCCTCCGCAACGAGGAGACCGGCGAGTTCACCGACCGGATCGTGTCGGCCTGACGGGTTGCGGCTCGAGGTCCATTCGAGGGCGGCGTGGCCGCCGGCCGTTGCCGACGCCTTCATGGCTCGGGTCGACGAGGCAGACCGCCTGCGAGCCGCGCTCCCGACGGGTCGTACGCCGCAACCTTGGTACGACGTGCTGGCGCACCGGCAGGCCGACCTGTCCAAGGTCGACCTGTTCCTGCTCGATGAGTTCGGAGACCTGCCCCCCGACCACCCGGCGCGCTGTGAGCGGATGCTGCGTGCCGACCTCATCGACCGCCTCCACCGCCCGCCCCACCTCCACACGTTCGACGTCGCCGCAACCGATCTGCAGACGGAGCTGACCACCTACGAAGCCGCGGTGCGGTCTGCGCCGCTCGACCTCGTCGTGCTCGGGCTCGGCGCCAACGGCCACGTCGCCCTCAACGAGCCGGGTAGCACCATCCACACCGTCACCAGAGTGGTCGAGCTGGCGGCAACGACCCGCACCTCGGCGGCCGGCTACGCCGACGGCTCGGAGGCGCCCACGTGGGGAGTCACCATGGGAATGGCGACGATCCTGTCCGCCAGAGAGGTGTGGCTCCTGGTGACCGGAGCGCACAAGTCGTGGGTCCTCCACCGCACGCTCTCGGCCGAGATCGGTCCGGATCTCCCGGCAACGATGGTCCGCAACCACCCCGACGCAACCGTGTTCGCCGACGAGGCCGCCGCCGGTGACCTCCCGGACTAGAGCCGGGCCCGGGCGCGCCGAGCGCCCTCGACCATGTTGGCGAGCTTTTGCCGGCTCGCCCATCGTGCCGTCTGTGACAGGCCGCAGTCCGGGGACACGGACAGGCGCTCTGGTGCCACGTACTTCAGGCAGCGCATGATGCGCGCCTCGATCTCCTCGGGTGGCTCGATCCAGTAGCTCTTCACGTCGATGACCCCGACGCCGACGTCGCGCCCGGCACCGATCTGCTCGATCACCTCGATGTCGGCGAACTCCCGGCTCGCCATCTCCAGGTGGATCTCGTCGACCGTCATGTCGAGAAACGCGGGGAACATCGGCTCGTAGCGGCGCGGGGCCACGGCGCGGCCCTTGAAGTTGCCGAAACACAGATGGGACCCGAGGTAGCAGCGCCCCACGATCGGCTCGACCGTCCTGTTGAAGATGTCCACGAGGCGGGCCGTGTCCTCCTTGTAGGCGTAACAGCTCATCGAGGGCTCGTCGACGGTGATGATCCGGCACCCGGCATCGACGAGGCGCACCAGCTCGTTGCGCACGATCGGCACCAGCGCTTCCGTCACTGCGTAGCGGTCGGGATAGTCACCCCCGGGCACGATGCGCCCGGCAAGGGTGTACGGGCCCGGGATAGCCGCCTTCAGTGCAGGACCGGGAGGCGCCAGCCGCACCAGCCGCTCGTACTCCTCGACCACGCCAAGGCCTGCGGGTGCGGCGATCTCTCCGACGATGGGGTGCCGGCCGCGCTGGTCGTGGGCCGGGGGCCCGAAGCGCCGATCCGGCGCCTCGTTGCGCTCGATCCCCGATAGGTAGGCGTAGAACGAGAGGTTGAAGTCGAAGCGCGACTGCTCACCGTCGGTGATGACGTCGAGACCGGCGCGCACCTGGTCCATGATCGCCGCGGTCGTGGCGTCGTCTTGCATCTCCGCAACGTCCGCTGGCCCGAACGCCTCGGGATGGGCGGCGGCGTGGTCCAGCCATCCGGGGAAGGGGTAGCTCCCCATCACGGTCGTGCGGATCGGGTCGTGCGGCACGGGCGTCAGGTTACCGACGGGTCTCGGAGCCCCGCTCCTACTTGATGCGGAATCCGCCGTGCTCCATGGCCAGCACCCAGGCCGCCACGGCCCCGATCTCGATCGTTGCGAACGGGTAGCGGTCGAAGCGAACGGTATGGGAACCGGCGGTCACGTCGGGCGACCCGGCGACGCGCATCGCTTCGAAGCGCTTCTGCCAGCGGGCCATGTTGGCTTGCCGCAGATCGACCCAACCCTTGTCCGCCCAGCGGTCGCCGAGCTCCGGCGTGACCTCGACGGCCCGGCGACCGGGCACCTCCGGGATACGGAGGAAGGGGCCGCGGAGCAGCCGCCGTCCATCGGGCATCAGGATGCCGAGGCCGAGCGATGTCATCGTGTCCGCCATGTCCGGTGAGCTTCCGAGCCGCGCCACGAGGCGTGCGCACATGTCATCCGGGGGGGCCGCAACGACTGCATCGAGGGTGCCGTACTCGACGCGGAGCAGCTCGCTCTCCCACAGCAGCTTCGACAGCTCGGGCGGACCGAGCTCACCCAACGCCACCGAATGGGTGCCCGTCTCGGCCTCGAGGGATGTGAGCGCTTCGAGCGCCTGGCCGCGGAGCACCCCACCGCGGTACGAGGGTCCGAGGACGCTGCCGTCGACCGCGGCGATGACGTCCACGCCGGTGTTGCCGCCTGCGATCTCACGCACGACGAGCTCGGCGATCTCCTCGGGCGTCACGAACTCCATTTGACCGATCGAGGTGATGGCCTCGAACTCTCCGCGCGTGAACAGCCCGTTTTCACCGGTGTCGATCACGGGAAGGGTGACGTCGCCGCGCCGCTCGAATCCGGCCTCGTCCATCGACAGCTCGAGGCGACGATCGAGCGCGATCTCTTGGGCTCGGTAGCGGACAATGGTGCGTCCCCGGTCCACGATGGGCTGATGGGCGATCTTCGCATAGCCGATGAGCGCTGCCGGCTTGACCTCTTTGACGAGCGGGCCGCCGCTCGTACGGGCCATGAGGAAGAGGAGCCCGGTGTGGGCGAAGGCGACGGCGGTCTTCGTCATGAGCTTCGCCGAGGGTCGGTCCTCGCTGTGGGTGTACGGGATGTTGAGGCCCATGCCCCCCGTCCCCGTCGTCCCCACTTTGAGGTAGAGCCGGGTGCCGGCATCGCGGAGGGCGCGGTCGAGGATCATGACGTGCCGGATCAGTTGCGGCACCGACTGCGAGAGGATGAGCGCCTCGACGTCGCCTTCCACCTTCGCCGCCCGTTCGGTCGTGATCCCGGTCTCGACGGTCTCCTTGGCGATGACCGACGCCGTGTAGACGTCCTGGTAGCTGATGGCGGTGGCCGTGTTGATGGCGTCGACGACGACGTCTGGGCGGTAGTGGCCGACGAGGCCGGCCAGGCGGGAACGCTCGTACGCATCCTCGAAAGGCCCGAGGAGATCGGCGAAGATCCCTTCCCGGCACTCGTCATCGACCAGCAACTGGGACCGACCCACCCGTGCGTACTCGTCTCGGACGAACACATCGCCCCAATCGCCGGCGAACTCGACACCGGGGTGGGCTTGCGACAGGGTGTTGACCGCACGTTCCACGCTCTCCTTCCGTCGAGACACGATGACGATGCGCTGCGGCTTCAGGTCGACGGCGATGCGGTCGGCAACCTGCATACCGACGAGCCCGGCACCGCCGAGCACGAGGAACGTACGGTCGGTCATCTCAACTCCTTGGCTGCGGTGTTCACTTGGCTCAACGTATGACGAACGGAGGCGACCGGCCACGGCCGCATGCCCTCGCCGGCAGGGTCCGACGGTTCGCAGCCGCACGGCCTCGTTGGCCTCCGGAGGCTCTCACGCGGTGAGCGACTGGACCTCCACGCTGAGCACGGTCTCCC
This sequence comes from Acidimicrobiia bacterium, assembly GCA_041611095.1. Classification (GTDB taxonomy): domain Bacteria; phylum Actinomycetota; class Acidimicrobiia; order Spongiisociales; family UBA5794; genus UBA6912. Next base: position 9,429 of record JBFINP010000012.1, on the reverse strand, counting down.
GACGCTCTCCGGGCGCCAGTTCGGGGAGGCGGTCCTCGGCGCGATCGTGGGCGCGCCCGCCGGTGGAGCAGTTCGCGGGCTCGATGCCGAGGACGTAGATGCGGGGAGCCGGGTGGATCCACTGGTGGAGCCGCGGCAGCTCCGCCAGCCGCCAGCGGATCGTGGCTGCGAGCCCGACCTCCGGGTTCTCGATGCGTGCCCAACCCCAACCGTCGTCGCCCGTCACGACGTGCTCGAGCACCCGCTCGGCGGCCGGACCGACGGGCGGAGGCCGATCCCACGTGTCAAGTGCCGCCTGCGAGGCTTCGTCGCGTGGCAGCGTCTGCGTTGCGGGCACGGTGAGCCGCGCCGCCCCGGACCACACCGGGTACCCGAGGTTGACGTGGTAGAGGATCGGCGCCGGCTCGGCCTCACGCCCGAGATTCTCGGTGACGTCCGTGATCTCGACCCGACCCCTGCCGACCTCGGTCCGGATCGTGCGGCGCAGCCGGAGATGGTGGGTCAGCGCCCCCACGTCGTCGACGGTCGCCTGGGCCACCACCGCGGCGACGCCGTCGCCGTCGGACCGGCGCTGCACGTCCACGTCGCCGGCGCGAAGGTGCGAGAACGTCCCGTGCAGGCCGTGGCCCTCGGAGGGCATGCCGACGTTGCGGAGCCCGCACGTCGTCATCAGACCACCACCGAAGGCGTCGTTCCACGCCATGCCGCGTGGATCGGACAGCGGCGCCGTCTCCCCGACGGCCGACACCCAGGCGAGCGGGACGCCGCCAAACCACGCTTGGCCCAGATCAAACCCCCGGTCGGGGAGGATGCGCAGGTCGATGCCGCCCAACACCCTCACATCGATGGCCCGCGTTCCGTGAGCCGGCCCGCCGTCGGCGACGGACTCCCGGATCGAGGCGACGATCTCGGGGTTGGCGATGCGCCCGTCGGCGAGGGCCGACCACAGGTCGTCACTCATCGAGGGCGTGTCCAACGGTGCCGTTGATCACGAGCCCGCCATCGACCACCAGCTCGTGGCCGGTGATGTAGCGCGATCCCTCGGAAGCCAAGAACACGACCACATCGGCGATCTCGTCCTCGGAGCCGATCCGGCCGAGGGGGATGCGGTGCTCGTACGTGGCTCGCACCTCCGGGGTGTACGCCGTTGCGTTGAGGGGCGTGTCCGTCGCCCCGGGCGATATGGCATTGACCGTCACCCCGTTCTCGGCCGCCTCCAGAGCCAGGGTCTTCGTCAGCCCGAGGATGGCGCCCTTGGCGGCGATGTAGGCGCCGAGGTTGGCCACCACGAGGATGTCCGCCGCCGACGTCACGTTGATGATGCGACCCCGGCCCGCCGGGTACATCGCTTGCGCCGCCGCCCGGCTTCCATAGAAGTAGCCGTGGAGATTGGCGGCGAGGAGGCCGTGCCAGTCGTCGTCGGTGGTCTCGACGAGGGGCTTCACCAGCAGCCGGGCCGCGTTGTTGACCCAGATGTCGAGGCTGCCGAATTGCTCCATGGCGTAGCCCGCGAGGCGCTCGGCCGTGGCGACGTCACCGGTGTCGCCCTTGACGATGTGGGAGCGACGGCCGATTGCTGCGATCTCGTTGCGCACGGCCTGTGCCCCCTCGTCGTGGCTCCGGTACACCCCGACGACGTCTGCGCCGGCCCGGGCCAGGGCGACTGCTATCGCCCGACCGATGCCTTGGGAGACGCCGGTCACGACGGCCGTAGGCCCCACCAACTCGAACGTTGCGCTCACGCCCCTTCCTCCTCTCGCTCCGCCCTCGGGTCGAGGACGTACTTCATCCCCTCTGCCGCCCGGGTGGCGGCGAAGGCGCGGCCCCAATCGTGCAGAGGGACCACTTCGGTCACGAGCGGGTCGAGCTCCACGAGGTTGGAGTCGAGCAGTGCCATCGCCCGCTCCCATGATCGGGGCGTGCTGGCGAAGCCGGACGTCACGGTCAGCTCCCGATACAGGATCGCGTCTAGGGGGAGGGTCACCGGATGGCCGAAGATGCCGACCTGCACGTACCGCCCTCCCTTCCGTACGAGCTCGAGACCGAGCACCGCTCCTGCGGTTGTTCCCGAGCACTCGCACACCACATCGGGTTGGTCGACATCTGGGAGCTCACCGTCGAACAGCGTCTGCGTTCGCAAGCCCAGGGCGGCGGCGACGGCGAGCCGGGCCTCATCGCGCTCCAGGCCCACGAGTGTCACGTCCCCACCCGATGCTCGCGCGGTCTGCGCGGTGAGCACGCCCATAGTCCCCGGCCCGATCACCAGGACGCGATCCCCTGCGGCGACGATCGGCGGATCGAGCACGCAGTTGGCGACACACGCCAGCGGCTCGGCGAGCGCACCGGCGTGCACGCCCACTTGGGGTGGCAGCGCGTGCAGGTTCCGGGCAGGAAGCGTCAGCCAGCGTGCGAAGCCACCGTCCACGTGAGAACCGATCGAGCGCCGCTCGGTGCAGAGGTTCGGGCGCCCGGCACGGCAGTACCCACATGCATCGCAATAGGCGAAGTAGGTCTCGCACGCCACCCGCGCACCGACCAAGCCTGCGTCGTCACCCTCGCCCACCGCCACGACGACGCCCGTGACCTCGTGTCCCATCGTGACCGGCGGGTCCGACGGGAACTCGTCATCGGCGATGTGGAGATCGGTTCCGCAGATCCCGGCGGCGAGGACCTCGAGCAGTGCCTCGCCCGGATCCGGAGGGCGTACCGGCTGCTCCCGCAGACCGAGGTGGCCTGGGCCCGGCGCCAGCTTGCCGAGACCGATCGTGGTCCCTGGTGGGGCGGTCACTCCGGCACCACCGGGTCGAAGGCAAGCACGCGGGCAGGATTGTCTACGAGCATCAACCCGATGGCACCCTCCGGTAGGCCGCGCCGTGTGAGCTCTGGAACGAAGTCCGTGAGGAGCGCAGCGAGTCCGGGTGAACCTCCGAGGGATGTCCACATCGAGCGACGAGCTCCGTCGGTGCCCAACATGACCTGAGCCGAGTAGCCGAGGCCCACCATCTCGGCCACCAGCCAACCTGTCCCCCGCTCGGCGCCGGGTGCCTGCCGGAGCGCCTGGTCGTACTCGACGTTGGCGCCGGTGTCGAGAAGGTCACGGTGATAGCCGACATCCAAGACCTTGTCCGTGTGCGAGAGCACGACGCGATCGGGCGCCACGCCGAGGTCGCTCAGTAGCGCCACCTGGGCGAAGCCGCCTTTGCCGTCCTCGCAGTGGGTGAGGATCGGAACCCCGGTCCGCTGGTGCGTCAGCGCCGCGGCGGCGAAGACCCGCCGGTCCCGCTCGTCCGGTTGCTCGTTGATGGAGCCGATCTTGACGATGCCGGCCCGGTACGGGGATCGGTCGATGACGGGACCTCGGTAGTCGAAACGATCGATCCCCTCGGTCAGCTCCGCGATGAACAGATCGGCCAGAGTCTCCGGCTCCGTCTCGTTGGCCCACGAGAGACCCGGATACCAGCGCGGCGAGTGAACGCCGGTCGCCGCGACGAGGTGCACGCCCGATCGCCGGCTCACCTCGGCGAGCCGATACGGGTCGCGGCCGATCCCGGCGGGCAGGGCGTCGACCATGGCGCCCGCACCCGCTGCGGCGCACGCCGCGAGCTCGGTGACCGCCGCATCGACGTCGTGGAGGTGGAGGTCGGGGAAACGGTCTTCGACGAGCGGCCCGTCGAACACGAGGTGCTCGTGGGCGTACGTTGTCCCCAGCTCGGCCGGATCGACGTCGCCGAGCACGGTCCGGACGATCATGCGCCTCGACCCCTCACCTGCGCACTCGTCACGTCACACGATGTACGGGGCGAGCACATTGCGGGCGAGCAGGAATCCGTCCTTGACCAGCTTGTCATCACCCTCGAACTTGCGGTCCTCGTGCTCGACGCAGATCACGTAGTCGTAGCCGACCCGGTACAGCGCGCTCATGAACGACTGCCAGTCGACCTGACCGAGACCGGGCAGGCGAGGCACCTGCCAGCCCATCCCCGCCGAGAGGATCCCGTTCTCGTACAGCCCGTCCTCGTCGATCTCGAGGTCCTTCGCGTGGATGTGGTAGATCCGGCTGCCGAACTCGTTGATCACGCGGTCGATGTCGATCATCTGCCAGATGAGGTGCGACGGATCGAGGTTGAGCCCGACGGTCTCCCCGAACTCCTCGAACATCGTGCGCCACATGCCAGGCGAGTAGGCCAGGTTGTGACCCGACGGCCATTCGTCGTTGCTGAAGATCATCGGGCAGTTCTCGATGGCGATCTTCACACCCGACGCCGTGGCGTGGTCGACGATCTCGCGCCACACCTCCTTGGCGGTCTCCCAGTTCTCCCGCTGGGACTTGGTCTGGTCGGCGCCGATGAACGTGTTCACCACCGGGACGTCCATCATGGCCGCCGCCGTGATCACCTTCTTCAGGTGCTCCTTCACGGCCGCCCGGTGATCGGGGTCGGGATGGAGCGGGTTCGGGTAGTAGCCGAGACCCGAGATCTCGATGCCTCGCTCCTCCATGCCGGCGACCGTCTCCTTGGCGCGCTCGTCGGTCAGCCCGTCGACGTCGACGTGGCAGATGCCGCCGTAGCGCCGCGTCGCACCCTCGTCGCTCGGCCAGCAGCACACCTCGAGCATCGAGAAGCCGTTGGCCGCCGCCCAATCGGCGATCTCGCCGAGCGGTGTGGTCGGGAAGGGTGCCGTGAGCAACCCGAGCTTCATGGTTCTCTCCTCATCTCTCTACGGGGGTCCAGCGTTGCTCGCGGGCACTGCGAGCGATCGCCTCGGTGACCGCGACTGCGTCGTGCCCGTCGGCGAAGGTCGGATAGGTGGGTTCGGTGGAAGGTCCGCCGGCGCCGACGTCGGCGTATACCTCGGCGAACAGGGCACGGAAGGTGTCTGGGTAGCCCTCCACGTGACCGCCCGGATAGCCGATGATCCGGCGCACGTCCTCGTCGGCGAGGGCAGGGTCACGCTGGAGTATCTCGTTGGGCCGGCCGCGGTGACCGATCCACAGCTTGTCGGGATCCTCGGAGTACCAGGAGACGGCCGAGTCGGCTCCGTCGACCTCGATCGACACCGAGTTCTTCCGTCCCGCCGACACCTGGGAGATGGCCACGAGGCCGCGGGCGCCGTCCTCGAACCGGAGAAGGACCCCGGCACCGTCGTCGCTCGACATCGACTCCTCGATGAGGTCCTCGTCGCCGCCACCGACGGCGAACGTTTCGACCGGCCCGGCGGGGTGGCGCCTGACGGGCACGAACGTGTGCAGCTCTGCCATCACCTCGACAACGCGCCTGCCGGTGATGAAACGGGCGAGGTCCAGCCAGTGCGATCCGATGTCGGCGACGGCGCGGAGGCCGCCTGCCTGCTCCGGCACGAGCCGCCAGTTCCAGTCGGTCTCCTCGAGCAGCCAGTCCTGGAGATAGGAGCCCGTGACGAAGCGGGGATCGCCTAGTGCACCGGAAGCCACGAGCACCCGGGCCTGATGGCACAGCGGGTAGAAACGGATGTTGAAGCAAACGGCGTTGACGAGCCCGCTCGCCGCGGCACGGTCGACGAGGTCGGCGGTCTCCTTCGAATCGAGCCCCAGCGGCTTCTCGCACACGACGTGCTTACCGGCATCGAAGGCGGCGCGGACCTGCTCGGCGTGGAGGTGGTTGGGCGTGGCGATGTGGACGATGTCGACATCCGGATCGGCGAGCAGTGCCTCCAGACTCTCGTACACCTTCGGCAGGTTGGCGGCGGCCGCCTTGGCACGGGCTCGATCGGGGGTCGAGCCGACCACACCGACGACGTCGACACCGAGCCGGCGCAGCGCTTCGACATGAGCGACGCCGATGAACCCCACTCCGACGACGCCCGCCCTGATGTCGGACAAGGTCACTTCCGCACCTCCTATTCGGCCTGGGTGACTCGCGCGTACAGCCAGGCCAGCGCCAGGACGATGGCCCCGTAGATGATCTGCTGGACGGCCTGACCGGCGTCGAGGAACGTCAGCATCGAGTTGAGGACACTCAGGATCAGCGCACCGAGAATGGTCCCCGAGTAGGTGCCCACACCCCCGAAGATCGACGTTCCCCCGATCACGGCCGCCGCCACCGACGGCAGCAAGAAGTTGTTGGCGAGCTGGAGATCGACGGCCCCGGTGCGCCCGGCGAGGAGGATCCCGGCGAGGGCGGCGAAGAAGCCGGCGAGCATGTAGGCGGCGATCAGCACCTGCCAGGTCCGGACGCCGGCGAGGCGGACCGCCACCGGGTTGTCGCCGACCGCATACAGCATGCGGCCGAGGCCCGTGCGACGCAGCCCGACGATCACGATGACTGCGACGGCCGCCCACACGACTGCGTTCCACGGGATGAGGTTGCCGAAGAAGGAGCCGCCGCCGATCGTTTTGATGAACGGGGCCACCGTGGTGGATCCCTGGAGCACGGTGAAGGACAGCGCGGTGAAGAGCCCGAGGAGGATGGCGGCCATGGCCAGGGTCATGATCAGCGGGTTGACGCGGAACACCCCCACGCCGATGCCGTTGGCGGTGCCGGCGGCGACGCCGACGGCGAGCCCGAGGACGATGGCGATGGCGGCACCGTTCGGCGACTGGTTCCCTGCGACGTAGGCGGCGGCGGTGGCGATCATCGCCACGGAGAGATCGATGCCGGCAGTCAGCATCAGGATGGTTTGGCCGGCCGCCATGATGCCCAGCGGGGCGGCGAGCAGCACCGTGTTGCGCATCCCGCTCGAGCTGAGGTAGTTGGGCTCGATCGCCCCGGTGATGAGCACGAGGATCACCAGGACGGAGCCGAGCACGACGAGGGGATGCTCGGCGAGCCATTCGGCGCGGACGCCCTTCCGGAGGTCATCGTCGGGTGGTTTCGCGGTCGAGGCAGGTGCCTGGGTCGAGTCGACGCTCATCGATGCCGCCCCCTCATTGCGCCCGCTGCCTTCGAAGCTCGACCAGCCCGGCGATCATCATGACGATGACGATCAGCGAACCCTGGATGACCTGGGCGGTGTTCGGATCGATCCCCATGGCGCTCAGGATCGGCGACAAGGTGAACAGGATGATCCCGGCGGCGGCCGCACCGACGACCGATCCGGTGCCTCCGGTGAGCGCGATACCGCCGAGCACGATGGCAGCGACGCTGCGCAGCGTCGCATTGGCGCCCGTGCTGAAGCGGGACTCGCCGCTCCCGGTGATCGCCACCGTGGCGAGACCCGCCATCGCCCCGAACGCCCCGCCGATGGCGTAGGCGACGATCTTCGCCCAGCCGGTGCGGATGCCCGACAGGTAGGCGGCGTTCCGGTCGCTCCCCGTCGCGTAGATGGACAGTCCGGTCTTGCTGCGCTTGAGGAAGATGGCGACGAGGAGCATCGGTAGGAGCAACATCGCAACCGACGCCCAGTAGTTGCTGCCCGAACCGGAGGTCGAACCCGTGAAGACGGCGCGGAAGCCGTCCGAGGTGCCGCCACCCGGCGAGGGGAGGACGACGAGCGCAAAGCCGGACAGCATGAAGCTGGTGGCCAGCGTCACCACGATGTCGGGCACCTTGGAAACGTTGATGATCCAGCCCACCGAGCCGTTCACGACGGCGGCGCCGATGATGATGGCGACTGCTATCACCAACGTGACCGCGAACGACTGGCCGTCCATCGTCTGAGCGGCGAGAGCGTTGGTGAGCACCAGCATCGCCCCGACCGAGAGGTCGATTCCGCCGCCAATGACGATCACCGCCTGGGCGATGGACAGGTAGACGAGCGGCAGGCTGTTCTTCGTGATCGAGGCGAGCTGGAACGCACCGAAGCGCGGGATCAGGTTGGCGTACCAGATGATGAGCACGGCGAGCAGGAGCCACACCCCGACCGTCCATCCTCGGCGTCGCACCCATGTGCGCCAATCGGCCGTTGCCCGGGGACGGGTGGTGAGCGCGGTCATGCGACCCGGCCCCCGATCCCGTGGGCCGCGGTGAGCAGCTGCTCCTCGGTGGCCGTGGCCGCGTCCTGCTCATGGACGACCTCGCCGCCGTAGATGACGAGGACGCGGTCGCACACCAACGGGATCTCCTGGAGCTCGCTCGTGTAGAGGAGGATCGCAGCGCCGTCCGCGGCGAGCTCTCGCAACAGCCCGTAGATCTGATGCTTCGTGCGAATGTCGATGCCCCGGGTCGGATCGAAGCAGAGCAGTGTCCGGAACCCCGATGCCAGCCAGCGACCTACGACGACCTTCTGCTGGTTCCCACCCGACAATCGGCGCACCTGGCGGCCGGCGCGAACGTCTATCGAAAGCCGTTCGACGGCGCCGTCCACTCGTTTCCTCTCATCGGACACGAGGCTGAACCACCGGCCGATCCGGTTGTAGAGCGGCGTCGCCACGTTCTCCCGCACGGAGCGCTTGGGCAACAGCGCATGGAGCCGGTCTGCCGGGACGAGCACGACACCTCTGCTGATGGCGTCATACGGGGAGCGGGCGCGCAGCGGCTGACCTTGCACGAGGATCTCGCCGCCGTCGGGGCGCCGATCGCCCGAGAGCAGCTCGAACAGCCGGTCTTGACCCTGTCCCTCGAGGGCGGCAACACCGAGGATTTCGCCGGCCCGCAACTCGAGCGATACGCCTCGGACGCGGTCGGCAGACGTGACCTCCCTCGATTCGAGGACGACGGGCGACCGACTGCGATCCGAGGCAGATGCCGGCTGGGCCATCGACTCTGCGGCGACCTCGCCGAGCATCGCTTCGACGAGACGCGCTTCTCCCCCCTCACCTGGTGGGAAGGAAGCCACCGCACGGCCATCACGCAGGATCGTGGCCTGGTCGCACGCACGGAGCACCTCGGCGAGGCGGTGGCTGATGAACAGGACCGAATTGCCCCGCGCCTTCCACTCGTCCATGACGGCGAACACGTGCTCCGCTTGGTCTGCCGGCAGGGCTGCCGTGATCTCGTCGAGCATCAGCAGCCGCGGTTCGTGGGCAAGCGCTCTCGCCAAGTCGAGCAGACGGAGCAGCGGGAGTGGCAGCTCACGAATCATCGCATCGAAGTCGAGCGCACCCAGCTCCATGCGCTCCAGCCAGGATCGGACCCTGGCTTCGTCGACGCCCGTCAGTCGGAAGTTCTGGCTGACCGTCAGATCGGGGATCAGCGCCGGGTCTTGGAACACGGTGGCGAGCCCGGCGCCCATCGACTCGCTCGGGTTGCGCAACCGGACGGCTGTGCCGGCGACCTCGATCTCCCCTGCATCGGCGCCGTGCACACCGGAGAGGATCTTGACGAGGGTGCTCTTCCCGGCGCCGTTGGCGCCGAGCAGCGCGTGGATCTCCCCCGGCCGGACGACGAGTTCGGCCGAGCGCAGTGCCACGACGGGCCCGAACGCCTTGGCCACACCCGTCGCCCGGAGAAGGGGAACCTGGCCGTCCGTGACATTCACAGCTGGCACATCGATCGAGCGCGGCGGGGGGGGGGG
>JBFINP010000011.1:0-62496 GCA_041611095.1 Acidimicrobiia bacterium | reverse complement strand
GGGTCGGTGGGCTGCGGCCCTGGTTCCCGTCGTCGAGGCCGGCGATGACGAGAAAGCGGTTGGGCAATCGACGAAGCGCGCCGGGACGAGTGAGGGAGCGGGGTCACGGGTCGTGACTCCAACCGTCGCCGAGCGCGGTCGGGGCCCCGGCCGCTCGATCCGGGGCCCCGATGTGTGCTGCGCCGGCTCAGAAGGGCGCCGGCAGAGGCTTGCCCGTCTCGAGCAGGCTCTTCAGGCCCGACACGATGTACGGGAAGCCATTGACGAAGTCGTCGTAGGTCTTGCTGTCGATATCTACGTCGTAGAGCTCGATCGTGAGCTCCGCCATCCCGTTGAGCTCGTTGATCGCCCAGACCTCCCGGGCAGGGCCCTCCTTCACGAACGCCTCGTCCCAGAGCGCCTGGAACGTGAACTCGATTCGCTTTGGCGGGTCGATCGCGATGATCTCGCCTTCGCTGACGAGACCTCCGTTGCCGTCGTAGTAGTTCATCGAGCTGCCGACATTCCAGTCGGACTCGACCCGGGTGCCGTAGAAGTACTGGACGGTCTTGTCGCCGTCGACGATCGCCTGCCAGACATCCTCGACGGACGCCCGGATGTAGGCCTTGTAGATGTGGACCGGCTTCTCCACTGGTGCTCCTCTCTCGAGACGAGCTTTGAGACCGGCGATCGCTCCGACTCTCGGCTCCGCGTACTTGCTGATCCAGCGATCGTGGATCACCCTGATCGGGACGGGGTTCAGGTAGTGGAACTTGGAGCGGCCCTGCTTGAGGGTCGTCACCAGTCCGGCCTCCTCGAGCACCCGGAGATGGTTCATGACGCCATACCGGGTCATCTCGGGGAGGTGGGCGCACAGGTCCCCCAGCGTCTGGCCATCTTGCCGAAACAACGCATCGAGCAGCAGCCGCCGGCTGGGGTCGTTGATGGCCTTGAACACCTCGTCCATCAAGCGATGATATGTGAGTAATCACTCACATGTCAAGATGCTCACCTATCGGGTCACGATGGCGAGACACCTCACCCCCGGCAAACCCTGGGCGGCGATCCCCCACGTCGTGCCCTGGTCCGTCGACCTGAACACGGTTCCGTCCTCGTCGCCCGCAACGACGAGCCCGTGGTCGGCGGCGAGGCAGAAGGTGTTGAGGTTCGTGCTGAACCATTCAGGGAGCCCCGCGCCGCATTTCTCGAACGCCCCACCCTCTCTCCGCCGGCGGTAGAGGGCCGCTTGGCGGCCGCTCGACCCGGCGGACGCCGAGAGGAAGACGTGGTCCTCGGTGACGGCGACTGCGCGACAGTAGGGAGCGTGGAGCCCATGGGTGGAGAAGGTCCACTCGGCGCCTGCGTCCGTCGTCTCGGCGAGTCCGCGAGCGGTGGCGGCGAACGCGGAACCGGGGTGCGCCGGATCAGCGATGACCTCGTGCACGTCGGCATGGATGTCCATCGTGTCGACCCAGGAATTCCCACCGTCGGTGGAGCGGACCACACCCCCGACATGGACGTTGACATACAACTCGCCCCCGGCGCCCGCAGCCATCGAGCGCACGTCGGGTGGCCCACCCCATGGTGTATACCAGTCGTCTCGCCCCGGCGTCGCATCGAAGCTCTCGAGGCGGCGCAGGGCACCGTCCGCCAGCTCGAACAGCGAGGCCTCACTCGCTCCGACCATCGTGCGTTCGCCGGCGACCATCACACAATTGGCTCGGGCCCCGTCGAGTTGTGCGAGCGGGGAGCCAGGGCCGGCTCCCGGATCGAACCAGAGGGTGCTGCCGTCGATGATGGCCCAGACGCCCGAGCCGGTTGCCACGACGTGGTCGACCCTCTTGCCGGCCGGCATCGTTGGCAGATCGGAGCCGAGCGCCCGGATCCCGTCGCTCGTTCCCACGAGAATCAGCGGATCGTCCATGTCTCGAGCCTACGTCGGCTTGCGGCCTTCGGCGGCGGAGCTGTTCGATAGGCTCTGCCCATGGCCTACAACCAGAAGGTCACCGACGACATCCGCGCTCGGTTCGGCAAGCGCAGGGACGTCACCGAGAAGGAGATGTTCGGCGGGATCGCTTTCATGGTGCGGGGGAACATGGCGATCGGGGTGAGTGGCGACGAGCTCATGGTGAGGGTCGGCAAGGAGGCCCACGACGATGCTGTCGCCCGGCCCGGCGCCCGGATCTTCGACATGGGTGCCCGCCCGATGCGGGGCTGGATCGCGGTCGCCCCCGAGGGATTCGCGACGGAGGACGCCCTCGACGACTGGATCGCCGCGGCGTGGCATGCGCCGAGGGTCTTCCCCCGAAGTAGCCCGTGAGCTGCTACGAGGCCAGCAGACGCCGGTGGGCGGCGACCCGCACTGCCAGGTCCTCGAAATCGGGGTCGATCTCGTAGCCGTACGCGTCCCACCATCCGTCACGCTCCGGGACGTAGCGTCGGGCCGGCGCTTCGAGGTCCTGCAGTGCGAGGCGCTTCATGCGCCTTTCCAGCCGCCTGGCCGTCGCTGCGTCGAAGTCCGCCGCAGCGATCGGTTCCAGGACGTGCATCGTCATCTTCTGGTCGAATCTCACCACCGGGCTGTAGGGGTGCTCCCACACGCGATGACCTCCTGAGAGGACCACAGGGAGCACCGGTCGTCCCAGCCACCGCGCCAGTCGCAGCATTCCGGGATGGAACGCGATCTCGACGCCGAGGATGGATCCCTGCGGGAAGATCACGAGGCTCTCACCAGCGTCGAGGACGGCGGCGCTCTCGGTGCGCAGCCGGCGCAGCGAAGCGATCGACGGAACGTCGTCGACGCGCACGTGACGCCCCGCCGTCAGGAAGCTGCCGAGGTGCGGCCATTCGAACAGTTCGCCACGCGCGGCGAAGCGGAGGCGCAAGGGAAGACGGAGCAGGGGCAGCACATCGGCCAGGCCCTCGTGCAGGGCCAGGACGAGGTACGAGCCGCCACGATCGACGTGCTCCAGACCCTTCGCTGCGATCTCCACGCGGAGGAAGCGGGTGGTGATTCGGCCCCAGGCTCGCACCGCGGCGTGCGGGAGCGGGTCGGGCAACCGCGTCGCTGCCGTCAGAATCGGGGATGCCGCATCGAGGAGACACCGTGAGCCGATCCGCGCGCGCCGCGTCTGGCGGTGGTCTTCGGCGGCGACCCAGGGGGGAGGTATTTCGGATGTGGAGGCTGCCATGGGGTCCCTGCCGAGTCGGCCGCTGTCGTCGCACATGATCGCGGGCCGGTGAAACTACGCTCGGCCGGGTCGCCGATACGGCGGGTCACGCGTCCGGCTCGAGGGCTAGGGAGGTGAGGACGAACTCCCCGTGGCGGAGGACGCTGACCGTGAAGATCCGGCTGGGCGGGTATGCGTCGTCGATCGGCTCGGTGAAGTGGATGAGGAATCCTTCGTCCCCACGCACCGGCATGGCCTCGACGGCTTCGAACCCGAAGAAACGTCCGACCCGCGGGAAGAAGGCCTTGTAGACGGCCTCCTTGGCGGAGAAGAGCTCGAAGGCTGCCCGCTCCCGGCTCGAGAGAGGGAGCGCCTCCAGCCATTCGGTCTCGGCCCCGGTCATGATCTCGCGGCCCAGCTCAGGAAAGGAGCGGACCACTTCGAGGTCCAAGCCAAGACCCCCGCAGAGCTCCCGCCAGGTGACGGCGGCGATGGCGAAGCCGGCGGCATGGGTGATCGAGCCCACGACGCCCTCCGGCCACAAGGGCTCGCGATTCCGCCCCACGAGAATCGGAGGCCGACCGGCCCCGAGCAGACGCAGCGCCTCCCGCGCAGCAGTGCGTCCAAGGGCGAACTCGCGCCGGCGTGCCGGCACCGTGCGTGGTCCGACGAAGTCCTCCTCGGCACGCTCGAGGTGAGCGTCGTCGTCGGGTCCCAGCTCGACCACGGCAACGTGGCTCGGGAGCGGCAGGCGCAGCCCGAGGCGATCGCGCTCGTCTGGGCTCACGCCTACCTCCGGATTCTCGGGCGGCGCCAGCTTACGGGCGCCGCCGGTGACGGTCACCCCGCGAGGTGAGCGGTGAGCCGTGCGGCCAGATCGTTCTGGATCCAGGTGAAGCTCGCGTTGCCGGCGAGGTTGCTGAGCTCGTAGGGGTCGGTTGTGAGGTTGTAGAGCTCCTTCTCGCCGGTGGCGCGGGCGACGTACTTGTATGTTGCGGTGCCTATCTGGGCGACGACGCCGTCGAGCGACGGGGCGGTGTCGTGGAGGTACCACTCGGTCCGCCACGGGGCGGAGGGGTTCTTGATGATGGGAGCGAGGCTGCGACCCTCCACCGCGAGACCCGGAGTCAGCCCGGCGAGCTCGGCGATGGTCGGGGCGATGTCGATGCTCAGCGCGTGGTGCGTCGAGTCGACGGCGCCCGGTTTCGCTCCGCTGCAGACGGTCGGCGGGCACACGACGATGAACGGCACCCGGTGGCAGATGACGTAGGCACAGCTCCGCGTTTGGAGCCGGTGCTCGCCTGCGGCGTAACCGTTGTCGGACATGAAGACCCACACGGTGTTGGCCAGCCGTCCGTCGGCTTCGAGCGTGTCGTGGAGCTGGCCGATCATGTCGTCGACGGCCAGGGTCGACGCCAGCATGCCCCGCACGTACTTGGTGGCACGGTCGAGCACCCTGGTGCTCAGGGGCGACGCGGGGAGGTAGCTCGGTGGATTCGGCGACGGCACGGCGTTGTAGTCCGGGTACTTCGGCAGCGTGACCGTGGAGAACTGCCCGGCGTGCCGATCGGCCGGCGTGTTGGGCGACTGCGGCGCCGGTGCACCGATGTAGAGGAGGAACGGCTTCGTCTTGTCCCTGGCGAGGAACTGGAGGCTCAGGTTGCAAATGCGGTCGGTGGAGTAGTAGTTCCCCGCCGCACATGCGGCCTCTGAAGTCGAGTTGGCGTCCAAGAACCGGCCCACGACCGGCGCAGGTCCTCCAGCGTCCCAATCGATCCACGGGTAGTTGGTGTAGATGTTGTCCTGGTTCGTGGTTCCGTGGAGGGCGTGAAACGAGTCCCATCCCGGAGGGATGTAGTTGGCGAGCGACTTGATGCCGTACCCGTTGAGGTACTTGCCGAACATCCCCGTGCGATATCCGGCGCCCTGCAGCCAGGTCGCCACCGTCGATGCATCCTTGAACCGTGAGCCGTCATTCGAGGTGACCCCGGTCGTCGTCGAGTACTGGCCCGTCAGGATGCTGGCCCGCGTCGGGCAACACAGCGCCTGGGTCACCTGTCCGTTGAGGAACGTAATTCCAGACGCCACCAGGTCCGCTTGCAGGTTTGGCATGCAGGCCGCCGTGCCTGCGGCGAGGTCGGCCCCGTCGAGAGCAGGCGTACACCGCCCGATGGTGTCCCAACGCTGGTCGTCGGTGATGATCACCACGAAGTTCGGTGACGCCGCCGCCGCATCGGCCTCGCCGGCGGGCACGAAGGCGAATGACGCCACGGCCAGGCCGATGAGGATCGTTGCCACCACGGCGATACGTGTGCGCATCGCGCTTTCCTCCCCCTCGACGGCACCCCCCACGGGGCCGTTGTTGGAGCAACGTACACGGATTCCTACCGGTGTCTAGACGCAAATCCGTCGCCGATCCGAACCCCGAACAGACGCGCCGAGCACGGCGCACGCCGCTCGTGCGACCGGGCTCGCGATAGCCTGACGGCCGCATGTCCGAGCACTTGACCGCGCTCCACGAGCGGGCCGAGGCGCTGCTCCCGGAGGACCGTCGCAGATTCGCCCGGCGTCTCTCGGGTGCCGCCAAGATCACGTCACCGAAACGCCGGGGCGAGGTGCTCACGGCAATCGAGGCTGCCATGATCGAGGCGGAGCTGCGTGCGGTGCGCCGCCGTGGTCTTCTCCCCGGTCAGATCTCGTATCCCGCCGACCTGCCCATCACCGCCGAGCGACGCGCACTTCTCTCTGCGATCGCCGACCACCAGGTGGTCATCGTCGCCGGCGAGACCGGGTCGGGGAAGAGCACCCAACTCCCCAAGCTCTGCCTCGAGTTGGGGCGCGGCGCCGAGCGCTGGATCGGACACACCCAACCACGCCGGATCGCCGCCCGATCGATCGCCTCACGAATCGCAGAGGAGCTGTCCACTACGGTCGGTGGCCTCGTCGGCTATACCGTCCGTTTCTCCGACCAGGTCGGCCCCGACACGCTGGTCAAGGTCATGACCGATGGCATCCTGCTGAACGAGGTCCACCGCGACCGGCGTCTCGGTCGCTATGACACCGTCATCCTCGACGAGGCCCACGAGCGCAGCCTCAACATCGATTTCCTCCTCGGCTACTTCAAGGCGCTGCTGCCGCGACGCCAGGACCTGAAGCTCATCGTCACCAGCGCCACGATCGACACGGAGCGCTTCTCCTCACACTTCTGGGATGCGCCCGTCGTCGAGGTCTCCGGCCGCAGCTACCCCGTCGAGATCCGCTACCGCCCGCTCGACGACCCTGGCGCCGCCGAGGTCAAGGATCAAACGGACGGTATCTGCGACGCAGTGCGCGAGCTCGCCACCCTGGGCACGGGCGACGTGCTCGTGTTCTGCTCGGGGGAGCGGGAGATCCGTGACGCCGCCGACGCGCTGCGTGAGCTGCGCCTGCCCAACACGGAGATCCTGGCGCTCTATGGCCGGCTGTCGACCGCCGAGCAACAGCGTGTCTTTCAACCCCACCGGGGCAGACGGATCGTGCTCGCCACCAACGTGGCGGAGACGTCGCTCACCGTGCCTGGCATCCGGTACGTGGTCGACTGTGGCACGGCTCGCATCTCGCGCTTCAGCAAACGCACCAAGGTGCAGCAGCTCCCCATCGAGCCGGTCTCGCAGGCGTCCGCGAACCAGCGCGCAGGCCGGTGCGGCCGGCTCGGCCCGGGTGTTTGCATCCGGTTGTTCTCGCTGGACGATTTCGACAGCCGGCCCGAGTTCACCGAGCCCGAGATCCAGCGAACGAACCTCGCTGCGGTGATCCTCCAGATGGCGGCCCTGAACTTGGGTGACATGGAGACGTTCCCATTCCTCGACCCGCCCGACGCCCGAACGATCCGTGACGGCATCACCCTGCTGCGCGAGCTCGGCGCCGTCGACCCCGATCAGGAAGGGAGCCGCCGCTGGATGACGAGGGAAGGTCGCCGCCTCGCCAGGATCCCTCTCGATCTGAGGCTGGGAAAGATGCTCCTCGAGGCAGGACGTAACGG
This sequence comes from Acidimicrobiia bacterium, assembly GCA_041611095.1. Lineage (GTDB taxonomy): Bacteria > Actinomycetota > Acidimicrobiia > Spongiisociales > UBA5794 > UBA6912. The sequence continues at coordinate 55,326 of JBFINP010000011.1, read as the reverse complement.
CTGCCTGCGCGAGGTGATCGTGATCGCAGCGGCGCTGGCGATCCAGGACCCGCAAGAGCGGCCCAAGGATCACGAGCAGCACGCCGACCAGCTCCATGCCCGCTTTCGCGACGACGTCTCAGACCTGCTCGGGTGGCTGAGGCTGTGGGACTACCTGCACGAGGAGCAACGAGCCCGCACCTCGAGTGGCTTCCGGAAGCTGTGCCGGGATGAGTACTTCAACTACCGAAGAGTTCGTGAATGGCAGGACATTCACGGGCAGCTGCGAGAGGTCGCACGCGACCTGGACCTCACCGTCAACCGCCGCCCCGCAGAGCCCGACGTGGTCCACGTCACCCTTCTCGCCGGCCTCCTGTCCCATGTGGGGAAGAAGGACCCGGATGGCTACTCGTACCGGGGTGTGCGCGGCTCGCGCTTCTGGATCTCGCCGGGTTCGACCTTGTTCAAGCGTGCCCCGGAGTGGGTCATGGCGGCCGAGCTCGTCGAGACGAGCCGGCTGTGGGCGCGCGCCGTGGCCGCCGTCGACCCGGCGGCGGTCGAGCGGGTCGGCGCCCACTTGCTGAGCCGGTCCTACAGCGAGCCGTGGTGGGACGTGGAGCGCGGGGCGGCCGTGGCGACGGAGACGGTCACGCTGCTGGGACTTCCGCTGGTCACCGATCGCACGGTGATGTTCGGCCGGATCGATGCGGCGGCGGCGCGGGAGCTGTTCATCCGCCACGCTCTGGTGGCGGGGGAGTGGGACACCCACCACGAGTTCGTCGCTCGCAACCGCGAGGCGATCGGCGACGTGATCGACGTCGAGACGAGGGAGCGGCGGACGAATCTGCTCGCCGGCGACGAGGTCATCGTGGCGTTCTTCGATGAGCGCATCCCGGGCGACGTGACCTCGGTGCGGCACTTCGACCGCTGGTGGCGAGAGGTCCGCACCCAGAACCCCCACCTGCTCGACCTCTCGCTCGAGGACCTCATCGATCCCGCGGCTCCGCCACCCGACGAAGCAGCGTTCCCGGAGGCTTGGCAGCACGGCGATGTCGCCGTCGGCCTCCAGTACGAGTTCGATCCCGCCAGTCCCAGCGACGGTGTCACCATCGACATCCCGGCTCCCGTCCTCGACCGCGTCGACCCGGCCGTGTTCGAGTGGAACGTTCCGGGGTTGCGTCCGGAGTTGATCGAAGCGCTCGTCCGTGGTCTCCCCAAGCGGTTCAGGCGGGTGCTCATTCCTATCGCCGACACGGTGGAGACATTGGTGGCCCGAATCGATCCGGGCGCCGGACCCCTGATCCCGGTGCTTCGCCACGAACTGACAGAGCTCACGGGAATGGTCGTCCCGCCCGGCGTTCTCGATCTCGACGCACTGCCTCCACACCTGCGTCCCCGCTTCCGGGTCGTAGACGCCGATGGCGAGGTTCTCGCCGAGGGGAAGGATCTCGCCCAGATCAAGAGCCGCCTCGTCGAGCAGGTCCGCACCGCAATCGGCGACGTGGCCCATCCGCTCGAGGCGACCGGTCTGACGAGGTGGACGATCGGGCCGCTGCCTCGTCGCATCGTCCTTGGTGAGGCCCCTCATGAGGTGGTGGCGTATCCGTCGCTCGTCGACGAGGGCGAGACCGTAGGGGTGCGCCTCCTCGCCACGGAGGAGGAACAGGCATCGGCCATGTGGGCCGGAACTCGCCGGCTCGTGCTCACGAGCCTGCCCTTTCCTGAGCGGGTCCTGCGTTCCCTCGCCGGCGAGCGCCTGAAGTTGGTTCTCGGGACGAGTCCTTACGCGACTCCGGCGGAGTGGATCGAGGACTGCCTCGGCTGTGCGATCGACGAGATCGTCGCCGCCCATGGCGGACCCGCGTGGAACGCGGCAGCGTTCGATTCGCTCGTCGAGCAGGTGCGATCAGGTCTCTCCGACGAGGCGCTGCGCATCGCGGACGTGTCCCTCGATCTGCTCACCACCCTCGCCAACGTCAGCGTGCTCGTTGGGCGGCTCGATGCCGCTGGATACGAGCGATCGCTGGCCGACGTCGTCGATCACGTACGCCGGCTCGTCTACCCCGGATTCCTCACAGAGGTGACGGCGGATCGTGTGCCGGATCTGGCGCGCTACCTCGATGCGATCGAGCACCGTCTTCGAAGGCTGCCCGAGCGGCGAGAGCACGACGAGGCCCTCATGAACCGCATCGGACGCCTCGAGGAGGACTACGAGCAGATGCTCGGCGTGGTCGCCCCGTCCCCCGACGTGGAGGACATCGCGTGGATGCTCGAGGAGCTTCGGGTGAGCCTCTTCGCCCAGCATCTCGGCACGAGGGAGAAGGTCAGCGAGAAGCGCATCGCCAGAGCCATGAGCGCCGCGCTGGGCTGAGGTTCCAGAGACCGCAAGAAACACCCCGAAATCCGAAGCGGCGAGGTTTCCGCACGAGTAGCGTCTCGCCACGATTGCGGGTCTGTCACTCCAGACGACCCCAGGCAAGGGGAGTGGTCCATCATGCGACGAAACGTCGTGTTGCTCGCCGTGTTCGCATTGGTGCTCGCACTGATGCCGTTGACGGGGGCGAGCGCAGCGTCATCGAACGCTTGCGATACCCGTGTCAACAACACCTACAAGAAGCTGCTCGAGTGCGTGACACTCGACGGCGGGAGGGCGCACCAGGCGGCGCTGCAGGTGATCGCCGATGCCAACAACGGCATCCGCACGTCGGGTACCTCGGGCTACGACGCGTCGGCCGCCTATGCGGCGGACGTGTTCGCCGCAGCCGGCCTCGACGTCACCGTGCAGACGTTCCAGTTCCAGACCTTCATCTCGTTGTCGCCGGCCGTCCTCGAGCAGGTCGCCCCGCCCCCGGCTGGACCGATCGTCAACAACATCATGTCGTACTCGGGCAGCGGCGACGTGACGGCGCCGGTGAGCACACTGCCTGTCATCACCGGCTGCAATGCCTCGGACTTCGCCGGGTTCCCGGCAGGGAACATCGCGCTGATCAGTCGTGGGGCGTGCACGTTTGCGCTCAAGGCGACGAATGCCTTCAACGCCGGCGCCAGCGGCGTCGTCATCTACAACAACATCCCGGGCACGCTCAACGGAACGCTGGGCAGCACCTTCACGCTCGACATCGGCGTCACGGCGGTCACCCAGACGGTTGGCCAGGCGCTGGCAGCCACGCCGAACCTCGTGATGCGGCTCAAGACCGACACGTTCCGCGGCATCGCCACCACCAGCAACGTGTTGGCAGAGACCCCGTGGGGAGATCCGAACAACGTGGTGATGGTCGGCGCTCACCTGGACTCGGTGAACGCCGGTCCGGGCATACAGGACAACGGGTCCGGTTCCGCAGCCGTACTCGAGACCGCCGAGGCAATCGCCAAGGTTCCCGGGGTCAACAAGCTGCGTTTTGCGCTCTGGGGTGCCGAGGAGTCCGGGCTGGTCGGATCGAATTACTACGTCAACAACCTGCCCCAGACCGAACGCGACAAGATCGCGCTCTACCTCAACTTCGACATGATCGGCTCGCCAAACCACGTGTTCTTCGTATACGACGGTGACGACTCCGACATGGTCGGCGCCGGCCCCGGCCCGGCCGGATCAGCAGCGATCGAGAAGCTGTTCGAGGGCTACTACGCGTCGGTCGGCCAATCGTGGAAGGGCACAGACTTCAGCGGACGGTCCGACTATGGCCCGTTCATCGCCGTCGGCATCCCTTCGGGCGGTCTGTTCACGGGCGCCGAAGGACTCAAGACGACAGCCGAGGCTGCGATCTGGGGCGGAACCGCCGGGATCCAGTACGACCCCTGCTACCACCTGGCATGCGACACGTTCGAAAACATCAATTTGGCGGCGTTCGACGTGAACCTCGACGCCGTCGCCTATGCGACGCTCACGTATGCGTACTCCACGGAGTCGGTCAACGGCGTCAAGGGCAAGATCGTCCCGGGCTCGCCGTCCGGTTCGTCGAGCTCCGGGAACGCCGCCGGGTATCCGGGCGGCGCTTCGTCCGGACTCCACGACGACGAACCCGTCACCGAGTAGCGACTTCGACCAGGAACGGGGGGCGCCGCATCCCGGCGCCCCCCGTTCCGCATCCTGGCTACGCGGCAGCAGCGAAGCGAGCCGGGGGATGCTCGCGGGAGTCGCTCCGCGACCCTCTCGTTGTGTGGTGGGGTGGCTTTGCCGCCGCACCGCACGGTGAGCGCCGGGAGGCCGTCGTCACAAACTCTCGAACTCTGCTTCGAGCGAGCACAACTCACCCGAGACCCGTCGACGACAAGACCTAGGGGGACCTCAGGGTCGATCGAGGGGGGTTCCCCATGGTGTCGGGCACCCATGTGTCGCACACTCGACGTATGGACACGTTCATCGGAGACATCATCGATCTGGGATACGGCTCGTTGTCCCCCTCGATGTGGGCGGCATTCGTCGTGCTGGCCGCACTGGTGCTCACCGGTGTCGCCGCCCGCTTGGCCGGGTGGGTCGAAGACACACAAACGAAGAAGAGATCGAGATGATCACGTTGCTGTTGTGGCTGTTGCTCGCCATCCTCTCGCTACCGCTGGCCATCCTGGCGCTCATCCTCTATCCGGTTCTGTGGCTGATTTCCCTGCCGTTCCGGCTGATCGGCATCACGGTCTCGGGAGGGTTCGATCTCCTGAGAGCGATCCTGGAGCTCCCCGTCCGGCTGGTGCGGAAGGTCGGCTGACATGCGTCCATCGTCGGACCACACGGCGTAGGGTGCACGGCATGAGCGAGGACACCGAGCTGGAGGGCCTGAAGGAGCTGCTCAAAGAGACCGCCCGGGCCCATCACGCGGCGACCGGGGGAGTCAACGCCCGCTGGGCGCTTTGGTACGCCGAGTATCTCTCTCGGAGAGTCGGCGTCTATCTCGACCCGGCACCCTCTGTGGCGACGTTGGAGAAGTGGCTCATCACGGCCGACGAGGTGTATCGCGCCGACGAGCGCAACGTCTCCTGGCCGCGGTTCTATGCGGGTTTCATCCTCGATCAGACTGCGGGTTGATCGCCGGGCGGCTCGGCGGTTTCGGCACCCGCGTCTCCGTCTCCGTCGTGTTGGGTGTCCGCCGACGTGGTCGACTCCGTCGCTTCGTCGCCGGCCGCCGGAGGCGTGTCCTTGTCCATCCGTTCCTTGGCCGCCTCGATTCCCCGATCCAGGGCATCGGTGGCCTGCTCCGCGGCGCGTTTGGCAGTCTCCCAGGCCTCACGCCGCTGGCCTTCGGTCGCTTTCCACGCATCGCCGACGGCGTCGGTCGCCCGCTTGAGGGCCTCCTCGGCCCGCTTCAGCCAATCGTCGATCTTGCTGCGGCTTGGTTCCGTCATGTGAGCTCCTCGCTGTGCGTTTCGGGATGGTACCCGGACGTTTACGATCACAAACAGTGCACTCACCGGCCGGCCGAGGGCGCCGGCTTCGAACCATCCCGGAAAGGCGATGACACCATGAGCCTCAGCGACCCGTCCCTTCTGAAGACGAAGGCGTTCGTGGCAGGGGAGTGGATCGATGCCGACGCCGGGGCTGCGTTCGAAGTCGTCGATCCGGCCGATGGCAGTGTGGTGGCAAGTGTGGCGGATCTGGGAGTCGAGGAGACCCGGCGAGCCATCGCTGCCGCCGAGCACGCGCAGAAGGGGTGGGCTCGGCTCACCGCGAAACAGCGCGGGGCCGTGTTGCGCAGGTGGTACGAGCTGTTCCTCGAGAACAAGGAAGATCTCGCACAGATCATGACCCGTGAGATGGGCAAGCCCATTGCAGAGTCCCGTGGGGAGATCGTCTACGCCGCCAACTTCATCGACTGGTTCGCCGAGGAGGGAAAGCGGGCACGGGGTGAGGTGATCCCCACCTACGACGCCACCAAACGTCTCATCGTGCTCAAGCAGCCGGTGGGTGTGATCGCCGCAATCACCCCATGGAACTTCCCGCAGGCCATGATCACTCGGAAGGTCGGTCCGGCCCTAGCTGCTGGGTGCGCCGCCGTGGTCAAGCCGGCCAGCGCCTCGCCGCTCAGCGCGCTCGCCGCCGCCGAGCTCGCGTCGAGGGCAGGGATCCCGGCAGGGCTGCTCAATGTGATTCCCTCTAGAAGCAGTGCCGCGATCGGCGAGGAGCTCACTACCAACCCCGTTGTCCGCAAGATCTCGTTCACCGGGAGCACCGAGGTCGGCAAGCAGCTCATGGCTCAGGCCGCAGGCACGATCAAGAACGTCTCGCTGGAGCTCGGCGGCAACGCTCCTTTCCTCGTATTCGACGACGCCGATCTCGACGCCGCCGTGGAGGGTGCGATCGCTTCGAAGTACCGCAACAGCGGGCAGACGTGCGTGTGCGCCAATCGGATCTATGTCCAGGACGGCGTCTACGACGAGTTCGCCAAGAAGCTCGCGGAGGCGGTTGCCCTGCTGCGGGTCGGTCCCGGGCTCGATGAGGAGACGGCGATCGGTCCCCTGGTCAACGAGGCGGCGCTCGACAAGGTGGAGGAGCTCGTCGCCGAGGCGCAGTCCGCCGGCGCCAACGTCCTCACCGGTGGCAAGCGGCATTCCCTAGGCCGCACGTTCTACGAGGTCACGGTCCTGACCGATGTCACCCAGCAGATGCGGATCGCCAGCGAGGAGATCTTCGGGCCGGTGGCGCCGCTGTTCCGCTTCTCGACCGAGGAGGAGGCGATCGAGCTCGCCAACGACACGCCTTACGGGCTCGCCTCGTACTTCTATGCCGGCGACATCGCTCGGATATGGAGGGTGAGCGAGGGCCTCGAATACGGAATGGTCGGTGTGAACACCGGTCTCATGTCCACCGAGGTCGCACCATTCGGCGGGTTCAAGGAGTCCGGCATCGGCCGTGAGGGCAGCCACGACGGTCTCGAGGAGTACCTCGAGACGAAGTACGTGGCGATCGGCGGGATCTAGCAGGTCCAGCCCACGCCGCCGGGCTGCGCACGGATGGCGACTCGGTCAGACCGCCTCACGAAGCGGCTGATAGCTCGCGGGTGGCCGCACCATCGCCAGGGTTGCTATCGGCCGTACGATCTTCGGCATCGGTACGGTGCCGGGGTCGACCTCGGTGAAGGCGGCCCGCTCGAGCCGTCCCGAGGCAACCAGCTCTTCGATCACCTCGTCGGCGAGCTCCATCGGCCCCGGTGAAACGTGCGTGGCGAGCACGTCACCGGTCTCGCGGTCGTAGATCACATACTTTCGCATTCGCTTCCTCCAATACCGCTGGCACGGCATTCCTGGCCGGAGGTACGCCCGCCCCCTACAGGCGAGCGGCTCTACGTACGAGCGTCTCACGAAGCGGTCGCCGAGTCCATGAGGCGCGTTCCTCATTCTGCGAGTCCCGCTCGGACGGGGACGGGCTACTCGGCGGTGAACTCGGGCTTGCGCTTGGCGAAGAAGGCCTCGATTCCTTCCCGCCCATCGCGGGTGTGGGACATCGCGGCGATGGCGCGGGCCTCCATCTCCATCTGAGTCTCGAGCGTGCCGGAGAGGCTTGCGTGCAGCATGTGCTTCACGGCACCGAAGGCCAGGGTCGCCCCCGTGGCCAGTTCGGTCGCCAGCCGTGAGACCGTTGCCCGAAGCTCGTCGTCAGGCACGACCTGGTTGACGAGGCCCCAGTCGAGCGCCTCGCCGGCCGTGAGTCGTCGGTTCGTCAGCATGAGCTCCATTGCGCGACGTATGCCGACGAGTCGGGGCACGAAGTACGTCGAGCTGCCGTCGGGAGTCAGCGATGCAGCGGTGTAGGCGGACGTGAACATCGCCGACTCGGCGGCGACGGCGAGGTCGCTCGCCGCCACCATCGAGAGCCCGGCACCTGCTGCGATGCCGTTGACCGCGGCGACGAGCGGTGCGTTCATCCGCGAGAACCGCGAGATCGCCGCATGGAAGTAGGTCGTCATCTCCTTGAGCAACATTCCGGCGCCGTCTCTGGCGTCGGCGAAGGCTGCCAAATCCCCGCCGGCGGAGAAGAACCGGCCCGAGCCGGTGACGACCACACACCGAATGGACCGATCCTCGTCGCACCGAATCGCCGCACGCATCAGATCCTGCATGACGGCGAGGTCCATCGCATGCGCATCGTCCGGACGGTTGAAGGTGATGGTCGCCACCCCACCGTCGACGTCGAAGAGGATCTTCTCGAACTTCACGCCACTCCTTCTCGCCGGGAGCTCATCCTACGAGGGCGGGCCTGGCTCAGATCGAGAAGGTGGCGCCGGCCGTGCCGGGGACGAACCTGAACGGATTGGACCGCGCCTCCATCGCCTTGGCGACGTCGTCGAGCATCGCATCGTCGTGGCTCGGATCGTGGTGGAAGCTCACGAGTGTCGATGCGCCAACCAGCGCTGCGAAGGCTGCCGCTTGCTCGAACGTGCTGTGGCCCCAACCCTGCCGTGTGGCGTACTCGTCGGCGGTGTACTGCACGTCGTGGATCAACAGGTCGACGTCGGCGGCGAGGTCGAAGCCGGATGTCCACGGAGGAGGTCCCGGAAAAGCGGCCACCCCGAGCGCCGGCTCGTGGTCGGGGATGTAGGCGAGACTCCCATCGCTCGAATCCAGCCGGTACCCGAAGGTGAGGCCGGGATGGCACACCAGATCTGCCGTGACGGTGACGTCACCGATCTCGAACGAGCCGGGGCCGATGTCATGGAGCACGACACTCTCGAGCTCACGCATGCGGACGGGGAAGAGCGGTGGCGACAAGTACCGAGACAGCCGCTCCTCGAGGCTCTGCGTGGCCGAACCCGGTCCCCATATGTGGACTTCGGCCGCGGGGTCGAACACAGGGGTGAAGAAGCCGAGACCTTGGATGTGGTCCATGTGGAGGTGAGTGAGCAGGATGTCGATGCGCGGTGTGCCCGAGAGCACGTTGCTGAGCTTTCGGATGCCCGAGCCGGCGTCCAAGACGAGGTCCGACCCTGCCGCAGAGTGGACGTGGACCGACGAGGTGTCGCCGCCGTACCGGACCGTGTCGGGCCCCGCCGCCGCCAGCGATCCCCGCGTGCCCCACAGCGTGACCTTCACGCCGGATCGGGCTCCCAGAACAGGGCGACCGCACCGAGCGTTCTTCCCATACTGTCGACCGGAAAAGCGGTGACATTGATGTGACGCCAGATGTGGTTGATGGCCCGGATGCGCAGGGCGCCGTGAGCAGGACGATGGTGGGCCAGTGCGATCACGATCGGCAACTCCTCCGTCGGCATGGGAGAGCCGTCGATGCGCGTCGTGATGAACAGCCCCGCAAGCTGATCGGCGTTGATCTTTCCCGCCTCGTCGAACCTCAGGCCGAGGATCTCCTCGGCCGGCTCGTTGTAGAAGAGAAGATCGCCTCGGGCGTCCATCAACCAGATCGGGATGTCCATGTAGGTCGCCCATTGGCGGAGCAGGATGAGCTCGACTGGCTGCTGCGCCATAACGGCTTCCTCCCGACCAGTGTGCGGTGGGACCCCCGTTGCCGAGGGTCCGACGGGTATCGCCAGCCTACGCCGCACTTCCCGAGCCCGCGGGAGCATCCGTACCTACACTGCCGCAATGCTCGATTCGAGGGCCGGCATCGAGACCCAATTTTCGGAGGTCTACGGGGCCGACGGCGTGTATCCGCACTACAAGGCGCTCATGGCGCGTCTCGAGGTGCTTGGCGAGGACGATCTCGCCCACCGTTCGCGACTGCTCGAGTCGATCTTCCGCAGTCTCGGCATCACCTTCGGCCTGTCCGGCGACGAGGAGGGTCGGGAGCGGACGTGGCCCATGGATCTGGTGCCGAGGATCATCCCTCCAGGCGAGTGGGCACACGTCGAGGCCGGTCTCGTGCAGCGGGTCCGCGCGCTCAATCTGTTCCTCGACGACCTGTACGTAGGGGAGCAGGCCGTACTCAACGACGGCATCGTCCCGCGGTGGATCGTGGAGTCGGCGGCGGGATACATGCGCGAGGCGTACGGGGTCCCGGCCCCGCTGGGGTCTCGATGTGTGGTCGCCGGCATCGACATCGTGAGGGACGGTCAGGGCGTCTATCGCGTCCTCGAAGACAACCTGCGCGTGCCGAGCGGTATCTCCTACGTGCTGGAGAATCGGGTGGCGATGACGCGGGTGCTCCCGCTGGCGTTCGAACACCACAGGGTGCGGCCGGTCAACCACTACGGCTCGTCGCTCCTTGCGGCGCTGCGTGCGATCTCACCCACGGCGGCGGCCGGGGAGCCGACGATCGTGGTCCTCACGCCGGGAGTGGCCAACTCGGCGTACTTCGAGCACGCTTTCCTCGCCCGCCAGATGGGTGTAGAGCTCGTCGAGGGGCGGGATCTCATCGTCGATGATCACGTCGTCTTCATGCGCACCACGAGGGGCCTCCAGCGCGTCGACGTGATCTACCGGCGGTTGAACGACGAGTTCCTCGACCCGGTGGTGTTCCGCAGCGACAGCCTGCTCGGCGTGCCCGGTCTGGTGGCGGCGGCGAGGGCAGGGAACGTCTCCATCGCCAACGCTATCGGCAACGGCGCCGCAGACGACAAAGGGGTCTACCCGTTCGTCCCCGATCTCATCTCGTTCTACCTCGGCGAGGAGGCAGTGCTGCCCAACGTCACGACGTATCTCCCGTGGGAGCCTGACCAGCGACAGGTCATCATGGACCGGCTCGACCGGCTCGTGTTCAAGCCCGTGGCCGAAGCCGGCGGGTACGGAATCGTCATCGGGCCCACGGCCTCCGACGAGACCCTGGCTGCGACCGCGGCGGCGATCGAGGCCGATCCGCGCGGCTTCATCGCCCAGGAGGTCGTGCAGCTCTCCACCCACCCAACGGCGTTCGACGGGCGGCTGAGCCCGCGACACATCGACCTCCGGCCATTCGTGCTCAGTGGAGAAGACATCGAGGTCATCCCCGGCGGTCTCACGCGGGTGGCGCTCCCTGAGGGCTCGCTGATCGTCAACTCGTCGCAGGGGGGCGGATCCAAGGACACCTGGGTGCTCGAAGGGGACGCGACCTGATGCTCTCGCGGCACGCCGAGGCGCTCTTCTGGTTCGGCCGGTACCTCGAGCGCGCCGAGGACACCTCGCGCATGCTCGACGTGACCTATCACAACCTGCTCGAGTCTCCGCCTACGGAGGAGGCGGCGGCGTGGCACGAGCTCCTGGAGGTGCTGTTCGTCGACCAGGCGTTCGGGGGGCGTCGCCTCGACGCCCCCGGGGTCACTCACTACCTCGTCACCGACGCCGACAATCCCGGGTCGATCGTCTGCTCGGTGGGTCGAGCTCGCGAGAACGCATTCGGTGTGCGTGATCGCATCTCGACCGAGCTATGGGAGGCCATCAACCAGTTCCATCTCGATCTGCAGTCGTGGGACGTCGCCGGCGATCTGGAGCGACAGCCGTACGGGGTGTTCCGCACGGTCCGCAACCGCTGCCAGATGATCGCCGGTGTCGCATCGCAGACGATGCCACGCGACGACGGGTACCGGTTCATCTTGCTCGGGCTGATGCTGGAACGCGCCGAGATGGCCTGCCGGCTGCTGGCCGTCCGCTACGCCCGGCTGCTTCATGCCGGCCGGCCGATGAGCTTCCAGGCCTGGCTTGCGGTGCTCAAGTCGGTGTCCGCCTACGAGGCCTACCTGAAGTCGCACGACGCATCGTTCGACCCGACGCGCGTGCTCGAGTTCCTGCTGCTTTCTCCGTCGTTTCCCCGCAGTGTCCTCTTCAGCCTGCGGGTTGCCGAGGCGCAGCTCGACAGGCTCGCCGGCGCCGAGGACGGGGCTCACTTGATCCGGCTGATGGGCCGGGTTCGCGCCCGAGCCGAGTTCTGCGACATCGACGACGTGCTCGTCACGGGGCTCGACCAATTCCTCGAGTCCCTGCAGGGGGAGATCTACGACGTGGCGCAGCTGGTCGACCGGTACTTCTTCAGGGCCGGAACCGATCTCGAGCTACACGCCTACCAAGCCACCTGATGCGCATCAAGATTCGATACGAGTCGGCGTTCGAGTACCCGGAGGCGGTGCGTGAGTCGCACAACGTCCTGCGCGCATGCCCGGCCGACGATGAGCATCAGACCGTGCATCGGTACGAGGTCCACGTGGCGCCAACCGGCCGAATCCAATCGTATCGAGATTACTGGGGGACGAGAGTCGACTCGTTTGGGATTCGGCGTCCCCATGGGTCGCTCGTGGTGAGCGCCGAGGCGGACGTGACCACGGGGGAGCGGCCGGCCCCGAAGCCAGGCGCACCCATGAGCCGATACGGATCCGACGCCGTGGTACTCGGTCACCATTCGTACCTCCAGCGCTCGCCGCACGCAGACTGGTCGGAGGATCTCGGCGACGAGGCTCGAGACACGATTGGCGGCCTCGACACGGCAGTCGAGGCGGTTGTGGCGCTCCATGACCACGTGGCCGACGTGATCGATTACGCACCCGGAGCGACGTACGTCGGGATGGACGTCAACGACGTTCGTCGGAGAAGGAAGGGCGTCTGCCAGGATTTCGCTCATCTCGCCATCGCCATGTATCGCAGCGCGGGGATCCCCGCTCGTTATGTGTCCGGATACCTCTACGCCGCCGACCAGACCGTCGCCGTCGCTCCCGAGATCGCCGAGATCATCAATGCGACGCACGCCTGGGTGGAGGCGTTCGTTCCCGGTTTCGGATGGTGGGGCATCGACCCCACGAACCCGACGCCGGTCGGGGAGCTCCACGTGAAGATCGGTCACGGGCGTGACTACGACGACGTCATGCCGCTGCGCGGCGTCTACCACGGTCCGGCGGACCACAAACTCGGTGTCTCCGTCACGATGAGCCGCGAACAGCTGTCCCAGGCGCAGTCGCAGCAACAGCAATGACGGCGGTGACCGCGTCGGTGCCGTCGGGCCCGGTGTCTCAGCTCAGATCGGGGAGCCCCGGCTTCTCGTGGTGAGCGAACACCAAGGACGTCTCGATGTGCGCCACCTCCGGCCACGAGGTGAAGGACTTCACCGCCAGGTCTCGCAGGTGGTCGGCTCCCGTGACCACGGCGTGCACCACGAAGTCGTTTGCTCCCGTGACGTGAGACACGGAGACCACCTCGGGGAGGGACATGGCTCGCCCGATGAACGTGTCGACCTCGTCGGCCGAGTGGCGACGTAGCCGGGTCGCGATCATGGCGCGAAGCCCGATCCCGAGCACCGACGGTTCCACGGCGGCGTGAAACCCGCGGAACACTCCGTGGTCCTCGAGGCGGCGGAGCCGCTCCGAGCAGGTGGAAGGGGCGATGCCCACCGCCGCCGCCAACTCCTTGTTCGATTGCCGCGCATTCTTCGTCAGGAGTGCGATCAGCTCACGATCCGTTCGGTCCAACGCCACCATGCTTAGCTCCGGTCGAAGATTCTTCGGGGACTCTAGCCCGTTGGCCGACGCAACCATAGGTTGTTCACCAGAGGCCCGTCTACGTGCCGACGGGCGAAAGGTATTGGCGTCGAAGCTTCGGAGGGCGAACGTGAGGAATCGGAGAGCGGAGGTGATCGCCGGCCACCAGCTCCAGCCGGCATCCTTGTCCATGGGTTACGGCTATCGGCCCGAGTTGTCCGAAGGGGCGTTGAAGTCGCCGATCTTTCAGACTTCGACCTTTGCTTTCACCAGCGCCGCGGCCGGAAAGCGCTACTTCCAGATCGCAACCGGGCAGGTGGAGCCCGACGACGGCGAGCAGCCTGGTCTCATCTACTCGCGGCTGAACAACCCCGATCTGGAGATCCTGGAGGATCGGCTGTGCCTCTGGGAGGACGCGGAGATGGGCCTGGCGTTCGCCTCCGGCATGGCCGCCATCGCAACGACCCTCCTCACCTACCTCCGGCCCGGAGACGTGCTGCTCCACTCCGAACCGCTCTACGGAGGGACCACCCACCTCGTGAACGACATGCTTCCCGAGCTCGGCGTGGTGTCGGTCCCCTTCGACGCCGGATCCACTCGAGCGGACATCGAGGCGAAGCTGAAGAAAGCAGGGCCGGACCGGCTTCGGCTGATCCTGATCGAGACCCCGGCGAACCCGACCAACGATCTCATCGACATCCGCATGTGCGCCGACATCGCCGCGGCTCACGGTGATCTCGAGGTCCGTCCGCTCCTCGCGGTCGACAACACCTTCCTCGGACCGCTCTGGCAGCACCCGCTGCGCCACGGCGCCGACCTGGTCCTCTACTCGGCCACCAAGTACCTCGGAGGGCACTCCGATCTGATCGCCGGCGCCGTGATCGGATCAGCCGATCACCTGCGCCCGATCGCCGCCACCCGGACCTATCTCGGGACCATGGCCGATCCGTGGACCGGCTGGCTGCTCATGCGCTCACTGGAGACGCTCCATCTCCGCATGACACGCCAGACGGAGACGGCCGGCAAGGTCGCCCGATTTCTGGTGGAGCATCCCAACGTCTCGACGGTCAGATACCTCGACCTGCTCGATCCCGACGATCCGCAGACCGAGGTCTACCGGCGCCAGTGCCTCGGACCCGGGGCGATGATCTCGTTCGAGGTCGACGGGGGAGAGGAGGGCGCCTTCCGGTTCCTCGATGCTCTTCGGCTCGTCAAGCTGGCCGTGAGTCTCGGGAGCACCGAATCGCTCGCCGAGCATCCCGCCTCGATGACCCACTGCGCCGTCCCCGCCGAGGAGAAGGCGCGGACCGGCGTCACCGACGGACTCGTCCGCCTGTCGGTCGGCGTCGAGCACCCCGACGATCTGATCGCAGACCTCTCCCAAGCGCTGAATGCAATCACTCTCTCGGAGGAGACGACATGACCGATCGCCATCGAAGCTGGGCCGAGCCCTGGAAGATCAAGATGGTGGAGCCGATCCGCATGATGACCAGGGATGAGCGGCAGGTTGCGATCGAGAAGGCGGGGTACAACACCTTCCTCCTGAGGTCGGATCAGGTGCACATCGACCTGTTGACCGACTCGGGCACGTCGGCGATGTCGGACCGTCAGTGGTCGGCGCTCATGCTGGGAGACGAGGCGTACGCCGGTTCGGCGAGCTTCTACCGGCTCGAGGCAGCCGTCCAAGACGTCTACGGCTACCCGGAGCTGATCCCCACCCACCAGGGACGGGGTGCCGAGCACATCCTCAGCCAGATCCTCATCGAACCGGGCGACGTGATCCCGGGAAACATGTACTTCACCACCACCAAGTTCCACCAGGAGTACGCCGGGGGTGCCTTCGTCGACGTGATCATCGACGAGGCCCACTACCCGTACTCGGATCACCCCTTCAAGGGCAACGTCGATCTCGCCAAGCTCGAGGAGGTGATCCGGGTCCACGGGCCGGACAGGATCCCGTACGTGTCCGTCGAGGCCAACGTCAACATGGCAGGCGGTCAGCCCATGTCGATGGCGAACCTCAGGCAGGTGGCCGAGCTATGCAGGCAGCATGGCATCCTCGTCATGTTCGACGCGACCCGGGCGCTCGAGAACGCATGGTTCATCAAGCAGCGCGAAGCGGGGTACGAGCACCGGACGGTGGCCGAGATCTTGCGTGAGATGTGCTCGCTGACGGATGGCGCCACCGTCTCGTCGAAGAAGGACAACCTGGTGAACATCGGCGGCTTCCTTGCGCTGCGCGACCCCGACTTGGCCCGCAAGGCACGGGCACTGTTGGTGGCTTTTGAGGGGCTCCATACGTACGGGGGGATGTCCGGGCGTGACATGGATGCGCTTGCGGCCGGGATCCGCGAGATGGTCGAGACCGACGCCCATGTCGCCGCTCGCGTCGGGCAGGTCGAGTATCTGGGGCACAAGCTGTTGAAGGCCGGCATCCCGCTGGTCCGGCCGATCGGCGGACACGGCGTCTTTCTCGACGCCCGGGCCATCCTCGAGCACCTTCCCCGTGACCAATTCGCCGCACAGGCGCTGACCGCCGCCCTCTACGTCGATGCGGGTGTTCGCGGCATGGAACGTGGAGTCGTCTCAGCGGGACGTGATCCCGTCACCGGTGACCATCACTACCCGAAGCTGGAGCTCGTCCGTCTGGCGATCCCTCGCCGGGTGTACACGCAAGCCCACATGGATGTCGTGGCCGAGTCGGTTGTGGCCGTCTACGAGGAGCGCGATCTCCTCGGTGGGCTGCGATTCACCTATGAACCCGAGGAGCTTCGCTTCTTCCAGGCCCGGTTCGAGCCGGTGGGACCGTGGGGGCGGTGACCTCGCTGCCGATCGGTGCGCCACTACCTCGGGACGGGCGAGCCGTGCAGTTCTCTCTGCGCGATGATGAGGTGCGACAACGGCTGGTTGAGCCCGCCCCACTCGAAATGCCACGGTTCAGCAGAGCGAGATCCACATCTCGCCCAACCGGGGAGCACCCAGCCGAACTCCGGTCCGTGCTCCTCCAGCCATTGGAACTGCGGGTCGCTACAGCTGAGCACGCTTGCCTTACGGCCCGTGGTGTCGACCACGTCGATGGCTCGGCCCCACCCGTGATTCGAGGTGCCCGGGGCGGCGGTGGGCACGTCGCACACGAGAACCGGGGCCGGCTTCGGTGCCGGCTTTGGTGGCGGCGCAGGACTCGGAGCGGGAGCCGGCTCCGGGGTCGGCTCGGGCTCGGGCGCAGGTGCAGGTTCGGGTTCGGGCGCGGGCACCGGTTCTGGTTCTGGGACTGGTTCGGGTTCGGGTTCGGGCTCCGGTGCGGGGGTCGGTTCCGGGGCCGGCTCGGGAGGCGGGGCCGTCCCCTGCGTCCCCGGGTTGCCCTGTGACGGATTACCGGCAGGCTCCGGGGTGACCCAGTCGCAGTTGCGGGCCTGAGTCTTCTCCTGCTGCCGGACCGAGCGGTAACACCATCCGGGGGCGAACCCGGTCACACCGTCATGCGTGGCAGCGAATACGAGGAGTCGCCAAGCCATCGCGGCATCACCTTCGAGGAAGCAGCGTTCGTTGGCTCCCGCGTCGACCTCGACGAGCAGGGACGATGACAGCCGGCCGTTGCGGTGGCCGCCGTCGCGCAGGTCGCGGGTCCACGCGCTCCAGCGGAGAGGCTCGAAGGGAGCCGGAGCGTCGGTCTCCACCGTTTCCAACGACATCGGTTCGGTCAGGAGGCCGCCGTCTTCGAGAGATTCCGGGAGCGGAAGCGTATCCGCCATGACGGGTGTAGTTGAGAGTGCAAACGCACAGAGCAGCAACACCGCGAGGAGTCGTTGCATCATCGAGTCTTGGCCCTTTAGGAGCGGAACCAGCCCTACCTGCCAGCTCCTGCGCGCCTCGTCCGTGCGCCACCTGGAATGGCGATTCGGGCGAAGTCACGTGCATCGTTACGCATACGGGCGGGTCCGGTCATCGCCAAATCTGATGAATCGTCCTCGCTGCCGCCGCTACGGCACGAACCGTTTCGCCGGGGTGATGCGACCCGGCGCACGTTCGCCCCGATAGGCTGCGCCCGTCGTCCCACGAGGAGGAGGATTTGGAGGGCAGCCGCGACGAGCGGCTCGACACGATCGAGCTCGGCCCGCGCGTTGCCAGAGAGCTCGACCTCGTCGGTCATCGGAGGCAGCTCCGCATCGCCGGCATCATGATCGCCGGGCGCCGACGCAGACCCTCCGGGGAGAAGGCGCCACTTCCCCGCGAGCTGAAGCGCTCCGGCCTCGTCTGGCTGATCGCCGGGCTCACCACGGTCCTCGTCTGGGCGTCGCTGTTTGCGTTTCCCGCAACCCAGTTGTTCTGGGAACGAGTCGACAACGGCGTCGTGCAGTGGT
This sequence comes from Acidimicrobiia bacterium, assembly GCA_041611095.1. GTDB lineage: Bacteria > Actinomycetota > Acidimicrobiia > Spongiisociales > UBA5794 > UBA6912. The sequence goes on along the minus strand of JBFINP010000011.1, from coordinate 37,673 downwards.
TCGCCGACCGCCGTACGCCGGCCGTCAACGACATCGCCGGGGCCGTGCAGATCCTCGGGGAGGACTGGTTCACGCGGACGTTGCGCATCGCGACGCTGCTTGCGCTGGCATTCGTGCGACGCTGGCGGCATTTCTTCGCCGTGATCATCGCCGTGCTGTTCGTAGGGGCTGCAGTGGACGGGCTGCGCGAGGCGATCGGCAGGCCCCGGCCTTTCGTCCCGATCATCGGTGCCTGGGAGGGGCCGTCCCATCCCTCGGAGCCGGTGGCGGACCTCGCGATCACATTGGCGGCAATGGCCTTCGTCCTCGTGCCCAGGGGACGCGTCCGGGTCTGGTTCCTGGCGGTATCGGGCCTTGCGGTCGGTGTGCTGGTGTTCGCCAACGTCTACCTCGGGGTCGAGCACATCACGGACGGCATGGTGTCGGCGCTGTTCGCCCCTGCGGTGGCGGTGGTGCTGTTCCGCCTGTTTGCCCCGGAGCAGGTCTTCCCTGTGACCTGGCGGACCGGCGTCAAGGCGCACCTCGATGTGACGGGAGCTCGCGGGGAGGCGATTCGCCACGCCGTCAACGATCAGCTCGGTCTCGAGGTGTTGGAGATCGAGCCGGTGGGGCTGGAGGGGTCGGGTGGTTCGACCCCTCTGCGTCTCCTCGTGTCGGATGCCGACGTCGATGCGCCGCCGACGTACATCTTCGCCAAGCTGTACAGCCAGACCCATCTGAGGTCGGATCGGTGGTACAAGCTCGGCCGGACGATCCTCTACGGCGCCCTCGAGGACGAGGTGCGGTTCACGTCCGTACGGCGGCTCGTCGAGTACGAGGACTATGTCCAGCGCCTGATGCGCGACTCCGGCGTGCCGTCCGCAGAGCCTTTCGGTGTCGTCGAGCTGACTCCGGAGCGCGAATACCTCATGGTGAGTGAGTTTCTCGACGGTGCGGTCGAGCTGACCGATGCGGAGGTCGACGATGACATCATCGACCAGGCCCTCGAGATCGTTCGCCAGATGTGGGACGCCGGTCTGGCACATCGCGACCTCAAGCCCGCAAACGTCATGGTGTGCAACGGGCAGGTCGCGCTCATCGACGTTGCGTTCGGAACCGTCCGGCCGAGCCCGTGGCGTCAGGCCGTCGACCTGGCCAACATGATGGTGATCCTGGGTCTCCGTGTCGGCCCCGAGCGCGTCTATCACAGGGCGCTCCGGCAGTTCGCTCCGGAAGACGTGGCCGAGGCCTTCGCCGCCACTCGCAGCGTCACCCTTCCCTCCCAGTCGCGGAGTTCGCTGGCGCTGTTGAAGCGTGAGCAGGGCATCGATCTCGTCGAGGAGTTCCGACGTCTGTCACCGGCGACCGAACCGATCTCGATCCAGCGCTGGAGCCCGCGCCGGGTGGGCCTCACGTTGTTGGCGGCGTGGGGGGCCGTGACGCTCCTCACCGTGGTCTTGTCGGAGCTCCGAGGGGCGGGTGTGTTGTGATGCGACGGAATGCGGCTTGGCTCGTGGTGCTCGGCCTTGCCGCCGCCGCATGCGGCAACACGGTCGGTGTTGGGCTGCCCGACTGCGCCGACGTACGTGGACCGTCGCCGGCGCTGATCCTGATGGCGCAGGCCGTGCCGACGGCGCCCTACGGTCCGTGCGTCGAAGAGGTGAAGCTGGGGTGGGACGATGCGGGTTATCTCGCCGAGGATGGCAGGGCGGGGTTTGCGTTCTCCCGGGAGGGTCGGACCTTCCTCACCGCAGAGCTCACGGCCCGATGTGAGATCGGTGACGCCAAACAGGCGACCTCCGCAGCGGAGGACATCGTGCGCTACGAGGACATCGAATCGGTGGGCTCGGACGTGCTCGTCACCGTGGTCCCCTCCTCGGAGCGGGCGATGATATATGCGCGCACGCTCGTGGCGGACGCGGTCTTGGCCGAGATCCGGGGGCGTAGTCTCGTGTTCGCGATCGACGACGACATGACCCAACCGATCCTTGCCCGGTCGAACCGTGCCATGTTGGGAGGGAACATCGTGCTCATCGTGACGGACCTCGACGTCGAGGACGAGACGGTCGAGCTGCGCACGGAGGATGGGGCGAACAACAGGCGTCTCGACCTCGATGACGCCCTCGAGGAGATCGAGCGCCTGGTGCCCGAGATGGTCTACAGGGGGCGGTGGTTGTTCGAGTTCGAGGGTGGCTGCGTCACGTATCACTTCGACGCTTCCGGCCGGCTCGCCGACGGTCTCGCCAACGACGCGGCGAACGCGATCGGGTTCTACGACCTGGGCACGCTGCGGACGATCTTTGGGCGGGAAGGGTTTCCCATCGAGGCTCCGCGGGACGGCTGACCGATTCGCCCTCTCGCCTCACCGTGCCGTCCGCTACGGTGAGATGCAACCTAGTTTGGAGGAGCCGTGCGCAAGCAGTTCTGGTTGATCCTGCTCGGTGCGGGCCTTGCCGTGGCCGTCATGATGAAGCTCAAGAAGCAGAGCATGCAGGCTGCCCGCCAAAGCGGGAAGGTCGAATCGGGCTACGAGGGTGCGGCGGTGATCCGCGACAAGCCCACGGCCAACTCGGAGGGCTTCGAGGGTGCGGCCGTGATCCGCAAGAGCAAAGACTCGATGGCCGACGATGGCTTCGAGGGGGCAGCCGTGATCCGCGGTTCCGCGGACGAGACGATCGTCGATCAGGGCATCACGGGTGGAGCGTCGATCCGATCGCAAGATCCGTGACGGCACGCGGCGGGGGTCGAACGCGCTGAGCCGGTCCCGGTAGCACGCCACGCCCTGTGGTGACGACTCGGCGCGAGCTCGAAGAGGCCATAGCCGCACAAGAGCGTCTGCGTGGTGTGGTACCCGACGAGGTCATCGACGCCACGATCGAGGCCCTGCAGGCTCAGCTCGCAGCGCGCTTCCAAGGGTCGCGTCCCCACCGCGAGCGCCGCTTCGTCACGGTCCTGTTCGCCGACGTCTCCGGATATACCGCGATGAGTTCGGGTATGGACGCCGAGGACGTCAGCGACACGTTCGAGCTCCTCTGGAGCCGGATCGACCGCGCCCTGACCGCCCACAACGGTCGCATCGACAAACACATCGGCGATGCGGTGATGGCGGTGTGGGGCGGCGAGGTGGCTCGGGAGGATGACGCCGAGCAGGCGATACGCGCAGCTCTGGACGTCCAGGCGGCGATCGCCGAGTTGAACCCTGCGCTCGGCTCGTCGCACGACATCGCCGTGCGGATCGGGATCAACACGGGCCCGGTGCTCATGGGAGATGTGGCCACGACCGGTGAGTTCACGGCGACCGGCGACACCGTGAACGTGGCGGCTCGTCTGGAGCAGGCCGCGCTGCCGGGCAGCATTCTCATCAGCCACGACACCTACCGCCATGTGCGAGGCATCTTCAGCGTCACAGAGCAACCTCCACTCGAGGTCAAAGGGAAGGACGAGACCCTGGTGACGTACGAGGTGGTCGCCGCCATGCCGCGTCCATTCCGGCTGGAGATGCGGGGCGTCGACGGCGTCGAGGCCCGGATGATCGGTCGTGACGACGAGCTGGCGCAGCTCAAGCTCGCCATGGAGTCCGTGTTCGAAGGCGGTTCGTTGAAGCTCGTCACGATTGTGGGCGAGGCCGGGATCGGGAAGTCGCGGCTGCTCTACGAATTCGAGGATTGGCTCCGGATCCAGCCCCGTGACGTGCGCCTGTTCCAGGGGCGGGCCGACCAGCAGCGGGAGCTCGTACCCTATGCGCTCGTACGGGACGTCTTCTTCAACCGCTTCGAGATCAGCGAGAACGACTCTGCGGTGGATGCGGTCGGCCGCCTCGAGGCCGCCTGCGTCGCCTATCTCGGGGAGGCGGGCTCTGAGCGAGCGCACCTCATCGCCCACCTCGTCGGCTTCGACATGGCGTCGAGTCCCCACGTCGGGGGCATCCTCGACGACTCGCGCCAGCTGCGAGATCGCGGACTCGCTGCGGTCGGGGAGGTCGTACGTGCAATGACGGTGGGCATGCCCGGGGTCATTCTCCTCGAAGACGTCCATTGGGCGGATCGCGCCTCACTCGAAGCGGTCGAGCAGGTCATGATGGCCTGCCGCGATGCTCCGCTGGCGGTGGTTGCTCTGGCCAGGCCGCTCTTGTTCGAACGGCGACCCGATTGGGGTGACGTCGTACTGCACGGTGAACGGATCGACCTCGGGCCACTGCCGCCCGACGTGACCGGTCACCTCGTGGCGGAGGTGCTCAAGATGGTCCACGATCTCCCGGACGTCGTGCGAGACACCATCGTCGCCGCAGCCGACGGAAACCCGTTCTACGTCGAGGAGCTGGTCAAGACGCTGCTGGAGACCGGTGCGATCGTCAAAGGCGTGGCGTCGTGGGTCGTCGAGCCCGGCCGTCTCGCCGACCTGAAGGTTCCCGAGACCCTCACCGGTGTGCTCCAGGCGCGGCTGGACCGGTTGGAGCCGGAGGACCGCGAGACCTTGCAGCGTGCGTCCGTCATCGGTCGCGTCTTCTGGGACGTGCCCGTCGCCGATGCGGCGCGGGTGACCGGTCACGCTCACTCGACGAACGTCGGCGACGTGGACAGATGCCTCGAGTCCCTTCGGGGGCGAGAACTGGTGTTTCAGCACCACGACTCCGCCTTTGTGGGCACGAGAGAGTTCATCTTCAAACACGCCCTGCTGCGCGACGTCACCTACGAGAGCGTGCTCAAGAAGCTGCGCCGTATGTATCACGCTGCCGTTGCTCGCTGGCTGGAGGCGCAGCCCGAGGCCGAGTCGCGAGCGGGAATGATCGGACATCACTTCGAACTCGCCGAGGAAGGGGCGGCGGCAGCCGGGTGGTTCGTACGAGCCGGCGACCAAGCCCGCCGGCGCTACGCCAACGAGGACGCGCTCACGTACTACCGGCGTGCGCTCGAGTTGGGAGAGTTGGAAGCGAGGGATCAACTCGCGGTCTTCGACGGCCTCGGCGAGGTGTCCATGCTCGTCGCCCGCTACGACGAGGCCATGGACGCAAATCGCAGCATGTTCGATGCGGCCGAGGAGGTGGGCGACGTCGTGGCCCAGGCGCGCGCGCTCACCGGTGTCGCCTTCGTTCTCGGTCGCAGAGGGGCGAACCGGGATGCACTGCAGACGGCCCTACGCGCCGAGGCTCTGTTGCGGGATAGCCCTGCGGCAACGGCCGCCGACCTCGTCGACGCCTTGCTCGGTACCGGGTGGTTGCTCGTCAAGACCGGGGACCTGAGTGCGGCGCTCGAGCACGCATCCGAGGCCCTGCGCCTCGCACGCAACGGAGGGGAGCGTCGCGGGACGGCACGGAGCCTCAACCTGCTCAGCTACACGGAAACCGCCCTCGGCGACGATCAGGGTGCGCTCGCTCATCTCGAAGAAGCCGTGGCGATCGATCGGGAGCGGGGAGATCGGCGGTCGGAGGCCGGCTCGCTCATCAACCTGGGGGAGGCGGTGCGGGCGCGAGGTGACTACGCCGAGGCGGCACGCCACTACCGCACCGCGCTCGACATCCAACGCCAGCTCGGCGACCGTGACATGGAAGCGGTCAGCCTCAGCAACCTCGGTGGTGCCTACGTCGGGCTCGGTGAGTACGCGGACGCCTCGACGGTGCTCGCCGAGGCACTGGGTGCCTTCCGCGATGCCGGAGCGTCCGAGTACGTCGGGGAGACGCATCGCTTCCTCGCCGAGACCTACCTCGGTCTCGGCAACGCTGCCGCTGCGCTCGATTCGGCGCGCCTCGCACTCGCCAGCGGAACCGAGGCGGCGAGTCCCGAACAGATCGGACACGCGTGGAGGGTGCTCGGGCGCATCGCCGGCGCACTCGGCACACCCGTGACCCCCGGCGTCGGAGACTCACAATGCGACGCCGACCAGTGCTTCGCCGCCGCCGACGGAGTCTTCGCCGAAGCCCAGCTCGACCGGGACCGCGCGCTCAACCTCGTCGACTGGGCACGCCACGGTGCTAGCTCTGCACCCGCCGATGCGGATCGACGCTGGAGCGAGGCGAGGGCGATTCTGGATCATCTCGGCCTCGAAGTGCTCGTCGCCGAGCTCGACGCCGAGCGTTCGCCCGCCCCGGAGGCGTCGTGAGCGCCCAGCGGGTCATCCTGGTCGTACACGACGACCCGGCCGTGCGCGAAGGGCTCCGCGTCGACCTCAGCGATCGCTACGAGGGTCGGTTGGGCATCCTTGCGGCCGGATCGACGGACGAAGCGAGCGATCTCGTGGCCGCCCTCACCGGTGGCGACCGGCTTGCCCTGGTCATCGCAGGTGCGGACCTCGTGCGGTCTGTTTCCGATTCGGTGGCCTTGGCGCCCCACGACCCCGTAGTGGTCGTCGTACGGCCTCAGGGCGACGAAGCGGCAGCGGTCGCAGCCGTGACCACGCTGCATGCCGCACGCTCGGTGGGTGTGCCCTGGGATCGCGACCGCGAGCTATACCCGATCGTCGACGACGTCCTCGACGACTGGGATGCCGGCCATCCCACGTCGGTCGAGTCGGTGATCATGGTGGGCCATCGGTGGGCGCGTCACGCGCACGAACTCAAGGACTTCCTGGGCCGGAACCGTGTGCCCTACCGGTGGCTCGATGTGGACCACGGGCGCGATGCGGCCTCCACGCTGGAGCGGCTGCAGCTCCGGGATGCTGCGCTTCCGGTCGTGATCTTGCCCGGCGGCGAGGTGCTCGCCGATCCCGATGTCGTCACGGTTGCAGCGGCCCTGGGGATGCACACCCATGCCGACACCCTGTTCTACGAGCTGGCGATCGTGGGTGGGGGACCCGCCGGGCTCGCCGCCGCGGTCTACGGCGGCTCCGAGGGGCTCTCGACGCTGCTCATCGAAGCGGAGGCGCCGGGAGGCCAAGCCGGGACCAGCTCCAGGATCGAGAACTACCTCGGTTTTCCCGCCGGGATCAGCGGAGCAGATCTCGCCCGCCGGGCTCTCACCCAGGCCGAGAAGTTCGGGGTCGAGGTCGTTGCGCCGCAGCGGGCCGTCGAGCTGGAGGTTCACGAGGGCTACAAGACGCTGGGCCTGGCGGACGCCACCACCATCACGTGCCGGGCTCTCGTGATCGCCACCGGCGTGTCGTACCGCCATCTGCATACGCCCGGCCTGGAGCGACTCGCCGGTGCCGGCGTCTACTACGGCGCAGCAACGACGGAGGCCCAAGCGGCCGAAGGTGAGAGCGTCTTTGTCATCGGTTCGGCCAACTCGGCGGGACAGGGAGCGATGTACTTCTCCAAGTTCGCCGATCGGGTGACGATCCTCGTCAAGGGCAACGACCTGGCCGAGCACATGTCTCGCTACCTCGTCGACCAGATCGAGGCGGCCCCCAACATCGATGTCCAGACCCGCTCGCATGTCGTCGAGGCGATCGGCGACGACCACCTCGAGGCGCTGCGGATCGAGCGGCTGGCCACGGGCGCCGTCGAGGAGGTGGACGCATCGTTCCTGTTCGTGTTCGTCGGAGCGGATCCGCGGCTCGAGTGGCTGGCCGGCCGGGTGGCGACCGATGCCCGCGGCTACGTCCTGGCCGGGCCGGATCTCGCCGTCGACGGGCGTCCCGGCCACGGGTGGCCGCTGGCGCGTGACCCGTTTCACCTCGAGACCAGCGTGCCCGGCGTCTTCGTGGCGGGCGACGCCCGCCACGGCTCGATCCGTCGGGTGGCCGGTGCGGTCGGGGAGGGGGCGACGTGTGTCCAGCTCGTGCACCGGTACCTGGCGAGTGCCCCGGCCTGACCCGCCGCCCCCCTGTCCGCAGCGTGCCGTAGGGTTCGGGGGGCGCCGAAGGGAGGGTGCGTGCAGTTCACACAACACATCGTCGTGTACGCCGACGAGGTCGCGCTGCTCGGGTTGCTGCGCGAGTGGGAGGCGAGCGATGCCGGCGTCGACGGATACGTCGGTGGAAGGCTCTTGAGGTTTCGCGACAAGCCGGGACGCTACGTGATCCAGGCGGACTTCGAGTCTTGGGACGCCGCGCAGGTCAACAACGACCGCCCGGAAACGCAGGCATGGGCGGCGCGCCTCAACGAGATCATCCAGGGTGAGCCGAAGTACGAGAACCTGGATGTGATCGCAGACTTCGGGTCGGGTGCTTCCTAGCGCTGCTCGCGCGAGTACGGCACGCCCAGCGCCGCCGGCGCTCCGAGCAGCCGTGCCCGCTTGCCACTCGTGAGGACGATCATCGCCACGATGGCGAGGGCGAAGGGGATCATCGCCAGCAGGTTGGACGGCGCCGAGATCTCCAGCGTCTGGAGCGTGAAGTTGACTCGACCGGCGGCTCCGAAAAGGTAGGCAGCAACGAGGGCGCGCCATGGGCGCCAGCTCGCCACGATCACGAGGGCGATGGCGATCCAGCCGGCTCCGCCGATGAGGTCGTCCTGCCACGACGGCACGAGCACGAGCGAGAAGTACGCCCCGCCGAGCCCGGCGAGGGCGCCGCCGAGCACGACGTGCCCATAGCGGATCCGGGCGACGTTCACGCCCGCTGCGTCTGCACTGGCGGGATCCTCACCGACCGCCCTGAGGGACAGGCCCATGCGGCTGCGGAACAAGTACCAGCTCGATGCGGCGACGACCAGCCAGGAGAAGTAGACGAGGATGTCGTGTCCGAAGATCAGCGGGCCCACGATCGGGATGTCGGCGATGCCGCCCTCGAAGAGTGGCTCGAACTTCTCGCGAGACGGCTGCCCGACCAGCGGAGGTTCGCTCGCTCTCCCGATGAACTCCGATAGGCCGGTACCGAAGATCGTGAGAGCGAGCCCGGACACGATCTGGCTCACGCGCAGCGTGATGGACGAGAAGGCGTGGACGAGGGACAGAGCCGCCCCGGCGACAATCGCGGCGACCACGCCGAGCAGGAGGCTGCCGGTCTTGAAGGTCGCCCAGAACCCGGCAACCGCTCCAACGAGCATCGTTCCCTGGACGCCGAGGTTGAGCACGCCGGAGCGCTCGGACAAGACCTCGCCCACGGTTGCGAACACGAGAGGCGTGCCGAGCCCGATGGCGGCGAAGATCGTGAGGACGACCACCGACTCGTTCACGTCACGCCCGCCTTCTGGAGCCTGCCGGCGGTCGAGATCGTCCGATCGGTGCGCACGAGCCGGTTGGCGATGAGGAACTCACCGGCGACTGCGAACACCAGTATCGCGCCCTGGAGCATCGTCACCGTGGCGTCGGGCACTCCGATCGACTGCAGCGCCGGGCCGGCGTTGTTGAGCGCACCCATGAGCACGGCCACCGGAATGACGGCGACCGGATTGAGCCGGGCGAGGGCGGCAACGATGATGCCGGTGAACCCCAGCCCCAGGTCCAGCGACCTCGGGTCCATCTTGCCGAGGATGCCGGCGACGAGGAGAGCGCCGGCGAGCCCGGCGGCAGCGCCCGAGAAGAGGAAGACTCCGAGGATCTTGCGGTTGACGGTGATGCCCGAGTAGCGGGCTGCCTCGACGGAATCGCCGACGACACGGACCTCGAAGCCCCATCGCGTCTTGCCGATCAGCGCCCAGGCAAGGATCGCCACCGCCACGGCGATGAAGATCCCGTAGTCGAGGCGATGGAAGAACTCGGTGAGGCGGGCAGACTCGATGATGGGACGGCCTTGGGGGAATTGCGTGGACTCCGGGTCGCGCCATGGGCTGAAGCTGCCGAGCACGAGGTAGTTCATGAGGTTGAGGGCGATGAAGTTGAGCATCAGCGTGGTGATGATCTCATTGGTGCCGAGGTAGACCCGGGGGCCGGCGGCGAGGTAGGCCCAGAAGGCGCCGCCGCCGGCGCCGGCGAGGATCACGACGGGGATGGCAAGGGCGGCGGGCGTGCCGTCCGCGAGCCAGATCCCGACGCCGGCGGCGGCGATCGCACCCGCGAGGAGCTGGCCCTCGGCGCCGATGTTCCAGACGAGCATCTTGAACGCGACGGCGGCGGCGACACCGGTGAGCATCAGCGGGGTCGACGAGATGAGCGTCTCGGCGAGACCGCGGCCCGACCCGAAGGCGGTGTCCACCATCTTCTGGTAGACCTCAACCGGGCTGTTGCCTGTCACGGCGAGGAAGATCGCCCCCACGATCAAGGCCGCGGCCACGGAGATGAGCGGCACCAGCAGCGTCACCCGCAGGGGGGCGAGACCCCGGGGCTGGACCGAGTACCTGCGCCTCATGGCGATGTCTCCTCGACATGTCCCGCCATGAGGAGGCCGAGCTGCTCGGCGCTCGCCTCATCTGCGGTGAGTTCGCCCACGATCCGACCCTCGAACAGTACGACCATCCGGTCGGAGAGCGCCATCAGCTCGTCGAGGTCCTCCGAGATCAGCAGCACGCCGACGCCGTTGTCGCGCTCCTCGAGCACGAGGTTGCGCACGGCGCTCGTAGCCCCGACGTCGAGTCCGCGGGTGGGGGATCGTGCCACGAGGACCGAGTGCTTCTGGGTGGTCTCCCGAGCGATGAGCACCTTCTGCAGGTTGCCGCCCGAGAGGAGACGGATCGGGAGGCCGGGCCGCACGCCGCGCACGTCGTAGTCGGCGACGAGGCGGGCGCCGGTGTCATTGAAGGCCTTGGCGACGAGGAACGGTCCCCGGGAGAACGGTGGCTTTCGGTAGGCCTTGAGTCCGAGGTTCTCTTCCGTCGTCAGGCCCGGTGCCAGCCCCATGCCGAGGCGGTTCTGGGGGACGTAGGAGAGACCGCGATTGATCCGCTGACGCACCGACAGCGACGTGATGTCGCGACCATCGAGACTGATCGTGCCGGCCACCGGACGGCGCAGTCCGGCGATGGCGTAGGCGAGCTCGCGCTGCCCGTTGCCGGCAACCCCGGCGATGCCGACGATCTCTCCACGACGCACGTCGAGATCGACGCCCTTGACCGCCTCGAGCCCCCGGTCGCTGAGCACTCGGAGCCCCCGGATGGCCAGGGCGACGTCGCCGAGGTGCTCATGAGGATCGCGCGTCGGTAGCACCAGATCCCGCCCCACCATCATCGCGGCGAGCTGGCGCGGCGTCGCATCGGCAGTGGCGACCGGCTCGCCGACGCGGCGTCCGTGGCGCAGCACGGTCACCCGGTCCGACGCCTGCTTGATCTCGTGGAGCTTGTGAGAGACGAGTATCACCGATCGCCCCTCGTCGGCCATCTGGCGGACGGTCCTGAACAGGGCGTCGCTCTCTTGGGGCGTGAGCACGGCGGTGGGCTCGTCGAGGATCAGGATGCGTGCATTCCGCTGAAGCAACTTGAGGATCTCGACGCGCTGCTGCTCTCCCACGGACAGCTGCCAGATCCTCGCTCGAGGATCGACGGGAAGGCCGTACCGTTCCCCGATCTCCTCGGTCTGGCGTTCGATCGCCGATGTGGAGACGCGGATCGGGAGGTCGGTCGTGCCCAGCACCATGTTCTCGGCGACGGTCAGATTGGGGACGAGCCGGAAGTGCTGATACACCATCCCGATCCCGGCGGCGAATGCGTCCTTCGGCGATCGGAAGCCGGCCTCTTCTCCGTGAACGTGCATCGTGCCGGAGTCGGGCCGGTACAGCCCGGCGATGATCGAGCACAGCGTGGACTTCCCCGCTCCGTTCTCGCCGAGGAGGGCATGGACCTCGCCGGGCCGCAGCTCGAAGTCGACGTCGTCGTTGGCTTTGACGCCGTAGAACGCCTTGCTGATGCTCTTCAGATCCAGCGCCGGGTGAGCCGACGTCGTCATCCTGTCTCCGGGTGGGCGCGCCGTAGCCTATACAAAGGGGCCCCGGTCGTGCCGGGGCCCCTCTCACGTCGGTGGAGCGAGGTCGATCAGCCGGTCGGGCTTCCGATCACACCCTCGACGAAGTAGTCCATCGCAAAGATGTCGCCGAGCTCACGCTCCGCTCCGTCCTGTCCGACGATCGGGTCGGGGAAGACCGAGAAGGAGCCGTCGATGATCTGTTGCTTGCGCTCGTCTATCAGGTCCTGAGTCTCCTGGGACACCGAGGGACCGAACGGGGCCAGGTCAACCATGCCGTCGGCCATGTCGCCGTAGTAGGCGTCCGACTCCCAGGTTCCATCGATGACGGCCTGGGCGGTCGCCAGGTAGAACGGACCCCAGTTCCAGATCGGTGCGGTCAGCCAGGCCGTCGGTGCGAACTCCGTCATGTCGGTGTTGTAGCCGGCCCACTTGGCTTCGGCGGCTTCGGCCGCCTGGCCGGGCGCCGCCGAGTCCTGGTGCATGGCGATCACGTCGGCGCCGGCGTCGAGCAGAGCTTGGGCGGCGTCACCCTCGACCGGCGGGTCGAACCACGTCGACGTCCACACCACCTGCACCTGTGCCTCAGGGTTCACCTCGCGGGCGCCCAGCGTGAAGGCATTGATGCCACGCAGCACCTCGGGAATCGGGAACGCCGCCACGTAGCCGATGAGGTTGCTCTCGGTGGCTGCGCCCGCCGCCATCCCGGCGAGGTAGCGGCCTTCTTCGGCGGCGCCGAAGTAGTTGCCCATGTTCTCCGACGTCTTGAAGCCCGTCGCATGCTCGAACACCACGTCGGGGAAGTTCTCCGCCGCCGCCAGCATCGGGTCCATGTAGCCGAACGACGTACCGAAGATCAGCTTGTTGCCGTCCGCAGCGAGGTCTTCGAAGACGCGCTGTGAGTCGGGCCCCTCGGGGATGGACTCGAGCGTCGTGATCTCGACGGCATCGCCGAGCTGGTCCTCCACGAACTTCGCCCCTTGGTCGTGCGCCCACGACCATCCCTTGTCTGCCGTCGGTCCGACGTGGACGAAGGCGATCTTGAGAACTTCGCCGTCGCCACCGGCGTCTCCGTCACCGGTCGCCGCCGTGGTTGCGGTCGTGCCGCCGTCGTCACCCGTGTCGTCACCCGTGTCGTCGTCGCCACCGCAGGCCGCGGCGACGAGGCTCAGAGCGAGCACGAGGGCGAGGATCCAGCGCCATCTGCCTCGTGTCATGTGAATGTGCCTCCCGGTTTCGTGTCGGGCGCAGCTGCGCCCGGGGCCCTCGCCATCGTGCCCGCCGGCAGGCCGGGGGCGCGATCGCGTCGGGCTGTGCCCAGAACGTTAGATGCTCCGCGGCGGGACGTGCGGTCGCAAGAGGGACTCGAGGCGCCGAGAGCCGGACTCGACTGCGCGACCCTTGACGGTCGGGTCCGCCCGGCGCGATCGTTGGCGTACCCCACACAGGAGTGGACATGGGTCGGTACCTGGTCGTTGCCCATCAGACCGCCGAGTCGCGCGAGTTGCTGGAGGCACTGCGGGGGATCGCCGCCGACGATTCCGACGCCGAGTTCGAGCTCGTCGTCCCGGCCACTGCGGTTCAGCATCTCGCGGCATGGACCGAGGGCGAGGCAGCATCGGTCGCGCTCGAGCGAGCCGAGGCTGCCAGGGCGCGTTTCGAGGCGGAAGGCATCAAGGTCGGCGACGCCAGAGCCGGTGATGCGAGGCCCTATGAGGCGGCGCTCGATGCCCTCAACGACGGTAGCTACGACGCCATCGTCGTCTCCACGTTCCCGCCGGGCATGTCACGGTGGCTCGGGATGGACGTAGTCAAACGCCTCGAGCGGAACGTGTCGTTGCCCGTCACCCACGTCGTGGCGCACTGACGGTCGGTGGAGTGAGCCCTCTCGAGGAAGAATCGCAACGCGCAAGCGTTGCGAGGGGGGTACCGCGAGTGGCCGGATGTCCGAGCCCGCCCCCTCAGCCCGGCCGTGTTTCGCTCGTCCGGCCAGCTCCCCCGGTGCGGGAGTCATTCAGAGTGATCCCCATCAGGGGGTATCGGCGAGGCAAGGCCGAGCCGACGGGGGTCAGCGAGCGGAGCGAGCCGTTCCTGCCGCCTGGGGAGCCATTCGGCACAGACCGAACCTCTAAGGTAAGGCGCACTCGGGGACGGTCCGGCGATCGAAGGCCGGTCTCCGTCCACTTCGACGACGGGAGCACACGTGCGTTCGATTCGTGCGTACCACCGGCCGCAGACGCTCGACGAGGCGCTCGCGCTGCTGACGCGTTCCGGGATCGCAGCTCGCATTCTCGCCGGCGGGACCCGGGTCACCACCATCTCCGCTGTGGATCCGTTCGAGGTCGTCGACCTCCAGGCGCTGTCGCTCGACGGGATCACCGTCGATGGTGACGCCGTGGTCCTGGGTGCGATGAGGCGGCTCCAAGACGTCGTCGATTCAGAGGTGGTGCCCGCCGGGCTGTGCGAGCTCGCCCTCCGTGAGGGTCCCAACACGCTGCGCAATGCAGCAACGATCGGAGGGATCATCGCCTCTGCCGATTCCGAGAGTGAGCTCCTGGCCGGACTTCTCGTCCACAACGCCGTCATCTCCGTGGCGACTTCGGCTGGTGTGAACGACATGCCCCTTGCCGACGTGCTCACCGATCGTGGTGCTCTGCGGGGCGCCGTCATCACCGAGGTGCGCGTCGCCACCGGCGGGGTGACCGCTGCCGCGCGGACCGGACGCACCCCGGCGGATCGATCCATCGTCGCCGCCGTCGCCCGCCTCGCCCCGGACGGTCAGACCAGCGTCGCGGTCACCGGGGTCGCCGCCACGCCGGTGCTGATCGATCCCGACCGGCTCGACACGCTGGAGCCCCCAGGAGACTTCCGGGGCTCTCCCGAGTATCGCCGTGCGCTCGCCGCAGTTCTCGTACCCAGGGCCGTCGCACAGGTGAGAGAGACGGAATGAAGCTGACTCTCCGCATCAACGGAGCCGAGCACGTCGTGGATTGCGAGCCCCACGAGTCGCTCCGTGTCGTCCTGCGTCGGGAGGGTCTCTTCAGCGTGCGATTCGGAGCCGAGACCGGCGAGACCGGCGCCGACGCAGTGCTCGTAGACGGCCGGCTCGTGTCCAGCGAGATCATGCTCGCCGCCCAGGCCGAAGGCCACGACATCGAGACCGTCGAGGGTCTCGACACCGGGCCGGGTTTCGATCCGATCCAGCGCGCCTTCGTTGCCACCGGGGCGATCCAGTCCGGCTACTCGACACCGGCGATGATCCTCGCCACCAAGGCGCTCCTCGCCCGCACCGACAACCCCACCGAGGACGAGGTTCGCGACGCCCTCTCGGGCATCCTCGACCGCGAGACCGGCTACGTGCGACCCGTCGAGGCCGTGCTGCGGGCGGCGGCGATGCTGCGTGGGGAGGAACCCGACCCCGTCGAGGCGGTACTGGTGCCGCCGCTCAGCTTCGCCGAGGACGACGACCTCGCGGAGCCGCTCGTGCTGCCCCGGGTCGCCCCTCGCGTCGTGCCGAATCCCGAGGTGCCCGAGACCCGGGTCGTCGGTCATCCCGAGCCCAAGGTCGACGCCGTCAAGCTCGCCAAGGGCAAACCCGCCTTCACCGACGACATCGAGATGCGCGGCATGCTCCACGCCAAGATGCTCTACAGCCCGCACGCCCACGCTCGCATCGTCGCCATCGACGACTCCAAGGCGAGAGCGCTCCCCGGGGTGCGGGCCGTGTTGCACCACGGCAACGTCGCCCGGGTGCGCTACGCATCGGGCGGGCAGAGCTATCCCAACCCGCTGCCCCACGACCAGGTGAGCTTCGACACCAAGGTGCGGCACGTGGGTGATCGGGTCGCCGCCGTCGCCGCCAACACGATCGAGATCGCGGAGGAGGCGGTGGGGCTCATCGACGTCACCTACGAGGTGCTGCCGGCGGTCTTCGACGAGAACGAGGCGATCTCGGGGAATGCCCCGGTCATCCACGACGAGCCGGAGATGGAGGGTGCCCACGACGCCGCTCGCAACATCGTGCAGCACATCCACGCCGACGTCGGCGACGTCGACGCAGGATTCGAGGCCGCCGACCAGGTGTTCGAGCAGACCTTCCGGGTGCACCAGGTGCAGCAATGCCCCATCGAGCCCCACATCGCCATCGGCTGGCTCGACAGCGACGAGCGGCTCGTCATTCGCACCTCAACCCAGGTGCCGTTCCACGTTCGGCGCATGCTCGCCCCGCTGGTCGGTCTGCCGGTGCGGAAGATCCGCATCGTCAAGCCGCGTATCGGCGGCGGCTTCGGAGCCAAGCAGGAGATGCTCATCGAGGACGTCGTCGCCCACCTCGTCCTCGCCACCGGGAAGCCGGTGCGGTTCGAGCTGACCCGCCACGAGGAGTTCGTCTCCAGCCGCACCCGCCACCCGCAGACGATCACCTACAAGACCGGCGTCACCGACGAAGGCGTCCTCGTCAGCCAGTCGATGCGCATCGTCGGCAACACCGGGGCCTACGGCACCCATGCGCTCACGGTGCAGATGGTGAGCGGGCTGCGGGGGCTCAGCTCGTACAACTGCCCCAACAAACGGTTCGATTGCGACGTCGCCTACACCAACATCCCGGTGCCCGGCGCGTACCGCGGCTACGGGGCGCCCCAGGCGCTTTTTGCCCTCGAGGCGCACATGGAGGACATCGCCCACGAGCTGGGCATCGATGCGCTGGGATTCAAAGAGCGCAACTGGACCAGGGTGGGTGATCCTCTCGACGTGGCCCCGAAGCTCGGGGAGGGCGCCGGCGAGATGGAGGTCATCCCGGTCATCACCTCGAGTGGCCTCGAGGAGTGCGTGGCGCAGGGCAAGCGGGCGGCCGGCTGGCTGCGCCGCTACGACCCCGACTGGCGGATGCCCGCCGACCGGCCCCACATCCGCCGAGGCATCGGCTTTGCGATGTGCATGCACGGCAGTGCCATACCCGGGCTCGACATGGGGGCGGCGAGCATCAAGATCAACGACGACGGCTCGTTCAACCTCCTCATGGGTGCGACCGATCTCGGCACCGGTGCCGACACGATCCTCGCCCAGATCGCCGCCGAGGTGCTCGGTGTGCCGCTCGAGGACATCGTCGTGTACGCCGCCGACACCGACATGACCCCGTTCGACGTCGGCGCCTACGCCTCCAGCACCACCTACGTGTCCGGCATGGCGGTGAAGAAGGCCGCCGAGGAGGTCCACAAGCAGATCGCGGCCCGGGCGGCGATCCTCCTCGACGTCGACATCCCCGGCGAGATCGAGCTGCGGGACCGCCGAGCCTGGTCGGCGGACGGCCGCTCCGTCGGCCTGGAGGAGATCGCGCTGCACTCGCTGCATCAGGATCAGCAGCACCAGATCATGGGCACGGCCTCTTATGTCGCCCCGGAGTCGCCGCCGCCGTATGCGGCCCAGTTCGCCGAGGTCGAGGTCGACGTCGAGACCGGTCAGGTCACCGTGGTGTCGCTCGTGATGGCCGTCGACTGCGGCGTGCCGATCAACCCGGTCACCGCATCCGGACAGGTCGAGGGGGGCATGGTTCAGGCCTTGGGGTACGGCCACTGCGAGGAGATGGTCTACGACGAGGACGGCCGGATGCTGAATCCACGTTTCGGCCCGTACAAGATCTACCGCGCCGACGAGATGCCCCACCTCGAGGCGTTCCTCGTCCAGACAATGGAGAAGAGCGGGCCATTCGGGGCCAAGGCCATCGCCGAGATCCCCAAGGACGGGGTGGCCCCGGCGATCCGCAACGCCATCGCCAACGCCACCGGGGCCCGCATCAACCAGATCCCGTTCACCCCCGAGCGGGTGTGGCGGGCGCTCGGCGCCGGCTGAGGCCATGGCGGCGGACGAGCACGGGCAGATCGTGCGAGCCCTCGCAGATGCGATCGAGGCGCACCGCCCGGTCGTGCTCGCCACCATCGTGTCGACACGCCGCTCGGTGCCCCGTCACGCCGGGACGAAGATGCTCGTCTACGGCGACGGCGAGCTGGCGGGCACCGTGGGCGGAGGTGAGATGGAGTCCCGGGTCATCGACGAGGCCCGGGAGGCTCTGCGCGACGGGCGTCCCCGGCTGGCACGATTTAACCTGGTCGACCCCGGGCGCGGCGATCCCGGGGTGTGCGGCGGAGAAGTCGAGATCTACCTGGAGCCGTCGTTGCCCCCACCAACCCTTCTCGTTGCCGGATGCGGGCACGTCGGCAGAGCCGTCGTCGAGCTGGCTAATTGGCTCGGCTACACGACGGTGGCAACCGACGACCGTGAAGAGCAGGTCACGGCCGAGGCGCTGCCCCTCGCCGACGTGCGGCTACCCGGCTCGATCGGGAACGCCCTTGCCGCTCACGAGGTGACGCCCGACACCTCGGTCGTGCTCGTGTCCCGCTCAGTGGATTACGACGCCTCCGCATTGCCGCTGTTGCTGGCGACCCCCGCCCGCTACATCGGGGTGATGGGCAGCGCACGGCGGTGGGCGGCGACCCGCAAGCAGCTCATCGACCACGGCGTGGCCGAGGCGCAGCTCGACAAGGTCCACGCCCCCATCGGCTACGACATCGGGGCCGAGACCGTCGAGGAGATCGCCGTGTCGATCATGGCTGAGGTCATCGCCGCCGCCCGGCAGGGCGAGGTCGAGTGATGCTCTTCGCCGATCACAACGTGCTGATGCGGGGAGGAGGCGACCTGGCGACCGGCGCTGTCTACCGGCTCAACCGGGCCGGGTTCCCAGTGGTCGTTCTGGAGCTGGCGGTGCCGCTGACCGTGCGGCGCACCGTGGCCGTATCGACGGCGGTCACCGAGGGCGAGATCGAGATCGAGCAGCTGACCGCCCGCCGTTTCGATGATGTCGCCGAGGCCCTGACCGCAGCCGCAGCGGGGACTATCGCCGTGCTCGTCGGTGAGGACATACCCGATGAGCTCCGACCGGTCGACATCCTCGTCGATGCGCGCATGCTCAAGCGCAGAGCCGACACCACGATGGATCAGGCGGGCCTCGTCGTCGCATTGGGACCCGGACCCACGGCGGGTGTGGACTGCCATGCCGTCGTCGAGACGATGCGTGGGCACGACCTCGGCCGCGTCGTATGGGAAGGCGAGGCGACGCCGACCACCGGAGTGCCGGGGCGGCTCGGCGGGGAGGACGAGCTGCGCGTACTCCGTGCGGAAACTGAGGGGCCCGTGACGTGGCAGGTGAAGATCGGAGATCACGTGGTGCGCGAGCAGGTGATCGGTACGGTTGAGGACACCCCGGTGCGGGCGCTCACCAGCGGAGTCGTGCGAGGTCTCATCGTCGCGGGGTTCCCGGCGGTTCCAGGGCTCAAGCTTGGCGACGTCGATCCCCGCGCTGACCGCGATGCCTGCCATCGCATCTCGGACAAGGCCCTGGCCGTTGGTGGCGGGGTCCTCGAAGCCGTGCTCACCCACCTCAACCGAAGGACGTGACTCAGGACCTGGCGTCGCGCCTGGGGGTGGGACAGCGGGAGTTGGTGGCCTTCGTCGGCGGCGGGGGCAAGACGACGCTGTCAACGGCGTTGGGTCGGCAGCTCGCCGCAGCCGGGCGTGTGGCGTTGACCACGACGACGCGCATGGGGGCGGACGAGGTCGGCCGGTTCGAGCTGAGATGCACAACGGCCGACCCTGCGGTCGTGGCTCGATCCCTCGCCGGCCCGGGGCTGCTCGCCATCGTCGTAGACGATGACGGGCGCAAGGCGACCGGACCGGCACCGGAAGAGGTCGATGCGCTCTTCCGAGCCCGAGTCCTCGACCACCTCCTCGTCGAGGCTGACGGCGCCCGGCGCCGCCCGTTCAAGGCCCCCGCCGCCCACGAGCCGGTGATCCCAGCCGCGTCGACACTCGTGGTGGTCGTGATGGGCGCCGACGCCCTCGACGGGGTGATCGCAGAGGTATGCCATCGCCCGGAGAGGGTTGCGGAGCTCGCCGGGCTGGCTCCAGAGGACCGGCTCGACGTGGAGACGGCGGCCCGAGTGATCGGCCACGAGCACGGAGGACTCAAAGGTGTGCCGCCAGATGCACGCGTCGTGGTGGCGATCACGAAGGTCGACCCGGACCGCCGCACGCACGCCGAGGAGATCGCACGGCTCCTCGATGGCCACCGGAGGATCGAACGTGTCTCCTCGTTCAGCCGATCAGCTCGGCGTAGTCGGCGAAACCCACCGGTTCGATAACGAGCAGCCCATTGGGCAGAGGGATCGGCGTGGCCTCCGACTCCAGCTCGAGGCTGACCCCGGCGACGCCGGCCGCCGTGAGCGTCAGCACCACTTGGGCCACTGCGAGGATCTCCTCCTGGCCGCCGAAGCTGGCAAATGCACGAGAGAGGTCGACGGTCACGTTCTCGCCGGTCCGAGAGACGTTGCGAAGGAGCGTGTTGGGCGGGATGGCGGATCGCATGCCGGACTGCTCCTCATCGGCCGACGGGCCGCCGAGCAGCAGCCCGATCAGCGTCTCGGGATCGGTGCCGCCCTCGCGCCGGACCGGGACCAGGGTGTCGTCCCGCACCAGGTAGATCGCCGTCTCGCCCGGACCGATGCTGCCCTCGGCCGGTGATGCCGGCGGCGTGCGTACCCGCACGTCGATCGCCTCGGGGCTTGCCTGCAGGGGGATCCCGCAACCGCCCACGAGGAGCGCCGCAACGACGATCGCCGCCCACCGCCTCACGAATCGACCCTCGGAAGCTCGATGACGAACCGGGCGCCACCGTCTGAAGTCTCTTCGACCCAGATCCGCCCGCCCTGAACCCGCACGCTCTCGCGAGCCAGGGCGAGGCCGAGGCCGCTGCCATCCCGGCTTCCACGATCGCGGGCGCTCGCACCACGGGCGAAACGCTCGAAGATCACGTCGCGGTCCTGCTCGGAGATCCCCGGTCCCTCGTCGGCGACAGAGATGCGGACGTTCTGGGCGGCCGCGGCGACCCGCACCTCGGTGGCGCCGCCCCCGTGAGCGGCGGCGTTGTCGAGCACGTTGGCCAGCGCACGCTCTAGCCGGCGCTCGTCGGCGTTGACCACCGCCGTCGCCGCCCCCGGCTCCACCACGACGAGGTCCATGTCCTCGCCGCGACGCCGCAGCAGGCGGGTGACGAACGATGCAAGCTCGAACGGAGTGAGGTCCACGCTCGCCACCCCTGCATCGTGGCGCGACATCTCCAGGAGGTCGGTCACCAGCGCCTGAAAGCGGCGCAGGTCTGCCGCCAGCAGGTCGAGCGCCTCCCGCCCTTCCGGCGACAGCTCGGAGCGGCGCCGCTCGAGGACCGTCACCGACGTGGACAGCGTCGTCAGTGGAGACCGGAGCTCGTGGGAGACATCGGACGAGAACTGTGCCTCGCGTGCGATGCGCTCCTCGAGTGACTGCGCCATTGCGTTGAACGAAGCCGTCAGCCGGGCGAGGTCACGATCGGCCGCCTCGTCGAGCCTGGTTCCCAGCTGGCCCGCCGAGATCTGCGCCGCGACCGCGCTCACCTCGTCGAGCGGGCGGAGGATCCGCCGCGAGATCCCCCAACCGGCGAGCGCACCGAGCGTCGTGGCGATGGCTCCGGCGATGACGAGCGTCCGGGCGAGGGTGTTGAGCGTGTCTGCGATGTCGTTGAGCGAGAAGACCTCGAAGTAGCCGCCGACTCTCCCGGGCAAGGGGACGCCGATCCCCAGCGCAGGCTCGCCCCTCAGCCGGAAGCGTTGCTTGGCGGCGTCGCCGGCGAAGACGACGTCCCGCAGCTCCTGGGGGAGGTCCGCCGGTTGGAGCTGGAGCGAGGCCGCATACCAACTGCCCTCGACGGCGAGGAGCGGCCGGGATCGGGCCGGGGGACGCAGCGTGGCCAGGATGGCGGCCTCGTTGATGCCGGCGACGTCGACCGTCGCCAGCACGAGCCCCGCATCGGCGGCGACCTGCTCCGCAGCCGCCGTCTCGCGCTCCTCGAGGACGGTGGTGCGCACGGCGAGGTAGGTGGCGACCCCCAACCCGACCGACAGAACGAGCGCGACACCCGCTACCCGGACCACGATGCGCCTGCGCAACCTCCCGCCGCGCCGCAGCGGGATCCGGGGCTGCCGAGGACCGCTCGTCACCGTGTCAGCTCGGGCCGGGAACGAACTTGTAGCCGAGGCCGCGCACGGTCGTCACGTAGCGGGGTGACGCCGGGTCCGGCTCGATCTTCTTGCGCAGCCTGCCGATATGGGCATCGACGATGCGGCCGTCGCCGTAGTAGTCGTAGCCCCAGACATTGGCGAGAAGCTGCTCTCGGGACAGGATCCGCCGCGGGTTCTCGATGAGCTCGCAAAGGAGCAGGAACTCGGTGCGCGTCAGATCGATCACCTCGCCGTCGCGGGTGACCGTGCCCTCCTCCAGCGCCACCACCAGGTCGCCGAATCGCAGGCGTTCCGGCTCGCGACCGGGTCCCCGCGTCCTGCGCAGCAGCGATCGGATCCGGGCCGCCAGCTCCTTGAACACGAACGGTTTGGTGACGTAGTCGTCGGCACCCGCCTCGAGGCCGACGACGACGTCGTGGGAGTCGTCGCGAGCGGTCACCATGATGATCGGCACGTCGCTCAACCGACGCAGGTGGTGGCAAAGATCGAGGCCGCTCATGCCAGGAAGCATGATGTCGACGAGCACGAGATCGGGGTGGTGGTCGCGAAAGCGGTCGATCGCCGTCTCGGCGTCGGCGACGTCGTGAACCGTGTATCCCTCGTCGGTCAATGCGAGTCGAAGCGCCGCGCGGATACGATCGTCGTCTTCGACGACGAGCAGGCTCGCCGGGCCCGCGTGAACACCCTCGGGGCTCACCGCAACCTCCTGGTCGGTGCGTCATCGTACCCGTGCATGCCGTGTCCCTCATGGAAGCCGGTCCGTTCTCGCGCAATGTGACGGTTGTGTGCGCATCGTGCGACACATCGCCGCGAAATCGCACACGACTGCAACGCTGACGTCGCACCTCTCCCTCATCCTGGGACCAGACGGCGTTTGCTGGACCAAGGAGGCGGCGTGGAGTTGCATCTTCTCAACTTCGCACTCGTCATCGGCGCGGCCCTGCTCGGCGGTGCTGTCGCACGCCGGTTCGGCTACCCGGCGATCCTTGGCGAGCTCATCGCCGGAATCGTCTTCGGCCCGGCGGCTCTGGGCGTGCTGGCGATGGACGAGGCCCTGTCGGTGCTCGGCGCCGTCGGCGTCCTGATCATGATGCTCTACGTCGGGATGCATCTCGACATCGGGGACTTGCGGCGGGCCTCCTGGCCTGCCCTCCTCGCTGCGGTGGGCGGTTTCATCGTCCCGGCAGGCGCCGGGTACTGGCTGATGTCCTCGCTCGGCTTCTCCACCGAGACTTCATTGATCGTCGCTCTCGCCATGGGGGTCACGTCGCTGGCCACCAAGTCGAGGGTGTTGGTCGACCTCCACATCCTCGATACCCGCGTGGCGCACGTTCTGATGACGGGCGCCCTGATCGCCGATTTGGCCGCTCTCGTCGGGTTCTCGGCCCTGCTCGGCGGCGCCGAGGACGCCGGAGCGGCGAGCGGCACGGGCCTGCTGCTGGTGGTGGCGAGAGCAATGCTGTTCATGGCCGCGGCCTACTTCGTGGGCACCCGTCTCTTCCCGATAGGTGCGGCGTTCATCAAGCGTCGCGGGCGGGTCGACCGGGGCACGATCTTCCTGGTCGTCTTGGCGATCGGGTTTGTGTTCGGTGCCGCCGCCGAGCTCGCCGGTCTCCACGGGATCCTCGGGACGTTCTTCGCCGGGCTGTTGCTCGGACCAGGGCTGCTCGAACCCCGCATGTTCCGCGACGTCGAACGGCTCGTCTACCGGGCATCGGTGGGCTTTCTCGCCCCCGTCTTCTTCGTGATGGCGGGGTTCCAGGTCGATCTCGGGGTCCTGCGGACCGATCTCGGACTGCTCGTGGCCGTAGTGGTCATCGCCTCGGTGGGCAAGATCCTCGGCACCGTCGTGTTCTACCTTCCGAGCGGGCACGGGTGGCGCGAAGGCCTGGCGGTCGGGGCCGGGATGAACGGGCGAGGGGCTATCGAGATCATCGCCGCCGAGCTGGCGCTAGAGCGCGGCCTGATCGATCAGTCGACGTTCTCGATCCTCGTGTTGATGGCGCTCTTCACCACCGCGACGGTGCCCTTCTTGCTCACCAGGTGCGTGCGGTGGCTGCGCGGTCGCGGTGAGCTCGTTCGGGCGGCGCGGCGCGAGGGAACGATCGTGATCGGGGCCGGAGCCGTGGCTCGGGCAGTAGCCGACGTCTTTGCGGCGAACGGTTGGGTACGGCTCGTCGACACCAACCTCGACGAATGCCGGCGTGCCCGCCGGCTGGGCCTTCACGCGATCCATGGCAACGCTCTCGACCTGGCCATCTTGCGGCAGGCAGGAGCAGCGGATGCGCAGCGAGTCGTCTGCATGACGACCAACTCTTCGGTCAATGTGCTCATCGCACAGCGGGCGGCCGCCGAGTTCGGCGTACCCCGCTCGTCGGTCGTGGTGACCAACGGCGATGCCGCCACGCTCCTCGACGGTCTCGACCGAGAACACACCCTCCCGCTCGCCGATGCGCCGATCGATCTGGAGCATTGGAATCGCCGTGTCGTCGACGGTGGCGCAGCCTTGCTGCACATGGCCGATCACGGAGCCGGCGACGATGCCGACCCTGAGACGAACGGCTGTCTGCCACTGTTGATTCGGCGCCGCGGCGAGGTCATGCCGGTGGCCGAGGTCACGGATCTCGAAGACGGCGACGAGGTGCTCGGCCTGGTCGTTGCACGCCCGACCCGTCCCATCCGGCGGTGGGCCAAGCCTGCCGAGCCACCCTGGCTTGCATCTGCAGGAGGCGCATGATGGTCGGAACCATCGAGAAATGGCGCGTGGTGTGGGCGGGCAACGGTCTGTGCAGGAGCCTCGCCGAGCTCCTCGCTCACGAACGCCCCGTGCGGGCGGGGGAGAACGTCTGGGATTCGCTGGTCTCGGCGCGGGCGACTCTGCTCGTCGCCGGGAAGCTGCCGGCTCTCGATCGGTGCTCGGTCGCCGTACCCAACGATTTCGTCCCGGGCCGGGTGACCGGTGTCGTCGCTGCGGTGGGTGGCGGTCCTCACTCGACCCTGGCTGCGGCTACGGCCCGCCGCATCGGGGAGCGCCTCGGGGTGTCGGTGCGCATCCTCACCGGGTACCGGCGCCCTGAGCTACGAGCGGCGGCCGACAAGGTGCTCGCCGACATCGCACATTCGGGAGTGCAGCTCCCCATGGACGCCATAGCCACCGACAGCCCGCCCGATCTCGTGGCCTCGCTGCCGCGTGGCACTCTGGTCGTGATCGGCGCACCCGGCGGTTCGTGGTTCCAACGCCAGCTCTTCGGCCCTGGAGTGCGGCTCCGTGCGGCGGCGCCTGCGGGCGCCGTGGTGGTGCGCCAGGCGACGCCGCGTGTCTTTCAATACATGCGGTCGCCCGACGCTGTCGGCACCCACATGCGGGTGCGAGACGTGCTCGAGCTGGCGACCGATCCGATCGTGCTCGTCGCCGAGTACGGCCGGGTCGTCGGGATGGTGACTCGGGCGTCGCTGATGATGGCCCCCGGTCACGTCCCCGTCGGGACGATCGCCGAAGCGCCCGTTGCCATCGCCGCCGACGAGCCGGTTGCGCAGGTCGAGCTGGTGGTGCGGGAGCACCAAGGGGGACCCGTTGCCGTCGTCGACGAGGTCGGACGACTCATTGGAATGCTCGGGAGCGCGGACATCGCTGCCGCGCTGGGCGCCAAGGAGGAACAAGCATCATGACGCTGCAATCCAGGCCGGCCGTTCCGAAGAGCAGGAGCAGATCGCCCGCTCTCGCTGTTCCGGCGGTCGACTCGCGGTCGGTGACCCACCGCTGGTGGCAAGTGGCGGTCGACGGCTCGGGCTCGCTGCCTGCGCTTGCCGGGCTCGAGCGAGGCGTTGTGTGGCGCGGTGCGGTCGACTGGGTGCCGTGCGAGCTGGCGGCGACCGGCGAGGCGGGCAGGTGTCCCTGCAGCCTCCACGCCCCGGCCGACGAGCTCGCCATGGTGAGAAGCCTGGCATCCGTCGTGGTGAGCGGCCACGCACGCCTCCTCACCAACGGGCGCGGGGAAGCAACGACGCCGTTCGCCATGGTTGCTCTCGACGGGACGCTCGAGCTGGTGACGTGGTGTGCTGGGGAGCAGGACGGCTTCACGCTGGCCCGATGCCCGGAGTCGCCGCTGTGGGTCGTCGCCGCATCGGGGCTCGCCTGGGCGTTCTGCCGCAGGCACCTCGGGCACCTCCCGGCAAAGCTGAAGCACCGACGGATCCGCCGGGGGAGCTTCGTCGATGAGGCGAGAGGTGCCTTCGCCACCCGCTACGGGCTGGTGCTCGAGGCGGTGTGAGCTAGCCGGCCGGCGGTGCCGCCACCGGATCGCCGGTGCGCGTGCTGGGAACGTGCTCCGGCGGCTGCAGACCTTGGCCGCGATACGCACGTCCGATCACGCCGTGGAGCTGGTAGACCGTGCTTTCCCAGGGTGAGAGCGGTCCCGGCAGGAACCCCCGGTTGGCGGTGGCCCGCTGTACTCCCTCGCAGGCATGCCAGTCCTCACGGTTCGTCACGTCCCAGAAGTCCACCGCATACGACGGGTCGAAGTCCGCGCGGTCGAGCGACTCCGGTGCGAACAGCCAGTCGCACTCGATGTCCGTTCGGTCGGGTCCGACGGGCGTGAGCCGGTGGGTCATGACGTAGTCCGGGTGGGCGCTGACCAGCAGATTGGGCAGGACGTGGACGTAGAGCACCTTCCGTGCCGAATCCTCGTCGAGGCGTCGGAACCTATCGGCATGGGAGACGCCGTCGTTGGACATGGTCAACGCGTGGTCCTTGAGGGTCATGGTCCCTCCGCACCACAAGCCGTCCGGGGCGAGATCATGGCCGCTGTTGGGAGGGGTCACCGTGCACAGCGCCGGATGGATGGACGTGCAGTGGTAACACTCGTGGTAGTTCTCGGCGATGAGCTTCCAGTTGGCGGCGACCGTGTACTCGTGCCGATCGGCTCGTTGCAGTCGCCGCGGTTCGTACGGGGCGAGGACGTCGCCGAGGCTTCCGAAGACCTGATCGAGGGGTGGGGCGACGCCGGAGAGGTCGACGAACCACCAGCCGAGCCAATCGCCGGATCGCACCGGTACCAACGGCCACTCCGAGAGGTCGAAGCGCTCGGATTGGGTCATGGTCGGTGCGGATCGCAGCGACCCGTCGAGCCGGTAGGTCCAGGAGTGGTAGGGGCATCGGATCTGGCGTGCGGCGACGGCGACGCCGACGTCGAGGAGGGCATGCCCCCGGTGACGGCACACGTTCGAGAAGGCGTGGAGCGTGCTGTCGGGCTTGCGGGCGAGGAGCAGCTCCTCACCCGCCACGGCGACGGCCCGCACCTGTCCGGACGCCAGGAGGTCATCGGTCCGTCCAAGGCAGAACCAGGTGCGCCCGAAGATCTCGGCGCCCTCCCAGGCGAAGAGATCGGGCGAGCGATAAGCCTCGGCAGGAAGGGCCCGGCTCGAGCCGAACGGCGCCAGGACGGCGTCGACGGCTCGTGGATCGATCGGTGCCACCGGCCGCATCCCTTGCTCCTTCTGCGCCTCCGAGCATCGTACCGGTCGCCAACGAGCTGCTCAGGCGTGGCCGAGCGCCGGCCTCTGGCGGGGCACTACCGTACGGTTTCGGGGCTCGTCTGACCGATGGGGGTGCGTTTGATCTCGACCACGCCGTTCCACGAGCGGGTCGGCGCTGCGAACCAGACCGGCCTGTGGAGCCACTGGGCCGGGTACCTCGTGGCCGAGAAGTACCAGATGGCGGAGAAGTTCGAGTATTTCGCCGTCCGCAATGGCGCAGGCGTCTTCGACACCTCGCCGCTGTTCAAATACCGCATCTGGGGCATCGACGCCGAGCGGTTCCTCGCAGGCGTGCTGGCACGCGACATCCGGACGTGCCGCCCTGGTCAGGCCCAGTACACGGTCTGGTGTGACGACGGCGGATTCGTGCTCGAGGACGGCGTGATCCTTCGCCACTCTGACGACGAATTCTTCCTCACGACCGCAGGCCCGAACCTCGCCTACTTCTCGGACCTGATCGGGTCCCACCGGGTGGCGATCGACGACATCTCCGGGGAGTACGGCGCGCTGGCGGTACAGGGGCCCCACTCCCGGGCGGTGCTCACCGAGCTGACCCCCGAGATCGAGCGCCTCGGCTACTTCCACGTCCACGACACGAAGCTCGGTGGCGCACCGGTCACGGTCTCCCGGACCGGGTTCACGGGCGACCTCGGCTACGAGGTCTGGGTGCGCCGCGACGATGCCATCCCCGTCTGGGATGCGGTGATGGAGGCCGGATCCGGTCGAGGCGTCATCCCCTTCGGCCAGATCGCATTGCTCATGACGCGGATCGAGGCCGGGCTCCTCCTCATCAACACCGACTTCACGTCGAGCCGATTCGCC
This sequence comes from Acidimicrobiia bacterium, assembly GCA_041611095.1. GTDB lineage: Bacteria > Actinomycetota > Acidimicrobiia > Spongiisociales > UBA5794 > UBA6912. The sequence goes on along the minus strand of JBFINP010000011.1, from coordinate 9,529 downwards.
TGGACGGATGCCGATCGCTCGACACCGCACGAGCTGGGTTTGGGATGGATGCTGCGATCCCTCGGCGACGACCGGCCGTTCATCGGGCGTGAGGCGATCCGGCGCGAGGTCGCCGAGGGTTCGTCACGGTGGAACATGGTGGGCCTCGTCGTCGATTGGGACGAGTACGACCGTAGCCATCGGGAAGCGGGGCTCATCGCACCCAAGGACCACGTGCCGGCACCGTACGAGATGATGCTCTACGACGACGATCACGAGCGCGTCGGGTACACGGCCAGTTTCATGTACTCACCCATGCTCCAACGCCACATCGGGCTCGCCCGGGTGCGCCCGCACTTGTCGAAGGTGGGTACCAGGGTCAACCTGGAAGTCACGATCAACCACCGCTACGAGCTCGTGGGGGCCCACGTAGCCCGGCTCCCGCTGTACCGCACCCCTCGAAGGACTGCCTGAGGAGACCATGCCGAAGAACCGCGACTACGACGTCATCGTGATCGGAGGAGGCCACAACGGTCTCGTCAACGCCGCCTACCTGGCCAAAGCGGGTCTCAAGACGCTGGTGCTGGAGCGTCGCCACCTCGTCGGCGGGGCGGCCATCACCGAGGAGCTCGTCCCCGGGTTCCACTTCACGACGTTCTCGTACGCCCTGAGCCTGCTGCGCCCCGAGATCATCCACGAGCTCGAATTGACCAAGCACGGGTTCATGCCGCTGCTCATGCCAACGACCTTCGCTCCGGGGTTCGACGGCGAATACCTCTTGCTGGGGCAGGACCATGGCGAGAACCTCCGAGAGGTCGCCCGGATCGCTCCGCACGACGTCGATGCCTACGAGCAATACACCCACGACATCCACCGCGTGTGCCAGGCGCTCAAACCGCTCCTCGACACGGTGCCGCCGAACATCCAGAGCAAGGAACCCGAGGAGCTGATGGCCATGGCGGCCCTCGGCGCCCACATGCGGGACATGGAGCCGCGCGTCCTCCACAATGCGGTGCGGCTGCTCACCGGAAGCGCCGCAGACTTCCTCGACGACTACTTCGAGAGCCCGCTGGTCAAAGGCTGGCTCGCCTCGTCGGGCATCATCGGAACCAAGGTGGGTCCGATGTCGCAAGGGTCCGGCCTCGTGCTGCTCTATCACAACATCGGCGAGCACGACGGCGCATTCGGGGCGTGGGCCTTCCACAAAGGTGGAAACGGCGGTTTCACGCAAGTGCTGGCCCGCGCCGCCCAGGCGCTCGGCGTGGAGATCAAGACCGAGGCGCCCGTCGCCGGGATCATCACGAAGAACGGCAAGGTGCGCGGCGTGACACTCGACAACGGCACCGAGCTCGCCGCCAAGACGGTCGTCAGTGCTGTCGATCCGCGGCGCACCTTCCTCGAGTTCGTCGATCCGCGCGAACTGCCGGCCGACCTCGTCGAGAACATCCGGCGGCTCCGCTTCCAGGGCACATCCGCCAAGGTGAACTTTGCGCTGCACGGCTTGCCGCACTTCCCGGCGCTCGGTGTCCGCGGCGACCAGTACCGGGGCTTCACCAACATCGGACCGTCGATGGAGTACCTGGAGCGGGCGTTCGACGATGCCAAGTACGGGTGGTACTCGAGCCGCCCCTACATCGACTCGGCGATCCAGTCGACGATCGACCCCGACATGGCGCCGCCGGGCAAGCACGTCATGTCGTGCTTCGTCCAGTACGCCCCCTACCACTTACGGGAGAGCGACTGGGACACCGAACGGCACCGTTTCGGCGACACGGTGCAGCAGACCCTGGAGTCGTTCTTCCCCGGCTTCAACGATCTGGTCATCCACCGCGAGGTCGTTACGCCGCTCGACATCGAGCGAGTCGTCGGGCTGACGGAGGGCAACATCTTCGCCGGCGAGTTCCTCGCACCACAGATGTTCTTCTTCCGCCCCGCTCCCGGCTGGAACCAATACCGGACGCCCATCGCCGGCTACTACCAATGTGGCTCCGGGACGCACCCTGGCGGGTGCGTCATGGGTGCCCCGGGCCGGCTGGCGAGTCAGCAGATCATCGGCGATCTCGAGGGCTGACTTCAGCTGCCTCGCGGCGTCGGCGATCGGAGTCGTTCAGTGCACCGGGTCGACCGGTAGGCCCTCGGCCTTCCACGCACGGAAGCCACCGACGATGTCGCTCACGTGCTCGAAGCCGAGCTCGCGCAGGTTGGCCGCGGCGAGGCTCGACGAGAAGCCGTCGTTGCAGACGAGGATCAGGTGGCGCTCGAAACTGGCGATCCGCTCGTCGCGATGCTCCGAGCTCGGGTCTGCTCGCCACTCGAGCACCGACCGCGGGACCGCGAGGGCGCCGGGGATGGCACCTTCGGCCTGGCGGTCATCGGTGCACCGCAAGTCGACGATCACCCCTCCGGCCCCCGCCGCCGCAGCTGCCACGCGTGGTTCGAGCCGCTCGATCCGACTGCGAGCTTCGGCCAACAGATCCTCGACGGTACGGCTCACGACACGAACGCTACGCGCCCACGATGCGATGCGTCGCTGTCACGCCACATGGAGGCTGAGGCAGCGGTCGCCCGAGTCGCTGAGGAAATCGAGGATCGACGCTCGTATCCCGGCGGCGTCGAGCCGATGGGCGGCGGCGTGCTCCTCCGGTCGGCCGTAGTGCCGGTGCTCGGCATTGGGGACTCCGATGCCGAGCTGGCGATGAGGGCGATCGGCGAGGGCATGAGCGATCTCTCCGGCAGACGTCCCTGCCAGATACGGCTCGACGACGACGACCTCGCCGGAGGCGGCGTGGGCTCGCAAGGTCCGATGGTCGAAGGGTCGCACCGTCGTGGCGTACAGCACGGTGGCATCGATGTCGGCAACGGCGTCCATGACCGGATCGAGCATCGGTCCGACGGCCACGATCGTCATGGCATGCCGTGTGCCGCTGCGCACCACGGACAGCAATCCAGGGCGCACGGTTACGGGGGTGCTGTTCGACTGCGCAGCGAGGCGGACGTAGGTGGTGCCGTCCGCGGCGACCGCATGACGCAGCAGCGTCTCCAGCTCATCCGCATGGCCCGGCACGTGCACGCTCACACCCGGGAGGGCGGAGAGGATGGCCACGTCCTCGGGAGCCTGGTGGGTGCGGCCCTCCGACGACGCATCGAACGATCCGCCGACCGAGACCAGCACGGCGCCCACGTCCTGGTGGGCGAGATCCAGCTTGATCTGCTCGTAGGCACGTTCGACGAGGAATGGTGTGTAGCTGTGGATGATCGGCCGGTAGCCTCCGAGGGCCAGACCGGAGGCGACACTCACCATGAGTTGCTCTCGGATTCCGACGTTGACGACACGATCGCAGTGTTCGAGCGCAGCACCGGCGAAGTCACGAACCCCGATGTCGGCGAGCACCACGGCGACCGTCTCGTCGGAGTCCAAGAGCTCGCTCGCAACCTCGGCGAACCTGCGGCGCATCGCGGTCATCGGGCCTCTCCCTCCGCTGCGATCACGGCCACGACGACGCCGGGCCGGCCCGGATGCGGCGTGGTGAGCGCCTCCTGGAGCGCAGCGTGATCACGTCCGCTCACGGTCGTGCTCCACCATCCCTCGCTTGCGAAGCGGGCGGCGATGCCTCCGGGCCATCCGTGCGTCGACGACTGGTTGTCGACCACGATGGCCGTGAGTCGGTCGAGTCCGACGCGGCCTGCAAAGGCGATCGCCTCGTGGTTGCTTCCCTCGTCGAGCTCACCGTCGCCAAGCAGGCAGAACACTCGCGGGCCCGAGCGTCTCGCAGCCCGCAGTGCGAGGCCGACCCCGACGGCGATGGGTAGGCCGTGGCCCAGTGAGCCGCTCGAGATCTCGACACCGTTGATCAGGACCCGGTCCGGGTGGTTCCCCAGCGGGCTGTCGTACCGGCCGAAGCCGTCGAGGTCCTCCTCGTCGATGAACCCCTTTGCAGCCAGGATGGCGTAGTAGGCGACAGGACCATGCCCCTTGGAGAGCAGGAAGCGGTCGCGATCCGGGTCGTCCGGGTGGTCGGGATCGACCCGGAGCACCCGGTCGTAGAGCACCCACAGGACGTCGAGTGTCGATTGAGCACTCGGTGAGTGCTTCTCGTCCCCGGTCATGCGGCCGATGAGACGCGGCAGGTCGGCGTAGCGGTACCGAACGGAATCTCTCATGGGCATCATTAGTTGATCGTAAGACTTGAACCTAAGTTGAAGTCAAGGGGTAATCTCTGCGTATGGGATCGCTTCCGGAGTGGCTGACCGTCGGCGAGCTGGCGGCCCGCAGCGGAGTCGCCGCATCGGCCCTCCGCTTCTACGAGACGCGCAGGCTGATCACCGCCGAGCGTACGGAGGGCAACCAGCGTCGGTTCCACCGGAGCACGCTGCGCCGGGTGGCGGTGATCCGAGCAGGTCAGGCAGTCGGGCTCCCTCTGCGAGCCATCGGCGATGCGCTGGCGAGGCTGCCTTCGGGGAAGACACCGTCGACGAAGGATTGGGCGAAGCTGGGTGAGTCATGGCGGGAGGATCTCGAGGCGCGGATCGACGATCTGGCGAGACTGCGCGACGACCTCACGTCATGCATCGGGTGCGGATGCCTCTCCATCAAGTCGTGTGCGCTCCTGAACGCGGGCGACCGGGCCGCTGAAAGCGGCCCGGGCGCCCAGTACCTCCTGGGTAACGCACCCCCCTAGGAGGTCACCTCGTAGCCGAGTGCCCTGGCGAGGAACGTCGCCATCTGGGCTCTCGTCAAGGGATCGTCAGGACAGAACTCGCTGTTGTCCGGCGGGTTGCAGCCCTTCGTGACACCAGCGGTGGCGAGTCGGTTGATCGACTCCTGGAACTCGCTGGTCTCGTCGTCGTTGAACCAGTCGACGCCGACGTCGGCGTACTTCTCGGGTTCCTCGGCGGCGAATGTCCGCACCAGGAACTCCGCCATCTCCTCGCGGAGGAGCGGTGTGTCCGGGCAGTAATCCGTCTCCGTACATCCGAAGGCGATGCCGGCGGCGGCGAGGGCGTTGATGTCGCCCTCGAAGATGCTATCGCCGTCGTCGGCGAAGGCGTCCTCCTCGACCGGCGGCAGCTCGAGCATGCGCCTGAGGAATGCGGCCAGCTGGCCGCGGGTGATGTCCGCACTCGGGCAGTACCGGCTGTTCTCCGGAGGATTGCAGCCTCGCGTCACGCCGAGCATGAAGATGGTGTCGATGTTCGCCTCGTGTACCGAACCGTCGTCATCGATGAAGAAGTTCGACGTCGGCTCGGGCTCCGGCTCGGGCTCGGGCTCGACCACGATGACCGGATCGGCCGGAACGGCCACGGGCTCTCCTGGCTCGTTGAGCACCGTTGCGTTCAGCAGATACGGGTACGGGTTGGTTGCGACACCTTCGAAGCGGATCTCGAAGTGCAGGTGCGGATCGGTGGCTTCGGCGTTGCCGGAGTCGCCGACCCAGCCAATGAGCTGGCCGGCTTGCACCTCGATTCCCGGCTCGATCCCGTCGGCGATGCCCCATCCGAGGCCGTCGTCGGTTCCCGGCGTGTCGTTGTCGAGGTGGATGTACCACGTCTCCCAGCCACCACCGTGGTCGATGGCGAGATAGCAGCACGTCGTACCGATCCAGTCGATCGTGCCGGCGCTCGCCGCCACGACCGGAAGCCCCTTGACGGCGCCGACGCTCATGATGTCCGTTCCCTCGTGGGTGCGATCCTCGCCTCTCGGGGCACCGAAGGTGTCCGAGTAGTAGACGTCGCCCACGACTGGGAAGATGATGTTTTCTGGGGTGAATTCATTGGCTGAAGCGGGCACCGCCAGCACGGACGACGCGACCGTCGCGACTGCCGCCAGCAATGCCAATCTTCGGCCCAGACCCCTACCTCTGGCCCTTTTCATAATGCTGGTATCGGGTCCCAGCCCTGAGCCTTGATCGAATCACACGGGGCGTGGGATGTCATCCCCAATGTTGGGTATGGACGCTCTCGAAGGCCGCACGGGTCGGTCTCTCCGACCCCGACCCTTCCCTGCGGCGAGGCCACTAGCCTCCGAGTCGTGGAACGCGACGAAGAACGAATCGCATTGTTCCTCGACTACGAGAACCTGGCCATCGGTGCTCGCGACAGCCTCGGCGGCGTGAGGTTCGATCTCCGACCCATCGCCGATGCGCTTGCGGAGCGGGGCCGGGTCGTGGTGCGCAGGGCGTACGCCGACTGGTCGCTCTTCGACGACGACCGGCGCATGCTGACTCGCAGCCATGTAGAGCTGATCGAGATCCCGCAGCGGATGGGTGGGGCGCGGAAGAACGCAGCCGACATCAAGCTGGTGGTCGATGCGCTGGAGATGGCGTTCGAACGCGATTACATCAGCACCTTCGTGATCTGTACGGGTGACAGCGACTTCACGCCCCTCGTCCACAAGCTGCGTGAGCTCAACAAACGGGTGATCGGTGTGGGGATCAAGGACTCCACGTCGAAGCTGCTTCCGCCGGCGTGTGACGAGTTCTTGTTCTACGACACCCTGGAAGGCGTTGACGTCCCGGCCCCCGACTCCCGCAAGCGGCAGCGCCAGCGGGACCGTGAGAACCGGGTGGAGCGTGACGGCTCCGGACCGGCCGATGCCGACGAGCGCCGGGACGAGTCACCCCAGGATGCGCCCAGCGTCGACGAACTGGCAGTGACCATCGCCCAGACGCTCGTCGGGCTGCAGCGAGGATCCGGAGGGCCGCTGTCGGCCTCGATGTTGAAGCGTGCCCTACTCCGCAAGGACCCCACCTTCAGCGAGGCGGACTACGGGTTCCGTGCCTTCGGGGAGCTGCTCCGCCACCTCGAGGAGCAGAAGGTCGTCGAGCTCAGCGAGGGGCCGAGCAAAGGCGACCCCGAGGTCACGCTGCCGGAGCACATGGGCGGCGAGGCGGAAGCGTTTGCGCTGCTCCGCGGCGTCGTGGCCGACCTTCAGAAGCGGAATGGCCCGGTCGTGCTCTCCGGGTTGAAGAATCAGGTACGCAAGGTGCAGAAGGACTTCAGCGAGAAGAAGTACGGCTACCGCGGCTTCCTCCAGTTCTGCCGGGCCGCCGAGCGTGAGGGCATCGTGACCCTCGATTGGAGCGAATCGGCCGATGACTACGTCCTGACGGCGGGCTGAACGCTCCGGTTCCGAATCTCCCTAGGCAACAGCGAGCGCACGGCAGATAATGCTTGCGAGCGCCACCACTGCGCTGCGATGCCGGTCGATGCCTCTAAGGGCGTGGCTCACTCCCGCGGCGCAGCCACTCCTCGGGAACGACTGTTGAGGTGCACCGTGAACCATCGGTTGCTTGTCGTCTCTGTGTTCATCGTCTCTCTCGTTGTCGGGTCAGTTCCCACTGCAGCCCCTGCGGCGGTAGATCCGATCTGCCCTCCCCGATGCGAAGTCGTCTTGACGTCGTATCCACCCGTCGACCCCGCGGCGCAGACGCCGGCACTCACCGGCGGCGGCAAGTGGGTCGTGTTCCTCGGTCCGTCCTCGCCGGGGTCTGGCAACGCACTGTGGTCGGTGGCCGTAGACGGCTCCGCTGGACCCGTCCGGCTTGCTTCCGGTGCAGCGGGCACGGCCGGAGTCGTGTCATTCCACGTCGCCTCCGACTCGGATCGGATCGTCCACATCGCCGAGGTGGAGCCGGGGATCTTCGAAATCGGCTCGAGCGTCGCCGGTGATCCCAGCTCGCTCCAGCGGCTCAGCCCCGATCTCGAGGATCACACCGCGGATGCCTTCGGAGGTCCAGGCGGTGGCGCTATCGCGCTGACGAGCGACGGACTCGTCCTCTTCCGGATGATCCCACTGTTCCTCGCCCCGAGCAGCCTGTGGGCCGTTCCGATCGACGGCACGGAACCGGCAACACGTCTGTCGGGTTCGCTGCATGCGTGGGATTTCCGGGTGACGCCGCGAGGTGAATCGGTCGTGTTTCGCGCGGCTGAAACCGAGGACGGCCGCGTTGCGCTGTACTCGGCCCATTTGTCCCCGACCGAAGCACCGGTACGTATCTCCTCGCCGGGCGTCGGCGGGGTCGAGCTCGCACGGCACGTACCGGTGATCTCGGCCGATGGGGCCTGGGTTGCATTCCTCGGGGACTTCGAGCAACCCGGCAGGCTCGATCTGGTGGCGGCGCCGATCGGCGAGGAGGGAGGGCAGCGCCTGATTGCCGTCGGCCGGCCGCTCAACGAGGATGGTGGTGAGCAGGGTATCCAGCTCGTGGAGCACGCGAGCGCAGCGGGTGCCAACGTTGTCTTCAAGAACGATCCGGACATCCCGGGAGTGTTCCAGCTGTTCTCCAGCCCGTTCGCTGCGAGCGAGGCCCCGCTTGGATTGTCGCTGGCGGCGCCCGCCACCGGTGGCGAGGGGTCGGTCTGGTACTTCGAGACCGTCGCTCCCGACCGCGTCGTCTACTTCGGCGATCTCGACAGCGTCGACCGTCTCGAGATGTACTCGGCGCAAGTGGACATCGCAGGATCACAGGTCAAGCTCAGTGCGAGCGAAGTCCCTGCGGGGGGCGAATCGTGGGTGGGGCTCCCGTTCGTCTCCCCAGACGGCGCACGGATCGCCTACATGGGGTTGCTCTCCGGCACGACCCCTGAGCTCTACACGGCGCCGCTCGACCGCGAGGGCGAACAGGTGCGGATCAGCACGACCGCACCGGGTGCGGGTCAGGTCGAGTACTTCGTCTTCACACCCGACGGGTCGCGCATCGTCTACACGGGCGGGTTGGTCACGGCCGATGCGACGTCGCTCTTCTCGGCGCTTGCGGACGGGAACGGACTCCAGGTCCAGCTTGCGGAGCCCGCAGTGGACGGTGGCGCTGTTGGCTTCGGGCCGGTTGCGGTGCAGCCAACGCCCGACGGTGACTGGGTGCTCTTCACGGGCGATCTCGAGCGCGACGGGGTCGTCGAGCTGTTTGTGGTGCCCGTCGACGGCTCGACCGCGGCGGTCAAAGTCAGCCGGCGGACCATGGTCGTGGGTACCACGGCGCAGATCGTCGACACCTCCGCGTGCGGTGCCGTCTTCGTCCACAACCGGTTGCGGCCGAAGTGGAATCAGCTCTCGGTGGTGACGGTGCCCGGCTGCCTGGGTTGAGCCACCGCGGGGCGGAGCTCACAGATCCGCGCCCGGCGGCGCTTCGAGGCGGAGGAGTTGGTCTCCGTCGATGGTGCCGATGACCGAGTACTCGACGTCGGTCCAGAAGACATCACCGTTTGCCGACACGCCGCGCAAGTCCGTGCACGGGCCATCGGCCTCGTATCCGCAGGGCCGGTCGGTCGTGAGCATGTCGTTTGTGATCCCGCCACTGGGCGTGACCTCGCCGGCCGGATACTGCTCCGAGTACGGCTCCCGCCAGATCACCCCGTCGCGAAGGATCAGCGATGCACCCCCGCATTGCGGCGGGAAGGATTCGGCGAGCGCCTCACAGATCCGAACCGGTTCGTTGCGCTCGGCGACGATGAAGCCCCGAATCCAACCGGAGGGCATGTCTTCGCCGATGGCCTGGGAGATCGTGGAGCCACCGTCCGCGGGCGGCAGCGAGAGGCCCGCCTCCCCACCTGC
>JBFINP010000010.1:0-63625 GCA_041611095.1 Acidimicrobiia bacterium | reverse complement strand
GGGACGCGAGGTTGATTGCGGGCCGAATGTACAGCGAGGCGGCCTCCGCCAGCTCCCACTTGTTCGTGGCACGGTTGGGCAGCCGCCGACATTCTTCGCCGATGGGGGATCAGCCCCCGCCAACAGACCACACAGCACGACCACAAGCACGAGCCTCCTCACACTCGACCGTCCTTCGCTGGGCGCTCCGACATCGGGCGCAACGGTCGCGTCGCCTCGTCTGCGCACAGACCGTCTCAAGGGGTCCGTTCAGAGCCGCACCGGGTCGGCGTCGATACGCACCTTGGCCCCGCCGTCCCTCCAGCGCTGTACCTGACCGCGCAGCTGGAGCTTGAGTGGCCGGAGGTCCGGCCCCGACACCAGCCAGCGCGTCACGTCGCCGCTCACGGCCGGGCCGTGGACCGACACACCCGCTCCGAGGGCGCGGAGCTCCGCATCGGCTCCCTGACGGGCGTCGGTCAGCTCGACGGCGAGGAGCTGCGACACGGGCGGAAAGCCGGCTTCCTCGCGCTCTTTCAGGAGCTCGTGCAGCAGCGGGCCGGGCCGCCCATGGCGTAGTGCGTCGTATACGCGATGGCGGGGGTTTGCGGTTTGTATGAGACACCGCCGCCCCCGCCCGCGTCCGACGAGCGAGGCGACGCGCACGATCGTGCGGAACGCGTCCTCCTCGGCCCGGTAGTGCGGAGCGAACACCATCCCATCGGCGTCGATGACCACTGCGAGTGCCTTCTGCCCCACGCCGGGTAGGTCGCGCTCCGTCCCCACCACGACGGCCGTCTCCTCCTCGACGCCGCCGACGACGACGCCAAGGCTGCGTCTCAGCTCGCTCTTGACCCGGCCCAGACCCGCACCAAGCGCTTCGAACCTCTCGCCGGCGCATTCGGCGCACCGCTCGAGCCTCGTCTCGCACCGAGCGCACACATCGCCTCGTGATGCGGCAGCGCCGCAGTTCGGGCATCGACGCAGCTCGCCGCATGAGACACACCGGTATGCGGCAGCGTCACCGCGCCGCGGCACGAAGACGAACACGCCTCCGCCGGCTCGCAACGTGCCTCGAATGGCTCTGACCGTTGCCGCCATGACCACACTCCCGCCCGGCGGCTCCTCCGAGCGATCGACGATCTCGACGAGCGGCCACACTCGTTGCGAAGGTTCGTGAACCTCCGCACCCGCCGCGATCATCTCGATCGTGGGCACCGGGCCGCACACCACCAGCCCGAACCGCTCGGTGGCAGCCCGTCTGCGCATGACGTCACGCACGTTGGTCGTCGGGGTCTGCGGCGCCTTCATCGCGGCGCGACCCTCCTCCACGACGACCACCATGCCCAGATCACCCATCGGCCAGAAGGCCAGCTCCCTGGTCCCCACCGCCAACACCCCGGCGCCGCCCACACCGGCCGCCCACGCCATGGTGACCTCCTTCGCCGGCTCGGCCGACGTGGCGACGTGAACTGGGATCGCCAGTGTCGATTGGATCGCGGCGGCGAGTGCATGGGCCTCCGCCACCGTCGCCGCGATCACCATCGCATTCCGACCCGCCGCCAGCACGCCGCCGACGAGGCCGGCGACCGGCTCGGCCCAGGGCCCCGCGCCGACGAGGTATTGCGTGCGCAGGTGCAGGTTCTCCGCCGCCGCCCCGGTGACGGCGGGAAGCGGCGACGCAGGTGCACGAAGTTCACCGGTCACGGCTCGGACGCGCCGGGCCACGTTGGGCGGCCCCGACTTCGCCAGCACCGCCGCGAGTGGAGCGACATAGTGGACCGCCGTCCAGCGAAGCGTCTCCAAGAGACGAGGTGTGAACAGCGGAAAGTCGCCGACCACGCCGGCGACGTCCCTGAGCTTGTCTGGAGCCACACCCTCTCGGAGGTGGGTGACGAAGCCCCTCACCCGGCGGCCCCCCAGCGGCACCCGCACCAGGGAGCCCACGGCGACGCCGTCGACACCGTCCGGAATGCGATAGGAGAAGCCGTCGTCAACGGCGAAGGTCGCCAGGTTCGGGACGACCTGAGCGATGCGCGTCAGGGCCGATCCCCCGCCGCCATCAGTACGCGAATCCGGTCCCACAGGCGGTCGGCGAGCTCTCTCTTCCCCATGAGCTCCCAGGGCTCCGCGGTTCCGTCGGGCATCACGACCACGACCTCGTTGGTGTCGGAGCCAAAGCCCGAGCCCGGCTTCGCCACGTCATTGCCCACGAGCAGATCGACGCCCTTGCGCTTGGCTTTGTCGATGGCGTCGTCGAGGGAGCCCGTCTCGGCGGCGAATCCGACGAGGAAGGGTCGCGGCGACTTGGCGACAACACCTGCCAGCACATCCGGGGTCGGCTCCAGCTCTATCGTCGGTGCCCCGGCGTCACGCTTGAGCTTCTGTTGCGCAGGGTCACGCGGTCGGAAATCGGCCACGGCGGCGGCCATGACGGCTACGTCGGTATCTCCGGCGCGAGACCACACCGCCTCCGCCATCTCGGCCGCCGTCTCCACGCCGACGACGTTGAGCCCGGGCACCCCGACAGGGGCGGGCGCTGCTGTGACCAACGTGACCGAGGCCCCGCGATCGGCTGCCGCCACCGCGATTGCATTGCCCATCTTTCCCGACGATCGGTTGCCGATGTAGCGCACCGGGTCGATGGCCTCCCGTGTGCCCCCTGCGGTCACGAGGACGGTCCACCCCTCGAGATCACCGCCGGCCAGGACCCGCTCGACGCTGGCCACGATCTCCTCCGGCTCGACCATGCGCCCTGCGCCCTCGTCGCCGCCTGCCAGCGACCCGGTGTCGGGTCCGACCATCGTGTAGCCGTCGCCTACCAGGGTCGTGATGTTGCGCTGGGTCGCCGGGTGCTCCCACATCTCGGTGTGCATCGCGGGTGCAACGACGACCGGAAGACCGTGGGCGGCGAGGATGGTCGCAGTGAGGGCATCGGTCGAGAGCCCTGCGGCGAGCCGGGCGATGGTGGCCGCCGTTGCCGGCGCGACGACGATCGTGTCGGCCCAGCGGGCCAGGTTGGTGTGCGGGCTGGGATCTTCGTTACCGAAGAGTCCCACCACCGGCTGCGAGCCGGTGATCGCCGCGAGCGTCTGAGGGCCGAGGAACTCCGCTGCCGATGCCGTCATCACGCACCGGATCACGGCTCCCCGCTCGATGAGCCTCCGTGCCAGATAGGCAGATTTGTACGCGGCGACGCCACCCGAGACGCCGAGAACGATCCGGCGCCCGCTCAGCATCGGAGGCTCACTCCTCCGGCGACTCGTTGTCGAGTGTCACCTTGTCCTCGTCGATCTCCTCGAGGGCGATCGAGAGGGGCTTACGGGAGAGCGAGTGGACCTGGGGAGGGACGAAGCTGCCGAACCCCTCACCGAGCTGGTTGAAGTAGGCGTTGATCTGGCGGGCGCGACGGGCGGCGAGTACGACCAGACCGAATCGTGTACCCGCCTTGTTGAGTACGCGGCCGATGGGAGGGTCGATCATGGTGCAACAGTCTCCTGAGCTTGGAACCCGGCGTTGCGAGCACGGGCACCGCCTCGCCGGGAATCCATCATAGCGGCCCGCCCGGATCGTCCGGTTGCACGTCCCTGAGGGCCTCGACGCCGTGCGCATCGGCCAAGAACGCCAGGATGTCGTCCACCACGCCGCCTACGTCGCGATCCGACGTATCGACCACGAGATCGAAATGCCTCGGGTCGAGGTAATCCACGCCGTAGTAACGGCGGTAGCGATCGACCTCCGACTCCGTACGCCGGGCGACGGCCTCGATCGTGCTGGCGAGATCGATGTTCTCCTGCTCGGCTGCGCGGCCGGCGCCGAAGATGCGCGATGCGCCCACTTCCGGTCGCACGTCGAGGAACACCTTGATCGAATCTGGGAGGAAGTACCAGGCCAGCCGCGCATCGATCACGAAGTCGTCCGACTGCTCCCCCAGACGCGCGGTGCGAGCGTCGATCTCGTGATCGATCGCCACGTCACGCTCTGCCCGCCGCGACAGCTCCAGGATGGTCACCCCGCGCTCGGCGGCGATCTCCCGCATGAAGTCGCCCGCCGAGGCATGGAAGAAGCCCAACTGACGGGCGAGGACCTTGGCGACCGTGCTCTTGCCCGAGCCGGGCCGGCCCGAGATCGAGATGATCACGTCAAGGGAACAACTCGAGCAGCACGCGTCGTTGCCGGCTCCCCAAGCCGCGCACCCGGCGACTCTCGTCGATGCCGTGCTCCTCCATCAGCCGCTTCGCCTTCACCTTGCCCATCCCGGGCATCGCGACGATCAGCTTGGCGATCTTGGTCCCTGCGACCAGGTCGTCTTGCTCGGCGCGCTGGAAGACCTCCGACAACGTCAGTGAGCCGGTCTTCAACAGCTCTGCGATCTCGGCGCGGACCCGGCGCGCCTCGGCCGCGCGAGCGAGCGCGGCGGCTCGCTGCTCGTCACTCATCTGCGGTACGGCCATCTGGCCACCTCCTCCTGACGCCGCCGACTCTATCAAGGGATCTCCCGACTACCACGGACCTGCGCGCCCGAGGGCTCACGACTCCGGAGCGGCAATGGAGGCGGCAATGGAGGCGGCTGCGGCCGGCGGATCAGCGGCCGCCGTGATGGGACGGCCGACCACGAGCCACGTGGCACCCCGCGCGATCGCATCCTGCGGCGTGGCCGTTCGCAGCTGATCGTCGTCCCCCGCCGCCGGACGGATGCCTGGAGTGACCTTGACGAGATCAGGGGCAACGGTGGCGACCACGCCGAGCTCGAGCGGCGAGCACACGACACCCTCACAGCCCGCCCGGGCGGCCACCTTGGCCATACGCGACACGAGCTTCCCGGGCCGTGACGGGATTCCCACAGCAGCCAGGGCCGCCTCGTCCAGACTCGTGAGGACGGTGACACCCAGCACACCGGCCGGGGCGGCGCCCGCACCCCGGCGCACTCCGGCGACGGCTGCCTCCAGCATGATGAGCCCTCCCGACACGTGGGCGGTGACCCACCGTGCCCCGAGCCTCGCGAGCTGTTCGGCAGCGCGCTCGACCTGGGACGGTATGTCGTGGAGCTTGGCGTCGGCGAACACCGGCTTGCCGAGCGCGGCCACGGCGGCGACCGTGCCCGGACCCGGCCCGTGCAACAGGCCGAGGCCGACCTTGAAACCGCCGACATGGGGCGCCACGGCTTTCGCCAGGCGAACGGCGTCCTCTGCGGTCGGCAGGTCGAGAGCGACGAGGATCGGTGGGTCGGTCACCACGGCTCGGCCGCTCCCACGAGATCCGTGATGCGGGCGACGTCGTGACGGTCGCAGTACTCGGTGATGTCGGCGATGATCCGGCGGGCCGCCCTGGGCTCGGCGAAGTGCACGGTGCCGATCGCCACCGCCGAGGCTCCGGCGAGGAGGAACTCGACGACATCCGCTCCCGTCCGCACCCCACCGCACCCGACGATGGGAGCGTCCGGTAGGGCCTCCGCCACCTGCCACACGCATCGCAGGGCGATCGGCTTGAGGGGTGGCCCCGAGTAGCCGCCGACGACCCCGGACAGCCTGGGTCGTCGAGTCTCGACGTCGAAGGCCGCACCCCACACGGTGTTGGCGACGACGAGCCACGAGGCACCCGCGCCCATGGCCGCTTCGGCCACGGCGGCGACGTCTGCTGCGTTGGGCGAGAGCTTCGCGCCAACGGGTATCGACACCGCCGCACGTACCCGGCGGACGACCTCGGCCGCCGCCGCCGGGTCGAGAGCGAACATGGGGCCGTCGAGGTTGGGACACGACAGGTTGACCTCGACGGCAGCCACGCCGGCCGCTTCGAGGCCCAGCGCCACGGTCACGAACTCGGCAGGGCGATGCCCCACGGCCGAGCCCCAGACCTCGACGTCGAGTTGCGCCAACCGGCCGCTCACCACGATGCGCCACGCGTCGATGCCGGGGTTCTGGATGCCGATGCCGTTGAGCATCCCTTCGCCTGCCGGTGCGACGCGGGGCGCCGGCCGACCGGGCCAGGGCTCGACGCTCACCGACTTCGCCACCGCCGCTCCGTACATGCCGAACTCCACCGTGCGAGCGAAGTCGACGACGGAACCCACGGTGCCACAGGCGGCGAGGAGCACCGACCGCAGCGGGTGGGCACCGAGCCGGGTCGACAGGTCAACCACGACCGGAACGGTGATGGTGTTGGAGGCTGGCGACGGTGGTCTCCGCCGGCTCCACCTCGAGACTCTCCACCAGGAACTCGCCGCCGCGGATCGTGGTGACGCACGGGACGTCGTGACGGGTTGCCGACCTCCGGATGAGGGAGCCGTCGCCGTGCGCTTTCGATCCGCGAGGGGTGTTGATCACGAGGTCGATCTCACCTTCCTCGATCAAGCGGACGGGGTCGTAGGGACCCTCGCCGACCTTGTCGACGTGGGTCACCGCCACGCCACGACGTGCCAGGTGTCCGGCCGTGCCGTGGGTCGCCAGAACACGGAACCCCAACGCCACCAGCCTCTGGGCGACGCCGACCCCCTCCGGTTTGTCCCGATCGTTGAGCGATATGAACACGGTTCCCCCCTTCGGTACCCCGTGCCCGGCGGCGCGAAGTGCCTTGGCGTACGCCACGCCCACGGTGGGAGCGATCCCCATCACCTCTCCGGTGGCCCGCATCTCCGGTCCCAAGACCCGGTCCTGCTCGGGGAACCGTTTCCACGGCAGCACGGCTTCCTTGATGGCGACGCGGTCGGTCGGCGGGCTCGCCGTCCCCGGCACGATGCCGTCAGCCCTCAATTGCGCCAGCGAGCGACCCATCATCACGTGTGTGGCAACCTTGGCGAGGGGCACGCCGGTCGCCTTCGACACGAACGGGACCGTACGTGACGCCCTCGGGTTTGCCTCCAGCACGAAGACATCGTCGCCCTGAACCGCAAACTGGATGTTGATGAGGCCGCGCACTTCCAGGCCCGCGGCGAGCCGTGACGTGAGATGTTCGATCTCCTCGAGAATGTGCTGCGGCAACGTCGCCGGGGGCAGCACACACGCCGAGTCGCCCGAATGGATGCCGGCCTCCTCGACGTGCTCCATGATGCCGCCGATGTAGATCTCGTCGCCGTCGAACACGGCATCGACGTCGACCTCCACCGCAGCCTCGAGGAACCGATCCACCAGCAACGGTTGTCGTTCGAGATCGAGCGTCCCGTCGGCCCGCCCATACAGTTCGGTGAGGTAGCGATCGAGCTCTGCCGCGTCGTAGACGATGCGCATCGCCCGGCCACCGAGGACGAACGACGGGCGCAGCAGCACGGGGTAACCGATGCGATCGGCCACGGTGCGTGCATCGGTTGGGGATCGGGCGATGCCGGCCGGGGGTTGGGGGATGGCGAGCTCTCGGCACAACGCGCCGAAGCGCTCGCGGTCTTCGGCGAGATCGATGGCGTCCGGACTGGTCCCGGCGATGGGAACGCCGGCTGCGGCGAGACCGTCGGCCAGGTTGAGCGGCGTCTGCCCGCCCAGCTGCACGATGACGGCCACCGGCTGCTCCTTGGCGATGACGGCACCCACGTCCTCCAGGGTCAGCGGCTCGAAGTACAACCGGGCCGAGGTGTCGTAGTCGGTCGAGACCGTCTCCGGGTTGCAGTTGATCATCACCGGCTCGTATCCGGCCTCGGCGAGGGCGAAGGAGGCGTGGACGCAGCAGTAGTCGAACTCGATGCCTTGGCCGATACGGTTGGGGCCGCTGCCGAGGACCACGACCGTCCGCTCCCCCGCCGCCGGGGTTTCGTCCTCCTCCTCGAACGTCCCGTAGAAATACGGTGTCGCCGCGGCAAACTCGGCTGCACACGTGTCGACCGTCTTGTAGGTCGTGGTGATCCCCTCCTGGAAGCGGAAGGCGGCGACGGACGCAGCCGGCACGCCCCACGCGTGGGCGATCTGGCCGTCGCTGTATCCGAAGCGCTTTGCGGTGTGGACCGAAGCGGCGTCGGGTCGGTCCGCCAACTCGTGACGGACCTCGACGATCTGCGCAAGCTGGTCGACGAACCACGGGTTGTATCCGGTGCGGGCGGCGATCGCCCCCACGTCTGTCCCACGCCGGAGAAGCTCGCCAACCTGTTGGATCCGATCGGGTGTCGGCGTCGCCACGGCGTCGAGCAGCTCGGGAGTAGGTACCGCCGCCACGGCCGTTTCGGCGGGATCGCACCCGAGGCCGAGCCGTCCCGTCTCGAGGCTGCGCAATGCCTTTTGGAGGGCCTCGGGAAACGTCCTACCGATTGCCATCGCCTCGCCGACACTCTGCATGGCAGTGCCGAGGACGGGCTGCATCGACGGGAACTTGGCGAAGTCGAAGCGCGGCGCCTTCACCACCACGTAATCCAGCGCCGGCTCGAACGAGGCGGGTGTCGCTCCCGTTATGTCGTTCACGATCTCGTCGAGTGTGTATCCCACGGCGAGCTGGGCGGCGATCTTGGCGATCGGAAACCCCGTCGCCTTGGAGGCGAGCGCCGAGGACCGGGAGACGCGCGGATTCATCTCCACGATGATGCGGCGCCCACTGTCGGGTTGGACGGCGAACTGTACGTTCGATCCGCCCGTCGCCACACCGACCGTGCGCAGACAGGCGATCGCCTCGTCACGCATCTGCTGGTACTCACGGTCGGACAGGGTCATCACCGGAGCCACGGTGATCGAATCGCCGGTGTGTACCCCCATCGGATCGAGGTTCTCGATCGAGCAGATGATGACGGCGTTGTCGGCTTGATCGCGCATCACCTCCAGCTCGAACTCCTTCCATCCGAGCACGGACTCCTCGATCAAGACCTCACGCACGGGCGAGGCGTCGAGGCCGGCGGCGACGATGGTGCGCAGCTGCTCCTCGTCGTGGGCGAGCCCCGTGCCCCCGCCACCGAGGATGTATGAGGGCCGAACCATTGCCGGGTAGCCCAGCTCGGCCACGGCCGACAGCGCCTCCTCCAGCGACCGCACGTAGTGAGACCTGGCCGTGGCGATCCCGACGCCGTCCATGAGTGCCTTGAACCTGCCTCGGTCCTCGGCGGCTTCGATGGCGTCCAGCCCGGCGCCGATCAACTCGACCTGGTACTTGTCGAGCACGCCCTGGCGCGCCAGTTCGGTCGTCACGTTGAGCGCCGTCTGACCTCCAAGCGTGGGCAGCAGCGCATCGGGCCGTTCCTCTTCGATGATCCCCGTCACGACCTCGGGGGTGATGGGTTCGACGTAGGTGGCATCCGCCATCTCGGGATCGGTCATGATCGTGGCGGGATTCGAGTTGACCAGGATGACCCGAAACCCGTCGCCGCGGAGCACCTTGACGGCTTGGGTGCCCGAGTAGTCGAACTCACATGCCTGACCGATGATGATCGGCCCCGAGCCGATGACGAGGATACTCTCGATGTCGGTGCGGCGTGGCATCAGGCCGCTACTCCCATCAGGGCGGCGAACTCGTCGAACAATCCCATTGCATCGTTGGGCCCGGGCGCTGCCTCCGGGTGGTACTGCACCGAGAAAGCGGGTACCTCCTCGCAGCGCAGCCCCTCCAGCGTGCCATCGTTGAGGTTCTGGTGGGTTGGGACGACTCGCCCGAAATGGCTGTCGACGGCCGGTGGCAGCAGGTCCGGCGAAACGAGGCCATGAGCCGGTTGCGGCGGAGCTTCGCCTCCTGCGAGGCTCCACAAGTCGACGGCAAACCCGTGGTTCTGCGCCGTGATCTCTACTCGACCGTCGCCGAACCGCCGCACCGGGTGATTCCCTCCATGGTGGCCGAACGGGAGCTTGTAGGTCCTGGCCCCGAGGGCCAGGCCGAGGATCTGATGACCGAGGCAGATGCCGAGGATCGGAACCCGTCCGAGCAGGTCCTGCACCGCTCTGATCGTCGTCCGCACGGGTTCCGGATCACCGGGTCCGTTCGACAGGAAGACTCCGTCGGGTCGCTCGGCGAGGACCGCGTCGGCGGGTGTCGCCGCCGGGACGACCTGGACCTCGAGGCCCCTCCGGTTGAGCTGCACGACGATGTCCTGCTTGAGACCGAGGTCGTAGGCGACCACGTGGCCGCGGCGTGGGCCGGTCGGGGGACGTCGATACGGCTCTGCGGTCGACACACCTCCCGCCAGGTCACGTCCGGCCATGCCGCCGTGGGCCGACGCCAGCGCCAGCAGCGCATCGGGATCGGCGGTTCCGACCGCCCCCGACATGGCGCCGCACTCCCGGATGTGCCGGGTGAGCCGGCGAGTGTCGACATCCGTCACGGCGGCGATGCCGTGGCGCGCCAGGTAGTCGGTGAAGGACCCGGCCGCCCTCCAGCTCGACGTGGCGCGGCTCATCGACCGCACGACGAGCCCTGCGGCCACCGGGTGAGGTGCCTGCTCGTCGTCGGGGGTTGCGCCGTAGTTCCCGATGTGGGGAGCGGTCATGGTCACGATCTGGCCGGCGTACGAGGGATCGCTCAGGACCTCCTGGTAGCCGGTCATGGCCGTGTTGAACACGACCTCACCGACGCTCACCGCTCCATCGCCGATGGCGCGGCCCGAGAAGACCGTGCCGTCGGCGAGGACGAGCCGGCCTGGGGTCAACGCCCGACCCCGACGGATGCGTGGGTCACCGCTCCTCGATAGATCGTGGTGCGCACTACTCCTCGCCAGCTGCGACCCAGGTAGGGCGAGTTCGTCGCCTGGGAGCGCGTCGTCGTCGCCTCGGCCTCGGCGACGGGGTCGAAGACGACCAGGTTGGCCGGCCGGCCCACCGCCAGCTCCAAGCCGTGACGGTCGTCGATGCCGGCGATCCGCGCCGGGGCGGTCGACATCCGATCGAAGAAGCGCTCGATGTTCAGGTCGACGGCTGTCGTGACCGCGCCGGCCGCCCACTCGAGCCCGATGACACCGAACGGTGCATCCTCGAAGGTCGTGTCCTTCTCGTGGGCTGCGTGCGGCGCATGGTCGGTGGCCACGCAATCGATGACACCCTCCACAAGACCCGCCCGCAGGGCCGCCACGTCCTCAGCGGTGCGCAGCGGCGGCATCATCTTGAACACGGGGTCCATGGAGCGCACCTCCTCGTCCGTGAAGGTGAGGTGATGTGGCGTCACCTCGGCCGTGATCGGGAGACCCTCGGACTTGGCTGCGCCGATGAGCGCCACCGAGCCTGCGGTGCTGACGTGCTGAGCGTGGTACCGCACCCCGGTGAGCCGTACGAGCGCGAGGTCACGAGCGAGCACGGTCTCCTCGGCGAGGGCCGGGATGCCCTGCATCCCCATGCGCGAGGAGACGACGCCCTCGTTCATGTGACCGTTGGCGGCGAGACCGGGATCGATGGCGTGCTGGGCGATCACCCCGCCGAGCTGCGCGACGTACTCCATCGCCCGACGCAACAAGCCTGCGTCGGCCACCGAATCCCCGTCGTCGGAGAACATCCGCACCCCTGCCGCCCACAGCTCGTCGAGGTGTGCCAGCTTCTGCCCCGCTCGGGCCTCAGTGATGGTCCCGGACGGAACCACCTCGACGATTCCCACCTCGCGACCACGGTCGGCGACGTAGCGGGCGAGGTGCCCCGAGTCGATGGCCGGCGCCGTGTTTGGCATGGCCACGATCGCCGTGTACCCGCCGGCGGATGCGGCCGCCGAGCCGGATGCAATGTCCTCCTTGTACTCCTGGCCGGGCTCCCGAAGGTGCGAGTGGACATCCACGAGGCCGGGCCCCACCCAGCATCCGGCGGCGTCCACCACGTCGACGTTCGTGGCGTCGATCGTCGTGGCGATCTCGGCCACCTCTCCATCGCGCACGAGGACATCGGCTTCGATCGGGCCGCCGCTGGCCAGCACGAGACCGCCTTTGATGAGAAGCTCACTCACTGCGCTCACCTCCGAGCAGCTGGAAGAGGACGGCCATGCGCACCGCAACCCCGTTGGCGACCTGATCGAGCACGAGTGCCCTCGGATCGTCGGCTACGGCGGCATCGATCTCGACGCCGCGGATCATCGGTCCGGGATGGAGCACCACGGTGTCGGGCTTCAAGCGGTTGAAGCGCTCACGAGTCAGCCCGAAACGCTGCCGGTACTCGGCGTACGACGGGAACACCGACGCACCGCCGCGCTCGGCCTGGACGCGAAGCAGGTAGACGGCATCCAGCTCCGTCAGCACGTCGTCGAGGTCGCTCGTCGTCGCAACCGGCCAGCCGGTGACGTCCAGCGGGAGCAGCGTCGGGGCCGAGACCAGCGTGACCTCGGCACCGAGAGTCGTCATCGCAAAGACGTCGGACCGGGCCACACGGCTGTGCCTGATGTCGCCCACGATGCCGATACGCAGCCCGTCGAGCTTGCCGAAGTGGCGGCGCAGCGTGAGGCAGTCGAGCAGCGCCTGCGTCGGGTGCTGGTGCTGCCCATCGCCTCCGTTGACGACGGGGATCTCAACCCAGTCCGCCACGCGCCACGCCGCCCCGGTGTCGGAGTGGCGCACCACCATCGCATCGACGCCCATGGCCTTGATGGTCAGGATGGTGTCCTTGAGCGATTCGCCCTTCTTCAGAGCCGACGTGCCCGGCGAGAACGACATCGTGTCCGCCGATAGCGCCTTTGCGGCCTTCTCGAACGACATCTTCGTCCGTGTCGACGACTCGAAGAACATCGTCGCCACGGTCTTGCCCCGGAGCGCCGGCACCTTGGGGATCGGCCTTGCCAGAACCTCGACGAACTCGTCGGCGTCATCGAGGTAGCTCTCGATCTCGCTCCGCTCCAGGCCTTCTGTGGTCAGGAGATGCCTCACGCAGGGGCTCCTTCCATGCTGTGGATGGTCACGTTCTCCTCGCCGTCGGTCTCGTCGAGATGGACCGTGACGCGTTCGGTGTGGCTGGTGGGGAGGTTCTTGCCGACGTAGTCGGCACGGATCGGCAGCTCGCGATGTCCGCGGTCGACGAGCACGGCGAGCTGCACTTTCCCCGGGCGGCCGAGGTCGGCCAGCGCATCCAGGGCGGCTCGGATGGTTCGTCCCGTGTACAGAACGTCGTCGACGAGCACGATGGTCTGGCCGTCAATGGGCTCGGGCAGCTCGGTGTGTCCCAGCGGGGTGGTCGGGCGGGTGTCGAGGTCGTCGCGGTACATGCCGATGTCGAGCGACCCGACGGGGACCGAGGTGCCCTCGACCTCGGCGAGGAACTTGCCGAGTCGCTCCGCCAGCGGCGCACCTCTCGTGTGGATGCCGAGCACCATCACCTGGTCGAGTCCCCGGTTGGCCTCGACGATCTCGTGAGCGATGCGACGCAGGGCACGGGCGATGGCGTCGGCGTCCATCACGGCACGCATCGGCGGCTCCGAGGTGGAGTTGGCGCCCTGCAGGGGGTGCCACGAAGTGCGAGCATCAATGCTCCTCCTTCCTTTCCGGCCTCACGGGGCCCGGGCTTAAAGGTCGGTTGCTGCGTGCGACCGTAGCACCGGATTACACGCGTGTCATTTCATCCGTTGGGCACGAGCGCTGGTCGCGAAAAGAAGGTCTGCTTCGACGTTTGCGATCGACGATGCAGCTGCGGCCGACCTAGCCCTGATACTCGCTCACGAGGATCGTGAGATCCTGGAACAGGGCTGCACCGGGCACCCGCTCGACCGCTGCCACCAGGCTCTCGTGCGGATGGTTCACCTCGACGTCCACCTCCCACCGCATGTCGCGAGCCACGCCGAGGCAGTGAGCGAGCAGCTGACGGGTCACCTCCGCACCGCGGGGCTCACTCGGGTGCCGCACGCCACACCACACCAGGTGGGCAAGCCGGGGATCGTCACGAAGCGGCGAGGCGTTCAGGATCGCGGTGCCCACGATCCTGCCTCCGATCCGTGCCACCGCACCCGACTCGCGTCGCCAGCTGCCGAGGTACGTCTCGACTGCCCGGTCGGCGGAGATGGCCACCGGCGGTGAGTACCGGTGGCACCACCGGTAGAGGTCGTCCATGGCCATCGCCAGAGCGCGCTCGTCGATTCCGGACCCGGGCACCGAGACGATCTCGAAGCCGAGGCGTGGCCGCTCCAACTCGACGTTCAACCACATCGAAGTCTCCGGGCGCGCCGGATCGATGCGGCCTTCCGTTGCGACCTCACCGGTGACGAACCCGCGGTTCGTGTAGAAGTCGACGCTGTAGTGGTCGGTGAGCATCTCGCGAACCGAGAACGGTCCGGGCTCGCGACCGATCAGGTTCTCATAGATCGACGATCCGACGCCCCTACCCCGCCAGCCGGGGATGACCTCGATCCGCATGAAGTCGTGGGCGTGCCGGATGTCCGGCCGGACGGAGCCGACACCCAGGATGTCGCCGTCCAGCTCGGCGACGACCACCCGACCGTCCGCCACCAGCGACGCATGGTGGTCGACGAAGCCCCTTCGCACGCCGGGCCCCCATCTCCTGACGCTGGGGCTCGTGTCGAGCGCGTGGAGGGCGGCGCGGCCGACTTCGGCCATCGCCGCCCGGTCGACGGGCTCTGCATCTCGAACGGTGAGGCGCTGCACCCGGGCCAGGTTATGCGATGGCGAGCGGCGAGACGAGGTCCCGAACGCGGCCGGGACGAAGCGGGCCGGGCGAAGGCCGTCCGCAGGTGGCGATCGCCCCTGCCCAGCCGTACGTTCGAGCCGAAGAGCCCGCGTTCGGCTAACAGGAGGCACGATCATGAGGAGGTCTCCGATCACGGCGCTCGCTGCGCTGTTCCTCGTGGTTGCGGCGGCCTGCGGCGAGACGAGCTCGGTGACGACGACCGACGCCGCTACGTCGGCATCGCCGGCCACTACGGCCACCTCGCCCGCGGTCACGACGCTCCCGCCGCCGGATTCCACGGCCCCGGAAGCAAGCACCACGGCCGCACCATCCACGCCGACCGGAACGACCACGAGCATTCGCGGCCCGGGGGCGACCATCGCCACCGTCGCCGCGACCACTCAAGAGCTCCTCGACCAGCGGTGGGAAGAGACACCGGACAAGCCCGAAGGAGTCCTCGGTGCGATCGAGATCGTCTGCGGCGACGGCTCGAGAGTCGTCGGCAAGGGCGACGTCTTTGCGTGTGCCGGCTTGCCGCGCACCGAACCGGACTTCCAGCTCGATCCCGTCGGGATGATCTTCCTCGTCCTCGACGACCACGGTGCGGTCTCGCTCTCATGGGGAACCGACATCCCGGATGCGACCGACGCATTGCTGAGCCTCTATGACCAGACCCCACATGGTCTGTTCTGCAGGGACCTCGACGAGGAGAGCAGCGGTGCCGGCTTCTTCTCGACCAGCGGCGGCACGCCCGCAGGCAACTACTTCCGGGCTGTGCTCTACTGGTTCCTCGAGGGCATGCCCGACCGAATGGATGCCGACGTCAACGGCATACCCTGCGAGACGCTGTTCGACGAGGACACCGTCGCCGAACTGTGGAACGGGGGGCCGCTCGGTTAGCCACCGTCACGCCCGCCGGCCTTCAGCTCTTCGGCGAGCCGGCCGAGAATGCCGTTGACGAACGCCCCACTCTTCGCCGTGGAGTACCGCTTGGCGAGCTCGACAGCCTCGGAGACGGCTACGCCCACGGGAGCGTCGGAGTACAGGAGCTCGAAGGTACCGAGGCGGATCACGTTGCGGTCGATGGTCGGCATGCGCTCGACCCGCCAGCCCTGGGAGAGCCGCCCGACGACGGCGTCAATCTCGCCGCGGTGCTGCCAGACCCCATCCACGAGGCGTCGTGCCTTCGACCCGAGACCGGCTGCATCGGGTTCAACCCCCAGGAGATCGGCGGTGTAGAGGGCCTTGAACGCGGCTTCGCGGGGCTCGTCCTTGGTCACGACACCCGCGTGATGTAGTTCCCCGTGC
This sequence comes from Acidimicrobiia bacterium, assembly GCA_041611095.1. Classification (GTDB taxonomy): domain Bacteria; phylum Actinomycetota; class Acidimicrobiia; order Spongiisociales; family UBA5794; genus UBA6912. Next base: position 47,867 of record JBFINP010000010.1, on the reverse strand, counting down.
GCGTGTCGACCTTCACGACGTCGCCCTGGGCGATGAAGAGCGGCGCCTGCACCACGAGGCCCGTCGAGAGCGTCACCGGCTTGGTTGCTCCCGACACCCGATCACCCTTGACGCCGGGCTCGGCGTACGTGACCTCCAGCTCCACGGAAGCCGGAAGGTCGATGCCGATCGGATTGCCCTCGAACATGGGGAGCTGGGCGGTCATCCCCTCGACCAGGTAGTTCGCCGTATCGGCCACGAGGTCGGCAGGAACGACCATCTGCTCGTAGGTCGCGTTGTCCATGAAGTGGAAGCCCATGTCGTCCCGGTAGAGGTACTGGAACTCGCGGCGATCGATGCGAGCGAGACCGACGTTCTCTCCGGCGCGGAACGTGCGATCCAAGACCGCACCCGACTCCAGGTTCTTCAACTTCATACGCACGAAAGCCTTGCCTTTGCCCGGTTTCACGTGCTGGTATTCGACGACGGAGAACAGCCCGTCGTCCAGGTTGAGCGCCATGCCGGGCTTCACGTCGTTGGTCGAAATCATCGTTGTGTCAACTCCTCCTCACCGCTGGGGCGCTCACGGGCGCATCGCCTTGGGCGACCGCGTCAGCACCTCGTTCCCGGTCTCGGTCACGAGCACCATGTCCTCGATGCGCACACCGCCCCGACCGGGGACGTAGACACCGGGCTCGACCGTGACGACAAGCCCCGGCTCGAGCACGTCGGCCGAATCCTTCTTGACCGATGGCGCCTCGTGGATCTCGAGACCGACTCCGTGACCGGTGGAGTGCACGAACAGCTCCTCGTACCCGTGATCTCTCAGTACGCGGCGACACGCCTCGTCGACGTCGTGGGCGCGCACTCCGGGAGCGACCGCGGCGATCCCCGCCTCGTTGGACTCGAGGACTGCGCCGTGGATCCTCTCCACCTCCTCGTCTGAGCCACCGCCGAGCCATACGCTGCGGGTCATGTCCGAGTGATAGCCGTCGACGACACATCCGTAGTCGAGGAGGAGGAGTCCCGCTTCGACCGGGCCTGCACCGGACCGGTGGTGCGGCCGCGACGCGTGGGCTCCGGCGGCCACGATCGGGGGCCACCCCGCCGGCTCACCTCCCGCTGCACGCATCGCCTCGATCAGCAGGTGCCCCAACTCTCCCTCGGTCGCCGAGGCGGCAGCGAGCTCGCCGACGCGGGCAAAGGCAGCGTCCCCGGCCGCCGCAGCCTTCCTCAGGGCCTCGACCTCGTCACGATCCTTGACCCTGCGGAGCGTCTCGACCACACCCGCTTCCGGATGCATGGTCCCTGAGTAGTCGTCACCGAGGGCCCGAGCGAAGGTCCAGGTCACGTGGTCCGCCTCGACGCCCAGCTCGGGGAGATCCGCCACCAGCCGCGCCAGCGTTTCGAGCAACGTCCCCTTCTGGACCACCAGCTCGGTCGCCGGGAGCGCCGCAACGAGATCACCCGCGAGCTCGGCGTACCGGCCGTCGGTCATGAACGTTGCGCCATCGGGAGTTGCGATCATCGCCGCGGACGTGCCTCCGAATCCGGTGAGGTAGCGGAGGTTGACGAGCGACGTGACCAGCAGCGGGCGTTCGAGTGAGGACAGCAGCCGGCGGAGGCGTGCGGGATGGTCCATGGGTCTCCTGGCGGACGACGGCGAGCGGAGCGTAGTCGATGCGCCTTCAGGCCAGACCGACGGCGGCGAGCGCCACATCGACCGTCGCCGAATCAACCCTCGTCAGCACCGGGTCGGCGACGTCCCGCAACAACGTCATCCTCAGGTCCGGACCATCGCGCTTCTTGTCGAGGGCCATCAGCCGCCGCACCTCGGCCGGATCGAGCGCTGGTGCGTCCGTCGGCAGACCGAGTTGGTCGAGAATCGCCCGTTGACGTTCCTCGCCCGAGAAGCCGAGGACGTGACGCGAGGCGGCACCGGCGGCCACCATCCCGATCGCCACGGCTTCGCCGTGACTCATCCCGGACGCCACCTCGACGGCGTGCCCCACGGTGTGCCCGTAGTTGAGCCACGCCCGCACGCCCTGCTCCCGGAAGTCGGCCGAGACGATGCGCACCTTGACGGCCACGGCCCCATTGATGATTTCGGCGAGTGGAGCCTTCGTGCCGTGGGCCTCGTAGAGGTCGACGAGGGCGGGATCGCCCACCCAACCGGCCTTCAGTGCCTCGGCCGAGCCTTCCCGCAACAGTTCGACCGGCAACGCCGCGATGACGCCGGTGTCGATGAGCACGCGGTGCGGGTGATGGAAGGCGCCCGCCAGATTCTTCCCGTGCACGTTGATGCCCGTCTTGCCACCGATCGCGGCGTCGACGGCGCCCAGCAGGGTGGTCGGCACGTACACGACCGTGACCCCCCGCAGGTAGGTCGCCGCCACGAATCCGGCCACGTCGGTGAGCGCTCCTCCACCCACACCGATCACGACGTCGTTGCGATCAAGCCCGAGGTCGTTCAGCCACGCATAGCAATCGGCGACCACTTCGATGCGCTTGGCGCCCTCGCGATCCGGGAGCACCCGGACGGCGCCACCCACGAGACCGGCGATCCGGCGGGCGAGTTCCTCGGTGGCCGGTTGGGCGAACAGCGCCACGCGGAGCGGAGCCAGGTCGCCGAGAAGCACGGAGTGGTCCCACGGGTCCGTGGTGACCACCACCTCGCTGACGACCCGACCGTCTTGGTGTATCAGGTGACGCTCCACAGCCTCTCCAGCTCGTCGACGACCTCGGGGAGGCTCAAACGATCCGTCGCCACCTCCGCGTGGGCCGTCTCTCCATAGATGCGACGACGTTGGCCCAGGATCTCGCACAGGCGGGACTCGGTCCCCGGCTCGGCGAGCAGAGGCCGGTCTGCTGTGTCGCCGACGCGGCCGGCGAGAATGGCCGTAGCCGCCGTGAGCCAGATCACCCGGCCGGAGGCCCGCATCGCCGCCGCGCTCTCCGGCCTGAGCACGGCGCCCCCGCCCGTTGCCACCACGTGCACCTCCGGCTCCGACGCCAGCCCCAGCACTACCGCCGCTTCCATGTCCCGAAACGCCTGCTCGCCGCGTGTGCCCCAGAGCTGAGCAACGGTGCAGCCGGTGCGCTCGGCGACCATCTCGTCGGTGTCGGCGAACGCCACCTCTCGTCGTGCTGCGAGCTCACGTCCGGCGGCGGTCTTTCCGGCCCCCATCATGCCGATCAGCCACAGGTGCCCGGCCACGTTCAGAATGCGGCCAGTCGCGACCTGTAGGCGTCGTGGGCGGCGACGAAGTCGCCCACGGTATCCCCACCGAACATCCGCTGCGCCTCCTGGGCGAGGACGATCGCCACCATCTGCTCGGCAACCACACCCGCGGCCGGAACGGCGCACACGTCGGACCGCTCGCGAAACGCCTTCTCCGGCTCCTTGGTGGCGATGTCGACCGTGTCGAGGGGACGCATGACCGTCGAGATGGGCTTCATCGCCGCCCGCACCCGGAGCAGACCACCGACCGATATGCCGCCCTCGGTCCCTCCAGCCCTGTTGGTGCGGCGATGGAAGGCGTCGCCGTCGTGGTAGATCTCGTCGTGGGCCTCGGAGCCCCGCCGCGCCGCCGACGCGAGCCCGTCTCCGATCTCGACGGCCTTGATGGCCGGTATCGACATCAGCGCACCGGCCAGCCGTGCATCGAGCTTGCGATCCCAGTGCACGTGGCTCCCCAATCCGGGCGGCACCCCGTAGGCGAGCACCTCGGCGACCCCGCCAAGGGTGTCACGATCCGTCTTGGCCGCCTCGATCTCGGCGATCATCGCGGCTTCGGTCTCCGGATCGAACGCACGGACCGGCGAGGCGTCGATCCGGTCCAGATCCGAGGGCTTGGGAACACCATCCGCCGCCACGGCGTGGCCGATGGCGACGACGTGGCTCAGAACGTCGACGCCGATCTCGGCGAGGAGCCGCTTGGCGAGGTAGCCGGCCGTCGTGCGTGCAGCGGTCTCCCGCGCCGACGCTCGCTCCAGGATGTCGCGAGCGTCGTGCGTGTCGTACTTCAACATCCCGGCGAGATCGGCATGGCCTGGGCGGGGCGTCGTGAGCTCGCGACGCGACTCGCCCGGCGCAGGCGACATCTCGTGCTGCCACTTGGCCCACTCGGTGTTCCGGATGACGATCGCCACTGGGCTGCCCAGGGTCTTGCCAAAGCGGATCCCACCGAGGATCTCGAGCTCGTCACGCTCGAGCTGCATCCGCCTGCCCCGCCCGAACCCCAGCCGGCGTCTCGCCAGCTCGTCGGCGAGGCCCGATGGGTCGAAGTCGAGGCCGGCCGGCAGACCCTCGACGATGGTCACCAGTCCGGGGCCATGGGACTCCCCGGCCGTGAGGAAACGAAGCATCGGAGGATGGTAGGCCCGCAGAGCGTCGACTCACCCCACGTACCAGCGGACGATCTCCTCGCCCGCGGCCACCGCGACGTAGGCCCCGAGGACCATGGGGGGGCCAAAGGCGAAGTGATCCCGCAGCCCTCGAGCGCGTGTCACCAGTAGGAGCAGACCGGCGACTCCCCCGATGAGAAACCCCAGCACGATCGCCGCCACGAGGACATCCCAGCCAAGGAACGCCGTGTAGAGCCCGAGGACGGCGCTGAGCTTTACGTCCCCACCACCAAAGCTCCGTCCTCCGCCCACGACGAAAAGGGCCAGGGTCACGAGGAAGTAGATGCCCGCACCCACCCCTGCCCGGCTCAACGAGCCCGACTGCCCGGCTGCGATCGCACCGACGAGCAGTAGGCCGGCAGCCACCCCGGTGCCCGGGTAGTTGATGCGATCGGGGATCAGACGGGCCTGGATGTCGGTCACGACCAGCGTCATGGTCAGAGCGACGAACCACAGGTAGGGGACGATCAGCCACTCCTCCTCGATCACGGCCAGGACGGCCGCAAACAGCATGGCGGTGACGACCGCCGTGAGCGGCGAAACCCACGACGGTTGTGGCGAGATGTCGTCCTCGCCCCGGTCGAGGAGCACGCGATCGGCGGTTTTCGCCCCGTACCAGCCCACAACCGCCCCCACTGCCGCGGCGACGATCGCCAAGACCACTACGTTCACTACGCCACCGACTCCCGTGCTCGCGTCATCGCCCGCCGCATCGCTTCCACGGGCGCCTCCCTGCCGGTCCACAACCGGAACGATTCCACCGCTTGGCCCAGCAACATCATCTGCCCGTCGGCGTGCGGGAGTCCGCGTTCGATCGCTTCCGTGATTGCCGGCGTCGGGGCGGGACCGTACGCCATGTCGAGGAGGCCGCATGCCGACGCAAGCACCCCTTCAGGCAACTGCTCGCCACGCATGCCGACCGGGGTCGCGTTGACGACCACGGCGCCCGCCACGGCCTCGCCCCAGTGGATGACCGAGGCAGCGGCCGCAACGCCCTCGACCAGCGCGGCGGCGCGCACCGGGTCTCGGGATGCGAGGTGAAGGTCCGCTGGACCTGAGGCGACGAGCGCCGCTGCGGCGGCCCCCCCGGCACCCAGCACGAGGACCGGGGTATCCGTGGGCAGGCCGCCCCAGTTCCAGGCGTGGCGCACGCCGTCGACGTCGGTGTTGTGGCCGACGACGCTGGTTCCGAGCCGGGTGACGGTGTTGACCGCTCCCGTCCGTCGTGCTGCTTCGGAGCGCTCGTCACACAGATTCGCTGCAAGCGCCTTGTGCGGCATCGTCACGTTTGCACCGTCGAGCCGGCCATGGCGAAGATCGTCGACGGCGCGGCCCAAACCGTCTTCATCGACACGGATCGCGACGTATTCGCCTGGAATCCCGAGCTCACGGAGCGCAGCGCCGTGGAGCGCGGGCGACAGAGAGTGGGCGACCGGGTCGCCCAAAACGGCGAGTCTCAAGGCAGGACGCCGTCCTCCCGCGCCTGCGCCACCTTTGCGTTGTGCTCCTCGAGCGTCTCCGAGAAGCCGTGGCTGCCGTCGGTGTCTACCAAGACGTAGTAGAGGTAGTCCGTCTCCTCCGGATTGGCGGCGGCAGACAGCGAGAGCGCCCTCACACCGCCGATCGGCGTGGGCGGCAATCCCGGGTAGCGGTAGGTGTTCCAAGGTGAGTCGATGCGGAGATCGCGTTCGAGCACCCGGCCCGGGTTCTCGCCGAGGGCGTAGATCACGGTGGCGTCGATCTGCAGCGCGATGCCGAGCCCGAGGCGGTTGTGGATGACACTCGAGATGGTGGGCCGCTCCTCGTCGAGCTTCGCCTCCTTCTCGATCAGCGAAGCGATGATGAGCCCGTCGTACGGAGTCATCCCCTCTGCTTCGAGGCGGCTCCAGTCGATGGATGCCATCCGGCTGGTCAGCTCCCCGGCCAGGCGCTCGACGATGGTTGCAGGTGTCACACCTTCCACGAAGTCATACGTCGCCGGGAACAGCAGCCCCTCCCACGCGGTCAGAGGCGGGGTGCCTTCGGGTAGCTCAGCCGGCAGGTACGGCGACGTCACCGTCCCGTCGAGAAGTGGCGCTGTGAGCTCGTCGAACGTGTAGTCGGTCTGGTCGGCGATCGACTGGAGCATCTCCTCGATGCGGAGACCCTCGATGACCGTCAGCCGGAACGTGTCCGGCGCCGGGGGACCCACGATCAGCTCGCGGATGATGTCGGTGTTCGACATCCCCGCAATCAAGGTGTAGTCGCCCGCCTTCAACTCGGAGCTGACGCCCTGGATGCGGGCCGTGCGCTCGAAGGAACCACCGTCGGCGACGAGCCCGGCCTCCTCGAGAAGGTCGCCGATCGACCGGGCCGTGGCCCCGGAGGGCACGGTGAAGGCGACTTCGGTGCCCGCCGGCAGCGTTGCCGCCGTCGCCTCCCCGGCAACGGACTCGGCCAGGCGAGGAGCGATGTACACGATGGCCGCTCCGACCACCGCGATCAGCACGATCACGCCGAGAAAGACCGCAACCGCCGCTGCGGGACTCCGGGGCGGTGGCTCGGGTTCGTACTCGTACACCCACTCGTCCATCTCGGGGGGGGCCGTCACGTGGCGTCTTCCTCTCGTGAATTCAAGTAGCCCTGCAACATCAACGCGGCGGCGACCTTGTCGCGCACGACCTTACGCTCGGCTCTCCGCACGCCCCCTTCGAGCAGTGCCGCTTCGGCCTGGACGGTCGTGAACCGCTCGTCGAAGAAGGTCACCTCGCATCTCACACGCCGCCCTATCTGCTCTCCTAGCTCTCGCGCCGCCTGTACCGCCGGTCCCTCGGTGCCGTCGAGTGAAACGGGGAGCCCGATCACGATCGTAACGACGTCGTTGTCGGCGACAATCGCTGCGAGCCGGTCGAGCAGCTCAGGATGGTTGCGATCGAGAACGGCGAGCGGTTGGGCGATGATACCGAGCGGATCGGACAAAGCGAGCCCGATTCGGCTGGAGCCGGGGTCGATGCCGAGGATGCGCCCCTCGCTCATCGCGACAGCAGCACGCCCCGCCCTGCCGTCCGAGCCTCCTCCAGCGCCTCCTCGAGCCGCTCGCCGTGCGGCCCACCTGCCTGCGCCAGCTCCGGATCTCGGCTGCCCCCACCGCCCAGGACCACGGCCGCGGGGCGGATGATCTCCGCCGCCGACACGCCGTCGGCGACCAGTTCGGGCGAGACGAAACCGATCAACGCGCCCTTCCCGGCGTTCTCCGAGCCGATGACGCCAATGCCCTTCCCCATCCGATCGCGCACTTGGTAGGCGAGCGACCGCAGGTCGTCGGACGACAAGCCGTCCGCCCTCGCCACGAGTAGCCCGACGTCCTTGTGGCGTTCGACGGCGGCCAGCATTCGTTCCGCCTCGGCCGACCGAGCCGCCCGCTCGAAGGCCTCGAGGCGCTCCTCCTGGTCTCGCACCTTGCCCGCCAGTGATGTCGCCGCCTCGACGACGGTGCCGGGCTGGGTACGGAGCACGCCGGCCGTGTCATGCAGCACACGGCGCAGGTCGGAGAGATACTCGTAGCCGGCCGTGCCCGTCAATGCCTCGACGCGCCGGGTGTTGGCCGCCACCGATCCTTCGGCGACGAGCACCAGCGGTCCGATCTGACCGGTGGTGGGGACGTGGGTTCCACCGCAGAACTCGGTGGAGTAGTCGCCGGCCTTGACGACCCGTACCCGCTCGCCGTACTTGTCGCCGAAGAACGCCAGGGCGCCCATCGCTTCCGCCTCGCGCTTCGACGTCTCCAACGTCGTGACCGCGGCATTCTCGATGACGCGTTCGTTCACCTGTCGCTCGACCTCGGCCAGTTCCTCGTCCGCCAGCCCGGCATAGTGCGAGAAATCGAAGCGGAGGCGGTCGGCGGCCACGAGCGATCCGGCTTGATGAACGTGGTCACCGACGATGTCACGCAACGCCCAATGGAGGATGTGGGTGCCGGTGTGGTTCTTGCGGATTCGCTCGCGACGCAGGTGATCGATCTCCGCCGTTGCCTCCTGGCCCGTTTGCACGTATCCCGACGTCACCTTGCCCCGGTGACCGTGGATTCCCGGCAGCGTGTATTGGGTGTCGGCGACCCGGATCTCGCCCGTCGGCGTCCTGACGCGCCCTGAGTCGCCGATCTGCCCACCGGACTCTGCGTAGAACGGGGTGCGATCGAGGAACAGCTCGATCTCCTGGCCCTCGTCGGCGCGATCGACGCTCTCGCCTTCGCGCACGATGGAGAGGATCTGGCCGGCGCCAAGCTCCACCTCGTAGCCCACGAAGTGGGTGCCGTCGATGCCGGCGAGCAGCGAGCGATAGACCTCGGCCTGAGCTGCTGCATCGCCGCCCTTGTAATGGCGGCGGGCTCGCTCCCGCTGCTCCGCCATCATGTGGTGGAACTCCTCGAGATCGAGCTCGATCCCCTTCTCGGACAGGATCTCCTCGGTCAGCTCACGCGGGAACCCGTACGTATCGTGGAGCTTGAACGCCGTCGAACCGGGGAACACCGCCCCGGGCGCCATGCCGGCCAGCTCCTCGTCGAGCAGCTGGTGACCCGACTGCAGCGTCCGCCGAAAGCGCTCCTCTTCCCGCACCGCCATCTCGACGATGCCGCCCCGCTTTGCGACCAGCTCCGGGTACGCATCCCCCATGACCTCGACAGTGCGCTCGATCAGCAGAGGCATGATCAGGTCGTCGGAGCCGAGCAGCGAGGCGTGGCGCACGGCACGGCGAAGCAGGCGACGGAGCACATAGCCCCGGCCCTCATTCGACGGGACCACCTTGTCGCCGACCAGGAACGTGACCGCACGGGCGTGGTCGGCCAGGATCCGGAGGCTCACGTCGGTTCGCTCCGCACGGCCAAACGCCGTCTTCGTCGCTCCCTCGGCGGTGGCGACGATGGGCCGGATGAGGTCGGTGTCGAATACCGAATCGACGTCCTGGAGCACCGTTGCCACCCGCTCCAGACCGGAGCCGGTGTCGATGTTCTTGGCGGGGAGGTCACCGATGACGTGGTAGGGCTCGTCCTGGATGTTCTGCATGAACACCAGGTTCCAGAGCTCGACGTGCCGCTCGTCGTCGACGGCGGGACCCCCCGGCTCACCGTACTGCTCGCCCTTGTCGAAGAAGATCTCGCTGGAAGGTCCGCACGGTCCGGGAACGCCCATCTGCCAGAAGTTGTCGCGGTCCATGCGCTGGACGCGATCGGCGGGCACGCCCACATCGTCGATCCATATCTCGGCGGCCTCGTCGTCGGTGATGTGGACCGTGTACCAGAGCCGCTCCGGATCGAGGCCGAAGCCTTCGGTCACCAGCTCGTACGCCCACGGAATGGCCTTCTCCTTGAAGTAGTCCCCGAAGCTGAAGTTGCCCAGCATCTCGAAGAAGGTCAGGTGCCGGGCTGTCGTGCCGATGATGTCGATGTCGACCGTCCGAACCACCTTCTGCACGGTCACCGCCCGCAGGTAGGGCGGCGTCTCCTCTCCCAGCATGTAGGGCTTGAAGGGAACCATGCCCGCGTTGGTGAGCAGGAGGGTCGGATCCACAGGTATCAGCGAGGAGCTGGGGACGACCTCGTGATCGCGCGCGGCGAAGAAGTCCGTGAAGACGCGTCGAATCTGGTCACCGTTCATGAGAACCGCAGGTTACCCACACAGCAGACGGTCCCCGGAGCGCAAGCGATGCGAGGCGGGTACGGCGAGCCAAGGGGGACGTCGCGGCCCCCTCAGCCCGACCAGGCAGAGCCTGGCCGGCCAGCTCCCCCGGCGGGGGAGCCATTCAGAATGATCCCCCCTTTGACCCCGGCGGGGGAGCCAATTCCGGTGATCCCCCCTCGAGGGGGGATCGCAGAGCGCAAGCGATGCGAGGGGGGTCAGGCGAGCGCAGCGAGCCGCCAGACCCCTCAGTCCGAGGCGAGAAGGCGGGTGCACGTCGCCACGATGTCGTCGGTGGCTAACTCCGTGGATTCGCCCGTCGCCAGGTCCTTCACCTGGACGACTCCTGCCTCCCGTTCCGCGGGACCGGCGATCACGGCGAGTCTGTGACCCCGTTCGTTTGCGTACTTGAGCTGCGCTCCGAGCTTCCGTGCCTCGGGGTACACCTCCACGGCGATGCCGGCGCGGCGCAGAGCCGTCGCAGTCCGTATCGCAACCCCACGCCCGGCCTCGTCGAAGACCGTCACGAGCACGGGCGCCCAAGTGCTGCGCGTCACCCCCATCTCCAGCTCCTCCATCGCCGCCAGCAGCCGGTCGACGCCGAGCGACCCACCGACCCCGGGCAGCCGATCCTTGGTGTACAGCGATGCGAGATCGTCGTACCGGCCTCCGCTGCAGCAGCTCCCGATGTCGGGGAGGTCGTCGAGGTACGTCTCGAAGACCATCCCGGTGTAGTAATCGAGACCGCGAGCGATAGACAGATCCAGCTCGATCCTCCCGTGGGTGACATCTGCCTCGACGAGGCCGTCGACCAGGCTGTGCAGCTCCGACAACCCGGCCGTCCCCTTCTCTGACACACCGATGCGGGCGGGAAGCGCCTCGAGGATCGCTTGGGGGCTTCCCGTCATTCCCGCCAGATCGAGGATCGCGTCCACCTTGCCCTCGTCGGCTCCCGGCAGGAAAGCCAGCTCGGTCCGGACCCGATCGGTTCCGATCTTGCGTAGCTTGTCGAGCCCCCGCAGCACCTCGGTGTCGTGGCCTCCGAGCCCGAGGTGCTCGAGGAGACCTGACAGGATGCGACGATCACTGAATCGAATGGTGAAGCGCTCGAAGCCGAGGGCGGCGAACAGGTCGTGTGTGACGAGCAGGATCTCGAGATCGGCGAGCGCGCTCTCCGTGCCGACGGTGTCGTAGTCGCATTGGAGGAACTCGCGGTAGCGACCCCGTTGGGTGTTCTCGCCGCGCCACACGGTGCCGACGTGATACCGCTTGAAGGGGGTGCCGAGGCGCCGCACGTGCTCGGCGGCGAAGCGGGCGAACGGAACCGTCAGGTCGAAGCGCAAGGCGACATCCCTGCCACCGTGGTCCCGGAACCGGTAGGTCTGCTTCTCCGTCTCGTCCCCGCCCTTCCCCAGGAGGATCTCCGCGTATTCGAGCGCGGGCGTGTCGATCGGGCCGAAGCCATACCGGCGAAACACCTCCACCGCCGTTCCGATCATGGATTCGCGTGCGGTGGCGGCATCCGGGAGGAAGTCGCGGAAGCCTTTCAGCGTGCGGGGGCGTATGACGTCGTCGCTCATCGGATTCCCGTGGGGCGGCAGCCCACGCTAGTGGTTCGAAAGGCGGCTCAACCGGAGTCGACGGGGCGGGGTGACACGCGGTCGGCGGCCCGATCCAGCAGCGACGCCACCGTACGTCCGCCGCTCCGGGCCAGCGCTCGGGCGGTGAGCCGCTCGCGAGCCCGTTTCACTCGGGCGGCCAGATAGGCGGTGACCCCGAGCGACGCCGCAACGCCGAGCGCAAACCAACGGATCCGAACGAACATCGGGCACGATGCTACTCCCCCGGCGGCGTCGAGCCTCGCGGCGGTTTGCCCAGGATGCGATCGATCCGGGCCAGGCGCTCGACGAGCTCACGTTCGGCGCCGAGCGCCTTCGGCTCGTACAGCACGAGGTCCTCGGCACCGGGCGGGAGGTAGGGCTGCGGCATGACCCCGCGGGGGTCGTCATGCGGGTAGACGTACCCCACGCCGTGCCCCAGCTCGCGCTCGCCCGCCGTGGCCCCGGTTCTGAGATGCATCGGCACTTGAGCCGCGGGAGTGCTCTCCACGGCGTCGCGGGCGCGGGCCATCGACCGGGCGATCGAGTTCGACTTCGGCGCCAGTGCCAGATACACGGCCGCATGGGACAGGGCGTAGGCAGCCTCGGGAAGCCCGACGACACGCAGTGCGTCGAACGCATCGTTGGCCACTGCGAGCGCCCTGGAGTCCGCCAGGCCGACGTCTTCCGAGGCGAGGATGATCATGCGCCTCGCGATGAACTCGGGGTCCTCTCCGGCAGCCAGCATGGTGTGGAGCCAGTAGAGGGCGGCGTCCGGGTCGGATCCGCGCAGGCTCTTGATGAACGCCGAGATGACGTCGTAGTGCCGGTCGCCCGCCTTGTCGTACCGGACGATGCGGCGTTGCAGCGCCTCCTGCACCTCCGCCTTGCCGATCTCGGTTCCCTTGCGGCCGGCGGCGATGCGTGCCGCCACCTCGAGAGCGTTGAGCCCCAGCCGGGCGTCACCGCCGACTCTCTCGGCCAGCAGTCGGAGCGTTGCGTCGTCGACCTCCGGTTCTCCGCCGAGACCGCGCACGGGGTCGTCGGCGGCGCGGCGCAGGACGGCGGCCACGGCCTCCGGCGTCAGCTGTTCGGTCCGAAACAAGGTGCACCGGCTCACCAGCGGCGAGTTGACCTCGAAGAAGGGGTTCTCGGTCGTCGCTCCCACCAGCACGATGATTCCGTCTTCGACGCCGGGGAGGAGCGCATCCTGCTGGGCCTTGGTGAAGCGGTGGATCTCGTCGAGGAACAGCACGGTGCGGCCGCGCTCCTCCTCGAGTCGGCGTGCGGCCATGGCGAGCACTTCGCGCACGTCCTTCACCCCTGCGGAGGTCGCCGAGAGCTGTTCGAAGCGAGCGTGGGTTCCCGATGCAATGAGACGAGCGAGCGTCGTCTTGCCGGTACCGGGGGGACCCCACAGGATCATGGAAACCGGGGTGCCCGACGTCACGATCGATCGGAACGCGGCACCCGGCGAGGTCAGGTGATCCTGGCCGACCACCTCTTCCAGCGACTGGGGCCGCATGCGTGCGGCCAGCGGTGCGGCAGCTGCACGAGCGGTGCTGCGCTGCTCTGCGAAGAGGTCGTCTTGGGAGGAGGTCACCTCGTGGAAGTTACCTGGCGGTGCGATCCGCTCAGACGTCCTCGCCCTCTGCCCACATCGCTCGGATCTCCGGGCGGATGTCGATGCCCAGGTCGGAGAGCTGGTAGTCCTCGACGCGGCTCGGCGAGCCCGTGAGCGGATCGGCGCCCGTCTGTGTCTTGGGGAACGGTATGACCTCGCGGATGTTCGGCTCGTTCTGGAGTATCGCAACGAGTCGGTCGATCCCGATGGCGAAGCCGGCGTGTGGCGGTGTCCCGTAGCGGAGCGCTTCCAGGAACCACCCGAAGCGTCGCTCCGCCGCCTCGGAAGTGATGCCGAGCACCTCGAAGACCTGAGCCTGAACCTCAGGGTCGTGGATCCTCACGCTGCCGGAGCCGAGCTCCGAGCCATTGAGCACCAGGTCGTAAGCCTTGGAGATCGCTTCGTCGGGACGCTCCCGCATGTCCTCGACCGACACGGGTGAGGTGAAGGGGTGGTGCAGGGGGGCGAGGTCCCCGCCCGGCGTGCGCTCGAAGACCGGGAAGTCGGTGACGAAGAGGAACGCGAGCTCGTCGTGACCCGCCGGCTGCCCGAGCTCGAGCCGGAGCTGTCCCAACACGGCGGACACCACGCGTGGCGCATCGGCAATCACGAGCAGCACGTCGCCGGTCTCGGCGTCGAGCGTCGCACGCAGTCCGGCCCGCTCGTCGTCGCTCAAGAACTTCGCCACCGGGGACCGCAGCTCGCCGCCGTCTTCCACGACCATCCACACGAGGCCCTTCGCCCCGAGCTCCTGGGCGCGAGCGACCAGGCCGTCGAGGCCGGAGCGCGACAGTCCGAGCTTCCCGGCGTTGATACCGCGCACGGACCCCCCGTCCCCCAACACCCCGGCGAACGCCTTGAACTCGGTAGCGGCAAAGATCGGGCCGAGATCGGCGATCTCCATACCGAAACGGATGTCAGGCTTGTCGGTGCCGTAGCGAGCCATCGCCTCGGCGTACGTCAGGCGGGGGAAGGGACGCACCGGCTCCGTACCCCGTACCGCACGCACGACTGCGAGGGCGATGTCTTCGAGGGTCGCCAGCACGTCCTCCTGTCCCCAGAACGCACCCTCGAAGTCGAGCTGGGTGAACTCGACCTGGCGGTCGGCCCTGAAGTCCTCATCGCGGTAGCAGCGGGCGATCTGGTAGTACCGATCGACGCCGCCGATCATCAGGAGCTGCTTGAAGAGCTGGGGCGACTGCGGAAGTGCGTAGAACTGCCCGGGACGTAGCCGACTCGGCACGAGGAAGTCGCGTGCCCCCTCCGGAGTCGAGGCGATCAACGTCGGGGTCTCCACCTCGAGGAAGCCTCGCTCCTCCATCGTCCGGCGCATCGCCGCCACGGTCTTGGAGCGGGCACGGAGGTTCGCCGTCATCCGGCTCCGCCTGAGGTCGAGGTATCGGTATTGGAGGCGCCGCCCTTCGTCGACGTCGGAGCGCTCATCGAGCTGGAAGGGCAGAGCGGAGGAGGGGCTCAAGACGTCGAGGCTCGCCGCCGCGATCTCGACCTCGCCGGTGGGCAAGTCGGGGTTGGCGGTCTCGCCGGGGCGGAGCCGGACGGCGCCGCGCACCCGGATGCAGTACTCGCTGCGCAGCCCATGGATGGCGTCTTCGGAAGCCGGCGCCTCTTCCGGATTCACCACGACCTGGACGACGCCGGTGGCGTCGCGAAGGTCGAGAAACACAACGCCGCCATGGTCCCGCCGGCGGGCGACCCATCCGGCGACGGTCACCTCGCGCCCGGCGTCGTCGGCCCGCAGTGCGCCCGCCGACGTGTCGCGGTACTCGGTGGTCGTCATCGTGGAAGCTCCTGCGCTCGACGGGCCGGCTCCATCGCCTGAGGCGCGAGGCCTGGACGCTACCAGCCCTGAAGGAACGGATTGGTGCGTCGCTCGTGGGCCAGCGTCGTGGTCGGGCCATGGCCCGGCAGCACCTGGGTCTCCGCCGGCAGCCTCATCACCTTCTCCTTCATGGAGCGCATCAGGGTCTCGTAGTCGCCGCCGGGCAGATCCGTGCGGCCGATCGAACCGGCGAAGAGCTGGTCGCCCGAGAAGAGGATCCCGGCGTCGTCGAGGTGGAAGCAGCAGTGGCCGGGGGTGTGACCCGGGGTGTGGATGACGTCGATGACCAGTCCGGCCATCTCGAGACGATCCCCGTCGGCGAGGGCCCGGTACGTGGCCGGGAACTCGAACATGTCCTCGGCACCGGGAGGAACGGCACCGAACAACCTGCGGATCTGCGATGCCGGATCCAGGGCGAGGAACTCGTCGTCGGGATGCAGGTGGGCGTCGATCGCAAAGCGCGCCGCTGCACCTCCTCCCCCTGCGTGGTCGATGTGGCCATGCGTCGCCAGCAATGCGACCGGGGTGAGATCGTGGGCCGCCACCAGCTCCTCGATCGCCGGGATGTCGGGCGGTGCGTCGATGATGACGCACAAGCCACCCTTCTCGGACGCGACCACGTAGCAATTCGTGTCCGCAAGCCAGAGGGAGCGTCCGTCGATGAGCACGCCAGCCCCTACGACGTCTGCGGGACGAGTCGATACGCGTCGAAGACCCCGTCGATGCGGCGCAACTCGGTGATCACCCGCTCGATCATCCCGGGATCGGACACCTCGACCTCGAACCGAAAGACCGCCACCCTGTCACTCCCGGTTGCCGATGAAGATGCGGTGATGTTGGTACCCAGCTCCGACAGCACCGTCGTGACGTCTCGCAAGAGCTTGGTGCGATCGAGCGCCTCGATCTGGATCCAAACGAAGAACGAACCACTCTGCTCCGGAGCCCACGCCGCATCCACCATGCGCTCGGCCCGCTCGCCGAGGGACCCGATGTTGGCGCAATCGGAGCGGTGGATCGAGACGCCGCGCCCGATGGTGACGAAGCCGACGATGTCGTCCCCCGGCACCGGGGCGCAGCACCGGGCGATGCGGACGAGCAGGTCGTCCATGCCTTCCACGATCACCCCACCGCGGCTCGGCTGGACGGCCCGCTTCGGCGTCGTCGGGGGTGAGAGGAGGTTGTTGTCGTCCTCGTCGCCCGTCAGCCGCTCGAGCCGCCGGATGACGGTCAGCGGGCTCACGTGGTTGTCGCCCACCGCCACGTACATGGCCTCGACATCGCTGAATCCGAGGTCCGCGGCCACCTCGGTGAGCAGGCCATCGACCTTCTTGCCCTTGACGGCGTGTCCTTCCCGTCGCAGCGCCTTGGTCACGACCTCGCGGCCATCACTCAGTGCGGCGTCGCGGCGCTCCTTGGTGAACCACCGCCTGATCTTCGACGCCGCCCGGCTCGACTTCACGAAATCCAGCCAGTCGCGCGACGGATGGGCGTCCTGGGACCGGGACGTGAGGATCTCGACGATGTCGCCGGACTCCAGCGTGGTGTGCAGAGGCACGAGCCGCCCGTTGACCTTCGCCCCTACCGTTCGGTGACCGACATCCGTGTGGATGCGGTAGGCGAAGTCGACGGGCGTCGCCCCCTTGGGGAGTGTCAGCACATCGCCCTTCGGCGTGAGGGCGAACACCTCGTCCTGGTAGAGGTCGAGCTTGAGGTTGTCGAGGAACTCCTGGGGGTCCGTCGACTCTTCCTGGAGGAACCGGAGGTCGGCGACGAACGGGAGATCGGCGCCCCCGCCGCCCTCCTTGTACCGCCAGTGGGCGGCGATGCCGAACTCGGCCCGCTCGTGCATCTCGTAGGTTCGGATCTGCACCTCGAGCGGTTTTCCGTCGGGCCCGACGACGGTGGTGTGGAGCGACTGGTAGAGGTTGAACTTCGGCATCGCGATGTAGTCCTTGAAACGCCCGTGAATCGGTGGCCACAGGGTGTGGACCAGCCCAAGCGCTCCGTAACAGTCGCGGACGTCGTCGACGAGGACGCGGATGCCGATCAGGTCGTGGATCTCGTCGAAAGCGAGGCCGCTGGCCACCATCTTGCGATAGATGGAGAACAGGTGCTTCGGCCGTCCGGTGATCTCGGCCGCGATCCCGGCGTCTGAGAGCACGTCGGTGAGCTGCACGATGACTTTCTCGATCTGGGACTCTCGCTCCGGCGCCCGCCGGGCGACCAGCTCCTCGAGCTCGGCCTTACGACGAGGGTAGAGCTCGCCGAAGCAGCGCTCCTCCATCTCGTGCTTGATCTCCTGAACGCCGAGACGGTGGGCTAGAGGGGCGTACACCTCGAGGGTCTCCTCGGCGATGCGGCGGCGCTTCTCCGGTGGGAGCGGGGCCAGCGTGCGCATGTTGTGGAGCCGATCCGCCAGCTTGATGAGCAGGACCCGGATGTCCTTCGCCATCGCGATCGCCATCTTCCGGATGGTGGCCGCCTGCGCCTCTTCGCGGCTCGAGAAGCCAATGCGGTCGAGCTTGGTGACGCCGTCGATGAGCTCGGCGACCTCCTCACCGAACTCGGCGGCGATGTCGTCGAGCGACAGATCAGTGTCCTCCACGGTGTCGTGGAGGAGGGATGCGGCGAGCGTCGCCGCATCGAGCCCGTATCCGGCGAGGATGTCGGTGACGATCAAGGGGTGCGAGATGAACGGCTCTCCGGACTGGCGGACCTGCCCGGTGTGGGCCGCCGCGGCGGTGTTGTACGCACGCTGGATCATGTCGGCGTCACCGTCCGGGTAGTGATGCCCGAACGAGATCAGCACGGAGGCGAACAGCGCCTCTGGGGTCGGTGGCGGGGCCGTCTCAGCCGGACCCATCGCGCACTACCGCGTGCACGGGGACGCCCTGGATACGAGCTCGGCCCTTGAGGAACTCCAGCTCGAGCAGGACGGTCAGGCCCACCACGTCGGCACCCACGTGCCGGAAGAGATCGATCGTTGCCGCCGCCGTTCCCCCGGTGGCGAGCACATCGTCCACGACCAACACGCGCTCTCCCGGCTGAATCGCGTCGGCGTGGATCTGGAGCACGTCGGTGCCGTACTCCAACTCGTACTCCTGCTCCACGACCTGGCGGGGGAGCTTGCCCGGCTTGCGTACCGGCACGAAACCGGCACCGAGCCGGGCCGCCACGGGGGCGGCGAACAAGAAGCCGCGGGCCTCGATACCGGCCACCTTGCTGATCCGGCTGTCCCGGAAGGGGGCGAGCATCGCATCGACGGCGCCGTCGAACGCCGAGTGGTCGGCGAGGACGGGCGTGATGTCCTTGAACATGATCCCCGGCGTCGGAAAATCCGCAACGTCGCGAATCAGCTCACGAATGGCCGCTTCAGTCATCAGAGCAGTCTAAGCCCCATCACGTTGCGTCGGTTAGCGTCAACGTCGCTTCCGGCGCTGACGCGGAGGCCGGGGAACCGCCCCGACATCGACCGTCTCGACGGCGACCTCGGGGGCGATCTCCTCGCCGGACCGACGCGCCGCCCTGCGCTGCATGCGCTGCCACTCCGGCTCTTGTTCCTTCCAGTACGTCAGGATCGGCGCTGCAACGAAGATGGAAGAGTACGTCCCGATCCCGACGCCGATGAACAGCGCGAGGGCGAATTCGCGCAGCGTCGCCGCACCGAGCAGGTACGAACCGACGAACAGCAGGCTGCCGATCGGGAGCAAGGTGGTCAGCGATGTGTTGATCGAACGCATCAAGACCTGGTTCATCGACAGATTCGTGATCTCGGTGAACGTCGCCCGGCCGGTGAGATCGTGGACGTTCTCGGTGATCTTGTCGAACACGACCACCGTGTCGTACAGCGAGTAGCCGAGGATGGTGAGGATGGCGATCACCGTCGCCGGGGTCACCTCGAAACCCACCACCGAGTAGACCCCGGCGGTGATGATGAGGTCGTGGAAGAGCGCCACCAGAGCCGCTCCCGCCATCTTCCACTCGAATCGCCACGAGATGAAA
This sequence comes from Acidimicrobiia bacterium, assembly GCA_041611095.1. Lineage (GTDB taxonomy): Bacteria > Actinomycetota > Acidimicrobiia > Spongiisociales > UBA5794 > UBA6912. The sequence goes on along the minus strand of JBFINP010000010.1, from coordinate 28,763 downwards.
CCGGCAACGACGACGAGGAAGATCACGAGCGCTTCGATCGCACGTCTCGTGATCTCGGCACCGAAGGTGGGACCTACCGCATCCAGCTTGTCGACCTCGGCACCTGCCGCCTCCTCGACCGTAGCCACGAGCTCGTCCTGCTCCCCGGCATCGAGCGCACCCGTCGAGATCAAGATCCGCTCCTGCTGATCCAACGCCTCGTCGGTGAGCAGCTGAACACGCGCACCGGCCTCGCCGATTCCCGCCAGCACGGAGCGCACCTCGCCGACGGAGAGGTCGTTCACGTTGGCGACTTCGACGACCGTGCCGCCCGTGAAGTCGATGCTGAGGTCCAGGCGGCGGATGAGCAGCGAACCCACCGAGATGGTGAGCAGGATCGCCGAGACGAAGAACCAGCGGCGCGTGTGCTTGATGACGTCGAACTCGGTCTCGCCGCGGTACATCCTCCGGAGCACGTTCATACCGCAGCCTCCGCGGCTGTCGGGGCGGCTCCCATGGCGCTCCGGATCGTGAACCCGCGTCCCTCACCTAGCCGCGAGCGCACCATCAGCATCGCCGCCGGCCGCGTGAAGAAGTAGGCGACGATCACGTCGATGACGGTGGCGATGCCGAGAGTCACCGCGAACCCCTTGACGGGCCCGATGGCGAGGATCCACAGCAGCGCCGCACCGAGGAGGGTCACGGCGTCGGCCGTGAGGATGGTGTGGAAGGCCTTCTGGAAGCCGGTGTCGATGGCGCCACGCAGCGGACGCCCTCTGCGGTATTCCTCCTTCACACGTTCGAAGAAGACGATGTACGAGTCTGCGGTGATACCGATCGACACGATGATGCCCGTCACCCCGGCGAGGGTCAGGGTCGTCCCCTGGAACTCGGACAGCAGGGTGATGGCAAGCATGAGGAGCGACCCGAACACCGAGAGGCCAAACACCGCTATCAACCCGAGGCCCCGGTAGTAAATCAGCAGCGCCAGCGCCACCAACGTCAGCCCGCCGAGCCCGGCCACGAGACCGGCCCGGAGCGAGTCGCCACCGAGAGTCGCCGAAACCGAGTCGACGTTCTCTCGTTCGAACACCGTCGGTAGGGCACCGTACCGGAGGATGGTCGCCAGGTCCTGGGCCTCGACCTCGGCGTTCTCGGAGGCCCCGATCGTTATGACGACGGTGTCGGGAGGCAGGCCCTCGCCCGGAGCCACGTCGGCCGCGATCTGCGGCGCCGAGAAGACGACGCCGTCGACCACGATGGCGAGCTGCCGGCGGGGGTCGCCCATGGTGAACAGTGAGAGCTGCGCAGTTGCCTCCTCGAACGAGGCCCCACCCTCGGAGGTGAACTCGGGATCGACGACGAAGCCGCTCGAGCCGAAGCCGCCGCTGAATCCGGCCTGCGCATCCACGATCTCCGAACCGGTCAGGAACGCCGGTCCGACCTTGTAGATCAGGCCGTCCTCACCACTCAGGTACGCCGTTGCTGCGATGTCGTCGACGATGGTGAGGCCGGTCTCCGGGTCGATGTTGGGCGGCGGTGTCGGCGGCACCGTCGTGGTTGTCGTCGTGGTTGTCGTCGTCGAGTCGGCACTCGTCGTCGTCGTGGCGTCATCGCCGCTCGGCACCGTGGTGGTCGTGAGGTCGATGGGGGGAGGCAGGGTTCCGTCGGTGAAGGCCGGGCTGATGGGCGAGATGGCGAGCACGGGCCGGAAGCTGAGCTCGCCTGTGGTACCGACGGCCTGCAGAGCCCGGTCGCGATCCTGCACACCGGGAAGCTGAACCTGGATGCTCCGGTCTCCCTGCACGGAGATCTCCGGCTCCTGGACCGCACCGAGGGTCTCGATTCGGTCGCGCATGATCTCGACGGCCTTGTCGAGCACCTCGCCGTCGGTTCCTTCCGGTGCGGTCAACAACACGGAGAAGCCGCCTTGGAGGTCGAGACCGAGCTTCGGAGACAGGTCGACGATCCGAAGAGTGATGAACGAACCCCACGCGATGACGAGCGTCAGCAGCATCGTGGTCCAGAGCTTGCGGCGATTCACGGCGCGTCAGCCCTCGACGTTGAGCCGCTCGGCTACCGCACGCTTGACCACACGGAGTGTGGTGCCGCCGCCCACGTCGAGCACGACCTCGTCGTCGTCCATGGAACGCACCACGCCGTAGATGCCCCCGATGGTCCGTACCTCGTCGCCGACCTGCACCGCGCTGCGCATCTGGTTGACGGCTTTCATTCGGCGCCGCTGCGGCATGATGAGCAGGAAGTAGAAGAGTCCACCGATGATGATGAGCGGAAGCAGGAAGCTCACGACCGAGCCGGATGGCGACTCGGTGGCGTCCTGCAGCGCAAGCAGCCACAACGATGCGAGGTGAGGCACGGAATCCTCCAGTGCGGACATGAGATCGACGCGGATCGCCGCGCCGGAGGCGACAGGTTAGTGGTGGTCGGGAGGCGACGCGTTCACTGCTGCGTGCCGCGACCGGCGACTCGGCGGGAACTGCGTTCCTCATGGAAGGCATCGAAGGTCCCGCCCGCGATCGCGAACCGCGCTGCGGCCATGAGGTCGAGCGTGTAGCGCAGGTTGTGGAGGCTCACCAGGCGCAGACCCAAGAGCTCCTTCGTGGCGAAGAGGTGGCGCAGGTAACCGCGGCTGTACCTGGCGCAGGCCGCGCAAGGGCAGTCCGAATCGAGCGGGCGGTCGTCGCCGGTCCACTCGGCGCGTTTGATCGAGAAGTCTCCGTCCGGGTGCAACACCTTGCCGTGACGGGCCAGGCGGGTGGGGATGACGCAGTCGAACAGGTCACAACCACGCGCCATCGCATCCAACAGACCCTCGGTGTCGCCGAGGCCCATCACGTACCTGGGGGCCGCGGCAGGCAGCGCGTCGACGACGACAGCGATCGTCGCGTTCCGCTCCGCCGCACTCTCGCCGACGGCGAGGCCACCGATACCGAAGCCCGGGAACCCGAGTGATGCGGTCTCGGACGCCGACCGGTGACGCAACTCGAGATCGACACCGCCCTGAATGATGCCGAACAGCGCACGGTCGTCTCTGCGCTTGGCGGCCAGCGCACGTTCCGCCCACCGCAGCGTGCGCTCCATCGCCGCCTCGACGGTGGACCGCGGCGACGGCAGCCCCACGAGCACGTCCAGCATCATGGCCACGTCCGAACCCAGCTCCTCCTGGACACCGACCGCATCCTCCGGTGTGAGATGTACCTCGGACCCGTCGTAGCTGGACCGGAAGCGCACGCCATCCTCGGCGACGTGGGGATCGAGGGAGAAGACCTGGAAACCGCCCGAGTCCGTCAGGATCGGCCCGCTCCATCCCATGAAGCCATGGAGCTCGCCCAGATCGGCGACCACAACCGAGCCGGGCCGCAGCATGAGGTGGTAGGTGTTCGCCAGCACGATGTGGGCGCCGAGCGCCTCGAGATCCTCGGCACCGACCAACCGAACGGTCCCTCGCGTCCCCACGGGCATGAAGGCCGGCGTGGGAATCGTGCCATGGGGAGTGTGCAGCATGCCGGTTCGGGCATTGCCTTGCCTGCCCGTCTCCTCCCAGGTGACCGGTTCGCTCACAGCTCTCGAAGCCCTTCGATCACCATCGCGTCCCCGAAGGACAGAAAGCGGTAGCCGCGGGCCAGCGCCGTTACGTACACCTCTCGCCAGGCCGGCCCGAGGGCGGCGGCGACGAGGGCGATGAGCGTGGTTCGGGGAGCGTGGAAGTTGGTCACCATCGCATCGACCACCCCGAACGTGTAACCCGGGGTGATGAAGAGGCTGCTCGCTCCCTCGCCGCTCGTGACGTTGCCCTCGTGGCCTCGCGCAGCCGTCTCCAGTGTGCGCACCACGGTCGTCCCCACTGCGACGACTCTGCCCCCGAGACGGCGAACCTGGTCGATCTGGTGCACCGTCTCCTCGGGCACTGCGTAACGCTCGGTGTGGATGCGGTGTTCTTCGACCACGTCGACGGACATCGGGCGGAACGTGTCGAGACCCACCTCGAGGTCGACCTCGGCGAAGGAGATCCCCGCCTCGTTCAGCGCAGCGGTGAGGCGAGGAGTGAAGTGGAGCGCCGCCGTCGGCGCCGCCGCCGAGCCGAGGGTCTTGGCGAAGATCGTCTGGTAGCGCTCCGGGTCCTCGAGGGTGCCGGTGAAGTATGGGGGAAGAGGCACTTCACCCTCACGGGCTAATAGCTCTTCGACGTCCTTCGTTCCGCCGAGGCGCAGCGTGACCATGCCCGCTTCGGGACCGGTGAGTATCTCCGCGTCGAGCTCGTCGAACACGATTCGACTCCCCGGCCGCAACCGCCGCGCCGGCCGTACGAGCGCCTCCCACCGCTCGTCGTCGACCCGGCGTGTGAGCAGCACCTCCACGACTCCGCCAGTGCCCGGCTTCCGCCCGACGAGCCGCGCCGCTCTCACCCGCGTGCGGTTGACCACGAGCAGGTCACCAGGGCGCAACAGGGCAGGTAGGTCTGAGAAGACGTGATCACTCATGTCGCGCGTGAGCAGCAGCTTTGCGGTGTCCCGAGGCTCGATGGCGGCCTGGGCGATGGCGCCCGGCGGAAGGTCGTAGTCGAAGTCTGAGACCCGCATGGGTCCGGAGGCTATCGACCTCGGCACCGATCCCGGGTCAGCCGTCGAGCAGTCGCCCCTGTGGATCGTCCGCAGTTGCGTCCGGCGTCGGGAGCCCGAGATGGGCGTACGCACGCGGCGTGGCGATGCGGCCCCGCGGCGTGCGCTGGAGGAAACCCTCCACCAGCAAGAACGGCTCGTATGCGTCCTCCACGGTCTCCGGTTCCTCCCCGACCGCGATTGCGAGCGTCGAGAGCCCGACGGGACCTCCGCCGAACTTGTCGATGATCGCCTCGAGGATGAAGCGGTCGACCTTGTCGAGACCCTTGTGATCGACCTCGAAGACCTCGAGCGCCGCGTCGGCCGTATCGGCATCGATCGTCCCGTCGGAGCGAACGGCGGCGAAGTCCCGCACCCGCCGCAACAGCCGGTTGGCGATGCGTGGCGTGCCACGCGACCGCCGGGCGATCACCTCGGCGCCGTCGGTGTTGATCGCCACGTCGAGGATGGCTGCGGAGCGGGTGGCGACCCTGGCCAGGTCGGCCGGCTCGTAGTAATCGAGCCGGGCGACGTAGCCGAAGCGGTCTCGCAACGGCGGGGCAACTCTGCCTACCCGGGTCGTGGCGCCTACGAGCGTGAAGTGGGGCAGGTCGAGCCGTATCGACCGCGCCGCCGGCCCCTTGCCCACGATGATGTCGAGCTCGAAGTCCTCCATCGCCGGGTAGAGCACCTCCTCGACCTGACGGGGAAGCCGATGGACCTCGTCGATGAACAGCACGTCGCCGGCGTCGAGGTTGGTCAGCACTGCGGCCAGATCACCTGGGCGCTCCAACGCGGGACCCGATGTGGCGCGAAACGCTGCTCCCATCTCGTTGGCGACGATGCCTGCGAGCGACGTCTTGCCGAGTCCCGGTGGACCGGAGAACAGCACGTGGTCGACGGGCTCGCTGCGTGCCCGGGCCGCCTCCACCAGGATCGACAGCCGCTCCTTGAGGGCGGACTGCCCGATGAACTCGTCCATCCGCCGCGGGCGCAGGCCGGCCTCGAAGACCTCGTCCTCGGGGATCGGATCCCCCGTCAGCAACCCTTCTTCTCGCATCTCCCTCTCATGCCTCCGTCCGGCGCCCCAACTCTTGCAGCGTTGCCCGCAGCATGTCTTCCACGGCGAGGTCCGCGGGCAGGGATCGCATGGCGTCGCGAATCTCGGCCGCCTGGTAGCCCAGCCCCTCCAGAGCATCTCGCACCTCGGCTACGGCGCTACCGCTCGAGGGCAGCTCGGCATCGGGGAGGTCCATCTTGGGACGGAGCTCGAGCATCAGCTTCTGCGCAGAGCGTTTGCCGATCCCCGGGACGAGCGTGAGCGCGTCGGCGTCTTCGGTGACGACGGCGCGGCGCAACTCGGTGACGGTGAAGGTGCCGAGGATGGCCAGTGCCACCTTGGGCCCCACCCCGGACACGCCCAGCAGGAGGCGGAATACGTCCCGCTGGTCCTCGTCCGGGAAGCCGTACACTGCGAGGACGTCCTCGCGAACGTGCAGATGGGTGTGGATCACGGCCTCTTCGCCCACACCCGGCAGATCGACGAGCGCTCGCGGCGTCACGGCGATCTCGTACCCGACGCCGGCGACGTCGAGCACGATCCGTTCGGCGTGCTTGGTGACGAGCATTCCCCGCAACCGGCCGATCACAGCGCCCGCTCCACTGCGCGACGCAACGGGACTCCCTGCAGGTGGCACAGCGCAACGGCCAGAGCGTCCCCGGCATCGGCGGGCTGCGGCGGTTCGCCAAGACCGAGGCGCATGGCCACCACCCGGCCCATCTGCGTCTTGTCCGCACCCCCGTAACCGGTGAGCGCCATCTTCACGGCCGTGGGCGTGTACTCGTGCACACGCATCCCGGCGGCGGCGAGCGTGTACAGCACGACGCCCGAGGCGCGGGCGACGGCCGTGGCCGTGTGCAGATTCCGGTTCACGAACACCTCTTCCATCGCCGCCTGATCCGGCCGGAACTCGGCGATGACCGCGGCGAGGTCCCGCCCCAGCTCGACGAGCCGCTCTGCGGTGGAGGAGCGCCGGTCGGTCCTGATGACGCCGACCGCGACGACCCTGACCTTGGAGCCTTTGGCCTCGACCACGCCGTAGCCGGTCGTCGTCAGACCGGGATCGATCCCGAGTACGAACATATGTTTGGGATGGTAGGGACCGGCTGTGACAGACCCAAGCACCCGTCGCGGCGCGGTGCCCCGTCACATGGCCTGGACCGGGACCCTCGAGCCCGTCGTCGTCCCGTTCCCGAGCTGGCCGTTGGCGTTGCGTCCCCAGCACCAGACGGTGTAGTCGGAGCGGGCGGCGCAGGTGGACAGGTACCCGGTGCCGATCAGGGTGGCGTTGGCGAACGTCCCAACGTTGAGCGGCCCGCGGACCTGCACCGGGGCATTGCTGTCCGTGATGGTGTTGTTGCCGAGCTGACCGTCGGAGTTCCAGCCCCAGCACCAGACCGATCCGGTGGTGAGCGTCACACACGCGTGTTTCTGCCCGGTATCCAGTGACGCCACGTTCGTTAGTGTCCCGGAGCCCCCGGCACCCCGCACCAGTACCGGGCTGGTCCGCGTCGTTCCGGCCACGCCCAGCTGTCCCCGGTCGTTGCGTCCCCAGCACGCAACGGTGGAATCGGTCAGTCGTGCGCACGTGGAGGACTCTCCTCCGACGACCTCCACCGCGGTCGTGAGGAAGCCCGTGCCGCCCACGCCACGCACCTGGACGGGAGTGCGAGTGGCCGTTGCGCTGGTCGTGCCGTTGCCGAGCTGGCCGAAGTCGTTGCGTCCCCAGCACCACACCGTGCCATCAGTCTTCACCGCGCACGTGTGCCGGAAGCCGGCACCGATGCGAGTCACGTCGCTCAGGAAACCGGCGCCGGCGGGGCCCCGAACCTGGACCGGGACGCGAGAGTTGGTCGTGGTGTCGTTGCCGAGCTGCCCGAAACTGTTCTCGCCCCAGCAGTACACCGACCCGCCGGTGTTGCGGGCGCACGCATGAATCTCGCCGGAAGCAGGAGCGACGACCGAGCCGAGCGTTCCGACGCCGCCGGGTCCGCGCACCTGAACGGGAATCGAGTTGTTCACTAGGGAATCGTCACCGAGTTGCCCGAACGTGTTCTCGCCCCAACACCACGCCGAGCCGTCACTGCGAGCGGCACAGTTGAACTTCCTCCCCGCACTGAGGGCAACGACACTGGTGAGGTTGCCGACGCCACCGGGTCCCCGTACGAGAACCGGGGTCGTCCGGTCACCGCCTGTGACGCCGAGCTGACCCACGTCATTCCACCCCCAGCACCAAACCAAGCCCTGATCGCGTGCGGCGCAGCTGTGGCTCTCGCCGCCGGTCACCGCGATGATCTTCATCCACTCCGACGCGCTCAGGGATGCCGTCGTCGACGTGGTTGCGCCGAGGGCCGCCTGCACGGGAAGAACGAGCGCCGCAAAGGCGAGTACGGTCGCCGCGATGGAACCGAATGCGACACGGGAGAGTACGGGCCGCTCGGAATCCACGGTCTCGGCGCCGGGGGGAGTCGGCAGTGTCGCCTCGCCCGGCGGCGGGCTCCCCCGCCGTCGCGGCACGACACCGACGATCGCTGCCGCGGTCACCCCGAGCCAGACCAGCAGCGGGATCCACTCCCCCCGACTCAGCCAGTGCGCAGGTAGCCCTACGTAGGGGACCAGCACGCGACCCTCGCCGATGACGTCCGATGGCACAACCGTGTCGCTGTCGGGCACGGTGTTGGCGTCGCCCTTGGTGACGTACGCTCCGGCGGCGTCGATGGCGAAGATGCGGTGCGTGATGATCCGGCCATCGAGGGCGTCGTCGTGATACGTGATGACGGTGCCCGGACCGAGGTTCGCCCCGTCATGGTCCATGAGGAGCACGACGTCGCCGGCCCGAATGAGGGGCTCCATCGAGCCCGATCCGATGAGCATCGGCTGGTAACCGCCGGCGAGGGTGAAGATGATCACGGCGATGACCATCTGCACCATCGAGTACAGGTAGAGAGCGAGTGCGCCCACACGTAGGTCTCCGGCGAGGCGCCGGAGCCTTCCCGTCCTACCAACCGTGGACTGCGTGTCGCTCATCGGCCTGGGTGTGTTTCGGTTGCCCATCCGAGGTGGGGGCAACCATCGGGATGGTGCGGGCCCGGCCCTCGAGGCCGGGCCCGCACCACCGGGTTAGGTGTTCTGGGCTTCCCAGGTGAAGCTCGCCGTGGCGGTCTTCGCCTGTGCCGCGTTGTTGTCCTGGAGCGTGACCTGGACCCGATACGTCATGTCGTCGTCCGGGCCGCCACCCACAGGTGCCCACGTCCCGGCACCCGTCCCGAAGGAGCTGTGCGCCGTGGGGAATCCGGCGAGGGTGCCCGTGTACAGCGCCTCGACCTGTGCGTAGCCCGAGCAGTTGCCGAAGCTGCCGCCCGTGCCACGATCGATCGTGACGTTGAGGTACGTGCCGAGGCCCGTGCCGCCGGTGATCGCCCCGTAGAGCTTGACCGACGCATCGAGGGAGCCCTTGTAGGTGACCTTGATGCATCGCGTCTCGGTCTGACCCGGCTTCATGTTGGTGACGTTGAACATCGCCGTCCCCGAATCGTCATCCTCCAAGATGACGCTTCCCGACGACCAGGCGTTGCCCGTGTTGTCCGTCGTCGCCGTGAAGGCCGCCGACGAGACCCTGAGCACCATGAAGGAGATCAGGAGGAGAGAGAGAAGTGCCGCGATCACATGCGTCGCGCGCGTCCGTGTGTTTGCCATGGCCCGTTGGTTCCTACCTTCTGTGAAGAGAGCCTGCCTACCACTTCGGAGCCCCGAGACCCCGGGCCGGGGGACTCTTGCCTCCTCACTTGAGTGCGGTGCATACCTTCGATCCCGCCCTGGCCCAGAGCGTTCACCACCGCACGAAATGTGCGCGCAATATCGTACTTGCACGGTGCAATTTCAATGAGGCCATCGCATCATCCGGACGACGATCGCGATCGCCTGAAATCCTTGTGGCGCAACGGATCCCAGGAGGGCCCACCCGGCCGGCGTTCCGCAGGAACGCCCCGTGCCTGCTAAGCAGGCACGCCTCAGCCCACCTCGGCCAGGACCTCGTCCGGGATGTCGAAATTGGCGTACACCGACTGCACGTCGTCGAGGTCCTCGAGCGCCTCCATCAGACGCAGCACCTTGGGTGCCGTTGCCGCATCGACGGGCACGGACGTCGACGGGAGCTGGGTGACCTCGGCCTGATCGATGACGACTCCGGCCGTCTCTAGGGCCGCCCGCACTGCGGGCAGCTCCGAGGGGCCGGAGGTGATCTCCCACTGGTCGCCGCTGGCGACGACGTCCTCGGCCCCACCTTCGAGGGCGGCGAGCATCACGACGTCCTCGTCACCGGTGGCGAGGACGTACCCCTTCTGCTCGAAGAGATAGGCAACCGAGTTGGGTTCCCCCAGGTTGCCGCCGAGCCGGTTGAACGCCGCTCGCACGTCCGAGGCGGCGCGATTGCGGTTGTCCGTGAGCACCTGGATGTAGAGGGCGACTCCACCCGGCGCGTAGCCCTCGTACCAGATCTCCTCGTAGTCGACGCCCTCCAGCTCCCCGCTGCCCCGGGCGATCGCCCGCTCGATGTTGTCCTTGGGGACCGATGCGTCCTTGGCCTTCTGGATCGCCGTCGCCAGCGTCGCGTTGGCGGCCGAGTCGCTGCCCCCCGTACGTGCGGCCGACTCGATCGCACGAATGAGCTTGGCGAAGAGCTTGCCCCTGGCGGCGTCCTGGCGACCCTTGCGGTGCTTGATGTTCGCCCACTTCGAATGCCCTGCCATCAGCCGCCCTCCACCAGGTCGAGGAGCATCTCGTGGATGCGGGTGTCTTCGGTGAGCTCCGGGTGGAACGAGGTAGCGAGGATCGGTCCCTGCCGAACCACGACCGGATGGACCTCCCCATTGGGGTCGGTGACGGTGGCGAGGATCTCGACATTGCCGGCGGCCTTGGCTATCCATGGCGCCCGGATGAAGACGGCGTGCATCGGCTCGTCGAGGCCAGCGACCTGAAGGTCCGCCTCGAACGAGTCGACCTGCCGCCCGAACGCATTCCGCTCGACCACCACGTCGAGCACGCCGAGTTGCGGCTGCTCCGGTCCCGTGGTCGCCGTCCCGAGGAAGATCATCCCCGCACACGTGCCCAGGGCAGGAAGCCCGGCCCCCATGCGGGCGCGGAGCGGTTCGATCAGCCCGTAGATGCGAGCGAGCCGCCCGATCGTCGTCGACTCGCCGCCCGGGATGACGATGGCGTCGGCCGTCTCCAGCTCCTCCTCGGTACGGACCTCGAACGCCTCGACGCCCATGCCGTGCAGCATGGCGATGTGCTCCCGGAAATCGCCTTGGAGCGCCAGCACGCCGATCCGAGCGGTCATCGGACCACCGTGCTCACAGCCCGCGATCCTGCATCCGCTCCTGCGGCGCCAGGGTGTCGATGTTGATGCCGACCATGGCCTCGCCGAGGTTGCGCGAGACCTTGGCGATCTTCTCGGGGTCGTTGTAGAAGGTGGTCGCCTCGACGATGGCGCGTGCCCGCACGGAGGGGTCGCCCGACTTGAAGATGCCGGAGCCGACGAAGACACCGTCGCAGCCAAGCTGCATCATGAGCGCGGCGTCGGACGGCGTGGCGATACCCCCGGCGGCGAAGTTCACCACGGGGAGCTTGCCCGTCCCCGCAACCTCCTTCACGAGGTCGTAGGGAGCACGCAGCTCCTTGGCGGCGGCCATCAGCTCGTTGGCGTCGAGCGTGGTGAGCCGGCGAACCTGGGCGTTCATCAGCCGCATGTGCTTCACGGCCTCGACGACGTTGCCCGTCCCCGGCTCGCCCTTGGTGCGGATCATCGCCGCCCCCTCACCGACCCGGCGCAGTGCCTCGCCGAGGTCTTTGGCGCCGCAGACGAACGGCACCGTGAAGGCGTGCTTGTCGATGTGGTTGTCGTCGACGGGCGTCAGCACCTCGGACTCGTCGATGTAGTCGACACCGAGAGCTTGCAGCACCTGTGCCTCGACGAAGTGGCCGATGCGAGACTTGGCCATCACCGGGATCGAGACGGATTCGATGATCTCTTGCACTTTGGCGGGGTCGGCCATACGTGCGACCCCCCCGGCAGCCCGGATGTCGGCGGGGACCCGCTCCAAGGCCATGACGGCAACCGCACCGGCCGCCTCGGCGATCTTGGCCTGCTCTGCGTCGACGACGTCCATGATGACGCCGCCCTTCAACATCTCGGCGAGTCCTCGCTTGACGAGGTCGGTTCCGCGCTCAGGTGCTTCGGACATCTGCGGCTCCTGCGTTCCGGGGTGCCCTCTCAGTGTAGGAGGGGTGCTCGCGGTGGCAGCGCGGGGTGACCCCGTCTCGACTCCCTGTGGTACGACTCGGTGACCCGCTCTCTCCCAGCGGTTTCTGTCACACCTGATCGATACGTTGTCGAGTATGCGGTTGTTCACGTGTGACGTGTCGATCGATCGGCTGGAGCAGGTTCTCCTGCAGGGCGAGTCGCTGATCTCGCAGGTCCGAGCCCGACAAGCCGAGGCCCTGGCGCAACTGGAAGCGGCCCAGGTGATCCAACACGACGGCTCCAGGAACATGGTGGATTGGACCGCCGCACAGCTTCCAAGCACGCCTGTTCGAGAAGGCGCTCCACCAACGCGCCGACCAGTTCAACGACCTCGCCGGCCCCAAGATGCGCCAACCCGTGCGGCTCGCCAACACCCTGGTTTCCTCGGCCAGGACTCCCTCTCCGAACTAGACACCACCTCAGTCGTGAGCGCCGACCCGCTGGTCACGGTGTTCCTCGACGGCGACCTGGCCGCCAACACTTCAGGAGAAACCGGCGCCGAGGTCGAGTTCGGACCCAGAGTCGGCCCTGCCACGCTCGAACGCATCCTCTGCAGCGGCGCAGTTCAGGTGATTCTGAATCAGACAGATGGGTTGGTGGCTTCACACGCGACGAGAGCCATCCCACCGGTCATCCGCCGCTACGTCACCTGGAGGGACGGTGGCTGCTCGATCGATGGCTGCACCAGCCGCTACCGCCTCGAGCCACACCACGTCCGGCATCGAGCCGACGGAGGCGGGCACGACCCCGACAACCTCACCACCTTGTGTTGGTACCACCATCACGTCGCGGTCCACGGATCGGGCTATCGGATCGATCCGAGCTCGCCACCTCAACGCAGACGCCTCCGGCCGACCTCTGGCGCTGACCCACCCAGCGCTGAAGCCTGACGCCGCGGCCAACGCAACTCTGCAAAACCACCCCATCGAAAACCCGCACCTCTGACCCTGGTCGACGGGGTCGCCTCGGCGCGTCTAGGCGGGCTGGCGCGATGCGCGCCTCATCCCGTGCGAGCCGCGTTGCTCGAGGATGGCCGCTGCGGCCTCCGCAGGGGTCACCGCCGTGATGTCCAGCGTGAGTGCATTGGGGTGGTCGACGACTTCCATTCGTCCGGCGGCAGCAAGGCGGAACGGCTCCCCGGCATCCGCCGACTTCATCCGGACGCGCCGCTCGGGGGACACGATGCGCCGAGCGTTCTCCTCGGGCTCACAGGTCAGCCGCACGGGAACGAAGACAGCGCCCCGCGTGGATGCCAGGTTTCGGAGCCGCTCGTCGTAGCCGGCGTCGGTCACGCCGTCGAGAACCGCCGTGAAGATCAGCTGCCAAGACCGGGGTGTCAACTCTTCGATGGTGCCCAGCACCGCATCGGCGACCTCGCCGACCCGCTCCCAGACCGCTCCCGGCAGCGGCGTCACGCCGTCCTGTTCGATGAGACCGAAGACCGGGTTGGCGATCCAGTGGTTGTCGACGACACGAACGCTCGATCCCGCGGCCTCCAGGCGAGCGGCGAGCGCCTCGGCGACCGTGAGCTTGCCGACCCCGGGAAAGCCGTACAGCAGGAACATGGTCGGCTGCATCGCGAAACGCTACCGGGCTCGGGCCTGCGGCCGCTCGCACCTGGCTGAATGGCTCCCCCGCCGGGGGAGCTGGCCGGGCGGGTGCAGCCCGACCGGACTGAGGGGGCAGGCTCGAGCCTGCGGCCGCTCGCCGTACCCCCCTCGCATCGGCTGCGCCTCTGCGATCCCCCCACGAGGGGGATCATCCTTTGCGCTCAGTGCACCCGGCTGTCGTGGTCGGCCCACTCACGCTCGCGGAGCACGTACTTCTGGATCTTGCCCGTCGACGTCTTCGGCAGCGCTTCGAGGAAGTCGATCTCATCGGGAGCCTTGAAACGGGCGATCGTGCCCTTGACGTGTTCGATCAGGTCGTTCTCCGCCACAGACGCCCCCGGCTTGAGGATGACGAAGCCCTTGGGGCGCTCCCCCCACTTCTCATGGGGCACGGCGACGACGGCCGCCTCGAGCACGGCGGGGTGGCTCATGATCGCCTGCTCCACCTCGATGGTGGAGATGTTCTCGCCACCGGAGATGATGATGTCCTTGGAGCGGTCGCGCAGCTGGATGTAGCCGTCGGGATGGTGGACGCCGAGGTCTCCCGAGTGGAAGAAGCCGCCCCGGAACGCCTCCTCAGTCGCCTCCGGGTCGGCGTAGTAGCCGGCCATGACGTTGTTCCCCCGCATGACGACCTCACCCATCGTGGCTGCATCGCGGGCAACATCGTTCATCTCGTCGTCGACCACCCGGATCGGGTCGGCGATGACGTACGAGACGCCCTGGCGAGCCATGAGCCGTGCCCGCTCCGCAGGCTCGACTTCTCGCCAGTGCTCCTGGACCTCACACACCGTGTGCGGCCCGTAGGTCTCGGTGAGGCCATAGACGTGGACCAGCCGGGCTCCGAGGTCCTCCATCTGGGCGATGATCGTCGGGCTGGGCGGCGCTCCGGCGGTGGTGGCGACCAGCGATCGCGGGAATGGACCCGCCGCTGGGTCGTTGACGAGCGAGATCAGCACGGTCGGCGCCGCATTGAGGTGGGTCACCGCCTCCTCGCGGATCAGTCGCCACACCTCGTCGGGGCGTACCGCACGCAAGCAGACGTGCCGGCCCCCGATCGCCGTGACGGCCCACGTCGTGCACCATCCGTTGCAGTGGAACATCGGCAGCGTCCACAGGTACACGCTCTCGGGTGTGTGACCGGAATGGATGATCTCACCGAGAGCGTTGAGGTAGGCGCCACGGTGTGTGTAGACGACTCCCTTGGGCCGACCTGTCGTGCCCGACGTGTAGTTGATCGAGATCGGTGACAGCTCGTCGGCGACGGCCCACGGCAACGGGTCGTCTGAGCCTCGGCTCAGGAGGTCGCCATACGACACGGCGCCCTCGGGGACCCCCAGTTCGGTGTCGTCGACCGCCACCACCAGCTCGAGACCCGCAACCTCACCTAGATGCGGAGCGACCGTCGCATGCAGCTCGCTGTCGACAACGAGGACCTTTGCACCGGAATGCTCGAGGATGTACTCGATCTCTGAACCGGACAGCCGGGTGTTGATGGCCACCAGCACCGCACCCGCCAGCGGCACGGCGAAGTGGGCGATCAGCATCTCCGGAATGTTGGGACAGAGGTAGGCGACACGATCGCCGGCACCGACACCCGACCACTGGAGCGCCCGGGCAACCCTCGTCGCTTCGTCCGCCATGGCGCCGTACGTCATGCGCCGCTCGCCGTACACGACCCCGGTCTTGTCGGGGTACACGATGGACGCCCGCTCGAAGAATGACAGCGGCGTGAGCGGCGTATGAGCGGCCGACGCCGTCACCGAGGCGTGCCCGCCTCGTGTGACCACACGGGCTTTCGCTTCTCCAGGAACGCGGCAAACCCCTCCTGGGCATCCCCGCTCGCCGCATTGCCGGCCATGATGGGCTGCGTCACCTCATAGGCCTCGCCCTCGCTGAGGCCCTCTTGCCGGTAGAACGCATCTTTGCCGATGGCGATCACGTCCGGGCTCCACCGTGTGATCTGCCCGACGAGCTCGTCGACGGCGGCGTCGAGCTGGCCCTCGGGGGCGATGCGGTTGACCAGACCCCATTCGTGGGCGGTCTCGACGGTTATGGGATCGCCGGTGAGCAGCATCTCCATGGCTCGCTTCTGCCCGACCGCCCGGACGATCGGGACCATGGGAGTGGTGCAGAAGAGGCCGATACGCACTCCCGGCGTCGCAAACCGAGCGCCCTCCTCGGCGACGACGAGGTCACACGAGGCGACGAGCTGGCAGCCGGCGGCGGTGGCGATGCCGCGCACCTTGGCGATCACGGGCTGTGCGACCTCGTGGATCGTCTGCATCATGCGGGTGCACTGCCCAAAGAGGGCGTCGTAGAACTCCCCCGGCCGATCCTGCATCTCACCGATGTCGTGACCTGCCGAGAAGGCGGGACCATCGGCCTCGATCACGATGACCTGGACGCCCGGGGTTCCCTGGAGACGTCGCAACGCCGAGGTCACCTCCTCCATCGTCTCGAGACTCAGCGCATTGCGCCGCTCCGGCCGGTTGAGAACGATGTGGCCGACCGGTGGGTCGACCTCGACGTTGATGCTCGTATAGGTCATTCGTTGCCTCGCGGTGCCGTCGACGCGGTGAGTCTACCGAGGCGCCGGACTTCGCCTCGTCGATCACGAGAGGGCCTGGCGGAGCGCCGCTCGCTCTCTCGCGTCGGCATAGACCGCTAGATAGCCGTCGGTGACTGCGGCCCGATCGAACTGTTCTACACGCTGCAAAGAGGCGCGCTGCAGATCGGATCGGCGATCGTGATCCACCAGCAGGTCGATCAGCGCCCGGGCCAGCCCTTCGGCATCACCGGGCTTCACGAGAACCCCGGCGTCGCCGAGCACGTGCGCAAAGGCGGGCAGCGCAGAGGCGACCACCGCGCATTGCGAGGCCATGGCCTGGACGAGCACGATCCCGAAGCTCTCGCCTCCGAGATTGGGGGCGCAGTAGATCGACGCGCCTCCGAGGAGGGACCGGCGCTCGTCGGGCCCCACCCCGCCGATGAACCGGACGCCATCGAGCTCCCCGCTTCTGCCCGCCGATGCGACGACCAGCTCGGCCTCGGAAACCTCGCTGCGGACATGAGGCCATGCCGCGAGGAGCACATCGAGACCCTTGCGCGGGTCGTCGCGTCCCAGGAAGGCGATGCGATTCGGCGAGCCGGGGTTCGCATCGAACTCCTTCACGTCGATCCCGTTGGGCACGAGTTGCGCCCGGGCCACCGGGGCGATGGCCGACGCGGCCACCGGGCTGACCGCCGTGATGGCATCGAACGGCCGGAGCAGTCGCCGGATCGCCGGTGCGGCCACTGCATAAGTCCGCCGCATCGCGGTCGATGGATCTGCGTGGAAGGTCCCGACGAGCGCGGCACGGGATCGTCGCGCCGCCACGGAGACGAGCGGCACCAACGGTTCGTGGACATGGACCACGTCGAGACCCTCGATGGCGGCCCGCACACGTGCGGCCACACCGGGTCCGAGAGCCACGGGTGCGGCCGAACCGTTGAACGGCACCACGATCGTCGTGCCGACTCCGACGAAACTGCCATCGCCCTGCCCGGGCCCGACGACGGTCACGTGGTGGCCGGCGTCGGCCAGCCAGCCGGCGAGACTCCGTACCAGGTCCTGGACGCCCCCGAATCGGTCCAGGTCGTACGGGCACACGAGACCGATCTTCACGCGCTGTCCTTGTCGGATGGCCAGTTGGGCTGGAACAGGTGCCACTGCTCGGGTGCACGACTGATGAGTTCCTCGAGCGCACCGGCGAACAACTGGGTACCGGAGGAGAGCCGCTCCTCCTTGTCCGGCGTGTCGGGGATCGCGATCGGCGGGAGGATCACGAAACGGTGTCCTCGACCCCTTTCGAAATAGCAGCCCACTGGGAGGAGCGCGGCGCCGGTGCGATCGGCGAGCGCAACCGGGCCGGCGGGAAGCGTGGTCATCTCGCCAAAGAACTCGACGGGCACACCGCGACCCGGCAGATCGCGGTCGGAGACGAGGGCGATGGCCCCTCCCCCACGTAGGCGCTCGATGAGCTGCTGCGTCGCCCGGCGGTCAGCACCGACGATCACGACGTCGATGCCGAGCTTGCCTCGAGTCTCGATGAACCAGTCCACGATCCGCCGGTTGGGTAGCGCTTCTGCGGCGGCCAGCATCGGCACGCCGAGGTCGACCGCCACCGGCCCCGCCGCCTCCCAGTTCCCGAGATGCGGGAGGGCCACGATGACGCCCCGTCCGGCATCCCGAGCAGCGACGATGTGCTCTGCGCCTTCGACGGTGGAGTGATCGAGGATCTCCCGTACTCGCCGCGGGCGAACCCAGAAGACCTCCGCCCAGTAACGGCCGTAGCTCGCAAACATCCGCCGAGCCCGACCCGGCGTGGCGACGTCGTCCCCGACGACACGGGCGAGGTTCCTTCTCACCAGCGCCATCCGGCCGGACGCGAAGAACGAGATCGCCCAACCGAGCAGCTCGCCGCTGCGCCGCATCACCGGCTCGGGAAGTGCCCCGATCAACGCCGACGCCACCCGATACCCGACGTAGCCGAAAAGGCCCTTCACGCTCCGAGCTGCTGCCAGGTCCGCCGAATACGCTGGCCGACCGTGAAGGCGGAGAGGATGACGAAGAGCCACAGCACCGGGAACAGGACCTTGTTCCCGCCGATGAAGCCCGACACACCGACCCCGACGAGGATGAGCAGCATTCGCTCGGCACGACCCATCCAGCCCCCGCGCCCTTCGGCTCCCCAGCTCTCTGCCTTCGCCCTCACGTAAGGGGTGAGCAACGAGAACGCCAGCCCGAAGAGGCAGAGCATCAGGGCCGTCTCGTCGTCGCGCAAGCTGAACGCAAGCCCGGCGAAGATCGCAAGTTCGCCGAACCGGTCGGACATCGTGTCGATGAACGCACCGCGGATCGATGCCTTGCCCTGGTATCGGGCCAGGGGACCGTCGAGCGCGTCGAGCACCGATCCGATTCCCGCCACGATGGCACCCCATGCGTATTCGCCCGCGGCGATCAGGAAGGCACCACCGACGGTTACGAGCAGTCCTCCGATGGTCACCGCCGTCGGCGTTAGCTTGAGCTTCGAAAGCGCCGATGCGATGGGATCGAGGATCGGGGCGATCCGGCTCCGGCCTCTCAGGTCGAGCAGGGGCATCCTCCTTACGGCGCCAAAAGGTAGCACGGCTGAGCACCCCCGAGGTGACCGCTACACTCCGAGGGCCGGTGCGGTCCCCGCACCAACTCGCGTGCCGAAAGGGGCTACTGCGTAGATGACCGACGCCTCCGTCAGCCTAAACCTCGACGGCGACAGCTACGAGCTCCCCACGGTGCACTCCACCATCGGGAACACCGGACTGGACATCTCACGTCTCCGGTCCGACAGAGGATTCGTCACCTACGATCCCGGCTTCGCCAACACGGCCGGCACTCGCAGCGCCATCACGTACATCAACGGCGCCGAGGGCGTACTGCGGCATCGCGGCTACCGCATCGAGGACATCGCCCATCAGTGCACGTTCCTCGAGGTGGCATATCTCCTCTTGTTCGGCGACCTGCCCACCGAGGACCAGCTCGACCGTTGGCAGACGTCGGTACGCCACCACACGCTCCTGAGCGAGGAGATGAAGCGCTTCTTCGACGCGTTTCCACGCAGCGCCCACCCGATGGCCATTCTGTCGTCGGCCACCAACGCCATCTCGACCTTCTACGAGGCGTACTACAACCCGAAGGACCCCGACTCCGTCGACGAGTCTGCCATCCGCCTACTCGCCAAGATGCCGACGATCGCCGCCTGGGCCTACAAGAAGTCGATCGGTCAGCCGTACATCTACCCCCGCAACGACCTGACGTACGTCGAGAACTTCCTCCACATGATGTTTGCGCTCCCCGTCGAGGACCGGCCCGTCGACAAGGTGATCGCCCGGGCGCTCAACGTGTTGCTCATCCTGCACGCCGACCACGAGCAGAACTGCTCGACCGCCACGGTGCGCTTCGTGGGCTCCAGCCAGGCGAACCTCTTCGCATCGGTGGCAGCCGGCATGAATGCCCTGTGGGGTCCCCTCCACGGCGGCGCCAACCAGGCCGTCGTCGAGATGCTGCAGAGCATCCACGACGATCCGAACACCACGGTGGAGAGCGCAATGCGGCGGGCCAAGAACCCCGATGACGAGTTTCGACTCATGGGCTTCGGCCACCGCGTCTACAAGAACTACGACCCGAGGGCCAGGATCCTCAAGCAATTCGCCGACGACGTACTCGATCGCGTCGGCATGTCGGATCCGCTCCTCGAGATCGCCCATCAGCTCGAGCAGGCGGCTCTGGAGGACGACTACTTCGTGAGCCGCAACCTGTATCCGAACGTCGACTTCTACTCGGGGCTCATCTTCCGTGCCCTGGGCTTCCCTCCTCGGATGTTCACGGTCCTCTTCGCCCTCGGTCGGCTACCGGGCTGGATCGCACATTGGAAGGAGATGCACGAGGATCCGGCGACGCGGATCGGGCGTCCCCGCCAGATCTACATCGGCGAGGACGAGCGCGAGTTCGTCACGATCGGCCAGCGCTGAGGGGACGACTCACAGCTCGCCGAGCGGCACTTCCTCGTCGTACTGCTCGACCACGTCCCCGGTACGCCCGTCGACACGCACCAAACCCCGCCGGGTCGGCGGCTCGTCGGCGCTGAACACCAACACGTTCCAGATCGGCCGCGCTCGCCAGCCGTAGAACCCGAGCGATGCCGAGGCATGACCGACGGGGAACCCAACAGCCCGGTTGGCGGCCTCGAGCGCCGTCCACTCCCGCACCGAAAGGTGCCATCCCGCCAAGTGGTGATAGGCGCCTATCGCAGTCAAACCACCGACCATGACCCACAGCCCCGATGGCAAGCCGGCAGCGATGGTCGCCGCTGTGAGCGCAGCAGCCACGAAGTAGACGTTGCCGGCCCGTCTTCGCCGCGCCGGGTCCGGGACGGCGTACGGGTCGAGCGCCGACGCATCCAGGTCATCGGGCATCCCGGCGGCGGCTGCCACCTCCTCCGGGATCTCGATGCGCCGGGCTGACTTGCGACGTTCGCTCACGCCCCCGGCACCCCCTCGGGCTCCTCCTGCAACGCATCGTGAAGGATCTCGCGATCGAACGGCTCCTCTCCACGGTTGCGATGCCATCGATCCCACAGCACGAGCATGCTCGGCAGAACCAAGATGGCGCCGAGCACCGCGAGCAAGATCGTGTAGGCGGTGACGAATCCGAACTGACGGAATGGGATCGTCGTCGACGTGACCAGGATGCCGAAGCCGGCCACCGTGGTCAGACCGGAGCCCGCCAGGGCACCCCCGGTGTGGGTGAGCGTGTTGGCGATCGCGTCCTCCGGGGACTCGCATCGGTCGCGATCCTCCAAATAGCGATGTGTGATGTGGATCATGTATGGGATGCCGATGCCGATGGCTATCGCGGAGATGGTGGCCGTCACCGGTCCGAAGGGAATCCCGAACGCAGCCATGAGGGCGAAGGAGAGCAACACGACCAGCATCACCGGGATCGTGGTGATCAACCCCAACATCGGTCGTCTCGCCTCGAACCAGAAGTTGATCACGAGCAACAGCGCCGCCGCCAGCAACGTGATGAGCAACGACTGCAGCTGTGAGTCGCGCAATGTGGTGACGATCACGTCGTTGATGATCTCGTCGGAGGTAGCGACGACGGAGAGGCCCTGGTCGGCGACGGGAGCGAAGACCTCGAGGACGTCCTCTCGCAACTGGCCCGCTCCGGACTCTCCTGCCTGGGTGGTGACGTCGAAGAGCGCCGCCTCATACCCGGCGTCGGTGCGATGGAGCACTGCGCCGACTCCGGCCGGGTCGGCTGCGGCGGCGGCGTCGTAGATGGAGCTCACGTCGGTTCCCGGAGGGGCCACGAAGGTCGCCGGGTCGAGCCCGCCGGCCTGGACCGCCTGGCTGACGGCTTCGTTGAACGTGGGCGATTCCGGGGTCGCCATCTGAGCGATCGATGCAACCGGTGAGGTGCCGGCCGGGCTACCGGCGAAGGTGACGACGTTGGTCGTCTCGGTCAGCCCGCCCGTCGCCGTCAGCATGGCGTTCCAAGTGTCGGGCGTGGCGACGTCGCCTTCGATGAGGATCTGCGTGTTCTCACCGAACCCGCCACCGAAGTCCGCGAGCAAGGCCTCGAATGTCCCCCGCAGCGGCGACGTCGTGGGAACGAAGTCCAGGAAGCTGAACTCCGTGTTGAGCTCGGTGAATCCGTAGAACCCAACCACACCGAGCCCCAGCGACACGGCGAGCACGCCGGCCGGGAGCTTCTTGGCGAGCCACGAGGTCTTCCCGATGACCTTGGGTAGTGCCCGATCCTCCCCCGAACGGAACAGGTGGTCGTCGAGGGTCCCCAGGCGCTCTGCCCTGCGGTCGAGCAGCTCGCGCACTGCCGGGACGAACGTCAGCATCAGGAGGAACGACGCCACGATCCCGATCGCGGCGAGAAGCCCGAACTCGCGCAGCGCCGGGATGTCGTTGGTCAGGTTGGTGAGGAAGCCGACGGCCGTCGTGATCGTGGCGAGCACCAGGGCGACGCCGACCGTCTTGATCGCGCGGGCGATACCGGCATCGACGGTGCTGCCTTCCGAGACCTCCTCGCGATAGCGGGAGTTCACGTGGATCGAGTAGTCGACGCCGAGGCCGATCAGCAGGATCGGCAAGATCTGCGCCATGGGACTGGCATCCGCGAAGATGAGGTACCCGAAGCCGTTCATCCACGAGATCGCGAAGAAGATCGTGATGAGCGTCAGCAACGTGTCGGCCGCGGTCCTGCGCAGCGCCCGCGAGGTCAGCGACCAGACAAGGAGGACGGCGAGCAGCGCGATGCCGGCGCCGGCGAAGATGCTGCCCGACGGCCAGTCGGCGATGGCGTCGGGGAACACGCTGTCCAGCACCGTGGCGAGGGTGGGCAACACGGAGAGCACGATCCCTATGGCAACCACTGCGATGCCGCCCACCATCAGCATCCGGCGGCTGCCTCGCTGCGGGATGATCAAGAAGACCAGGGCGAGCACGAGGGCGATGATGAGCACGGCGGTTCCGAGCAGCCGCCCCACCTCGCTCTGGAACTCGTCCTGGTCGGAGAACAGAAGCTCGAAGGAGAACGGCTCCGCGCTGATACCGGCCGGCAGCGGGGCGTTGGCGATCTCCCCACCTGCGATCCCGGAGAGGTCGACGAACGCATCGAACTCCTCGGTCGACTCCGCACCCGTGGTGATGACGATCATCAGACCCTTCTCCGACGTCGCCGATTCGACGTCGGCCGATCCAGGCAAGAGCTGACGGAACAGGCCGGCCTGCTCGACGGGCATCTCCTCGAGCCCAGCGAGGTAGTACTGCTGCACCTCGGCGTCGCTGGTGGGAGCCGGCTGACCCTGGCCGATGGCGGCCAGCACCGGGGTCAGGTACGAGATCACCGCCGGCTGTTGTGCGGCGAGCTCCGGATCGTCCGGTTCGGCGAGGACGTCGGCGAAGGCCCCAGTCCGCACCGTCTCCTCGATGGTCTGGGCGGCGGCGAGGCCGTCCAGCGAGAACACGTTGCCCGATTCGGCGGTGATGATGATCTGCATCACGCTCGTCGTCGAGTCGCTGCCGAACAGCTCCGAGATCCGGTCGGCTGCCGCCAGCTCGGGCGCCTCGGGCGCAAAGGACTCGTTGCTGTCCTCCTCGGGCTGGAACTCGCCACTCAGGCCACCGAGGACCAACGACAAGACCACCGTGACGATGATGACCGCAAGGGGTGCGCGGCGCACGGCGGAGGACAGGGCATTGACGAGTGTCTTCACGATTCATCCCCTCGAAGACGGCAGCAGGTGGATCGGGGTGGGTGCCAGCCTACGCTACGGTGTAAGGCCGGCAAGTTCATCAACCCCACGGGCTCGCTCAGCGGGGAGGCGCACACAGGCTCGCGAGCTCGGTCAACACCTCACCACGCGGCACGCCGCGCCGCTCGTGATCGGCACCGCGCAGCCGGACGCCCACGGTTCCATCGGCGACGTCCTGGTCGCCCACGACGAGGACTGCCGGATGCTTGTGGGTGATGGCACGCCGGATCTTCTCGCCGACGGTATCGGTCGCCACGTCGACCTCGACGCGTAGCCCTGCCGCCGAGAGCTCACCGGCCACCTCTCCGGCGTATGCCTCGTGACGGTCGGCAACGGGGACGATGGTTGCCTGGACCGGCGCCAGCCAGCCGGGAAACGCTCCTGCGTAGTGCTCGACGAGGATGCCGACGAACCGCTCTATCGACCCCATCAGCGCCCGGTGGATCATCACCGGCCGCTCCCGCTGATTCTCGGCCGTGGTGAACGTCAGGTCGAAGTTCTCCGGCTGGGCGAAATCCACTTGCAGCGTGGACAGCTGCCAGCGGCGACCGATGGCGTCCCGCACATGCACGTCGATCTTGGGCCCGTAGAACGCCGCTTCGGCCTCGGCGACCTCATAGGGAATGTCCGCCTTGATCAACGCCGCCTCGAGTGCCTCGGTCGCCCGCTCCCACAGCGACAGCTCCCCCATCCACTTCTCGGGGTCACGGTTCGAGAGATCCGCCTCGAATTGATCGAAACCGAAGTCCCGGAGGACCATGAGCGTGAAGTCGAGGAGGTTCTGGAGCTCGTCCGCGATCTGCGACTCCATCACGAAGATGTGCGAGTCGTCCTGGGTGAACCCACGCGCCCTCAGGAGGCCGTGCACCACGCCCGACCGCTCGTAGCGGTACACGGTCCCCAGCTCGTACAGCCGCAGCGGCAGCTCCCGGTAGCTCCGTCCGCGGCTGTCGTAGATCAGGATGTGGAATGGGCAGTTCATGGGCTTGAGCCGGTACTCGGCGCCCTCGTCCAGCTCCATGCCCGGGTACATGCCCTCGGCGTAGAAGCTGAGGTGCCCGGAGGTGTGCCACAGATCCGCTTTGGCGACATGCGGTGAGTACACCAGGTCGTAGTCGTGCGCCGAGTGCGTTCGACGGCTGTAGTCCTCGATGGCGCGGCGCAGGATCCCCCCCTTGGGGTGCCACACCGCCAGCCCGCTCCCCAGATCCGGCGGGAACGAGAACAGCTCCAGCTCGGCGCCGAGCTTGCGATGGTCGCGTTTGCGCGCCTCCTCGATCCGTTCCAAGTATCCGTCGAGCTCTCTCTGAGACTCCCATGCCGTGCCGTAGATGCGCTGCAGCTGTGGGTTCGACTCGTCGCCGCGCCAGTAGGCGCCGGCACTTCGCATCAACTTGAACGCAGCGAGCCGCCCCGTCGACGGAAGGTGTGGCCCGCGACACAGGTCGACGAACTCGAGGTTGCGATACACGCTGACCTCCGACCCCAACGCACCTTCGTCCTCGTCGACGCCCTCGATGATCTCGACCTTGAACGGTTGGTCGGCGAAGACCTCGAGGGCCTCCGCCTTCGACATCACGGCGCGCTCGAAAGGCTGATCGTCGGCGACGATCTCGCGCATGCGGTCCTCGATGCGGTCGAGGTCCTCGGGGGTGAACGGACGGCCGATGTCGAAGTCGTAGTAGAAGCCGTCCTCGATCGGGGGACCGATGGCGAACGACGCACCGGGGAAGAGGTCCAGAACCGCCTGGGCCATGACGTGAGCCGCGGAGTGGCGCATGATGTGGCGCCCCTCCTCGGTGGTCTCCGTCACGACCTCGAACGAGGCGTCGCGGTCGACCACGGCACCCAGATCTCGAGCCGTGCCGTCCACCTTGACGGCAACGGCGGCCTTGGCGAGTCGTGGCCCGATCGAGGCCGCGACCGCGGCACCCGTGACGCCGTCGGCGAACTCGCGTACCGAGCCGTCTGGGAACGTCAGATGGACCGCCAAGAGACCTCCTGGACTGGGGAGCCGCAAAGCCTACCGCCGCATGGGGGTGCTCCCGCCCCAACTCGGTGGCTGGAAATCCGCGAAAATCGAGCCTATCGCTCTTAGCCTCTAGCGGGAGCGAGCGAGGAGCGACGTTTCGATGGTGGACATCCTGCTAGCAGGCGCCCTGGTGGCAGCCGGCGTGACCGTAGCGACTCGACGTTTCACCCCGGGCGTCACCCCGCAGCGCACGGACTACCTCACCCTCGCTGCCGAATCCGATCTGCCCTGCCCCTGGTGCCACGCGGCAACGACTGAGGACGATCGCCGTTGCCCCTCATGCCACCAGCCCTTCGGCTGAGCCGATCCACCCCTCAGCGTGGGGCGAACTCCCTGGTCGTGAAAGCGACCTCGAACTCGAGGTTGCGGTAGAACTCGACCGCAGCGAGATCGGCGGCATCCACGTAGAGCATCGCCTCGGTCGCCCCCTGCCGCTCCGCCAGATCGTGGAGACCCTCCTCGACCAGGCTCGTCCCGAGTCCCCTGCCCTGGAACGTGGGAACCACACTGATGATGTAGATCTCGCCGAGGCCCCCTTCGTACAGCTT
The DNA here is from genome assembly GCA_041611095.1 of Acidimicrobiia bacterium. Lineage (GTDB taxonomy): Bacteria > Actinomycetota > Acidimicrobiia > Spongiisociales > UBA5794 > UBA6912. Next base: position 2,760 of record JBFINP010000010.1, on the reverse strand, counting down.
GGTCCAGCACGATCCGACGAGGTCGTTGCCCGCCCAGGCCAGCAGGAAACCCCGCGGATCGAACCACGGACGCTCCATCCGACGGCGCAGGTTGTCGATGTCGAGCGCACCGTTCTCCCGATGGGAGGCAAAGGCGGCGTTGTTCGCCTCGAGCCAGGCGGCTTCGTCGCGTCCCGGCCGGAACGTGCTCACGACGATGCCGTGCGGCAGTGGTGCGCGTTCCTCGATGGGCAGCGACCGGCGCATCTCGTGGAGGGCTCTGATCTCTCGCATTCCGATCTGGCGAGCCGCGGTCACCTCGTCTCGACGCCACGCCCACACCGTGACCTCCTCACCGTGAGGCACGGCGCCGAGCGCCCCACCGATGAGGTCGGCTGCGATGGCGACGCCATCCGGGGCGTCCGGGTCCACGACGACCTCACAGGCCCAGTGGCTGCGAAAGGGCGCACGGGCCGCGTGATGGGCTACGTGTGCGTAGCCGACGACCGAACGGCTGCCTTCAGCTACCAGTTCGATCTCACCGCCCGTGAACACCCGCAGCGCCTTGTGCTCTGAGAGCGCGGCTCGCCGGTCGGCAGCCTCTCGCGACATCAGCAAGCCCGTCACCGCGTACTCATCGCGAGACGACATCGGGCGAACCTGCACAGTCGGTGTCACGGGCGGAGAGGCTAGGGCCCGAGCCGCCCGCAAGCTCCGACCCGAGGAGCAGCCGCCGCGCAGCTATGCGTGGGAACGGCGAATCCCGACGGAACTCGCGCCGTCCGTCCTATTCTCACGATCGATGGCAACGGTAGGGCTCGTCCTCGGAGGCGGCGGGATCACCGGTGCGTCGTACCATCTCGGGACGCTTCTGGCGCTCGAAATGGCCACCGGATGGCACCCGAGTCAGGCCGACGTGATCGTCGGCACCTCGTGCGGTGCCTTCACGGCTGCGATGCTGCGGGGAGGCCAGCTCACCGTCGACGCCTTCCTCGATGCGGCACATTCGCGCGAAGAGGTGTCCCGGCGACTCCGCAGCCGCATCTACCGGCGCTCGACCCGACCGACCGGAGTCGTGCGGTGGCTGCGCCGGGGTCTGATCCCCGGCATCACCCGCCCCGACGTCAGGATGGTCGCCGGCAGCCCGGCGCTGTACACCACCGATGGGATCGTCGAGTGGGTCCACGAGCGACTTGGCCCGCTTGCGGACGGTTGGCCTGAAGAACCGACCGTCATCGTCGCCTTCGACCTGGCATCTCGCCTCCGTGCGCCGTTCGGCACCGATGGCGCACCGACGGTGAGCCTCAAGCGCGCCGTGGCGGCGTCTGCCGCGGTGCCGATGGTCTTCGAGCCGGTCCAGATCGATGGCCGCTGGTACGCCGACGGCGGCATCGCCAGCGGCACGAGCGCCGATCTCGTTCTCGGTGCCGAGCGACAGCTCGACCTCGTGATCGTCGTGGCTCCGATGGCGGCTTCGGCGCCGCGTCAAGGAGCGCGCTTCTACGAGGGGGCCATCGACCGTGTCGGGCGGGCGGCGCTGACCGTCGAGCTCGATCGGATTCGCGCCGAGTGGCCCGGTACAGACATCGTCGTGTTCAGGCCCGACGAGCGGGTGCTCGCAGTGACTCGGCCCAATCCCCTCTCCACCAAGGCGGCCGTACCTGCGTTTCTGCGCACCCTCCGATCTCTCAAAGACGAGCTTGGACGGCCGGATACCTGGAAGGTCCTGGGCCGACACCTCCGAAATGGCTCGAAGTGACCGCCAGAACCTCCCAAGTGTCGGAAGATCTTGTCAGTTCACCGCTCCAATGAGTCGGTCGACCCTTGGTGGCGGGTGCCCCAAACCGCTATTGTCCGTATAACTGGGTTGCGTCCAGACCCGGTGCGTCCCGAGGTGGGGCGGCGTTTTCGGGGGAGTGGACGTCGGAGGGTACGTTGGTTCTCACATTGCTGGCTAAATGGCAATGCTTCACTGCTGGTGAACGCGGTGCCAGCCTGGTCGAGTACGCCTTTCTGGCGATGCTGATAGCGCTCGCCGCGCTCGTCGCCGTCGAGTTCCTCGGCGGCGAGGTCGAGGCCAACTTCACCGATTACAGCACCGAGTTGGGCAACGCCCGCCCCTGACGCGACTCGGTCACGCCGCAGGCGTCACCCCGCCACCACCGGCACCCGCTCCATCGCCGCGGCCACCTTCTCGGCCGGGTAGTCGTAGTCGACCATCTGCCCACCCAGGAAGTCCTCGTAAGCCTTGAGGTCGAAATGACCGTGTCCACACAGCGCCGTGAGGATGACGCGCTCCTCACCCGATTCCTTCGCCCGATTGGCCTCCCGAATCGCCGCCGCGATCGCATGCGTCGGCTCGGGCGCCGGGATGATGCCCTCGGTGCGAGCGAACTCGAGGGCTCCCTCGAAGCACTCGACCTGCCCGATGGCCTCCGCCTCGACGAGGCCCAGCTCGTAGAGATGGGAGACCAACGGGGACATGCCGTGGTAGCGCAGCCCACCGGCATGGATCGGGTCGGGGACGAAGTCGTGGCCGAGCGTGTGCATCTTGACGAGCGGCGTCATGCCGATCGTGTCGCCGAAGTCGTACCGGTACACGCCCTTCGTGAGTGACGGGCAGGCCGCCGGCTCGACGCAACGGATCGTCGGGTTCATGCGCCCGGCCAACTTCTCCCGGAGGAACGGGAACGACAGTCCTCCGAAGTTGGAGCCGCCACCCGTGCAGCCCACGAGGAGATCGGGCGTCTCCCCGATCTTGGCGAACTGCAGCAACGCCTC
>JBFINP010000009.1:0-65156 GCA_041611095.1 Acidimicrobiia bacterium | reverse complement strand
GCACGACCCGGCGCACAGGCGCCCCAGTGTCGAGACCTTTCTCCATGCCGTCTGCTACTCCGAGACCGCGGCGCAAGGGGTCGGTCATACGCATCCCACCTCGGTGCTGGGGCTGCTGACGACGGCGGAGGGAACCGAGGCGTTCCAGCGACACATCTACCCCGACGCCATTGTCGTTTGTGGCCGGCATGTTGCGATAGTGCCTTACGTGTCGCCGGGCATCGCGTTGGCACGCGCCGCCCGCACGGAGATCCGCCGGTTCGTCGGAAGTCATGGCGTGCCCCCGAAGGTCGTCTTGATGCGCAACCACGGCATGGTCGCCCTGGGACAGAGCGCAACCGAGGTTCGCAACATCACTCTGATGACCGACAAGTGGGCGAGGGTGTTGACCGCTGCTCGCATGTTCGGTGGGCCGACCTACCTGACGGAGGCAGAAGCAGACAGCATCGATATCAGACCGGATGAGGCCTACCGACGCGGACAGTTGACGAAGAAGAGCGAGTGAGGATGGCTATGACTGCGAGCGAACGCTGGAGTGGAGGATTCCCCAAGGTCGGTATCCGGCCGACAATCGACGGCCGCCTCGGCGGAGTCAGGGAGTCACTCGAGGACCAAACGATGCGGCTGGCGCAATCCGTTGCCGAGCTCATCTCCTCTCAGCTCCGCTATCCGGATGGTACGGCGGTCGAATGCGTCCTCGCCGACTCGACGATCGGGCGAGTTGCTGAAGCGGCGGCGGCTCAAGACAAGTTCCAGCGTGAAGGCGTCGGCGTCTCGCTGACGGTCACGCCGGCGTGGTGCTACGGCCTCGAGACGATCGACATGGATCCGTTGCGACCCAAGGCCGTATGGGGGTTCAACGGTACCGAGCGACCGGGGGCCGTTTACCTGGCGGCAGCCTTGGCCGCCCACAATCAAATGGGCCTGCCTGCGTTCGGCATCTACGGACGAGACGTGCAGGACGCCGACGATGCCTCGATCCCTGACGACGTCGCCGAGAAGATCCTCCGCTTCGTCCGCGCCGGGCTGGGCGTCGCGCTTGCCAAGGGCACGTCGTATCTCTCGATCGGCGGGGTGTCGATGGGCATCGCCGGGTCGATCGTCGATCGTGGGTTCTTCGAGCAATACCTGGGAATGCGCGTGGAGGCCATCGACATGAGCGAAGTGCTGCGCCGCGTGAATCGTGAGATCTACTCAGTCGAGGAGTATGAGCAAGCCCGGTCTTGGGTACGCGAGCACTGCATCGAGGGGGAGGATCCGAACCCGCCCGAGAAGCAGCGTTCACGGGACCGTCTCGACGCCGAATGGGACGTCTCCGTCAAGATGGCGCTGATCGTCCGTGACCTGATGGTGGGCAACCCCGAGCTTGCCGACCGGGGGTTCGGCGAGGAAGCGCTGGGTCACAACGCGATCTTGGCCGGGTTCCAAGGGCAACGGCAGTGGACCGACTTCCAGCCCAACGGCGACTTCATGGAGGCGATCCTCAATACGTCCTTCGACTGGGGCGGAATTCGGGCCCCCTATCTGGTGGCAACGGAGAACGACTCGCTCAACGGTGCGTCGATGTTGCTCGGGTACCTCGTCACGAACAGAGCTCAGATCTTCGCCGACGTGCGCACGTTCTGGAGCCCGAGCGCCGTTCGGGCGGCGACGGGTCATGAGCTCGATGGACGGGCAGCAGACGGCTTCATTCACCTCATCAACTCGGGCCCGGCAACGCTCGACGGCACCGGCCAGCAGACCGACGCGGACGAGCGGCCAACCATGAAGCCCTTCTGGGAGATCACCGATGAAGAGGCTGCCCGATGTCTGGCTGCCACGACCTGGCACCCGTCGCTGGGCGAGTACTTCCCAGGCGGAGGCTGGTCGTCGCGCTTCCGCACCGTGGGGGACATGCCCGTCACCATGTGTCGCGTGAACCTCTACAAAGGGCTCGGTCCGGCGCTACAGATCGCCGAGGGGTGGACCATCGCTCTACCGGACGACGTTCACGACGTGCTCGATCGGCGGACCAACCCCACCTGGCCGACGACGTGGTTCGTTCCCAATGTGACGGGCGAGGGGCCGTTCGCAGACGTGTACTCGGTCATGAACGCTTGGGGCGCCAACCATGGTGCGATCAGCTACGGGCACATCGGTGCAGATCTCATCACGCTGGCAGCAACGCTCCGCATCCCGGTCTTCATGCACAACGTGCCGCCCGAGCGGGTGTTCCGCCCCGCAGCTTGGAACGGATTCGGTACCGCAGATCTCGAGGGCGCCGATTTTCGAGCCTGCGCTGCCTATGGCCCCCTGTACGGCTGACCCGCAACCGAACGGATGGCGATGAGCGGGCGAGTGGCGGTGTTCGGCGAGGCGCTGGTCGACCTCATCCAGCGTGAGACGGGCAGCCGGTATCTGGAGATGGTGCTCGGCGGCTCGCCCTACAACGTCGCTGCCGGCCTCGCCCGCTTTGGCGTGCCGGTCGATTTCGTCGGAGCTCTCGCCGCAGACGGCTTGGGGCGAGAGCTCAGCGACTTCCTCGAAGGCCTCGGTGTGAACATCTCCCACGCGATACGACGGCCGGGAAGCAGCACGTTCCTCTCGATGGCCGTGCTCCACGATGGCCGACCGAGCTTCTCTTTCTACGGCGATGCTCGCGACATCCAGATCGTCGATCCGTCCGAGATCCCCGCCGACGTCATCGACGGTGCCGCCGTCGTGCACGGCGGCTCGACGGTGCTCAACACCGAGGCGAGTCGGGCAACTACCCGATGGGCGCTCGCCCGTGCCCCGGGCCTGACGACTCTCGATCCCAACTCGCGGCCGGTCCTCATCGACGATCGCGACGGCTATCGCAGAGATCTCGAGGAGATCGTCCCAGTGTGCGACGTCGTCAAGATGAGCGACCAGGACGTGGCGTGGGTCTACCCGGACCTTTCGACCGCGGATGCCGCCCGGCGGCTCAATGAACTGGGAGCCTCACTGGCGGTCATCACGGGCGGGGACCGTCCCACCGTCGCTCGCACCGGCGCCGGCCTCATCGAAGTCCCGGCCGCTCCGGCGAAGGTGATAGACACCACCGGGGCCGGCGATGCCTACATGGCGGCTCTCCTGGCCCGGCTCAGCTGCGGACCCCTGGGCGCCGACCTCGACGACCTCGCCTCCACGCTGGAGCTAGCTGCGGCCTTCGCCGCAATGACCTGCGAGTCGACCGGTGGTGCTGAGTCAACCCCGACGCTCGACCAACTCGGCGAACGGTTCCCGCATGCCCTCTCGGTCGACTGGCTCCCGATCGTCTGAGCGCCGCGAATCAGTCACGCGGCCGGTACCTATGCTCGGGTCGTCGGCTACGAACAGCCCCCGGCATCGTCCGGCAGGGCGCGACGCCGGACGCATCCGACGCCGGAGGAAGCACCCGATGGAGGATCATCGTGACGACTGGACGTCCGCAGCAATGCGGGTCGCAGACGGCATCCGCCGCTTGGCGTTCGAGCTGGCTGTCGAGCACGAAGGTGGCTATCTGATCCAGGCGTGCTCATCGGCCGAGATCTTGGCGACGCTCTATGTCCGCCTCATGAACCTCGGCCCGAGCTCTGCGCCGCCGCTCCCAGCCCCTTTCACCGGCGTCCCGGGATCGTCGCCAAGATCCAGATGGGGCGGCGGTTGGAACGGACCCGACGACCCCGCCTGGGACCGGTTCGTCTTGTCACCAACCCACTACTCGACCGCCCTGTATGCAACGCTCGTCGAGACGGATCGGCTTTCGTCCGAGGCGCTCGAGGAGTACGGCAAGGACGGCTCGGTGCTCGAGATGATCGGTGCCGAGCACAGTCCCGGTGTCGAGGTCACCGGCGGGTCGCTCGGCCAGGCGCTCTCGGTGGCGGTAGGACGGGCGCTCGCCCGCAAGCAGCGGGGAAACCAAGGCCACATCTGGGTGCTGATCAGCGACGGCGAGACCCAGGAGGGACAGACTTGGGAAGCGTTGCAGAGCGCCGCCGCCTTCGGGCTCGACAATCTCACGGTCATGGTCGATGCAAACCGCTGGCAAGTGGACGGTCCAATGGACCGGGTGATGCCGGTCGGGTCGCTCTGCGCCAAGGCGATCGCTTTCGGATGCTCTGCCGTCGAGGTCGACGGTCATGACGTGTCGGCGATCGCGGACGCTGCGACCAGCGCAGAGCCCGGTCGCCCCCGGGTCATCGTGTGCGCAACCCATCCATGGACTGGATTCCCGGGGTTGCGCCGGCGGGACGACGCCAGCGTTCATTTCGTTCGTTTCGGACCAGGCGAGGCCGACATGATCCGAGCCTCTTCTCAGCTCTTCGAGCGCACCCAGCCCTGATGGCGACCGTCGGCCCGACCGTCACCCGTCCCTTCGCCCACGCTTTCGCCGCCTATGGGAGGCAGAACGACAGGGTCGTCTCGGTGACCAACGACCTGACCCGGTCATCGGAGGCCGATGTGTTCCGAACCGAGCTGCCCGATCGCTCCTATTCGCTCGGAATGGCAGAACAGAATCTGGTCGGGGTGTTGAGCGGTCTCGCCCGGGAGGGCCTCGAGCCGTTCTACACCTCGTTTGCGGTGTTCACGACCCGCCGCCCGTATGAGCAGATCGCCCTCAACGTCGCCTACCCGAACCTGCCGGTGCGTCTGATGGGATTCTTGCCCGGGATCACCACCCCGGGAGGGGTGACCCACCAGGCCATCGACGACCTCGCCCTGATGCGCAACCTGCCCAACATGACGGTCCTCGAGCTCGCCGACGCCACTGATGTGGAGACTTTCTGGGGCACGGTGGAAGCGTTGCCAGGCCCGCTCTACTGCAGGGTCCCCCGCGGCGAGGTCCCCCGCCTCTTCACCGAACCGTTCGAACTCGACCGGGTTCGATCGCTCACCACGGGCGATGACCTCACCGTCGTCAGCATCGGAGCCGCCGTTTCTCATGCTTCAGGTGCGATCGAGCTGTTGCGCTCTACCGGCCTGGGAGTCACCCATCTCGTCGTTTCTACGCTGAAGCCATTCGGCGACGAGGAGGTGCCGCGGTCCATCGAGCGATCCGGTCGGGTGATCACGGTCGAGAACCATCTCGTGACCGGCGGTCTCGGCACGGCCGTAGCGGAGGTGATCGCCGAATTGGGTCTCAACGCCACTCTGCGCCGGGTCGGCATCGCCGACACGTTCACCCACGGTGGCAGCCCCGACTACCTCTTCGGGTACTACGGGATCGACACGTCCGGCATCATCCGGGCGGCCCGCGAATTGGTGGATGATCCACTCGATGGCCTCGACCTCGATGGCCCAGAGGTGCGCTGGCAGTCTCCTGGCGTTGGCGGCAGCTCGTCCGAGGGCTTGTGATGCTGGACCGAGGTCGTGCCACACAGGCCAGCCGGATCGGTCGTCAGACGGAGAGAACGGGCCAAGCCGCCGTCGTTTCCTCTTTCAGCCCTCAACCGTCTCCAACCGGCCAGTCGCACAGGCTTCACGGAGCAGCGTGTAATCCACCTCGTTCTGATCTGCGTAGCGGCGTGCAAACTCCGCGACGGCCGAGGCAAAGGTGTCGTTGGTCCCCAAGTAGCCGGCGATCGCAACCGGGTCGCCGGATCGTGAGTGCCCTCTCGCCAGCGTCCATCCACACAAGCCCGCGTACTGGGCCATGGCCCGCGGATCCATCGCTTCGACATCTGCGCTGCCTTTCATGTCTCGCAGCTGTCGAAAGTAGAAGTCACGGCCGTGTCGCCCTCTGACCCAACCTAGGAAGGTATCGCTTGCGGCCTGGATGAGTCGCTGTCCCTCCACGACTCTTTGGCCCTGCTGTTCGTAAACACTCTGGGGCAGGTGGTTCTCGAGGACGGAGGGTGATGCCTCCTTGGCCTGGAGGAACAAAGGGTCGTTGTGATCGCGACCCTCGAGCAGCGCGATGAAGCATCTGGTCCCAACGCTTCCTACCCCTACCACCTTGTGCGCCACGTCGACGATGCGATACCGCGACAGCAGCATCTTGCGATCCTCGCTCAGCGACTCCACATAACCGTGAAAGGCTTCTTGGACGAGCTCGTCGGCCTCAGCTGGATCCATGATTTCGCCGGCGTCGTGCAGCGGGACCACGTACGGTGGGTCGGCGAGTATCTTGAATTCGCCGTTGACCACAGCCGCCAGCTTCGACCGGGCGCGGAGGCTGTTGCGTCTCGTCGCCTTCGTGAGCGTGCGCTTCACGGCCTTCTTGCCCTTCGTCCGCTCAGCCATCGCAACGATGTCCTTGGCTTCGAGACGGGAATACCAGATGGCCAGCGTCGACATCTCTGCGAACTCGCCCATGGCGCGCTGATAGGCACGAACCGAACGAAGCGCAGCTCGACGACTCTCGGCCTCGTCGAATCCATTGTGACGTCCGGCGACGACGACACTCGCAGCGAGACGCTTCACATCCCACTCCCACGGGCCAGGCAGGGTCTCGTCGAAGTCGTTGATGTCGAACACGAGTGTCCGTTCGGGTGTTGCGAACACTCCCAGGTTGGACAGGTGAGCGTCGCCGCACACCTGCACGTCGATGCCGGTCGTGGGACGGGTCGCAAGATCCGCCGCCATCACGGCGGCAGCACCTCGGTAGAACGAGAACGGCGACGTGAGCATCCGGCCATGGCGGATGGGTACAAGCGACGCAATCCGATCCGAGTTCTGTTGCTCGACCACCGCGACCGGATCCGGACGGTCGCTCGCAGGCGCCCAATCGGCATGGCTCGATCTCGGCACCTTGGCCCTTGCCGCTTTGCCGAGCTGTCGCCGCTCGTCGACGGTCATGCGCGTCGTCATGTGCCCAACTGCGAGGTCTCGCGTCGGATCCACTCGCACTCATGGGCGCCGCCCTGCCGAACGCCTCGACAACGTCCTCGCTGCGATCGTGATTCCGGCGACGACGTCGCGGGTGACGACCGAATCCCGTGCACCATGGGGAGCGCGCCCTGCTTCGCACCACTTGTCTTCGTACCATGTGCCATCGGCGTATTGGATGTCATCGGCTCGCGGTCCGCCTCACCCGACGGGGGTGAGCGACAAGGCCGCGGCGGGACCTACAGCCGTTTGGGGATGGTCCGCCGACACCGGCTGAATCACCGCGCCTGGGAGACATCGAGACCCGTTCCTGTCGTCGGGCGAGGCCGAGGGCCGACTTGGCGATCTGACGACCCACCGAGAGCGGCCTCGACGACTGGGTGTCAGTAGGAAGCCCGCTGAGCATCCGAACTTCCGGGCTTGGCCGGCAGAACTGCGCCGATGAGCCACAGAATCGGTATGAAGATGCCGACCACGAACAGGACGACGTGGCCCTTCCGCAACGTGATCATTGCGACTGTCAACCACAATGCGATATAGATAACGGCCAAAGTCGAAATCAGGATCCACTCGAGTCCCGTCATCGTCACTCACCTGCTCTCTGTGATCCGCTGCGCCACCATTTACCAGTGGGCTCGTTGACGATGTTCGTGGACTCGCGGTCTCAAGTCGTCACCCAGCGCGGGTGGTTCACCGGACACGGCCACCAGCCCAGGCGCAGAGCGAACGTCGCAGCGACGGCGTCGCGCAACGACCTGGAGGCGCACTCGGTGAGATGGGAGTGTTCACGGAACGCCAAGGTCGCGGTCGAAGTGCCCGCATCGCCGAAGCTCACTCGGGAGGCGTCCGCCCACCCCACACGTCTGCATCTGAGCGGTGCGGCGGGTCGCGTCGGGGTGCGTCCTCCGTCTCGAGGAGACCAAGCTGCAGTGCCTTCGCAACCGCCTCACTTCTCGACTCGACACCCAACTCGCGATAGATAGCTCTGAGGTGAGTCTTGACGGTATTGCGAGAGACGAACAGCCGCTCTGCCAGCTCGGCATTGGTGAGATCGTTTGCCAGCAGTTCGAGAACTGCGCGCTGGGCCCCCGACATTTGCACGGGACCAAGTGGGGTCTCGGCGAACCGCTCGGTCTGGATGCGGACGAGCTCTTCCAGAATCGTCGGTCTCGAGAACCGTCGGGCAATCGCAGAGCTTTCGGTCAGAGCGATATCGGCTTCTCTCGGCAGGCCCGATCTCCATGCAAGCTCAGCCCTCATGAGAGCCTTTGTGCACAACACGTCTCCGGGGAAGCATTCGACGGTTGGCTGCGCACAATCGCTCACCCAGCTGGGGGCTGTGGTGCGCACGGTCCACAATGCGGCGAGACCGAGGTATGCGGCTCTCCGGGCTATGACCTTCGTCGAGCTGTGCCCTGCCAGCGGGAGCGCGCGATCGATGTTGGACTGGGCGGTGAAGGTGTCTCCCTGATGGAGCGCGAGCAGCGCCGCCAGGCCGTGAAGTTCGATTGCCGTGTCCACCGAAGGTTGAGTCCGTCTGATCGATGCCAGCAGGTCGGCTGCCTCCGACGTCGCGCCGGCCAGCCAATACACCCTCGCCGCACTGAGCGCCAGATGTGCCGACATCTCCGCATCATCGCCAGCGAGAGCCTCGGCCAGCTGGTGCGCGAATCGCTTCACCTGTTCCATCGCCTCCTCGACGTTCCCCAGGTGAATCAAGTGATCAAGACGGTTCGCCAGCCACCCCGTAGCAGGACCAGCGAGGTCATCAACTCCGCCCGATTCGTCTTCCAGAACGGAGAGGTGATCTGCCGCCGCGTCGAGATCACCCGACTCGAGCGCACTCCGGATCGCCACGAGACGTAAGCCGGGTCGGCCTTCGATCAGAGCGGAAGGTATCCGGTCGATCCAATGGAGGATCTGATTCGGGGAACACTCATCAGAGACGAGACTGCCGGGCGCCGACAAGACAGCGATTGCGTCTGCGACGTCATCGGGACCGCCACGAATCATGTACTCGAGCGCTTCGCCTACGTGTCCGTGGACCAGACACCACTTGCTGGCTCGTCGATACATCGCCAGTTCGGCATCGGGAGAAGGTGAGGCCAGCGCACCAAAGGCGTCTTGGAGCATCGGAAGGTGCTCATACCATCCGGGCGCGTCGGAAATCGGCCGGAGGAAGGTCTCTCGGTTCGTCAGTCTGTGAAAGGCCCGTGGAGCGGCGGGACGGCGCGTCGCGACTGCGGAGAGGTCGGCGCAGAGGCGAATGAGTCCGGCTGTCTCCAGAACCAACGTCCTCACATCGGCGTCAAGCGGCGCAGTGATCTCCCGTGCTACGTAATCCACGACCGGCGCCTGGGTGCCGCTGAATGAGCTGAGTGCCAAGTCGACATCTCGAGCGACTTGGGCTTGCCGGCCTGCGAGAAGCAAGCCGGTCACCCACCCATCGGTCCGCTCGGCCAGCTGCGCAGCCGACTCATCGCGCAGCTCGAGGCCGTACACGTCCCGGAGCACCCGAGCGATCCCTGCACGACCTATGCGAAGCTCGTCGCTCCGGATCTCCATCGCACGCATCTGGGAACGCCAACGTGCAATCGGCAAAGGCGGCGTCGTTCGCGACCCGATCCTGAACCGCCAGTTCGGCCCGGCATCCTCCATCAGGCGCTCCACGAGGCTGTGGACCTCCGGATGTCGGATCCGCTCATAGCCATCGAGGAAGATGACGATGTGACGATCCGGGCCGAGTGCTCGAGCGATGGACGCCCCAACATTCTCGGGAGGCGTCGCCGCTCGATCTCCATTCCAATTGGTCGCGGCATATCGAACAGAGCCCACCAGAGCTGCGGCGAATGTCCTCGGGTCGTCCATCGCGGGCGTCACCCTGAGCCAACTCACCACGTCGGCTTGCGTCGAATGCGCGATAGCGGCCAGCACGGCAGTCTTGCCCGACCCGGCCGGCGCAGCCACCAGCATGAGTCTCCGACTGGCTTCGCCCTCAAGCCGCCGCACCAGCCCGGATGGCCAGACGAATCCACGCGGAACGCCCGGAATCGAGAAGGGCTCGCCAGCCGTAATTGCGTCCGTCATCTTGGACGCCTCATTACGTTTTGCGCGCTCTGACGAATGTGGCGACGCTCCCGGACAGGTAGGTGACCCCAATTGTACCGGAAAGATGGCAGCCCATCTCGACCACGTGGTGCGGATCCCGGGCTGTGTCGGGAACCGGGCGAGAGCGCTTTCCGCTGCCGACCACCGGTCCCGAACTGTGCCCCGACATCATGTTGACCAACCTGTCGCCCCGACCACTGTTCCGACGAGATTCACCCGGGTGATCCGTTGACGCCTCCCCCATCCGGGACCTAAACAGGTACACACGGTGGGAGGACGAGCGCACTGCTTGTTGCCAGGAGGATCGCAGCGCAAGAACGACGAGGAAGGCATCGATGCCGGCAAGATTGACAGCACCAATCTACGAGTCGGCATTCGCCCCGCCCGCTCTCCCCCCCACTCATCTCACGCGAACCCGTTTGTCCCGGCTGATCCGGCAGGGCGCAAAGCACCGACTCACGATCATCTCTACGCCGGCCGGCTATGGCAAGACGGTGGCGTTGACGGCGTGGCGGGCCGAAGTCCCCGACACAGAGGCCGACGTCGCCTGGCTCACGATGACCGAGAACGGTTCTGACCCCCTTCGGTTCTGGCTGTTGGTCGTGATGGCCCTCCAGCGCGCAGTCCCCGAGGCGTTGGCCGGCACGCGCGCTCGACTGGACCGGGGCGAGCCGCCAAGAGGCGAGCTGTTCATCTGTCAGCTGGTGAACGACCTGTGCCTTCTCACGCGTGACACGCTTCTCGTCATCGATGACTTCCGGCTCAATCACGAAGACACACTGCGCGACTTCGCCGCACTCGTCTCGCACTTGCCCCCGAACGTGCACATCCTGGTGGCGTGCCGGGCAGATCCAGACTTGCCCCTGGTGCAGTGGAAGACGGAGGGCACTCTGTTCGAGATTCGGCCGTCAGATCTGCGGTTCACTGAAAATGAGGCGGAAGCCTTTCTGGATCTGATCGTCCTGGGCGAAATCGATGCGGAAGAGACCGCACGCCTTCTGCGTCGTTGCGATGGGTGGATCGCCGGCTTGCATCTCGCAACCCTGGGGATACTCGAGTCGGCGTCTCCGGGCGTGTTCATCGAGCACCTGGCAGAGACACCATCACCCATCGTGGATTATCTCGTTGCCGAAGTGGTCACGCGCCTTCCGCGAGATCTCGCCGCCTTCCTCAAGGACACGGCGGTGATCGAAGAGCTCTCAGGACCGATCTGCAACGCGGTGACGGGACGCTCCGACAGCGCAGCGGTGCTCGAGAACACCACACGGGCCGGCCTCTTCGTCACAGCCAGCTCAGCGCCGGGTGTGTATCACTATCACCCGTTGTTCAAAGCGACGCTGCTTGCGGTGCAAGATGCCAGCAGGCTGAAGACGGCTCACTCGCGCGCAGCGTCTTGGTTGATGAGACACAACAGGGTTCGCGATGCCATCGTCCACGTCATCCTGGCCGGCGACCATGCCCAAGCGACGAAGTGGCTCCTGGAATGCTCGCAGCAGTTGTTGGCGGCGGGTCCGGACGAACTGCTCGATCTGATCCGACGACTGCCTGCCGATGTCGTCGGACAATCCTGTGCATTGCAGAGCCTTCACCTCCAGGCCTCGATGAATGTGGCGTCGTCCGCGCAATTGCAGCAAATGGTTTCCGAGATCGAATCGGCTGAGTGCGACTGCGCCCACCCAGACCTGGTCCGAGTCGCAGCGAGCTCGGTTGCAGGCCGCGTGGAGCACACGCTGGAGCTGATCGACGCGGGCGCACCGGAGAACGCGCCCGCCGGCGTCTGGGACCTCATCGCAGGGAAGGCGCTGACCGCCCTGGAGCGGCTCGAAGAAGGCGCTCGTAAGCTCCGGACGGTCCTCGACGACCGCACCCAGGACCCGTTCATCGATGTTGCGGCCGCATCTTTGCTCGCATGGAACCGGGTCATGGCGGGACATCTCGGCGCGGGCAAGGCCATTGCAGAGAGGACGTTGAAGCTCTCGTCGGACCTCGGGATCCGATGGTTCCGCGACGTCCGCTTCTCAGAACTAGCCCTAGCTCAGATCGCATACGATCGCGGGCTGCTCGACGAGGCCTACCGGTTGGCGTATATAGCCCGCGACGCCGCCGGCCAATGCACGATGGCTCGGCTCGAGGGCGCAATACTCGTGGCCCGCATCGAATGGGCGCTCGGGAATCCGATTCACGCCCACCAAGTGCTCTCCGAAGCTGTGGTGGGCGCCGACGACCGCCCGTTGGTCGGCCATCTGTCGCTCCGAGTGGCGCTGACTCAAGCCGAACTACACCTGCAGGATCGGGATGCCGACCTCGCCGAATCGTGGCTGCCAGACTGGCGAAGCCGGATCGAACGCGGTGCGCGCTCACCCTCGGAGCGCCTCGTCCTCGCCAGGTTCCTGATGGCCGACCATCAATACGAAGAGGCGCGGGCACTGTTGGCGGCGAGTGAGGTGACCACCGACCGCACCAGCCGGTATTTGCTGGGCGCCTGGAGGTTGGGTGCGATCGCCGCAGCTCAGGCCCAAGATCCCGTAGCGCCAATGGCGCTCGAAATCGGCTACGCCATGGCTGCGCCAGAAGGGTTCGCACAAGCCTACGTGGAGGATTCGGCGGGCCTCGTGACGGTTGCACGAGACGGAGACTCCGGTGTCACCGCGCCCTTCGCGCTCGTTCACAACGCCCTCGCCGGTCGCAGAGCTGCGGTCTCGACCGCGGAGAGAACAGCATCGTCCGTGACCTTGGTCGAGCAGTTGACCGACCGCGAGATCGCCGTACTCAGACTGCTTCCCAGTCGGCTCTCCAACCGAGAGATCGCTCACGAGCTGTACGTGTCGGTCAACACTGTGAAATCGCATGTAAAGAGCATTTATCGCAAGTTGGGCGTGACGACCCGGAACTCGGCGGTGTCAAAGGCCGTCGCACTACGACTCATGTGAAACACGTGGTGGGAATCTCGTTTCGGGGTGCACTCTCGTGGACGTCTTCACTGCTCCAGGAGTCGATCATGGATGAACTGATCGTGGTGGCCTTCCGAAAGGCCGAGGGGGCCGAGCAGCTCCTCGCCGACCTCGAGCGCTCGGCAGCGGCGGGTGCTGAATCGTGGTCTCCTTTGGAGACTGCCATCGTCACCAGAGACCGCCTCGGGACGTTCCGCATTCGGGATCGTGTCGATCTCGGCCGAGCCAGGGGCCGACGATCGCGGGCAGCCTGGCGCCTGCTCGTGGCTGCGATCGCCGCCGGGCCGCTCGGCGGCACCCTCTGGGGCGCCGACGCTGCGACACTGTGGAACCGCCTGCTGACAGCAGGTCTCGACGAGCGTTTCATGACGATGGTCCCATCCGCCTTGTATCCCGGAGGCTCGGCGTTGTTCCTGTTGGTCGATCAGCCCGTCGCTGCCCCGAGTCACGAGATGTTGAGCACGAGCGTGGGGCGTGTGTATCACACTGCTACGTCGGACGAGGTCGACCGCGTGCTCGACGCTGCCCTCACCTCCACGATGATGACGCAGGTCTCGTACGACTAACGGGCCTTGGAACTCAAGGTTCAGGACCGGCCTCCGTCGTGCTGGCGGCGGCGGATCCAGCATTGGCGAGGACGGGCGAGTCGCCGAACTCTCGCAGAAGTTGCACTCGTAGCGTTGCGACAGCACCGATCACGACCACGGCCAGCGTCAGTGCCGTTGCCCACTGCTCGAACGCTCGCCCGGGGCTCCACCAGACGAGCAGGAGGATCGCGATGGCAGTGACTCCGATGAGGGACGTCATTGAGCCGGTGATCACCGGAGCCAGGGTGCGCCTTGCTGTAACCGCCCAGCGATGATCGCCGAGCAACGACGTGAACAGCACCACCAGGGCGCCGTAGATGAGGACGGACCATGCCATCTGCCGCAGGAGCTCGCTGGCGGCCGAGGCCACGAGATCAGCAAGCGATTGATTGTTTGGATCCTGGACGACCGTATCGAGGTTGCGTAGTGCGATCACCCGCAGAACCAACACGGTGATCCCCACCGTGACCAAGCTCCACCCGACTGTGCGAAGCATCTGAATTCGACGGCCGTTCGCCAAGTAGACGGCGAGGACGTACAGGACAGCGACTGCTGCGAGCAGCAGCCATACCCCGGCGTCGGCGACCGCCACTATCCGTTGGGCAGTCGCGAGCTCAATCGACTCGAAGACGACGATCTGGCCTGCGTCATCGGGGAGTTCGCCGATCCGTTCCCCTGGCAAGCCGATCGTCGCAGCGGCCTGGGCCAGCATCGGCTTCACGTCGAGCGCGATCGTGCCTCCGGAAGTCGAAACGCCTCGTGGCGTCTCGTCACGCAGAACCCTGACGAGGGCCTCATGGGCCGTCCGGTTGGCCGATTCCCAAGCGCTCTGGAGGCGATCTGAACCAAGCAGCTTCTCCACGCCATCGATGGCCGGGCCCCGCACCGCACCTGCGATCGGTGCAGCCAAACCTTCGAAGCCGACGGGAAGACGGTCTTCGAGCGACGCAACAACGTCGGTCTTTTCGTACAGTGTCTCCACCAGATGAGTCGACAGCGCCTCCTGCACGGCCGGTTCCTCCAGCAGCTCGTCAGAGAACTCGACCCATGCATCGGTGCTGAGAGCCTGAGTCCGGACCCAAACGAAGATGATCGAGACGATGGCCAGAATCGCGGCCACGGTCACCAGGATTCGTGGCACTTTGGATGCTGACCTCGGCGCGCTTCTCCGCTCTGCTGGCGGGCCTTGATCCGTGCTCACTGAAGTGGTGGAATCGGTCATCGTGCGCACCTCGGGTTCAGCTCTGGGCACCTATACGGTCAACGGCCAATCCCTCGCATGAGCCGGGCCGACCGCCCATTCGTGTTCGGTTGTCCACCGACCTTCTGCCCTGTCAGGGCGCGAGGCTTCACCCGAGCCGGGTGAAGTTGCGTTCTCGAGATCTTCGACCCTGTGTCCCACGTGCTGGGCCAAGCGTGGTATGTCCCCAATGAACCTGACCGCACGGTCCGGCAGGTAATCACCCGCTTCTGGGACGACGCGACGCCCCTTGAAGCGGGTATCCCCGCTACCGCCGACTGGTATCGAGCCCGGTGAGCGTCCTGTCAGGTTGGGCCAGTCCGAGCCGTACTGCGCCACGAGGTCGGCGCCGGCACCCACACTCGGGCCCGGCGACAGTGTGCAATGAGCTCCACGCGAAGCGTTGCAGGTGCTGCGCCTCACCAGCTACGACGCTCAAGGGAGGGGTCGAGTACCCGCCGGTGTGCCACTTCGGCTGACCCTGCGTCCGCCGGATCCTGCCGACCCGGTCATGAACTCTGGCCGAAGAACCGTTCTATCTTCGACGTGTCGTGAGCGAACGCCTGTCGCTTCGATATCCGACCGTCGTCGGCGAAGTGGTAGACCTCTGCCGTCGAGTAGCTGAAGGGGCCCTTCTCCCCTCGGGTCTCTGCGTGGATGAGAGCGACGAGATGCTCAGCGTTGGCAAGCACGTCGTGGACGTCGTCATGGATGCCGAACGCAACGAGTTCGTCGAGACGATTCGCCACTGCGTCGCGCCCAATGAGTGGAGCGTCATCGCCCGTCTCCCACCACATCACGTCGTCCGCCATGAGAGCGAGAAAAGGCCCCGTATCGCCGGCGTTCAGAGCTTCACGTGCCGCTGTGAAACGGCCTTCCATGTCGTTGCCCATGCCGACACGGTAGCCCCCAATCACAGACCGAGAACGGGGGTTCGGTGCGTCTCCGCTTGCACGAGGCATCGCGTGCACCCCGCCGTGATCGCCTCCCGTCTTGGGCACACGAGCATTCGGACCCTTTCTTGTCGGGTACGACCGCCTCGATCGGGACGCCGCCGATGCACTCGCCTCACCCTGGAGCGACGCTCATGTGGTTGCGAAGCCATATCGGAGAGCCGTCGGCTGGAGGCTGATGACTGAAACCGTTATGTCCCAACGCTTCCAGGCCGTGGGCGTTGACGGGCTCGAACCGCCGACCTCTTCCTTGTAAGGGAAGCGCTCTCCCAACTGAGCTAAACGCCCGAAGCGGGCGGAAGTGTAGTGGCGGCCGGGGATGGCACCCGTGGCCGGTCGACAGGTCGAACCGCACCACGCATTTTCCGGTCGGCGAGACAGGGCGCCGGTAGGGTCGCCAACGTGCTTGAGGGACTCACCTGGGTGCCCGTGCCGTGGAACCTCCTCGGCCTCCTCGTGATGGTCGCCGCCCTCATCCCGCTCCGCCTCGGCGCCCGCAGCCCGTGGGTCCGCCTCGGCGCCGTCGCCCTCACCTGGCTCGGGCTCGTCATCGTATCGCCGTGGCTGCTCATCCTCGCCGTCCCTCCGGCGATCATCGTCGTCAACCGCAGGCGCCGGCTCCTCCTCTCCCAGCAACTCGTCAGCGTGGAGCGCTCGACACCCTCCCTCGACATGGCCGCCGAGGTCGCCGCGTACACCGCGTACGGCTACCGGCACGCCGCCACCCTCAGCGTCACGGACCAAGACGGCACCTACCCGATCGAGATCCACCGCACCGCCGACAGCACGGGATGGATCGAGCTCACCTCAACGACCACGGAGATCCAGCACCGCTTCGGCACCCACAGCTTCTCGACGGCAGCCTTCCAATCCTCCACCGGTCACCCCATGCACCTCATCCAGGTCTGCGCCGACGAGCGCTTCGAGCCACGGATGATCGCCCACCGCCGGGTCCTCGCCCGCCTCGCCCGGCTCGGCCACCGGCCGGACCGGCTCACCGACGACGAGGTCGTCAGCTTCCTCACAGCACAGATCCACCGCTCCTACCGGCGTATGGCCCAGGCCCGCTGGCGAGACGCGACCGCGCACACCTACTGGGAGGAGAAGGCCTACCAGGGACGCATCGGATGCGAGCACCTGGCCGACCGCCCCGACTTCGACCGCATCCTCACCGAATGGCTCGCCACCCCACCGAACTAGCCGCCCGCCAGACAGGCTCGAGCGGCCGCATCGAATAGCCGCCGCCTGAACGCCACATCGGGACGCACGAGCCCTTCTCGGTCCCATTCGTCGCCGTGCAACGTGTCGGCGACGTACACCGCGTACCCCAGCTTCACCTCACGGAAGCGCGCCACCGTCGCCAGCGCCGCTGCCTCCATCTCCACGGCCACGCATCCCTCCGCCACCCGCACCGCCACCTGCTGCGCCGTCTCCCGGAACAGCGCATCGGTGGTCCACGTCGGCGCCGTCGACACCTCCATGCCGCCAGCCCGGCACTGCGCCTCCACCTCACGCTGCATCCCCTCGTCGTGCACCGCAAACCGCGCCGGCGGTGCGTAGTGGTACGACACTCCATCGTCCCGCACCGACGCCTCCGGCACCACGACCAGTCCCGGCCCCGCCTCCGGAACCAGTCCCCCGGCGCTCCCGCACGCCACGAAGCGGCGGCACCCGAGGACGATGAGCATTTCGAACAGGAGCGTCGCCGCCGGCGCACCCACGCCGGCGAGCACCACCACCAGCGGCTGCCCGGCATAGTCGACCTCCCAGACGGGATGGACTGCACTCTCGGCGGCGAACCGGGTGCGCTCCACACCCCCGAGCTCGGCCACCACCCCCTCGACGACATCGGGCATCCAGGTGATGACGGCGTGCGGGGCGATCTCCATCGGAGCGAACCACGCACTCGGGTCCACGACCGCAGTCGGCGACGGGTCGTGCTCGAGGATCGGGGCGTCGTCCACGAGCCGTGACCCTAGACAGCCATGTCACCCGTGAACGCCCCTCGATCGTCTGTCAGAACGACAGCGAGAACAGGAAGCACCATGACGACCTATCAGGACCTCCACGCGACCCAAATCGCTCCTGGGATGGAACTCCGGTCCACGTGGATCCGCGCCGTCGCCATCGGCGCCGGCCTCGGCCTCGTCTGGGGCATCTCGATGAGGATCTGGATGCGTTTCATCACCATCAACCCGGAGTTCACCATCGAAGGCACCGTGTTCATCCTCGTGGCGTCGGTCATCGCCGGGAGCGTGCTCGGGCTTGCCCGGCACCGGCGCAGCGCCGGCGGTCAGGGGTGGTGGCGGCTGTCGCTCCTGGCCATGCTCCTTCTCGGCGCAGGGGGTGCGGTGATGTGGCCGACGGTGATCCTCTGGGCCATCGCCATCGGTAGGCGCCGGCCCTGGTGGCTGGTCGCTCCGCTGCTCGCAGCCGGCACCCTCGCTCAGATCCCCGTCGTCAACGACGCCATCTTCGACAACTGGCGGCTCAGTGGCGCCGCCGCCTCGATCGCCCTTCTCTGGTATCTCCCGATGCTCGGACTCGAAGCGTGGGGCTTCTCGATCGCCTTCGCCCGCTCGCCCGGCGTCCGGATGGCGGTCTGGAAGCGGGTCGCAGTGGCCGTCCCCATCGTCGCGATCGCAGCACTCTCTGCGCTCGTCGTCGGCATGCCTATGTGACGGCGCCCCGGTCAGCAGGTGTCGAAGCCGAACCCCGCGTGAAGCTCCGCCACGGTCGTGCCCGGCTTGGTCGGATCTCCGCTGAACATGCCGTGGTAGCGCATCATCTCGTCTTCATACCAGCTGGGGACGCCGGTCTCGATCGAGAAGTGGTAGCCACCGGCGAACTCGTCGGGCTCGGCGTACCACGTGAGGGCGTCGCCGTACGCCGCCTCCAGATCGGCCAGCGTCGAGCCGACACCGACGGCGACGTCGGTGACGAGACGCGTCCCGTACTCGCCCGGATCGTGGGCGGTCCATCCGTTGAAGTTGACGAGGCGCTCGTCGGAGGCCGGTACCGAGTCGCTGAACATGACCATGAGCCCGGCACCCTCCCACGTGACGAAGCGGGCGTAGTCGTGGCCGGGGTAGGCGGTGGCGCTGAAGATCGCCCACTCGCTATCGCGAATCTCCGGTGGAAGGCCCGCCCTGTCGACGATGTCGTCCACGTCGGGCGGCCCGAGGATCTTCTCGAACGCCGCCATCGCCTCGTCCATCGAAGTCTGGAAGTCGACGTCACCCAACCCGTCGACGCGCAGCTCGAGCGGCGGGTCGTAGTAGACCGGCACTCGCAGCTCGGAGCTTCCGCCCCACGGGTCCGTCGCCGTGAATGTGGCCACGTTGCCGCCCGGGTTCAGGATCAGCACGGCCTCGAACCTGCCGTCGTCGGCGACGGAGACCGGGTACCGCCCCGCCGCCTCGACCACGCAGCCCGGATCGGTGACGCCGACGAACCGCATATAACGCATCTCTACGTGCTCGTTCGCACCGGGCGAGGTCACCTCGAGCATCGGTGGTCCCAGCGGGATCGTCGTGGAGGTCGTCGCCATGCTCGTCGGTGCGACCTCATTCGACGATGGCCTGACGGTCGTCGTCGTTTCGGGGGTCGCCGTGGCTTCGGGGGACGCCGGAGTCGAGGGCGGTGCCGGCGCCTCGCTCGACGCAGTCGTCGGCCCGCCCGTCGAGACGACCTCCACGCCCTCGCCGCAAGCCACCACGAGCAAGGAAAAGAGAACCAGCCAAACGAGCCGCCACATGATGCGCCACCTCTCAGGCTTCCAGCGTGCGCCGATCGGCGCCGGTGAACAAGTGCCAGCCGGCCGGGCCCGAGTCCCGATTCCGACCGGCGCCACGCCGCGCAGCTCGGAACATGGGGCGAGATCGACGGGATCGAACCAGCCCGCAGGCTCAATCACCGCGTAGGAGGCGAGATCGTGACCAACGAGTGGGCGCCTCGCCCACGACGAGGCGCTCAGGTGCAGGTCGTACGCACAGGGGCCGGCGACGATGCGCCGGCCCCTCCTGGTGCGGAACAAAGACCCGTCAGATCGGGTTCTCGATGCTCCTCATCCGCTCACACGCCGTGGCCGTGTCGAACCCTGCATTGCCATCGCAGCGGTCGGTACCGTCGGCCGGCACCGGAGGTGGCTCTACGTCGGGTGGCGGTGGAGGCGTGTCGCCGGCGAGGAAGTCGTCGCCGCCGCCGCCCAAGATTGTGTCCGACCCGGGACCGCCCGCAAGGAAGTCGTCCCCGGAGTCACCCCGCAAGAAGTCCTCGCCGAAACCGCCGATGATGGTGTCCGCACCGGGGCCACCTATGCCCGTGTCATCCCCGACCGCCAGGGCGAGGAAGTCGTCGCCGTCCTCACCCCGCAGGACGTCGTTGCCGGGGCCCCCGAGTAGGCCGTCGTTCCCCGGACCACCCGTGATGCTGTCGTTCCCTCCCGGAGCGTCGACGTTGCCGAAGAAGGTCAGGTCGTCTCCGGTGACGTTGTCGTCTCCCGCTCCGGCATTGATCACGTCATCTCCGAGACAGCCGGCGATCCAATCGTCGCCATCGAAACCGCGCATCCTGTCGTTGCCCTCGAGACCGACCATCAGGTCGACGCCCTCGGTCCCGACGAGGTCGTCATCACCTGCGGTGCCGAGCACGAGATTGGCGTCGATCCCCATGCCGGCGAGGAATTCCACATACCCGTGCGGATCCGCGCAAGGATCAGGTTCCTCATCTTGCGCGCCTGCGACGTGCAGCGGCAACGCCCACAGCAACAAGGTCAGCGCCGCAACGGAGACCAGGGCTCTTCTTCTCAACGACATGGGCTCCCCTTTCCCGAGGTCCTCCTCGCCCCCTCCCACAAGCCGGGCAGGTGCCCGGTGAGCGACACAGAGCCGAGCCTACGCGCGAGGTCGGAAGGCGTCTACGGGGGCATTCAGACACGGTGAGAAGCGTCGAGCCTGGCTACGTGCGAGACCCGTGTCATACTGCGCCGCCATGTCCCCCGTCGCCGCCCGCACCCTCGTCTTCTTCACCTCGGCAGCGGTGCTCGTCCTAGAGATCCTCGCCGGCAGGCTGCTGGCACCCTACGTCGGCGTCACTCTCGAGACGTTCACCGGGATCATCGGAACCGTCCTCGCCGGCATCTCGATCGGCAGCTGGCTCGGAGGGCGGGCCGCCGACCGCTACGAGCCCCACAAGCTGCTCGGCCCTCTGCTGATCGCCGGAGGCATCCTCACCCTGCTCGCACCCGCGATCATCACCGTCGCCGGACCGTCGCTGCGTTCCGCCGACGCGATCGGCATCGTCGTGCTGACTGCCCTCGGCTTCTTCCTGCCCGCTCTCGTGCTCAGCGCCGTCACGCCCGTGGTCGTCAAGATCATGCTCCACGACCTCACCGAGACGGGCTCCGTCGTGGGCCGCTACTCGGCCATCGGCACCGCCGGAGCCATCTTCGGCACCTTCTTCACCGGATTCGTCCTCTTGGCCACGCTCCCGTCACGGCCGATCGTGCTGACCGTGGGCACGTTGCTGGTCGTCGCCGGCATCGCGCTCGCCTACCGGGCGATGCGACCACCGACCGTGGGGATCGCCGCCGTCGTCGCCGGGACGCTCGTCGCCGGCGGGCTCAATCTCGTCGTCACCGGTCCCTGCGACATCGAGACCGCCTACTTCTGCGCCAGAGTGACGGTCGACGACTTCCGGCCGACGGGACGGGTGTTGTGGCTGGACACGCTGCGCCACTCCTACGTCGATCTCGAGGACCCGACCTATCTCGAGTTCCGCTACGCCGGTTTGCTCGCCGATGCGGTCCTGACCCAGGCCCCGGAGGGTCCCCTCGACGCCGTGTACATCGGCGGCGGAGGCTTCACGCTCCCCCGCTGGTTGTCGGCGGTGCGGCCGGGCAGCACGAACACCGTGCTCGAGCTCGATGCGGAGCTGCTCGCCATAGCCGAACGCGACCTCGGTCTCGACCCCGACGAGATCGACGTCATCGAGGTTGGCGACGCCCGGCTCACCCTCGACTCGACGCCCCTCGACACCTTCGAGCTGGCCGTCGGCGACGCCTTCGGCGGCGAGTCGGTGCCGTGGCACCTGACGACCGAGGAGTTCTACCGCAAGCTCGAGGACCACATGACGGCCGACGGGTTATACGTGATGAACCTCATCGACTACGCACCGGCGGGCTTCGCCCGCGCCGAGGCGGCGACGCTCGGCGAGGTGTTCGACCACGTCATGGTGATCGCACCCGAGGAGTACCTGTACGGCGAGCAGGGCGGCAACTACGTCGTCGCCGCCTCGGACCGCCCCTTCGACCTTGCACCGCTGCTCGACCGGATGCGGGGACGCGGCGCCGAGGAACTGGTGCTCGTTGGCGAGGAGCTGGTCGACTGGATCGACGGTGCCCGTCCCCTCGTCGACGACTTCGCCCCGGTCGATCAGCTCATCAGCCGGGACGCCTGAGGGTCACATCGTCGGCAGCTCGTTTGGCATCAACGGATTCGGTCGGTTCCGATGCCAGTGGGCGATGGTCTCCGCATCACATTCGTAACAGAGGTGAATCGTCCTGGTTCCGACGACGGACAGCTGGGTGCCCCTGCCCTTCTCGACGATGGCCAGCGGAACCGGCTGGAGGTCGTCGCCTCCGCATTCCGAGCACTTCGGCGCCAGATCGCGTGGCCACTGATGACCGCACGCAAGGCAGTGCAGCGTGATGACGTCGCCGGAGCGGTCGCCCCGCAGCTCCTCACGCTCGCCACAGCTCGGGCAGGAGATGTCCATCGGCTCAGTCTGGCAGCGTCACCCCGGCAAAGGCGGCCAGCGCCATCCAGAACGCCTCGTACGAGTCACGGTGGATGGAGTGCGACGAGCCGGCGACCATCACGTACGTCACCTCGGGATTCGCCTCGGCCGCTTTCCCCTCCTCGGGACTCATCAGTGCGTCGAGTTCGGGATCGGCGCCCATCAGGAGGGTCGGCACCCGCAGCGCGAGCAGGTCGGTACGCAGGTCGACTCCGTCGAGTGCGAGGCACGTCGCACGCATGACGTCCTCGCCTGCCGCTTCGAGGGCGCGCACCTTGCATGAAACGTCCTCGGGATGCCAGCGGGGGCGAGTTGTCGCGATGCGCTCGGCGGTGATGGGCCCGTTGTACTCCTCGCCCAGCCACTCGAGCACCTCGTCGCCGGCGTTGATGTCGAGCCACGGGTCCTCGAGGACGAGACGCTTCGCAAATGACGGGTCACGACGCTGGCATGCCAGCGCGACGAGCCCACCCAAGGAATGACCCAGGACGAGGTCCCAGCCCGACCCGAGGGCGAGGACGTCGGCCACGTATCCGGAGAGGGAGAAGTCGTCGCCATCGCCGCTGGCGCCGTGGCCACGCAGGTCCGGGGCGGTCACCGACCAGCCCGAGGCGGCGAGATCAGGTCCGAGCCGCCACCAACCCTCGCTGCTCGACGACAGACCGTGGACGAGCAATGCGGAGCGAGGACCCCCACCCCAGAGACGAAGAGCGAGTGGTAGAGAGCGGCTCACCGGTTTTGACTCAGGAGGCAGCAGCGGATCGGTGCCGGGAGCGCACCATGATGCAGGCGTTGGCTAGGTAGGTGAACCCGTTCTCCTCGAGATAGTCAACGACGTGGGCGTCGCCGGCGCCGGGCTGTACCCAGGCGTTCGTGACGCCCAGCTCCTTGGCCTGTTCCAGCACCCGCAGCGTCTCGTGCGGCGGCACGACGAAGTTGACGATCGTGGGCGGCTCGGGGAGATCGGCCAAGGTTGGATAGGCCCGGTCGCCGTCGACGGTGGCCCGATGGGGATTCACCGGATAGACCGTGAACCCCTTCTCCTTGAGATCCTGGTAGATCACCGAGCCGTACTTCGCCGGGTTGTCGGTGGCTCCGACCACGGCGACGGTCGTGTCGTCGTCCATGAGCAGATGTGCGATGTCCTTCACGCTGACAGCAACGGTGACGGTGAGCGGTCCATTCCCGCAGCGTAGACCGTGACGCCACCGGCCCGACGACTGATCGAGCGGCACCGGTCCGGTGGGGAGGGGTGGCGTCACGGACTGAAGCCGTCCAGGGTGAGCCCGGCTGCGGGGTCTCTCCTCACCGAATAGCGTCATGCCGACGGTTGGCCTTTGTCACCGCGCTGACAGTTCCCCTTGGTCGGGAACACGACCTGGCGTTCCCCGCATAGACGCCATCGAGAGAGGAGAACCAGATGGTGGCCCGAACAGAACGGTTGACCCGCCCGCCTGCGGGTGCGGGGACCGGGTACACGACCCGGCATCGGGGCTGGGGCTATGGCCTGGCGATCGTCGGCGTGATGCTCGTGGTGGTGACCCTCATCGCCAACATCGTCGCCGGCAATCTGCTCGACAGCGACCCGACCGCCGCCGCCGAGACGCTTGCATGGTCCTTCGGGATCACGACGCTCGGCTTCGGGACGGTGAAGTTTGCGATCGGGGTGATCCTCATCGGGATACTCGTTCGCTTGTGGCTGCGGGTGCAGGCGGTGAAGGAGACACTTCCGCTGCTCAAGGCCGCGGGGGACGACTCGACACCGGCGATCGGCGGGGACGTGGACACGCCCTTCGGACGGGCGATCACCAGCCGGGTGGCACCGGGACCGCTACCGGTCCACGAGATGGCACGCACGATGTGGGCGCCGATGCTGGCGATGGGCGCCATGCTCGTCGTCGCCGGCGCCGTCCTCTCGATCATTTGGGCCGCGACCGTCGCCGAAGGTTCGCCACGGACAATCGCCGCGCTCGGCGCCTGGACCCAAGGTCTCCAGTTCCTCGGCGAGGGCATGCTGCTGTCCGGCATCGCATTCCTGCTGGGCTCGATCCTCGCGTCGTTGCGTGAAGGCGGCGGCCAAGTGCAAGAAGCGTTGGGGCTGACGGTCGCCACGCTGAAGATGCCCGCAACGGCCAAGGCATTCGTCGGGCTGCTGATGCTCGGGCTGATGGTGGCGGTCGCCCAGTTCATCCTGTACCTGGTGGCCAGTGGAGCCGACACGCCGCAGTCGTTCGCCGCCTGGCAGGCGTGGCTGGGTCCCTTCCGTGAGCTGGGCATCGGTCTCATTCTCGCCGGCATCGTCATGGCCCTCGTGACCATCGGCAACGTGCTCGGTTTCCAGTTCGACCGCATCCGCCAGATCATCGCGACGGGCCGATAGGAGATGATGACGATGACAACCACCCTCGCCAAGCCGCAGGTGAAGGTCAGCGACCACTCACCGGGCTACAACTTCCCGCAGAAGATGGGCCGGGCACTGTGGGCACCGATGTGGGTGATGGCGCTCATGAGCTTCGCCATCGGGTTCATCCTCGCCATCGTCCGCGCCGACGCGGTCGCCGGCGGTTCGTCCGAGGTGACGATCGCCCGCCTGAACCACCTGGTACCTGGGTTCATGTTCCTGGGCTTCATGGCGGTCTTCGCTGCGGTGTCGTTCGCCATCGCCCGGATCCTCGGCGCCTTCCGCAAGGGTGGCGGCGAGGTACAGGAGGCGGCGGGTCGCAGCGTGGAGACTCTGGAGATGCCGGTGACGGCCAAGGTGTTCATGGCCGGGATGATGATGGGAATGATGGCCATCCTGATCCCAGTGATCATCCACTTCGTGATCGCTGCCGGTCTCGACTCCGGGAGCAACTTCGTCGCCGCCGAGCAGGCCGGCATCTGGCTCGAAGGAGTGCGCCGCATGGGCGTCGGCCTCTACCTGCTGGCGATCACGTTCGGGCTGGGCACGATCATCACCGTGCTGAAGTTCCAGGCCGATCGCATCCGCGAGCTGCCCGCCGCCTGATCCGCCACGCACCGCTGCCACACCATGGGGCGGGCCTCCTGCCATCCCGGAGGCCCGCCCCTTCCGAATCCCGCACCCCTTGACGCGATCACTGTTTGAGCATATGCTCAAAGCATGCGCTCAAAGCGAACGCTCAAACCCGTAGACAGTGACAGTCCCTTCGCCGATTGGGACGATTTCAGTGATCGCCTCGCTCGCCGATCCCTGGCGACCGACGACCCGTCGCCGCAGCCACCAGCTCCTCCCCACGCCGCCCGCACCGTCAAGCCCACGGACCGTGAGGTCCTCTGGGATCGGATGATCGTCGGATGGCTGCTCCTCGGAATCAAGGCGGGAACCGTGGTGGGGGCCCTCCTGGGTCTCTTCGCGGGGCCGGCCGGGTTCTTCATCGGGGCGATCATCGGTGCCTGCGCCGGCGGCTTCCTCGCACTACCGGTCCTCGGCCAGGCGTTGCTCATCTACGGCCTGCGTCACCTCACCGGGCGGCCGCCGCACACGACCGGACAGCACATCAGGATCTTCCTCATCCTGCCCGCCGTCCTGCTGGCGGTTCCGATCCTCGTCTCCCCGGAGTCGGCGATCATCACCGGCCCCCCACTCGCCACCGGCCTCATCTTCGGGCCTGGGGTGGTCAAGAGATCCCTCCGCCCCGTGCCTTCCGCAAACCCCGCACCCCCCGACGTATTCGACGACTCACCCAGGAGGTGACCTGATGGACACGACGGCGGCTCTGCTCACCGTCTATGTGATCTACGGTGTGGCGGCGGTCTCGCTCGTCGTATGGCTGGCCAGGACCCTGTTCCGCAACGGGGAGGTGTTCCTCGCCGACGTCTTCGACGACCGGCCGGAGATGGCTCACGCCGTCAACCGGCTGCTGGTGATCGGCTTCTACATGCTCAACCTCGGCTATGCCCTGCTATTGCTGCCGGGCGAGCGGCCCGAGGACTCGGTGGCGGCCAGCGAGCTGCTGATCCGCAAGCTGGGCATCCTGCTGTTGAGCCTCGGCGTCATCCACTTCGTGAACATGTACGTGTTCTGGAAGATCAGGCAACGACGCCAGATCGACGCCGCTCCCCCGCCCGTCCTCCACCGCGCCGTGCTCGCCGACCCCGACAGCGGAGCCTGAGCATGTATCCGGCCGCACTCACCGTCCTCTACGACGAGAACTGCAACCTGTGCAGGCGGTCGGCCCACTGGCTCACCCTGCAACCCGCATACGTCCCGATCGAGGTGCTCGCCGCCGGTTCGCCGGCGGCGATGCGCCGATTCGGCAGGATCCGCGAGCTCGGCGACGAACTGGTCGTGGTCGCCGACGACGGGCGGGTGTGGTGGGGAGCGCCCGACGGGTTTCTCATGTGCCTGTGGGCGCTCCGCCGCTGGCGGCCGTGGGCGATGCGATTGTCGCGTCGTGGACTCTCCGGGCTGGCCGCCGCCCTCTTCAAGCGAGTGTCCACCCACCGCGCCGCCATCGGAGCGATACTGGGCCCACCCAAGTGCGAGGACTGCCTCCACACGATCGACGCCTGAGGCCCCGATGACCGGCGAGGACACGCGAACCAAGATTATCGAAGCCACGGTGGCGACCCTCAAGGAGGAGGGCATCACGGGCACGAGCGCCCGCGCCATCGCCCGCCACGGAGGCTTCAACCAGGCCTTGATCTTCTACCACTTCGGGAGCATCGAGGAGGTGCTGGTCGCCACGATCTACCACACGAGCGAGCAGCGCATCGAGCGCTACCGGCAGAAGCTGGCGGGCATCCGCACCCTCCCCGAGCTCGCCGAGGTCGCCGCCGAGCTCCACGCCGAGGATCTCGCCGAGGGCAACCTCACGGTGCTCACCCAGCTCATGGCGGGGGCCGCCGGCAACGACGAGATGGGGACCCGCCTGCGCGACGCGTTCGATCCCTGGATCGACGTGGTGAAGGAGACGCTCGAGGCGGTGGCGGCCGACACGCCCTTCGCCGGCCTCGTGCCCATCGACGATCTCGCCTACGCCGTTGCGTCGCTGTTTCTCGGGATCGAGCTGCTGACCCACCTCGACCCGTCGCGGGCCCAGACCACGCTCTACGACACGATTCTCGTCGCCGCCACCCTCGTTCAGTCGATACTCGGCGAGGACGACGGCGAAGGCGCCGATCCGACGACTCCAGGCCGCCGGGTCAAGATCCCCGTCGACTGAACGGGTCCTCCGGTAGCTCGGCCTTGGCCTCTTCGATACGAGCTGCCTCGTCGGCGTCCCCGGAGTCCGACGCCTCGAGGAAGGGCGACGGGTTCGACTTCGGCTTCGTCACGATGGAGGCAAGGAGCAACACTCCCCCGAGCAGGAGAAGACCGGGCCACACCCATCTACCGTCGACGAGGTCCAGGTTGCCGTCGGTGACGAGCACCCATGTGGCGGCGACGACGAACGCCGCACCGAAGAGGAACGAGATGACGTCGAAGCTGTGGCGTTGCACGAGCGAATCCTTCCTCAATTGGTGACCTCGACGACGATCTCGCCGAGACCCACGTCGAGCTGCAACTGGAGATCCGGTCCGTCCGAATCGGGACCGAGGTAGATCTCTTGATCGACTCCGAGCCCACCGTGGTCGACCCCGAGCACGTTCACGGCCCCGATCCCGACAGAGGCGCTGGCTGCGACGTCGTACGCAGCATCGGGTGGAATGACCACCCTGATCTGCCCGACCCCCACGTCGACTGACACCGCGGTGTCCTCGGTGAGGGCGGCAAGATCACGCAGGTCGAGCACCAGCTGGCCGCCACTCAGCTCATACCTCGACTGAAGCTCAGTAGATGCTGCCGGTCGGACCTCCCGATCGCCCCACTCCCCGCTCAACGGCAGCCGGACCGCGGCCGAGACGAAGAGAATGGGCATCGCAAACAGACCGAGCACGATCAGCCCCCGCGCCCGCCCTAGGAAGCTGCCGACGAGCAGGGCGATTCCGAGCACGAGGACGACGCCGGCGACGTAGTGGCGGAGACCCGGTCGGATGACGTCGAGGTTGTCGAGCAACCCCATCACACCGAGGAGGAGCAGCGACGCCGCCACCGCAAGGCGTCCCAGGTAGGACGGCGGTCCGGGCGGTGCCGGCGGGGGCGGCATCGGACGCTGGGCCAAGGGAGGAGCAGGAGGAGGAGCTGCACCGCCCCCGATGGTGCCGGACACCCGTTCTTCTGTTGCGGTCGACGACGCCGAAGCAGCGGTTTCCGGCAACGGTGCCGAGTCGGCATCCTGCCCGAGGCGGCCCGGGAGCCGGCCCCGATACAGCAGCACGCCGGCGAGGAACAGTCCAGCCGCCAGCACGAGCTCACCCCTGACGAGGTTCGTCGCGCTGAGCAGCACCAAGCCGGCGACGACGATGAGGCCGATACCGACCCAGGCGGACGTTCCTTCGAGGTCGCCCACCCAGCGTTCGGCGATGGGCGTGACCTCGTGCTCGTCGCGGATGGTGAGCCAGCCGACGATGTACAGCAGGATGCCGAGACCGCCGAAGAAGGAGGCGAGGACGAACGCCACCCGGATCCAGCCGACGCCGACGTCCAGCCTTCTCGCCACGGCGGAGGCGACGCCGGCGATGACCCGGCCGTCATGGGGGCGGACCAGCTCGGGCTGGGTTCGTGGTGGAGTCATCGTGTCGTTCATGCCGCCATCGTGCCGGGTGCGGGCGACGATCACCATTGGGTATGACCCTGAGACGACCCTGAGATAAGGCTGCCGGTCAGGGGCATCCCCGGTTGTGGGCACAACGGGCCTGTGACAACATCGACTCGTGGTCGACATCGAGACGACACCTCCCGACACCAGGCGCGAGAAGGCCGCCTGGCAGCGACTGCGCACGTCACTGGTCCGCAGCTCGGACGAGCGTGTCGTGAGCGGCGTCGCCGCCGGGCTCGCCGCTCATCTCCACGTCGGCACGCCTTACCTGCGGGCCGCCTTCGTTGTGCTCACGTTCGCCGGCGGCATCGGCGTGGTCCTCTACGTGGTGCTTTGGCTGCTGGCCGGCGATGCAGCGCCGACTCGAACCGTCGAGCGCGACCTCGACGGCCGCCGTCAGGGGGGCCTGGCGCTCTTCCTCCTCGCCGCCCTGGTTGCGGCTCGTGGGGTCGACCTGTGGTTCGGTGACGGACTCGTCTGGTCGGCGCTGCTCGTAGCCTTCGGCATCGCCGCCATCTGGGACCGCAGCGAGCGTCGTCAGCCCGGCGGGTCGGTGCTCGCCGAGACGGCTCCGAGCAATGTCCGGGTCATCTTTGGTGCGGTCCTCATGCTGGGAGGCCTCGCCACCTTCTCGGGCAGCATCGACGCCTTTCGCCAGCTCGGCCCCATCGTCATCGCCGTCGGCATAACCGCCGCCGGGTTCATGCTGGTGTTCGGACCATGGGTGGTTCGGCTCGCCGGCGATCTCGCCTCGGAGAGGCGCGACCGCATCCGCTCGGAGGAACGATCCGAGCTGGCGGCCCACCTCCACGACTCGGTCTTGCAGACGCTGGCCCTCATCCAGCGCAGCGACGACCCCCGCAAGATGGTCACCCTGGCCCGTTCCCAGGAACGCGAGCTGCGCAACTGGCTCTACGGCGCCGGCACCTCGGCCGACGGCCTCAGTCTCTCGCGCGCTCTCGAGCAGGCGGCCACGAGAGTCGAGCAAGATCACGACGTGCCGGTCGAGGTCGTCGTGGTGAACGACATCCCGGTGACCAACGAGGTCGAGGCCGTCGTCAAGGCGGCGGCCGAGGCCATGAACAACGCCGCCCGCCACTCCGGCGCTCCCCGAGTGTCCGTCTACGCCGAAGCGGTGGGTGGATCGCTCGACGTCTTCGTCACCGATCAAGGCAGAGGCTTCGATCCGGACGAGGTCCCCGACGACCGCCACGGCATTCGCCAGTCGATCGCCGGCCGGATGACCCGCCACGGCGGAGCGGCCGAGATCCACAGCGAGGCGGGCGAAGGCACCGAAGTGCACCTCGAGATGCCGCTGGAGCAGCCGTGACGATCCGTCTCTTCCTCGTCGACGACCACGAGCTGTTCCTCACCGGCGTCCGCACCGAGCTGGCGGGCGACGACAGCTTCGACATCGTCGGATCGGCGACCGACGTCGACGACGCCATCGGAGCGATCCGCAAGAGCGAGCCGGACCTGGTCCTCATCGACGTTCACATGCCTGGCGGCGGCGGGCTCGCGGTCATTCAGAACGTCGCCGAGACCCATCCCGACATCCGCTTCCTCGCGCTGTCCGTCTCCGACGCCCCCGAAGACGTGATCGCCATGATCCGCGCCGGCGCCCGTGGCTATGTGACCAAGTCGATCGGGCCGGACGAGCTGGCCGACGCCATCCGGCGCACCGCCGACGGCGACGCCGTGTTCTCCCCCCGACTGGCCGGGTTCGTTCTCGACGCCTTCGCCGGGGCCATGCCGCGACCGTCCGATCCCGAGTTGGACCAGCTGACCCCTCGGGAGCAGGAGGTGCTGCGTCAGATCGCCCGCGGCTACACCTACAAGCAGGTGGCGAGACGGCTGTCGATCTCGATCAAGACCGTGGAGACCCACGTGTCGGCGGTGCTCCGCAAGCTGCAGCTGTCCAGCCGCCACGAGCTGGCGCGTTGGGCGAGCGATCGCCGGATCGTCTGAGTCGCCCGACTCATATTCCCTCCGTCATCTGGTTTGCGAAACGGAAAGCGGTACATTGCTGAACGCTGATTCAGCCTTTACCGCCGGTCGCTCGGCCGGCTCCATAGGAGGGACTAATGGGGGATGTCGTGATCATCGGGGGAGGCCCGGCCGGGTCGATCCTGGGGGCCTACCTGTCGAAGGCGGGCATCGACAACGTGATCTTCGAGAAGGCCATGCATCCACGGCCTCACGTGGGCGAGTCCATGGTCACCGCAACGACCCGGATCTTCGAGGACATCGATTTCCTGCCGGTCATGGAGGAAGAGCGCTTCCCCCACAAGTACGGCGCCTCGTGGCACGGCACCGACGCCCCCGGTGAGTACGCCATCTGGTTCAAGGAGTTCCCCCAGGAGGGGATCAACCAGGACTACACGTACCACGTGGACCGCAGCCGGTTCGACCTACGCCTCCTCCAGCACGCCCAGTCGCTCGGCTCGAAGGTGTATCAGGGCGTCGACGTGCGTGAGGTTCTCATGGACGGCGACCGGGCGGTTGGCGTCAAGGTCTCCCTCGCCGGCGTCGAGGTGGACGTCCCGGCCAAGATCGTCGTGGACGCATCGGGCCGCAATGCCATTCTCGGCTCCCAGCTCCGCCTGCGCCAGAAGGACCCGATCTTCAACCAGTTCGCGGTCCACGGGTGGTTCGAGGATGTCGACCGCAGCGCCAACCCGGACACCTGGGACTTCATCCACATCTACTTCCTCAACGCCAAGCGCGGCTGGGGCTGGCAGATCCCGATCACGGACACCATCACCTCGATCGGGGTCGTCGTCGAGAAGGAGGTCTTCCAGCAGTCCCGGGGCCGCCTCGAGGAGTACTGGCAGGACATGGTCGGATCCAGCCCCGACTTCGCCCGGGCGATGGCCAAGGCGACGCTGATCAACGACTTCAAGACGGAAGCCGATTACTCGTACTCGATGAGCCAGTTCGCCGGTGACGGCTACGTGCTCATCGGCGACGCCGCCCGGTTCGTCGACCCGATCTTCTCGTCGGGCGTCAGCGTGGCGGCGCACAGCGCCAAGTTCGCCTCCGAGGCGATCATCAAGGCGCTGGAATCCGGCGACAGGACGCGGGCCGCCTTCGAGTCCTACGAGTCCAAGCTCAAGGAGGGCGTGGGCGTCTGGTACGAGTTCATCAAGCTCTACTACAAACTGCTCCACATGTTCACCTACTTCATCGACAAGGAGGAATACCGCATCCAGGTGCTCCGCCTCCTCCAAGGCGATGTGTACGACCGGTCGGAGGCCACCGCGCTCGATGCGATGCGCGAGGTCATCGAGACCGTCGAGAGCACGCCCGGCCATCTGTGGAAGAAGTATCTGAGCGACATGCCGATCGACTGACGGCTTCGATCTCGGGGAAGCGCCCGGAGCGATCTGCTCCGGGCGCTCACGCGTCTAGAGGCGGTAGGGTCCTTCGATGCGTTTCGGAGCTTTCACCCCCCAAGGCTGGCGCCATGATCTCATGGGATTGCCGGTCGACCAGCACTGGCCCACCATCCTCGACTCGGCTCGGGCGATAGAGCGCGTCGGATTCGAGTCGGTATGGGTCTACGACCACTTCCACCCGGTTCCCCGTCCGACCCAGGAGCCCGTCTACGAGGCGTGGACCCTGATGGCGGCGCTGGCAGCGACCACCGACACGGTTCGGATCGGGCAGATGTGCACCTGCAACTCCTACCGCCCGCCGGCGTACCTGGCCAAGGTGGCGGCGTCGATCGATGCCATTTCGAACGGCCGGCTCGAGATGGGCATCGGCGCGGGCTGGTACGAGCACGAGTACGACGGCTACGGCTACGAGTTCCGCAAGGGCTCGGTGCGGCTCGCCCGGTTACGTGAGGCCGTCGAGATCATGCGCCTCATGTGGACCGAGGACGAGGCCCACTACGAGGGCGAGCACTACCGGCTCGGCGGCGCCCTGTGCCGGCCCAAGCCGGTGCAGCAGCCGATGATCCCGATGTGGATCGCGGGAGGCGGCGAGAAGATCACGCTGAACATCGCCGCGCAGTACGCCGACTACACCAACTTCGGGTACGACTTGGCCGAGTTCGAGCGCAAGAGCGAGATCCTCGCCGACCACTGCAAGGACGTCGGCCGGGACGTCGATGCCATCGTGCGAACGTCAAACTTCAACATCGTCATCGGCGAGACCGAGGACGAGGTTGCCGAGCGATCTGCGTGGGTCAAAGAGCACTTCACGCCGGTCGTGGGTGCCGACAAGGTCGACGAGATGTTCGACAACAACTACGTCAAGGGCGCCGGCATCGTCGGGACGCCGGATCAGATCATCGAGCATCTCATGGAATGGGAGGCGGCGGGCATGGACTACGCCATCGTCTACTTCCAGGACCTCGCCTACGACCAGAGCAGCCTCGAGCTGTTCGCCAGCAAGGTGATGCCGGCGCTGGCCTAATGGCGACAGGGCCCGCCGATCCACCGGCGGGCCCTGTTGATTGCCGCGGTCGCTACTCGGTGCGCTCGATGAGCGGCTCGGCTCCGCTGCCGAACGTGAATTGAGTGACCATGAGACCCCACGAGGGGTTGTCGGTCAGGGAGAACGCGTTGCTCCCGACGACCCACACCCGCACGACGTCGATGTCAGCGATGCCCAGGTCTCGCCACGCTTCCAGTGTCCGCCGTAGGCGGCCGTCCTCGTTGCTCGAAGCGGTTCCCGCCGTCACATGAACTGCGGTCGGCGAGTACATCTCCATGATGGTTTCGAAGTCATCCGCCTCCCACGCGACCCAGTAGCGGTCAACGACATCCATCATGTGCTGCTCGCGAGCCGTCAACTCGGCCTCGAGCGGGTACACCGCTGCATCGAGATCCGAGCTCAGGCTGCGGTTCTCGACGACCAGCCAGCCGATGGCGACTGCGCCGGCCACGAGTACGAGCGCCAAAGCGGCGAGCAGCCAGCGGCCTCTCCGCTCCAGCGTCTGAACCCGTGTGTCGATCGCTTCTGATGGTTTCCTCTGCAGGGTGTCCACAACGACCTCCTTGGTCGAGACACGAACGCACTTGCTCCCAGTGCTCCCAGGCCCACGCCAGTGCGTCGGCCGTGGTCTCGGCGCCTACCTCCACGCCGTAGGCTGCGGCCAGCGCGAGGGAGAGACGGGGCTCGGTCTCTTTGACGAAGCGAGTGAACTCCCGGTCGGTGGCCACGACACCGCGCATGCCTCTCCTGCGCCTTCATCCTCATAGACCATCGAAGACGGGTGTTTGGGCGACACGCTCACGAGAGCTCCTGTGCTCTCCCCAGCATCGAACCGGCTGCGTTCCACGACTACGGCGGGGCGACCCTTTTTGTTTCGATCCCGTCGGGAGCGATCGCAGGTAGACGGGGAGCTACCCGGTGGCGCCCTCGGCGAGACCGCGAATGCCGTCGACGACAGCCTGCATGTGGCGCCTGTGGGTCTCGTTGCGGCGGGCGATGAACTCCGCTTCCCGCTCCGGTTCGGCCTCGATGACCCGGGTCAGCCCGCTCGGCCCGGGGCCGAGGCGGCGCCGGTAGACAAGCCTGGTGCCCGCATCTCGGGGTTCGAGTGTGAACGTCCAGGTGGCACCAGGGTTGTCCGGGTCGCTCACCGCCCAACCGAACATTTGCTGGGGCTCGTAGGCGACCACCCACGAGGTGGTCTCCCACTCCCGACCGCGGCGGGCATTACGTCCCCGGAACCTCGCTCCGAGCGCCGGGCCCTCGTCGATCCATTGGGCACCCTGGAACTCTTCCTGGAATCGGGCCGAGACGTTGATGTCCGTCACGAGTCGCCAGACGGCTTCGGGTGCCGCCACGATGTCCGTTTCGACCTCGACCACCGCACCGTCGGCGAACTTCACCATGAAGAGAAGCGTACCGGAACCCCATGACCCTCGGTCGACGTCATACCCACATGTCCGGGATACGAGCGTTGTTCACGGCCGTGACGATCTTCCTCGCCGCATGCAGCAACGGCGCCGGGACGACGCCCACCTTTCCATCGACAACCCTCGCGCCCCACCTTGAATTGACCGCCTCCTGCGGCGCCGTCGTCTTCGACGACCCGACCCGTCCCGAACCGCCCTCGACTCCGCTCGACGCCGACGCCCAAGCCGCCCTCGACCAGGTCCTGGCTGTTGTCCGAGGGGAGGCGGCGTTCTTCGATGAGTACGACTGGTTGATCAGCGAGCGCACCGACACGACGCTGGTGTTGTTCGGGACACCGAGGTTCGAGCCGCCGGTAGACACGCCGCCCTATGCAGTCGCGACGTTCGTCCGGGAGGGCGATGTCTGGCAGCCGGAGGGCTGGGGACAATGCCGCATCGAGCTCGATGCCCCGGGCTTTGGCAACGCCACGTGGATCCTCGACCCCGACGTCGAGCCTCATCCCGACACCACGGTGCTGGAGATCCTGATCAACGAGCAGGACTGCGCTTCCGGAGAGCCGCCCACAGGCCGCGACATCGTTCCCGTGGTCGCCACGACAATGGATACCATCACGATCACCGTCCTCGTCGAGCCGGTCGCCGGCGACGCTGCGTGCCCGTCGAACCCTTGGCACCGAGTGACGGTCGAGCTGGGCGAGCCTCTGGGCGAGCGCACCCTGCTCGACGGCCACACCCTCCCGCCGCTGGAGCGGCCGTGGCCGCCGTCGCCATCGAGCTTGGACTCGTTCGGAAGGGATGGCTGACGCCCGTCACCCCAGGATTCGCTGAACGATTGACGGCTGCAGCTCGTGCCACGCCCCCGTCACCTCGACAAGGCGTGCGGTCCAGCGGTCGAGGATCTGGAGCCCTCGGGGCGAATTGGCCTTCCACCGTGCGACGCCGAGCGTCCTCGTGGCGAACTCGTGGATCATGGCGCCTCCGAGCCAGCGGTCGAGAGTCTCGTCACCGATGGCGACGCTCCTCGAGGCCCGGAGAACCTGGCTGTACCGTTCGACGACATCACCGAGGGCCTCGAGGGGTGCGACGCCATGGAGCAGCGACGCCAGATCGAGGACGGCGGGCCCTCGCCCGCATCTCGCCCAGTCGATCACGACCGGCGTGTCGTCCGGCTGGAGGAACAACACGTTGTCGAGAGAGAGGTCCTGGTGAACCACCGTGCCGGGAGCGTCCGAGAGGACTTCTCCCGCGATGGGGAGCGCCTCCGGGATCGCCTCGAACAACGCGTGGGTCAGCGGATCCGGGATCGCACCGAAGCGGCGGAGATACTCTTCGCGGCGGCTCGTGACGTAGTCGGCATCGCGCTGCAGCACCATTGCCGGCGGCAGCCATGTGTGAATGCCGACCCGGTCCCACCATGCGGCGTGAATCCGGGCCATCGTCGCCGCGAGGTCGAGCACCACATTCAGCGGCTCTGCAGTGAGCTCGTCTCCTTGCCGGTGCCCGTCGAGGGCCTCCAGGACGATCCAGGCCCTCCGGGCATCCACGCTGACGCCACCGTGGTGGAACGACGGGAGTCGCACCGGTGTCGCGGGCGCAACCCGGCGGTAGAACTCGATCTCGGTCGCGTCGGAGATCGACCGAACCGTCCATAGCTTGGCGACCACCGCCAGCCGCTCGTCGCCGTCGAGCAAGTCGATGCGGTAGGTCTCACCGGCGAACCCGTAGGGCTGCCCGATGCGCTCGACGGCCATGACCTCGAGCGGTCGCCTCAGCGCGGCGCCAAGCACTTCCGCCGTGAGGTCGCGAGCAGTGTGTGGCACCGGCACGGGATGTGCGCTCATCGTGGTGCGGCGACAGGGGCCACGTTGCCCACTCGGCACCTCCTCGCCGCCGATCCTATGCGATGGGTAGCGTGACCCCTCGCCAGCGACCTGAGGAGCCTCCGTGCCCGACCAGCCCATCAGCCGCTTCCCCGTCCCCGACCTCGACGATGTCCCGGACGACCTGCGGGAGCGCATGCTCGAGATCCAGGAGAAGACGGGGTTCGTCCCGAACGTGTTCCTCGCCATGGCCCATCGACCCGAGGAGCTGCGGGGTTTCCTCCAACTCCACGATGCGCTGATGGAGAAGGAGTCGGGGTTGACCAAGGCGGAGCGGGAGATGATCGTCGTCGCCACGAGCGCGGCCAATGATTGCCTCTACTGCGTCGTCGCCCACGGAGCGATCCTGCGAATCCGGGCCAAGGACCCACTGCTGGCCGACCAGATCGCCGTTAACTACCGAAAGGCCGGCCTCGATGTACGAAGCGAGGCGATGCTCGCATTCGCGCTCAAGGTAGCCACCGATTCGGCGTCCCTTTCCGACGACGACTTCGCTCATCTCGCTCAGCACGGTTTCGGCGAGGAAGACGTGTGGGACATCGGCGCGATCGCCGCCTTGTTCGCCTACTCCAACCGGATGGCCAACCTCACCTCGCTGCAGCCCAACCCCGACTTCTACGCCATGGCTCGCGGCTGACGCGCCGACCGTTCGTAGACTCGGCGGCGGAGGTGACATGAACCAGCAGTTTCTCCAGCATCTCGCCGACCAGACCGCCGAGCTCCACGAGTCCGGGCTCTACAAGGCCGAGCGGGTCATCGCATCCCAGCAGGACGCCGTCATCACGCTCGAGGACGGCAGCAAGGTGATCAACCTCTGCGCCAACAACTACCTCGGTCTGGCCAACGACGCAGAGCTGATCGAAACGGCGGCCGCATCGGTACAGCGCTACGGGTTCGGAATGGCCTCGGTGCGTTTCATCTGCGGCACCCAGACCGTCCACACAGAGCTCGAGGCCGCCATCAGCCGGTTCCTGGGCACCGAGGCGACCATCCTCTACACGTCGTGCTTCGACGCCAACGGCGGCCTGTTCGAGACGCTGCTCGGGGCCGAGGACGCCGTCATCTCCGACTCGCTCAACCATGCCTCGATCATCGACGGGGTCCGGCTCTCCAAGGCGCAGCGCTTCCGCTACGCCAACAACGACATGGAGGATCTCGGCCGTCAGCTCGAGGCCGCCAAGGACGCCCGCTTCAAGCTCATCGCCACCGACGGCGTCTTCTCGATGGACGGCATCGTGGCCAACCTGCCGGCGATCTGCGACCTGGCCGACGCGTACGACGCTTTGGTGATGGTGGACGATTCCCACGCCGTCGGGTTCATCGGTGACCATGGCGGCGGGACGCCGGACTACTGGGGCGTCACCGACCGGATCGACATCGTCACCGGCACTCTCGGCAAGGCCCTCGGCGGCGCCTCCGGCGGGTACACGTCAGGACGCAGCGAGATCGTCGAATGGCTCCGGCAGCGCTCTCGCCCCTACCTCTTCTCGAACACCGTCCCCCCGGTGATCGCCGCCACGGCGATCCGCACACTCGAGATGCTCTCTGAATCCGACGAGTTGCGCCGGAGGCTGCAGGAGAACTCGGAGTACTTCCGAACCGAGATGGCGGCCGCCGGGTTCACCCTGGCCGGGGCCGGACACCCGATCATCCCCGTGATGCTCGGCGACGCCAAGCTCGCCACCGAGATGGCCAACCGGCTGCTCGCCGAGGGGATCTATGTGATCGGCTTCTCGTTCCCCGTCGTGCC
Source organism: Acidimicrobiia bacterium (assembly GCA_041611095.1). Taxonomy (GTDB): domain Bacteria; phylum Actinomycetota; class Acidimicrobiia; order Spongiisociales; family UBA5794; genus UBA6912. Next base: position 26,544 of record JBFINP010000009.1, on the reverse strand, counting down.
CCGCGACGAGGCGCGCATCCGCACCCAGATGTCGGCAGCGCACCAACGCGACCACCTCGACCGGGCCATTGCCGCCTTCACCAAGGTCGGCCGGGAGCTGGGGGTGGTGCAGTGAAGGCGCTCGTCAAGGCGAAGCCGGAGCCCGGGATCTGGCTCGAGGAGATCCCCAAGCCGAGCGTCGGCCCCAACGACGTGCTCATCCGCGTCACCCAGACCTCGATCTGCGGCACCGACGTCCACATCGTCAACTGGGACGAATGGGCGCAAGCGACGATCCCGATCCCGATGGCGGTCGGCCACGAGTACGTGGGCGTCGTCGCCGAGATCGGCAGCGAGGTCGAGGGCCTGGAGCTCGGCCAGCGAGTCTCCGGCGAGGGCCACGTCGTGTGCGGCCGCTGCCGCAACTGCCAGGCGGGCCGGCGTCACTTCTGCATCAACACCATCGGGGTAGGTGTCAACCGGCCCGGTGCGTTCGCCGAGTACGTCGCCATCCCGGGCGACAACGTCCAACCCATCCCCGACGAGATCCCCGACGAGATCGCCAGCATCCTCGACCCGCTCGGCAACGCGACGCACACGGCGCTGAGCTTCGACCTGGTCGGCGAGGACGTTCTCGTCACGGGTGCGGGGCCGATCGGGATGATGTCCGTCGCCATCGCCCGCCACGTCGGCGCCCGCTACGTCGTCGTCACCGACATCAACGACTACCGCCTAGGCATCGCCGACAAGATGGGCGCCGACCACGCCGTGAACGTGTCCCGCGATGACCTCCTGCACACGATGTCGCTGCTCGGAATGCGAGAGGGCTTCGACGTGGGCCTGGAGATGTCGGGGTCGCCGGCGGCGCTCCACCAGATGATCTCGACGATGAACAACGGCGGCAACATCGCCCTCCTCGGCATCCCGGAGGCGAACGCCGCCACCCCGATCGATTGGAACGACATCATCTTCAAGGGCATCACCCTGAAAGGGATCTACGGGCGCAAGATGTTCGAGACCTGGTACAAGATGCTGGCGATGCTGCAGACAGGCCTCGACGTCTCCCCCGTCATCACGCACACCTTCCCGTTCACCGAGTACGAGTCCGCCTTCGATGTCATGCGTTCCGGCGAGTGCGCCAAGGTCATCCTCGACTGGAGGGATGTGTGAACGCCGGGTACTCCGGCACGCCGCTCGCCGAGAAGCTCGGCATACGCAAGGGCGACACGCTGGTCGTGCTCCACGATCCCGGCCACTTCGCCGACATGGTGGCGCCGCTCCCCCCTGCCGTGAAGGTGCGAACCAGCGCTCGCGGCAAAGCGGACGTCGCGGTGTTCTTCACCACGGCCCGGCGGGACCTGGAGCGCCGCATCGACACCCTCGGCCGGCTCATCCATCCCGACGGTGGCGTGTGGGTGGCCTGGCCGAAGCGGGCCGCCAAGCTCGAGACCGACATGACCGAGGACGTCGTGCGCGACGTCGTCCTGCCTCTGGGTCTCGTCGATGTCAAGGTGGCCGCGATCGACGAGACCTGGTCCGGTCTCAAAGTCGTCTGGCGAAAGCAGTACCGGTGACCGATCCCGAGACCGGCTCCTTCGAGGCGCACTTCGACGCTGCATACGAGGAGGCGTTGCGGGCTCTCGAGGAGAGACACCGCAACGCCTCCTCACGCTGGCAGAAGTTCCAGCGCTGGCGGGCACGCCGGCTGCTTCGCCGGCGTCTCTACGACCGCAGCATCATTCGCTGATCGGCCGTCCTCTGCTTCACTTGGACAGCTGACCCCGCAAAGCACCGCCCGGGAAGGCGGGGTTGTGGACGTTGACGTAGTACTCGCCCGGGTTCTGCCGGATGTCCTTGATGAGGTCCGCATCGACGCCGCTCACGCAGCCGGAGAGGCCGTTGGCGAGTACGTCGAAGTTGACCACCACGGGACCGGGCAAGCCGGCGGGTGCGTCGTGGATGTGGGCCGCGGCGATGGGATCGACGCCTTCGACGGTGATGTCGAAGCACACCTCGCCGAGCCCTTGGTTGAGGGTGACGGCGGCGAACCCGCTGCCATCCGGATCACCTGGGTTGGGAACCTCGGTCGCCCCGGTCAGCTCGGCGGTGAGCGGGCGGCCTCCGGCCATCGCGGGCACCGCGGCGAGCATCAGGGCCACGGCGCCGAGAACGACGAGCAACTTTCGCATGCGTATCTCCTGTGTCGGGTGGTTGGGGATACGCACCGTGTCCCGTGACGGTTCACGAGCGAGGTGCCGCCGCTTGCCGTGAGTCGGCGAGCACGCCATCGGGCACGACCGGGGGCCACGCCAGTACGGTGAGACCGAATCCCGCCAGGCCGGCGAAGAAGATCGCCCCGCTCCACACCTCCACCGGCCATAGGATCGTGGCGCTCGCACCGATCAACAGGAAGTAGGTGGCCCACGCCGCGATGGGCGCAGCGGTGGCAACGGCTCGTACTGCGCCCACCCGGTGAGGCCCGGCATCCAGCCAGGCGACGAGCCCATCGGCGACGAGCCCGCCGACGAGCCCGGTCACCGTCGCAAGGCCGACGTCGAGATCGAATCCCAGGCTCATCATCAGGTTGATCGCCGTCCACATCACGGTGAAGGTCCCCGGGGGCGGGGTCCAGCGCCGCAGCGTGAGGATCAGCGGTGCCACCAGGATGCCGGTCGTCGCCATGATCGATCCGATACCGCCGACGACATGAAGCTCCCCGGAGCCGGTGAGGGGGTCGTAGAGCACCTCGGGCCAGAAGCCCCGGCCGGGTGCCCACAGGTAGGTGAACATGAAGGCCACGAGGGCTGTCGCCAGTGTGATCGACAAGAAGGCAGGCACGAACCCCCAGGGCGAGCCAACGCTGCGTTTGGAGGGGCCGTGCCATGCTGCCCGGAACGGTGCGGTGAGGATGAGGATGAGCCCCGAGAACAACAGCAGGTGCGTGGGGCTCAGCAGGGCGTCGATGCTGGCCTCCACTCCGTAGATCGTGTGCCAGATCGCGTCACCCACGCCGCCCATGGCGAACAGCGCGATCCCGACCACGGCCGGGCCGTAGCCAACCGGGATGGCCGCGGTGACCGATCCCGTGTCGGGCACGCCGCGGTTGACGAGCCAGGCGATCCACGCGGCCGTCGCCAGGAACCCCGAGTAGAACACCCCGTGCCACGGCGTCCAGAAGCCCTCGAGCTCGTCGAGGCGGGTCGTGTGCGCCCACGCATCGAGGAACAGACCGGCCATCAGCCAGAAGGCGGTGGCCATGGTGATGAGGTCCTCGCGCGTCGTGGTGACGGGGCGGTGTCGTCGGGCTGAGACGGTCTCGATCATGGTTACTCCCGGGCCGCGGCCTCCTCATTGTGAGCGCAACGCGGAGATGGCGCCATCGGGGATTGCCCCGAGATGCGACCACTTCTCGAGACGCCGGGAGACGTGTCCCGCCACTACCGTGCCCCTCGATGGACGGGTTCATGGAGCTGGCGATCGCAGAGGCCCACGCCGGTCTCAACGAGGGCGGCATCCCCATCGGCGCGGTGTTGGCAGTCGACGGCACAGCGATCGGGCGGGGTCACAATCAGCGGGTGCAACGTGGGAGCGCAGTGCTCCATGCCGAGATGGATTGTCTCGAGAACGCCGGGCGCCTTCCGGCGTCGACCTACCGACGAGCGACCATCTACTCCACGCTGAGCCCGTGCAGCATGTGCACCGGCGCCATCCTGCTCTACGGCATCCCCAGAGTCGTCGTCGGGGAGGCGCGCACGTTCCAGGGTCCTCAGCACCTCCTGGTGGAGGCGGGTGTGGAGGTGACGGTGCTCGACGACCAGCGCTGCGTCGACCTCATGCAGATGTTCATCGCCAACAGCCCGACGTTGTGGAACGAGGACATCGGCGAGGACTGAGGCGCATTACTCCATCAGCGTCGGCGCCGCCAGATCGAACACGGCCTTGGCGTACTCCTTGACGAGGGCGTCGGCGTCGGGCTGCCCGGCGATCATGTCGTAGTAGAGGATCGAGCCCTGCCAGCCCTCCGTGTGCCACGCTGCGCCCGCCGGCAGCTCGTGGTCCGTCAACGACGCATCGAAGGGCCACGGGTTCGAGTAGAAGTACGCCCGCCCCTCCGTGTAGAAGCCGAGGTTGAGCTGCGACGGCGACTCTTCGACCTCGCCGTGCTCCTCGTGCCACTCGACCTTGGTGCCGAACCACTCGAAGGCGAGGTCGAAGTTGTGCGGCCACAACTGAATCTGGCCGTAGCTGCCCTCGAGGCCCGCTCGATGCTCGGCGAAGATCTGTGAGACGTTGACGAGGGTGTCGAAGTACTCGCCGGCAACGCCCGGGTCATACGTGCGCGCTTCATCGTCCTCGAACTTGGCGCGGTTGTAGTCGCCGCCGCGACCCAGGTCGGCGGCGGCGGCGATCAACGCATCACCCATCTCGGTGCCGGTCATCCCGTCCTGCATCGACCAGGTCGCGGCGTCGCCGTGGGAGGTCTCGAGCGCCACTTGGTGGTGGTGCATGTCCATCCGCAGCCAGAACGTCCCGCCGCCGGCGATGGCCATCGGGTCGGTGACCAGCCCCGAAGGACGCACCTTCAGGCTGACGTGCCACCACTTCGGGTGAGCCGGTGCCAGCGCCCGGGGCAACGCATCGACGGCATGGGCGTAGACGTGGAGAGTGCCTCGGGTGGGCGCGAGGTCGGTGGGGAGAGGCGGGAGCAGCGTGTCGGCCATCGAGACCTCCGAGATCGGGGGATTCTTGGTCAGATCAGCGCCCGATCCGTCGCGATCATTCCATGTCGGGCTGACAGGTCGGACACCACCACGTCCTGCGGGCGCCGACCTCCGTTACAGCGATCGCGGTGCCGCAGCGTCGGCAGGGATGACCGTCACGGTGGTACACGTACAGCCGTTCCTCGGGAGCGAGATCGCGCCTGCCCCGCGTTCCCATCTCCTTTGGCCGCACGGTGATGATCCGGCCATGCTCGACCCCGGTGCGGAGCCCGTCGACGGCGAGATCCCACAGGTGATCGATCTGCGCGTCGGAGAGGTCGCCCGCCGTCGCGGTCGGGGCAACTCCCAGGAGGAAGAGCAGCTCCGCTCGGTAGACGTTGCCGATGCCGGCGATCACCGACTGGTCGAGCAGGGCAGCAGCGATCGGTGCCCGCTTCTGCCGCAGCCTGCGAGCAAACTCATGGCGACCACGCCGGCTCTTGATGGGATCCGGGCCCATGGCGGCGATGATGTCCGACTCGTCCTCGGGAGCGATGAGCCTGCATGTCATGGGCCCGGCGAGGTACGTCGTCGCGCCGTTCGCACGCATCGCCAGCCGCGTCCCCTTCGTGGGAGAAGGCGGCTCGCTCCTCGCCCAGGTACGGAACTTGCCGACCAGTCCCAGGTGAACGTAGAGGGTCGGTGCGTCTCGCCAGCGGTAGAAGAGGTGCTTGCCGTAGGCCTCCACCTCGTCGAGCCGGGACCCGTCGAGCTGGGCCGCTTCGACCGAGAAACGACCCTGCGGCGACCACGCCTCGACATCGTGGCCCGAGAAGAGGGCGTCGTGGCGTGCGGCGATACGGTGGAGCGTGTGCCCTTCCGGCATGACGCATCCAACGTAGCGCCAGCCACTGGGCAATACGGCCGCCCGTTGCCCACGCGAACATCCAGCTGGTAAACAGAGGGCATGAGACCGCTCGCCACGCTTCGCTCGGTCATGCAGTTCCGGGCGATCGACCTCGATCCCGTCAGCCGGCGGCTCCGCACCGCCGCCGACGTCACCGACCTACGCAGGATCGCCAAGCGCCGACTGCCCTGGGGCGTGTTCGACTACATCGATGGCGCCGCCGAGGACGAGAAGACCATGGCGCGCAACTCCGCGGGGTTCCGCGCGATAGGGTTCCGGCCGCGGGTGCTGAAGGACGTGAGCGACCTGGACACGTCGACGACGCTCCTGGGTCGCAAGATCGCCATGCCCCTCGTCGTCGCTCCCGCCGGCTTCGTGCGGATCGCCGATCCGGCCGGCGAGCTGGCGGTGGCCCGAGCCGCAGCACGTGCGGGCGTGCCCTTCTCGCTGTCCACACTGGCAACGAGGTCCATCGAGGAGGTCGCCGCGGTGTCCGACGGCGACCTGTGGTTCCAGGTCTACGTGTGGAAAGACCGCGGCCTCGTGAAGGAGCTCCTCGATCGGGCACGCGACGCGGGCTACTCGACGATCGCCGTCACGGTCGACACTGCGGTGCTCGGACGGCGGGAACGCGACATCCGCCGCGGCTTCACCCTGCCGCCGAAGCTCGGCCCAAGCATCCTGATCGACGGGATCCTGCACCCCGGATGGACGTGGGCGTTCATCCGAGCGGAACCGATCGTCTTCTCGAACGTCGTCGGCAAGGGCGTGGGTGACGGCGTCGACGCCGTGTCGCTGTCCCACTACACGGATGCCCAGTTCGACCCGTCGCTCTCGTGGCGCGATCTCGACTGGTTTCGGGCGAATTGGGCCGGCAGCGTCGTCATCAAGGGGGTTCAGACCGTCGAGGATGCACGTGCATCTGTCGATGCGGGAGTCGATGCGATCGCGCTCAGCAACCACGGCGGCCGCCAGCTCGAAGGCGCACCCTCTCCCATCGACTTGCTCGAGCCGGTCGTCGCCGCCGTCGGCGGGGACGTTCAGATCATCGTGGATGGGGGTCCGCGGCGCGGCAGCGACATCGTGCGCGCCGTGGCCCTCGGCGCGAACGCGGTGATGACGGCCCGCCCGTTCCTGTACGGGCTCGGCGCCGCCGGGGAACGTGGCGTCGACCACGTGTTCGAGCTGTTCCGCTCGGGGATGGAGCGGACGATGGCATTGGTCGGAGCAAGGACCGTCGCCGATCTGGGACCCGAGCTCACCATCCGTCGCGGTTCGTGACGCCGCACCATCGCGGCTCGCCACCCGGGCCGACCCGAAGGCCAAGGCCCCCCGGCCCTTCGCCGCGGCGGCCGCCGATGGAAGAATGAGGAGCCATGCCGGCCAATCTCTCTCCGGAGTACAAGAAGGCGGAAGCGGAGTTCCGCCGGGCCCGTGACCCCCGAGAGCAGCTCGACGGACTCAAGGAGATGCTGCGCACCATCCCCAAGCACAAGGGGACCGAGGCCATGCGGGCGGACATCAAGACCCGGATCAAGGACCTCACGGACACCCTTGGGGCACCCAGGACGGGAGGTGCCCGAAGTGGGCCCGCCACCGTCATCCGGCGTGAGGGCGCCGCCCAGGTCGCCCTCCTCGGGCCGCCGAACACCGGCAAGTCGAGCTTGCATGCAAGGCTGACCGGGTCGCACGCAGCCATCGGCGATTACCCGTTCACGACCCAGTTCCCGCTGCCCGGAATGCTCCAGCATGCCGACGTGGGAATACAGCTGATCGATCTGCCGCCAGTCTCGAGCGAGCACCCCGTGCCCTGGATCGCCAACGCCCTGCAGCCGGCGGACGGTTGCCTCCTCGTCGTAGACCTCGCCCATCCGGGCTGCATGGTGGAAGTGGTCGATGTGCAGGACATCCTCGCCGAGCGCCGCGTCCATCTCACGCCGATCTGGCCGGAGTCCCCCGAGGAGCCCAAGATCGACGATCCCTTTGCCACGGTTCTGCCGACACTGCTCGTGGCCAACAAGGCGGACCAGCTCGACGATGCCGCGACCGAGCTACGCACCTTCGAGGAGCTGACCGGCATGTGGTTCCCTACGTTGTGTGTGTCCGCAGAGACGGGGGAAGGTCTCGACGCCATCGGCCGCGAGCTCTTCGAGCGGCTCGCCATCGTCCGGGTGTACACCAAGATCCCCGGGCAGGCGCCCGACATGACACGACCCTTCAGCGTGAGCACCGGTGCCACGGTGCGCGACGTCGCCGAGCTGGTGCACAAGGACGTCGCCGCCTCGCTCCGGTTCGCCAAGATCTGGGGTGCCGGCAACTTCGACGGCCAGCAAGTGGGACCCGACCACGTCGTCGCGGACGGCGAAGTCGTCGAGCTCCACGGCTGAGCGCTTGTCGCGGCTGTAGCCGGGCGCCCGGTACGATCGCGTCGATGCGTCTCGCCCGCCTCGTCGCCGTTGCACTCACCGTGTCTGCAATGCTCGGAGCCGCCTGCACGGTCGACGGCTCACCGGTCGCCGGCGCGGCCACCACGCCGCCCTCCACGGCGGCCGCGCCTGCCCCGACCACGACGGCCACCACGACAACCACGACAACCACGACGACCACCACCACGACGACTACGACCACCACGACGACCATCCCCATGTTCTCCCTCTCGGGCACGGTCGTCAGCCCGGCCGGGGAGCCGCTTGCCAACGCGACGATCGTCTGCTCCGGCCGGGAGACGGTGACGGCCGAGGACGGGACGTTCGCCCTCAGCGATGTCCCGGCCGGCACGATCACCGTCACCCGGCCGGCTTGGCTGCCGGTCGAGGTCCCCATCGACGGCACTGCACCGGTGGAGATCACCCTCGAGCCGCGGGTGGTTCGGGCGCTGCGAGCCATCCCGGAGGCGGCGGGTGACCCGGAGGCGTTTGCCGCGCTCCTCGCGATGACCGAGGGGACCGCCGTCAACGCCATCGTGTTCGACACCAAGGACGAGACCGGCAAGGTGCGGTACGCCACCGATGTCGCCGCCGCCCACGAGCTCGACGCCGTGGACGTGACCTACGACCCGGCCGACGCCATCCGCCAGGTTCACGACCGGGGGCTGTACGCCATCGCTCGCGTCGTCACCTTCGAGGACCGGGTGTGGACCAAGGCGGACTCGGAGGCAAAGCTCGCCGGTCTCTGGATCGATGCGACGAACGAGGAGAACTGGGAGTACCCGCTGGCAGTCGCCGTCGAGGCGTGCGAACTGGGATTCGACGAGATCCAGTTCGACTACGTGCGCTTCCCGGCGGGCCGGACCGCCGAGGTAGCGCAGGCCCGCCGGCCGCTGACGGAGGCGGAGCGGGTGGCGGCCATCCAATCGTTCCTCACCGAGGCGCGCGAGCGCGTTCATGCGGCGGGTTGTGCGATATCGGCGGACATCTTCGCCATCGTGGTGTCATCGCCGACCGACGAGGGCATCGGTCAGAAGCCGGAGGAGCTCTCCGCGGTCGTCGATGCGCTCAGCCCGATGGTCTATCCGAGCCACTACTCGCCGGGCTGGCTGGGCTTCGGCGACCCCAACGACCATCCCGGACCGGTCACCGCCGATGCCATCGAGGACGCCATACCTCGCCTGGCGCCAAGCACGATCCTGCGTCCGTGGCTCCAAGCCTTCTACTACTCGCCGTCTCAGGTCAGAGCGGGCATCGACGAGGCGGAGGCCCGTGGCGTCGGCTGGATGCTGTGGAACGCCGGCGGCGTGTACAGCGTGAATGCGCTGCCTACTGCCAACGCGGGTGACGGTTAGCCTGCGACATCGTGCGCCGCCTCACCCCCATTGCCGTCCTGCTCGTGACCGTGGCCGCGTGCTCTGGCGGAGGGTCCGCAGAGACCTCCACCGCCGCACCGACCTCACCTCCAACCGAACCGCCGACCACCCACGCCACCACGACGACCTCGACGATCTTGACCACGAGAGAGCTGTTCGATCGGATCTCGCCGTCGCTTGCGTTCATCACCACGGACATCGGCGTGGGCAGCGGCGTGCTGATCGAGGACGGGTACATCGTCACCAACGCACATGTGGTGTGGCCCTTCGCCACGGTGCGGGTCGTGTTCCCGGATGGTACGGAAGTCGCCTCCGCACCCGTCGTACGCTCCGACCTCTACGAGGATCTCGCCGTCGTCGGGCCGGTCGACACCGACGCACCCGCCCTGTCGCTGGCCACCGACGCCGATTTCGGTGTGGGGGACACCGTCTTCCTGGTCGGCTACCCGGGCGAGGTCGAAGATTTCCCGGTGCCGGCCATCACCCAGGGTGTCATCTCGCGGATCCGCGAATGGACGCAAGGTGGCATCACGTTCATCCAGACCGACGCGCTCATCGCAGGCGGGCAGAGCGGCGGGGCGCTCGTGTCCGAAAGCGGCGAAGTGCTGGGTGTCTCCGGGCTCGGCGGTTTCAGCGAGAGCAACTTCGCCCTCGTGGCCGCCGCCGAGGATCTCGCCGAGCGGGTCGATGGTCTGCTTTCAGGCACATCGCCCGAGCGGTTCGTCGTCGGACCGATCGACGAGAGTGGCACCGAGACCGAGCACGAGGTGTCCCTCGAGAGCTTCTGGCACGAAGCGGTCTTCGTCCTCCACGAGCCGCCCGGCACGGAGGTCACGATCCAGGTCGACACGGCCGATCATGTGGTCGCCGTCACCGATGCACTCGGATTCATCGTCGTGGAAGCGCCCGAGGATCCCGCAAAGATCGAGTTCACCGTCGAGTTCGACGAGCCCCATTTCGTGTTCATCAATTCGGTGGTCGCCGGTCCCACGTCGTCGACCGTCACGTCGACACACCCGCTCACGCCGTGGCTCGACCCGGATGACGACATGGTGGTGCAGGTCGGCGACGTCGTTCGAGGCGTCATCGACATCTCGAGCGAGTTCGACGTCTATCGCATCACCATGGACGAGGGGCAGACCGTCACGATCACCGCAGGTGGTCTGCTCGATCCAACGGTCTACGTCGACACGATCGGCAATCCCGATGAGCCGCTGGCGTTCGATCTCGACAGCGGCGGTGGGCTGTTCGGGACCGATGCCCGGGTCGAGTTCACGGCGCCTGAGACCGGCGAGTATCTGGTTGTCGTGAGCGATGAGCTGCTGGAGCCGGGAAGCGGCTACGTGCTCACCGTCGAGTGATCCTTTCCGGAGACTTCAGAAGCTGACGACCTCCGTCTGGGTGTTCCAACCCAGCTCGCCGCCGGTGGCGGCGAATTGCGCCCGAAAGAACCCGGCGACTGCTCCGTACATGGAGAGCAGCGAGAACAGCACAGCCAATGCGATTGCGACACGAAGCTGCATGTGGGGACCTACCTTCTTCGTTCCTGGCCGCACCGGTAGAAACCGGCGGAGCGGCGTTCCTGGCGATGCCGCTCGACCCGTTGTTTGTCGCAACCCCGAATCGAGTTCGCGGTTTCTGTCGGATTCGCCGAGATCAGCCGATTCCCGCGGTGACGAAGGAGAAGATCTCATCGACGAGGGCGTCTCTGTCGATGCCACCCGGCTCGTGGAACCAGCGGTCGACGGCGTTGAGGATCGAGAGGATGAAGATCCCGGCGAGCTTCGGATCCGCACCGGCGGCGAGGCTGCCGTCGACGGCACCGGCTCCCAGCAACTCCCGGAGCACGCCCTCGTAGCGGTCACGGGCGGCAACCACTCTGCGGCGGTAGGCCGGCTCCAGTGATCGTGCTTCGTTGAGGAACGTGCGGGCCTCGTCCACGTGATCGAGCACGACGTCGATGTGCCCCGCGACGAACCTGCGAAGCCGATCGGCTGCGGAACCCTCCACGGCGAGCGCGGATGCAGCGGAGGCCTGAAACAACCTCCCGCCCCGCTCGACCACCTCGACGAGCAGCTCCTGCTTGGTGTCGATGTGGGAGTAGAGCGACGAGCCGAGCAGACCCAGCTCCTTGCCGAGATCGCGCATCGACGTGCCGTGATACCCGCGCTCTGCAAAGAGCCGGCCCGCCGCCTGCACTACGTCCTCGCGGGTGTTACGGGTCACCGCTGATCGAAGTCCACCACGATGCGGTCGGTCGTCGGGTGCGACTGGCAGGTGAGGACGTATCCGGCAGCGAGGTCCGCCTCGACGAGGGCGTAGTTCTTGTCCATCGTGACGGCACCCTCGACCACTCGCGCCTTGCAGCTCGCACACATGCCGCCCTTGCACGAGTACGGAAGCTCGCGTCGCACGATGAGCGCCGCATCGAGGATCGACGTCTCGGGCCGCATGCGAACCGACGACTCCCTGCCCTCGAGCGTGAACGAGAGCGCCACCGTGCCCTCCGCCTCGTCGGGCTCCGGCGGCAGCAGGCTGGGATCGATCGGCCCGGCGAAGAACAGCTCGTCGTGCAGGTGCTCCTCGGCGACACCGCGGTCGCGGAGCACGGCATGCGCCGTCTGCACCATCTCGTACGGACCGCACAGGTACCAGTCGTCCACCGTGTCGGCGTCGACCACCGTGGCGAAGAGCTGCTCGAGCTTCTCGGCGTCGATCCGGCCGCTGAAGAGGGGGACGGCGGTGCTCTCCCGGCTGAGCACGTGGATGAGATGCAGACGATCGGGATAGCGGTCCTTCAACCCCTCCAGCTCCTCGAGGAACATGATCGTGGCCGCTCCCCGGTTGCCGAACACGACCGTGAAGCGGCTTTGCGGCTCCAGCTCGAGCACCGTCGAGACGAGCGAGAGAACGGGGGTGATCCCGCTGCCGGCCACGATGGCGCCGTAGTGGCGACCCGCCGCCGGGTCGGGGGTGATGGTGAACTCGCCAACGGGAGGCATCACGTCGATCTCGTCGCCGGGTTGGAGCTTCTCGGTGGCAAACGTGGAGAACGCGCCTCCCGGCAGCCGCTTGATCCCGACCCGCAGCGCACCTGTGGCGGCGTTGGCGCAGATCGAGTAGCTGCGCCGCACGTCCTGCCCGTCGATCATCGCCTTGAGGGTGACGTGCTGACCGGGGAGATAGCGATAGGTGTCGGCGAGGTCAATGGGTACGTCGAACGTCACGGAAACGGCGTCGTCCGTCTCGCGCCGCACATCGGCGACACGGAGCGTGTGGAACACGGGAGCCGGCTGTGGCGGGGTGCTCATATCTCCTTGAAATAGTCGAACGGCTCGCCGCAGACGTCGCAGACCATCAGCGCCTTGCACGCCGTCGAGCCGAACTCGCTGACGGTGTGTGTCTCGGTGGAACGGCAGCGCGGGCACACGACGGGGGCCCGCACCTCGTTTGCCGGTGAGGGTGGGGCGATCCCGAACTCGGCGAGCCGTCTCCGGCCTCCTTCGCTGATCCAGTCCGTCGTCCAGGCCGGGGCGTAGACCGTCTTGACCTCCACCGACGAGCAACCCACCTCGACGAGCGCTGCCGTGATCTCGTCGCGGATGAGGTCCATCGCCGGGCAGCCGGAGTAGGTCGGCGTGATCGTCACGGTGACGGTGTCGCCTGCGATCTCGACGCCGCGCAGGATGCCGAGATCGGCGATCGTCAGCACCGGAATCTCGGGATCGACCACACGGCTCAGCACCTGGAAGACGCCCTCCTCGGTCAACGTCGCCATCGTCACCACTCCAGTCCCGGATAGGTTCGCTGCATCCACTGCATCTCCCCGAGCAGATGGCCGAGATGCTCGGTGTGAAACCCGGTCCGACCGCCGCTGCGCTGGTACGGGTCCTCGGGCCGGGCGAGCGTCGCATCGGCGAGTACGCCACCCATACGAGCCTCCCACTCGGGCCAGATCGCTGCTGGATCGACCCCGACGCCGCGCTCGACCATCGTCGCATCGATCTCGTCGCCCTCGAACATCTCGCCGGTGAAGCGCCACATCGCATCGATGCCGTCCTGCATCCGCCGATGGCTCTCCTCGGTGCCGTCGCCGAGCCGGATCACCCACGTGCTCGAGTGGCGGAAGTGGTATCGGGCCTCTTTGAGCGCCTTGGCGGCGATCCCGGCAAGGGTGGGGTCGCTCGATGTGGAAAGGGCCTGCCACAGCGACATCTGGTACGCGTCGACGAAGAGCTGCCTGGCGATCGTCACCGCAAAGTCGCCATTGGGCTGCTCGACGATGAGCAGGTTCGAGAACTCGCGCTCGGTCCGCTGCATGGCGAAGGCGTCCTCATCACGTCCCTGCCCCTCCAGCGCACCGGCGTGGCCGAGCAGTGCCCGCGCCTGGCCGAGGTGATCGATGGCGATGTTGGCGAGAGCGATGTCCTCTTCGAGCTCGGGGGCATGCGAGATCCACTCCCCCAGCCGCTGCGCCAGAATCAGATTGTCGTCGCCATGCCGCAGCACATAGGCGGCGTGCGGGTCGGCAGGCAGCCGCGTCGGCATCCCCTGAGGTGATCTGGCCACCACGGGGCCCGAGGGGGTGGGCTTCGTCACATGTGCCCCACTTCGTCGGGGATCTCGTAATAGGTGGCGTGGCGATACGGCTGCTCCTCGAACGGCTCGAACATGGCATCGGCGTCGTCGGGATCCGAGGCCGTCACCGCCGCCGACGGGACTACCCACACGCTGACGCCCTCGGCCCGTCTCGTGTAGACGTCGCGAGCGTTCTGGAGCGCGCTCTCGGGGTCGGGGGCGTGAAGGCTGCCGGCATGGACGTGATTCAAGCCGCGGCGCTGCCGGACGAAGACCTCCCACAGGGGCCATCCACTGCGGCCGGTTGCGGTCACGTCGGCGACCTGCTCGCCCGGGGCGAGGGGAACGTCATAGCTCATCGGATCACCCTCCTCAGGCGCTCTTGCGATCCAGGCGACGGGTCGCTTGTTTGTCCGCATGGGCCGCCGCCGCCTCGCGCACCCAGGCCCCGTCGTCCCAGGCGCGACGCTTGTGCGCCATCCGCTCCCGGTTCATCGGCCCGTTCCCCTTCACGACGTTCCAGAACTCGTCCCAGTTGATCTTTCCGAAGTCGAAGTGACCGCGCTCCTCGTTCCAGGCGAGGTCGGGATCGGGGAGCGTGACGCCGAGGTACTCGGCCTGGGGCACGGTCATGTCGACGAACTGCTGCCGGAGGTCGTCGTTGGAGATGCGCTTGATCTTCCACGTCATGGACTGCTGGGTGTGCGTCGAGTCGGCATCGTGGGGACCGAACATCATGAGCGATGGCCACCACCACCGGTTGACGGCGTCTTGGGCCATGGCCTTCTGCTCCTCGCTTCCTCGGCACAGAGTGAGGAGCAGCTCGTAGCCCTGACGCTGGTGGAACGACTCCTCCTTGCAGATGCGGACCATGGCTCGGGCGTACGGGCCGTAGGAAGTCCGGGTGAGCATCACCTGGTTGGTGATGGCCGCACCGTCGACGAGCCAGCCGATCGCCCCGATGTCCGCCCAGTTGAGTGTGGGGTAGTTGAAGATCGACGAGTACTTGTGCTTCCCGGCGTGGAGCAGGTCGACCAGCTCGTCCCGGCCGATGCCGAGAGTCTCGGTGGCGGAGTAGAGGTACAGGCCGTGCCCCGCCTCGTCCTGCACCTTCGCCATGAGGATGGCCTTGCGTTTGAGACTCGGTGCCCGGCTGATCCAGTTGCCCTCGGGCTGCATCCCGATGACTTCGGAGTGCGCATGCTGGGCGATCTGTCGGATCAGTGTCTTGCGGTAGTCGGCGGGCATCCAGTCGGTCGACTCGATCTTGTCCTCCGCATCGATGATGTCCTGAAACCGCTGCTCTTCGGGGGTCATCGAACGATGGGCTCCTCACTCGCCGGCCGGGCAGTTTAGCGAACGATCGTTCGTTTGGGAAGGGGCGGACCTGCGTCGAACCGACGACGCTCGGGCACCCGACATCCCTCGGAGGGATTGTGTAGGGTCGAGCGTGAGCCCCGACGGGGCGACACGCGGGTGCGTTCACACGGCTCGCCTTACCGGAGACAAAGGGGAAGGGGAGGTTCGATGTCTCGACTTCTGAGACGCATCTGGCCGCTTGCGGCCGCATTCACCCTGCTGGCTGTCATGGTCCCGGGACCTGCCTACGGCGCTCCGTTCTTCACGGACGAGGACCCGATGATCGCCCTGACCGACGATGCCCCGGCGGGGTCGCAGGTACGGGCACTCATCAGTAGCGGCGACGTCGTCGACGGCGTCATGTTCCGCGGCATCCCCGACGGTCTCGGCATCGTGCCGGGATCGGCGCCAGGAACCGTCGACGTCTTCGTGAGCCACGAGGAATCGACCGTGCCGTTCCTCAACCAGGCGGACCTCCAGGACGCCTCGGTCGCCAAGCTGACCTTGAGCACCCGCACCGGCGGCATGCGAGGTGCCGTGCTGAGCCATGAGGTGGCGATTCCCGCCTCCGACGGGTTCCTGCGCTTCTGCTCCGCATCGATCGCCGGACCGACGGAGGGGTTCGACGATTACGTGTACTTCGCCAACGAGGAGTCGAACGACATCGTCGACGTCCTGCCGGGCCAGCCTTATGGCCCCGATCCGTCGATCGCCCCGCAGCGCCAGGCCGGATATGCCGTGGCGCTCAACACGGCGACCGGCGACTACACGGCGGTTCAGGGCATGGGACGGCTCAACCACGAGAACACCATCGGCCTGCCCGGCTACCGCAACATCGTCCTGCTGACGACGGATGACACCTTCGACGGGCCATCCGCCCAGCTCTACATGTACATCGCACGGGATCAGGACGGTGTGTTCGACGACACCGGCAGGCTCTACGCCTTCCAGGCGACCGGCACATCTGCCGGAGCCGTCGATCCGAACGATGCCTTCAACGGGGCCAACGACTACCTGGATCTGCAGCCCGGTGACGACTTCACCGGTCGGTTCATCCGAGTGCCGGACCGCGTTGCCGACGGGGTACTGCCGAACATCAGCCCGCAGGACGGGCTGGAGGAATGGTCCAACCGTCGGAACGTGTTCCAGTTCATCCGGCTCGAGGACCTGGCGTACGACAAGAACCAGCCCAACGTCGTGTACATCGCCGACACCGGCCGCAGCCGGGTCGTGCCGGATCCGGCGACGGGTCGGCTCGTGCGTGGTCCGAGCGGAACGGTCGGCTTCGCCGACAACGGCCGCGTCTTCAAGATGGTGTTCGACCCGGCCGACCCGACGAAGGTGCTCAGCCTGACGGTGCTGGCCGACGGGGATGCGCCGTCCTCCGATGTCTTCGTGCCGATGCGGGCACCGGACAATGTGGACACGAGCGCATACAGTCTGATGGTCCAGGAGGACGCCGACGACGCATTGATCTGGCACATGGATCTCGCCTCGGGTGATTGGCAAGCCATCGCCCAGGTCACCGATCCCGATGGGGAGTCGAGCGGCATCGTCGACGCCTCCCGTTGGTACGGAGCCGGGACGTGGTTGCTGACCGTCCAGGGCCACGGCGCCAACGTCGAGGAGCAGCAGGTCGGCGACGTGCTGTTCAAGACGGAGAGCGGACAGGTCCTCCTGGTGAGATTCCCAGGTACGTAGAGAACGCCGCCTCACGGCCCGATCGACGCCCTGGCCCAGGCCAGGGCGTCGTCGCGCCCGGGCGGGCCAGTAGGGTGACGGGCCATGAAGCTCGTCCGTTACGGGCGCACGGGGATGGAGCGACCGGGTCTCGTCGACGCCGCCGGGGACGTCCGCTCGCTGGCCGGTCACGTCGCCGACATCGCCGGTGCAGCGCTGCTCCCCCGCAGCCTCCGGCGTCTGGCCGCAATCGACGTCGCCTCCTTGCCGGTCGTCGATCCGCCCGTGCGTCTCGGTCCGTGCGTCGGCTCCGTGGGCAAGCTCGTGTGCGTCGGCTTGAACTACGCAGACCACGGCGCCGAGGTCGGGATGCAAGTCCCTGCGGAGCCCGTCCTCTTCATGAAGGCAACGTCCGCCATCTCGGGACCGAACGACCCCGTCGTCATACCCGACGGCGGTACGAAGCTCGACTGGGAAGTCGAGCTAGGCGTGGTCATCGGCACGCCCGCCAAGAACATCGCCGTGAAGGACGCAAGACGCCACGTCGCCGGCTACTGCGTGGTGAATGACGTCAGCGAACGCAGCTTCCAGCTCGAGGGCACGGGCCAGTGGGTGAAAGGCAAGAGTGCGGACACGTTCGGTCCCACCGGGCCGTGGCTCGTCACCGCCGACGAGGTCGGAGATCCGGGGAGCCTCGACATCTGGCTCGAGGTCGATGGGGTGCGCCGCCAGGACGGCAACACGGGAATGATGATCTTCGGCGTCGACGAGCTCGTGGCGTTCGTGAGCCGCTTCATGAGCCTCCAGCCCGGCGACATCATCGCCACGGGAACGCCGCCGGGGGTAGGGATGGGTTACGAACCGCCGATCTGGCTCCAGGCGGGGAACACGATGCGCCTCGGGATCGAAGGCCTGGGTGTTCAGGAGCAGACCGTCGTCGTTCCCTGATCGACTCAGTCCTCGACCCGCAGGAACTCGTGCACCTGCCATCGGGTGAGGGGGCTCTCGCCGTCTGCGCCGTAGCGCTCGAATGCCTGTACCGCCGTGAGATCGTGTTCACCGCTTGGTGGCGCTCCGAACGTGTATGCGGCCCCTCCCGAACGCTCGATGGCAACACATCGCCGCATCAGTTCGGCGAGATCCGGCCGCTTCAGATCGAAGGGTTCCCAACCGCTGGACCCCACCGTCCCTGCGAACACGTAGCCCGAACCATCGCCCGCCAGTCCGGATATCCGAGCGCGCCCATAGTGGCGTGAGATCTGGAGCAGCACAGGTGCCCCAGGGCGGAGAAGCCGCCTCCCGCCGTCCAGGACGAGCCGCCGCCAGTCGAGCCCGTCGCCGGTGGTGCTACCGGGCGGGTTGGCGACGATGAAGTCCAGCGCGCCCGCGAGCGAAGTCAGGATCGTCGCCGCAGAATCGTCGCGCGGCGAGAACCCGTCCGCCCAGAGCGCCGTCACCTTTCCACCAACGCCGTTGCGGTGGGCACTCTCGACCGTGGCGTCCACGTTGGCACGGTCCACGTCGATCGCGTAGACATGGCGGACCCTCGCCGAACGAGCGGCCGCGATGGCGAGGCCGCCGGTGCCAGCACCCCAATCCAGGCCGACGCCCCGCAGCGATGGACCCGCGGCCACCACGGTGCGAATCGCAATCCGGCTTGCCGGGGTCACGAGCTGGGCGCCCGCCGGAACCACCAGCTCGATCGGGTCTTGGCCCGGAAGGTCATCGACCCAGACGGTGCGAGGAGCCGGCGATGTCGACTCGCCGCCATGACCCGGACCGTCACCGCTCACCCTTGTCGCCTCCTCGCCGCGGTCAACCTAGTGGAGACGCCTGCGACGCGGCTTGGCCCCTTCCAACGTACGGCATACTGGAGAGGTCTGGAGGAGGTGGCTTCTGGGGGACGACAAGTCCTTCCACGCTGCAGAGCAACGACGCATCGCCCTGTACGGTGCGATGACCGATCTCGACGCTTCGCTCGCTTCGCCGATCGGCCGGCCGTCATGGCTCGACAGGTTCCGGCGTGATCTGCGGGCGTTGCGGGCCGCCCTCGAGGCGCACGTCGTCGAGGTCGAAGGACCGGAGGGGATCCTCGCACACATACTCGCTGACGAGCCATGGCTGACGAACCGGGTCGAGGAGCTGAGCGCCGAGCACCCCTCGCTCATGGAAGGGGTCATCACCCTCGAGGCCAAACTCGAGGAGGTCGGTTCGGATCCCACCGAGGACGAGGCCGACGAACTGCGGGACGAGGCGCTGGGTCTCCTCGGTGCGCTGGCACGGCACCGGCACCGAGGTGCCGACCTGGTTTACGACGCATTCGACGTCGAGATCGGTGGCGGCTGAAACCGGCGCCTCCGTCGCGTTAGCTCCGGTGGGTCGCTACGGTCGATCGCACCGCAAAGGAGGGTCAGGGTGACCGACGACGATGCTCGCGAGCTGATCACATCCATGGGCTGGGAGCCCCTCCCGTTCGGGTGCGCCGGTCTTGCCCGCAGCGCTCGGGCCGGCGACGACAAGATCGTCTGGTCGTGGCTCATCTTGGTGCCGTGGGCGGTCAACGACGCCAAGCCGTGGATCGACGGCACCAAGGTCTTCGGCCTCACGCTCTCCAGCGAAGCGGAGCAGCGGGCCGAGATCTTCCAGCACATGCGAAATGTCCTCGACGAGCGGTATGGCGAGTCGGTTGCGGGGCGCTCGGTGGAAGACTTCCTTCGGAAGCTAGAAGAAGAGGGCTAGCAGGCCTGCCTCAGCCCGATCGTTTCCGCGCCCTCACGATCGCACCGTGCATCGCATCCGCCACCTCGTGGGTGGCGATGATCTCCACAGCCTCGAAGCCCACCTCCTCGAGACCCGAGCGGTACTCGCCGAATGACAGCGCCCCGGCGATGCAGCCGACATGGCTGCCGCGCTCCGCACGATCCTCGGGCGACAGGTGGTCCTCGGCCACGACGTCGCTCACCCCGACCCGACCTCCGGGCCGGAGCACGCGTGCCATCTCCGACAACACGCGCCGCTTGTCGACGGAGAGGTTGATGACGCAGTTGGAGATGATGACGTCGACGGACTCGTTCCCGAGTGGGATGTCCTCGATGAACCCTTTCACGAACTCGACGTTTGCGAGCCCTGCCTCGCGCTGGTTGCGGCGAGCGAGCTCGAGCATCTCGTCCGTCATGTCGAGCCCGATCACCCTGCCCGTCGGTCCGACGCGCTTGGCCGCCAGCAGCACGTCGATGCCCCCGCCCGAGCCGAGGTCGAGTACGACCTCGCCCTCGTGCAGGTCGGCGACCGCCGTCGGGTTACCGCACCCGAGGCTGGCGGCGACTGCGTTGACCGGGAGACCGGCAGTGTCCTCACCGTAGAGCTCGGATCCGAACTGCTCGGCGTCCTGTTCCCCCACCGCACAGCAGCCGTCGCCGCAACACGAGTCCTCACCGACCGAGGTTGCGGCGTCGGCATACCGGTTGCGCACGGTTTCGCGAAGATCTGTCACGTCACACTCCTGGGTCGAGCACGGTTGCCAGCCCCTCGAGGGCCCCTGGCCTGATCGAATAGAACGCCCACTTGCCGCGCTGCTCGCGTTCGACGAGCCCGGCGCCGAGCAGCTTCTTGAGATGGAAGCTCACCGTTGCCTGCGACAGGCCGATCTCGGGCGTGAGGTCGCAGACACACACCGGGCCGTCCGCCACGGCGAGACGGTTGACGATCCGGACGCGCGCCGGGTCACCGAGCGCCTTGAAACGCACGGCCGCCTCAACGGCCTCCTGCTCCTGCAGCACCCCGTCGCCCAACGGCGGGCAGCATGCCTCGACGTTGGCGGGGTTCATTTCGACGTTCATCGATGGGAGCCTACCACCTCCCATCGATGAACGTCAATACGTATCAGGTTGCTGCCCTACCCCGTCTCTTGCGCCTGCGTATCGTGGGCGGACCCACCCCGCGATGCAACCGGAGGCTCACGATGACCACCAGCTCACGCCCCCCGTCCGTCGGCTGGATCGGCACCGGGGTGATGGGAGCTTCGATGTGCGGGCACCTGCTCGCCGCCGGTCATCCTGTGACGGTCTACAGCCGGACCCGAGCCAAGGCGGCCGAGCTCGAGAAGCGAGGAGCGACCTGGGCGGACAGCCCTGCGGCGGTCGCCACGGCCAGCGACGTGACGTTTGCCATCGTCGGCTTCCCCGCCGACGTTCGCGAGGTGTTTCTCGGGCCCGACGGAGCAGTGAGAGGCGCGAGACCGGGCAGCCTCGTGGTGGACATGACGACCAGCGAGCCGTCCCTGGCCGTGGAGATTCACGGGGCTGCTGCTGCGCAGGATGTCGGAGCCGTCGACGCACCCGTGTCGGGCGGTGACGTCGGAGCGCGCAACGCCACCCTGTCGATCATGGTTGGCGGCGAGGACGATCACGTCACTCGAGTCAGGCCGCTCCTCGAGGTGATGGGCAAGACCATCGTTCATGTCGGCGGTCCCGGTGCCGGCCAGCACACGAAGATGGTCAACCAGATCCTCATCGCATCGGGGATGATCGGCGTCGCCGAAGCCCTCCTCTACGCCCAGCAGGCCGAGCTCGACGCGGCGAGAGTGTTCGAGGCCGTCAGCGGCGGCGCCGCCGGGTCGTGGTCGTTGAGCAACTATGGCCCGAGGATGCTGCGGGGCGACTTCGAGCCGGGATTCTTCGTCGACCACTTCGTGAAAGACATGGCGATCGCCCTCCAGGAAGCGGCCCGGTTACGCCTCGCCACCCCCGGCCTCGCCCTCGCCCACCAGCTCTACGTGGCGCTGCAGGCCCAGGGCGGGGGGCACAACGGTACGCAGGCCCTGCTGCTCGCTCTCGCCGAGCTGTCCCACGTCGCTTGGGAACCACGCGGGGACGTCACCGGCTGACGGGGCTCGCCGCCGTCGCGATCAGCAGCCGTTCTCCCGCAGGGTGGGGTACGGGTTCACCGACTCACCGTCCACCACCATCTCGAAGTGGAGATGCGGTGACGTGGCGGCGGCGTTGCCGGTCGTGCCGACGAAGCCGACCAGCTCACCCGCAGACACCCTCCCGGCGACACCGAAGTCCGACATGTGGGTGCCTACGTACAGGTTGCCGTCTGCGCCGTGCAGCCAGAATTGGCGACCACCGCGGGAGCCATCGACCTGTTCGACCCTCCCGGCCACCGGGGCCACGACGGGCGTTCCACCCGGAGCGAAGAGGTCGATACCTTGGTGAAATCGCCCATCGGGCTTGGGCACACCGAAATCGTTGCGGTACGTCGCCCCGGCCACCGGACACGTGAAGCGTAGAGCCGGCACGACGAGTCGTTGCCCGATGGTCAGCACGTTGGGATCGGCGAGATCGTTGAGCGCCAGGAGATCCGCCGATGTCACCCCGAAGCGTGCTGCGAGGTCGCCCAACCGGTCGCCGGCCTGCACCACGTAGGTGGACGTGCCGGTGGAGCCTGCCTCCGGACCGGTGGAGCTCCCTCCGAGGACCTGAAGGCGCGAGCCGGAGAAGATCAGGTCGGGGTCCACGATGCCATTTGCCGTCGCCAGGGCCTGGGTGGTCGTCCCATAGGCCCTGGCGATCTCGGCGAGCGTCTCGCCCATCGCGACTCGGTGGAACCGGGAACCGCCGGGAAGACGGAGCACCTCACCGGGTCGGATCACATCGGGATCGCCGAGGTCGTTGGCTTCGGCGATCGCCCGTGCCGTGGTGTTGTGGCTCTCGGCGATCTCGACGAGCGTGTCCCCGGGCACGACGACGTGCTCGTCCTGCACGGTGATGGGCACGCCGACGAGCATGACGGCAGCGAGGCTACGGGCGAGACGGTATGCGGGCATGGCTTCTCCCCGGCCCCTGTCTCCGCTCCGCCAGGCAGAAGTTAACAGAAATGCGCGAAAAAGCGATTCACCGGCGGATGCCTGGCGGGTGGGCGCCGGCGCGGATCGACCCGACCGCGAGTGCCCGTCGGCCCTACACGGAGAAGGCGAAACGCCTACCGTGAGCCGGAACCACGGTCGGTGCGGCGTGCCGGCCGAGGATGCCCGCGATGCGGGTGCGCCGACGAGGAGGATCACGCATGAAACGACCGCGTTGGGCGACGGTGCTCGCCCTGTTTGCGGCATTTGCGCTGCTGGCCGCAGCGTGCGGAGGCGACGACGACGTGGCAGCGCCTGAGGACTTCAAGATCGGGATGATCCTGGTGGGACCGCAGAACGATCGGGGCTGGTCGCAGGCTCACTTCGAGGGCGGCGAATACATGATCGAACAGCTCGGTCTTGCCGAGGACGCCCTCATCGTCCTGGACAAGGTCAACACCGCGGACCGGCCGGAGACAACCGTCGAATCCGTGGTCGACGACATGATCGCCCAGGGAGCGCAGCTCATCTTTGCGACGTCGGACGACATGAAGGACGGCATCGAGGCGGCCGCCGCCGCCCACCCCGACGTGCCGATGATCTGGTCATCGGGCGACAGCGCATGGGAAGAGGGCAAGGGCTACCGCTCCGACCTGACCAACCTGGGGAACATCATGGGGCGCATGGAGTTCGGCAAGATGATCGCTGGCTGCGCCGCTGCGCTCACGACGGAGACCGGCAACATCTCCTACCTGGGGCCGCTCATCAACGACGAGACGCGCCGGCTGGTCAACTCGGCATACCTCGGCGCCACGTACTGCTGGGAGAACTACCGGGAGAGCGATCCGGCCGACCTCGGTTTCGAGGTCAAGTGGATCGGTTTCTGGTTCAACATCCCCGGCTTCACCTTGGACCCGACCCAGGTGACGAACGAGTTCCTGGCCGCCGGGTCCGACGTCGTCATCTCGGGCATCGACACGACCGAGGCGTTGGTCCGTGCCGGGCAGGCGGCCGACGCCGGCGACGAGGTCTGGGCGGTTCCCTATGACTTCGAAGATGCCTGCTCCGAGGCTCCGTCTGTGTGCCTCGGGGTCCCCTACTTCAACTGGGGGCCGTCGTATCTCGACGTCGCGGAAGCTGTGATCAACGGCGAGTACGAGCGGCAGTTCCAGTGGGTCGGCCCGGACTGGGACGACATCAACAACAAGGAAACGAGCGCTATCGGCTGGATCGACGGCGAGGGATTGTCGGATGATGCGAAAGCAGACCTCGACGACTTCATCGACGGCTTGGCCGACGGGGACATCGAGCTGTTCACGGGGCCACTCAACTTCCAGGACGGCTCGGTCTATCTGGCAGACGGCGAGACGGCGACCGACCTCCAGATTTGGTACACCGAGCAGCTGCTCGAAGGCATCGTCGGCGCCAGCGCCACCGAGTAGCGGAAGCGCTGATCGCCCGGCGAAGACGTCGTGAGGGGAGGGCCGTCCGCCGCTCCCCCGCGACCGTCCGCTCCTCACTCCTACGCTCCACCGTGCCATGAGCCTCGCCCTGCGTGACATCCACAAGCACTTCGGTCCGGTGCGGGCCAACGACGGCGTCACGCTGGAGGTTGCCGCCGGCGAGCTGCACGGATTGCTCGGAGAGAACGGCGCCGGGAAGTCGACGCTCATGAAGGTGCTCTCCGGGTTCCACCCGGCCGATTCCGGCGACGTCGTCCTCGACGGCAAGACACTCGATCTCGGCACGCCCGATGCCGCTGCGGACGCCGGCATCGGGATGTTGCACCAAGACCCCCTCGTCTTCTTGCCCTTCACCGTGATCGACAACTTCCTGCTCGGCTCACCCGGGCGCCTACGCGTGGATCGCAAGGAGGGTGAGCGGCACCTGCGGGAGGCAAGCGAGCGCTATGGATTCACCTTCGATCCCGACGCCCTCGCCCGCACGCTGTCGGTCGGCGAGCGCCAGCAGCTCGAGATCGCCCGGCTCCTGTGGCTGGGCGCTCGGGTGCTGATCCTGGACGAGCCGACGACCGGGATCTCGGCCACCCAGCGCGACAAGCTGTTCGACATCCTTCGCCGCCTCGCCGCGGACGGGATGATCGTCGTCTTCGTGTCGCACAAGCTGGAGGAGATCGAGGCACTCTGCCACCGCGTGACGGTGATGCGCCGCGGCAAGGTCGTCGGCGATGCCGAGCTGCCGGTTCCGACCCGAGATCTCGTCGAGATGATGTTCGGCGAGATCATCGTGGAGGGAGCACGTCCCGACGTCACCATCGGTGAGCCGGCGCTCGAGCTCCGCAACGTGACACTCGAGGAACGGGTGCTCACCGTCTCGAACCTGTCGCTCTCGGTGGGCCGGGGCGAGGTGCTCGGCCTCGCCGGCCTCGAAGGGAGTGGCCAGCGGATGATGCTCCGTGCGTGCACCGGGCTTCTCGGGTGCTCGGGCGGCAGCATCAGGATCGCCGGTACCGATCTGACTCGCCGCAGCTACCACGGTTTCCGGGATGCCGGCGTCCACTACCTCCCCGCCGGCCGGCTCGAGGAGGGCCTCGTCGCGGGCCTGACCCTCACCGAGCACTTCGAGCTGGTGAGCGGCCGCAAGTCGTTCTTCGTCGACTGGGATGGCGGACGTGCGCAGACGGCAGCTCGCATCGAGCAGAGTTTCATCAAGGGCCTTCCCGAATCGACGGCAGATGCGCTGTCCGGCGGCAACCAGCAGCGTCTCCTCCTCGCCATGATGCCGGAGACGATCACGCTGCTCCTGATGGAGCATCCCACCCGCGGCCTCGACATCGAATCGGCGGAATGGGTGTGGGACCGTCTCCTCGCTCGTCGGGAAACCGGGACCGCGATCGTGTTCGCCTCGGCCGACCTCGACGAGCTCCTTCGCTACAGCGATCGAGTGGCGGTGTTCTTCGCCGGTGAAGTCATCGCAGTGGTCGATGCGGCAACGACGACGCCTGAGCAGCTCGGCCACCTGATCGGAGGCAAGGAGCACGCAGGATGATCGCTGCACTCCGCAGGTCACAGGTGGCGATCGTTTCGGTCCTCCTCGCCTTCGCCGTCACATTGGTGCTCCTGCTCCTCGTGGGTGCCCCTCCGCTCGAGGCGCTCCAGCTCTTGTGGGAGGGATCGTTCGGAACGACGACCAAGCTCGCCGACACGCTGATGGCGTGGGTACCGCTCGTGCTCGCCGCCGCCGGCCTGTTGGTGACCTTCCAGGCGGGTCTGTGGAACATCGGGGTCGAAGGCCAGATCATCATCGGGGCGATCGGTGCGGCGTGGGTCGCCCGCGAGATGTCGGGCCCGTCCTGGTTGGTCATCCTCGCCGCCTTGGTGGCCGGAACGGTGTTCGGCGTCGCCTGGGCGTTGATTCCCGGGTGGCTGCGGACACGGTTCGACGTCCACGAGATCTTCTCGGGCGTCGCACTGTTCTTCGTCGCCGGCGGCCTGGCGATCTACCTCATCATCGGACCGTGGTCGCGTGAGGGCATCGCATCGACCAGCGGCACCGATCTGTTTCCGCGCGAGTCCTGGCTGCCGACGATCGGCTCACTGCGCCTGTCGTGGCTGGCCGTGCTCCTGGCGCTTGCGGCGGTTGGCGTGGTCTACATCCTGTTGCGAGGCACTCGCTACGGGTTGCGCCTCAGGGCCGTCGGCAACAACGCCTCGAGCGCCTTCCTCATGGGTAT
>JBFINP010000008.1:0-70897 GCA_041611095.1 Acidimicrobiia bacterium | reverse complement strand
TGGAGTAGCGGAGCCGCCAGCTGGCGCTTGAGGATGATCGACTGGTCGATCCCGGCCACGGTTCCGTTCCGCTCGAGCGCCCCGGCCATGGCCAGGTAATTCATCGAATCGGGGGTCAACCGCGTCAGGTGCACCGTATCGGCGGCGACCGCCACCGCCACCGCGGCCAGCGACACGAGCCCGGCGGCGGAAAGGACGTACCCCCACGGCATCGAGCGGATCCGAGCAGGCCGGGCCGTCCACACCGCCGGGACCGCCGCGGCGACCGTCGCCAGCACCAGTGCAGAGAAGGTCGAGAAGACTCGGAGCGAAGTCAGCACCAGGCCGGCGAGCAGGTACACGGCGTAGCCCGCAGGGACGATCAACGCCGCATAGCCCCAGCGACGCAGCGCACCGGCGAGAGGCAGCATGGCCAGGGAGCCGATGACGACGAGCCAGACGGCGACGGCGGCCTCGCTCACGGGGCCACCCGACTCAAGATGCGCTCGTCGACGACCAGCGCGGCGGCCTCGAAGAAGAGCAAGCGGAACCTCGTCCCGTCGGGGACGTCGTCCTCGGCGACGATGGCGATCGAGGTGACCTCGCCGTCGGGATGGAGTGCTCCGTCGAATCGCATGTCGGCCTCGGAGTCGAGCTCGATGGCCAGCCGTGCGGTGATCTGGGGGTCGTACTCCTGGACGACGACCGTCACGGAGGAAAGGTTGGCGACGTGAAATCGCCCGATCTGGGTCCCCTCCGGCACGATGAGAACGCCGCCCTCGGCCACATCGTGGAGCGCCGCCGGGAACGCGTACTTCTCCCTCACGGTGTTCTGCCCCGCCCGGGCGAGGAACGACAGCTCGCCGCTGTCGTGGGTGCGAAGCGAGCGCTCGAGATCACCCACCTGGGTGTTGAGGACGATGTTGGCGGTGGCGCCGACGAGGAGCGCCACCACGATCGTGAGGGACGCTCTTCCGGCTGGGCTCACGCAGACCTTCCCGCGGCTCGAGGTGGCGGGAGTCTATAGGTACGGAGGCGGTCCACCGACGGAGCCGGCGCCGGCACGAGCCGGGTTAGGCTGTCGGCCCCCCAGCTACCGAGGAGAAGCGTGTCTGCCGCCGAAGCTCCCGGCCCGCCGGACGTCTCGATCGTTCTGCCCGTACACAACGAGGTGGGGCATCTCGACAAGGAGATCACCCGCATCCGCGACGCAATGGAGGCCTCGCCGTACAGCTACGAGATCGTCGTCGTCGACGACGGCTCGTCGGATGGTTCGAGCGACAAGCTCGCCGAGATCGACGGTATCCGCGTCATCGCGTTCGCGCAGAATCGCGGATCGGGGTCGGCCCGTCGATTCGGGACGATGAGCGCCCGCGGCGAGGTCGTCGTGTGGACCGACGTCGACATGACCTATCCAAACGATCAGATACCCGACCTGGTCGCCCGGCTCGACGGCTGGGACCAGGTGGTCGGTGCCCGCACCCGGGAGGAGGGCACGGTCAAGTTCTTGCGCACTCCGGCCAAGTGGATCATCCGCAGGCTCGCCTCGTACCTCACAGGGATGCGCATCCCCGATCTCAACAGCGGCTTCCGTGCATTTCGTCGCAGCGTCGGATCGCAATTCCTCTACCTGCTACCGCGAGGCTTCTCCTGCGTGACGACGTTGACGATGACCTTCCTGCACAACGGCTACTCGATCAGATACGTGCCGATCGAGTACGCCCGACGAGAAGGGAGATCGAAGTTCCATTGGTGGGCGGACACCCGCCGCTACCTGCTACAGGTGGTCAGGCTCGTGCTCATGTACGAGCCGCTCCGGATCTTCGGTCCGCCGGCCGCCCTGATCGGTGCGGTCGGCGCCGGCAAGCTCGTGTACGACATCGTGTTCAGCGACTTCAAAGTCGCCGCCAACACGATGGTGCTCCTCGGGCTGGCGGCGCTGCTCGGCCTGATCGGGCTTCTGGCAGATCTCCTGGTCCAGCTCAACCGGAGGCCTCTCGACACGCTCCCCGCCGTCGAGGAACTCCACAGGTCGCCCGTTCGGTGACGTCAATGGTCGCACCGCTCTCGCCCATGGCTCGTCTGCGCTTCGATGTCGTCGGGCGGATGCTCGACGAGCTTCGCGACGCCACGTCGTTGCTCGAGATCGGTTGCGGTCAGGGGGCGATGGCCGTGCTGCTGGCCCGGAAGTTCGACTACGTCGGTTACGAACCCGACGGCGAGTCGTTTGCATTGGCACAGCGCCGTCTCGATTCGATGGGGCGGGGCGTGGTCCACAACGAAGTGCTCCCCGACGATCCCAGCCGTCGTTTCGACATCGTCGCCGCCTTCGAGGTGCTGGAGCACCTCGAAGATGACCGCGGCAACCTCCGGCTCTGGGTGGAGTGGCTCCGGCCGGGTGGGCACGTCCTGCTGAGCGTGCCGGCCCATCAGGAGCGATTCGGTCCGTCCGACATCGCAGTCGGGCACTTCCGCCGCTACTCGAGAGCTGGACTGGGGCAACTCCTCGACGACGCCGGGCTCACGGACGTCCGCATCGACGCTTACGGCTTCCCGCTCGGCTTTGCGCTGGAATGGACGAGGAACCGCCTGCTGGAGCGGCGTGCCACGGTCGGTGCGGAAGGGCGGGAGGCGCGCACCGCGGCGTCGGGGCGGACGCTGCAGCCCGCCTCGGGGATCGCACCCGTGATCTCGGTCCTCGCCGCCCCCTTCGCCGTCATGCAGCGGCCCTTCGCCGCCACCGATCGCGGCACTGGCTGGGTGGCTCGCGCACGGCGCCCCCGGTGAAGCTGCGGGTCGAGCGGCGTCGCATTCTGAGGTGGGTCTTCGGTGTCGCCGGGTTGACGTTCATCGCCGCCGCACTCGTGCGCACGTGGAACCGGACTGGTGAGATCTCGCTTCCCGAGGCCGCCACGATGGGGGTGGCCGGGTTGCTCGTGCTGGCCGGTCTGGCCGGGGCGGGACGCAGCTGGCTGAGCCTGTTCGACCGGGGTGCTCGGTCTCAGCTCCTCGCCGACTTCTACATGGCGCAGCTGGGGAAGTACATCCCCGGCGGCGGTCTTTGGCAGGCGGCCGGGCAGGTGGGCTTCGCCGCCGACAGCGGTCTCACCAAGACCCGAGTGGCGGCCGCGTTCGCCGTCCACGCCGTCATCCAGCTCGTAGCCGCAGCCTTCGTGGGAGGCTTCGTCGTCCTCGACGCCTCGGTCGCGCCGTGGCTCCGAGCGGTGGCCGCTCTCGGCATCGCCGCACCACTGTTGCTGCACCGTGCGTGGATGGCCGGGGTGCTGCAGTGGCTCGGCCGGCGGCTCCGGCTCGACGGCGCCGAGGTCGACCCGCCGGCGCAGGGCGCCATCGTGCGATCCGGAATCTGGGGCCTGGCGCCGATCGTCGGCTTCGGTCTCGCCTTCGGTGCGCTGGTCCACGACCTCGACCCCGCCCTCGGAGTCCTCGCCGCGACGGCTGCCTTCGCCCTTGCCTGGGCGGTCGGCTTCGCCGTCTTACCCGTACCGTCCGGGCTCGGGGTCCGCGAAGCCGTGCTCGTGGTACTGCTGGGAGGCGAGGCGGGAGTTGTCGTGGCGGCCTCGGTCGGTCTGCGGCTGTTGGCGATCATCGGCGAGCTTGTCATGGTCGGCATCACCCGGAGGCTGCGGCGGTGAGGGCGATGGTGTTCGGCACCTATGACGCCGGTCTCCATCCGCGAGTGGCGGTGATCGCCGCGGGTCTGGCCGCCAGGGGGTTTGCGGTGGAGGAGTGCAATCAACCGATCGAGGTGGGCACGGCGGAGCGAGTCGAGGCACTACGCCGTCTGTGGCGGCTCCCCTTCCTGGCCCTCCGCGTAGCCCGGGCCTGGGTGCGGTTGTGGCGGCAGGCACGCCGGCTGCCGGAGCCGCGGGTAGTCGTCGTCGGGTACCTCGGGATCCTCGACGTGCACCTCGCACGCCGGCTCTTCCCAGCCGCCACGATCGTGCTGGACCACCTCGCCCCGGTCGGCCACACCGCACGGGACCGGGCCCTCGGCGGGTCGGTCATTCGGCGCCTCGCCGATCGCCTCGATGCGGCTGCCGTCGCTGCCGCCGACCTCGTCGTCGTCGACACCGAGGAGAACCTGGCGCTGCTGCCTGCGGAACGCCGGAACCGAGGAGTCGTCGTCCCGGTCGGGGCCGGCAGCGAGTGGTTCCGTGCGCCACCGGCCGCAACGGCAGGGCCGCTGCGGGTCGTGTTCTACGGGCTGTACACACCGCTCCAGGCGGCGCCCGTCATCGGGGCCGCGATGGCGCGGTCCGCCGGCGCGGCGATCGAGTTCACGATGATCGGGAACGGTCAGCAGCGCCGGGCCACCGTGGACGCCGCCGCCGGAGCCCAGGTCACCTGGCTCGATTGGGTGGATCCCGAGGCGTTGCCCGGGCTCGTCGCGGACCACGAGGTGGCTCTCGGGATCTTCGGATGCACCGACAAGGGGCGTCGCGTGGTTCCCAACAAGGTCTACCAGGGAGCGGCGGCCGGATGCGCCATCGTCACGTCGGCGACGGATCCGCAGCTACGGATGCTCGGGGACGCCGCGATCTACGTCCCGTGCGACGATCCCAGGGCCCTCGCCGATGTGCTGGTCGAGTTGAGTCGAGACCTCGACCGGGTCGCCACGCTGCGGCAGCGCGCCCACGACCTGGCGCGGCGTGCGTTCACCCCGGAGGCGGTGGTGGCCCCGCTCGTCGCCAGGCTCAGCGCCGAACCAGCGCCGGATTCGACGTAGGGCTCGCCGGTGACCGCGATGACGCTGCCCGCCCGGTTTGCGTTCTACGGGACGCTGCGCATCGGGGGAGGAGCGCTCGAACGGCTCGGTCTGGTCGACTTGATCGAGCATCTGGGCCCGTGCTTGATCCCTGGCCGGTTGTACGCAGTCTCGTGGTACCCCGGTCTGGTCATGGCCGGAGATGGGGGAGATGGGGTCGTCGGCGACCTGTTTGCAGTTCCGGATGCGGCCACGGTCGGCGTGGTCGACCGGTTCGAGGGATTCGACGTCGCCGATCCGGCGGGTTCGCTGTTTCGCCGGGAGCTGGTGTCGCTGCTCGTACCGGGCGGTGAGGCGTGGACCTACCTCTGGAACGGCTCCATCGAGGGCCGCGCCTTGGTTCCCGGTGGGGACTGGCTGAGACGTCGCAGGCACGACCGCCGTCGATGAGCCTGCTTCAGCCCACTTGTCCGTAGAAGCGCTCGGGACGCAATCGAACAACGAGGCGCCGTTCGGCCACCATGGCGCGATGGAAGTCGTCCCAATCCGGATGGGGCTCACCCCGGACCGCTTCGTAGAGCTCGGCCAGCTCCCGACCGACTGCATCCCCCGGCTCAATCGACACGCTGCTCAACTCTGCCTCTCCCTCGGCGACGACCCAGCGCCAGAAGTCACCAGAGGTCACATGCAGCGACGCCCGGCGGTCGCGGGTGAGGTTGCGGGTCTTGGCCCGATCCGCCGTCACCGAAATGCGCACCGTCCCGTCACCAAACCCGTAGACGATGTTGGAGGCCTGGGGTCTGCCATCGCGGCGCAGGGTGATGAGCACACCTCTGCGGTGCTCGCTGAGGAAGGTCTCGACAGCGTTCCGGTCCACGTCGCTCACGAGAACACAGTGTCCGGCCGTTCCTCTTTCTCGCCATCGACGTAGATGTCGACCTTCTCGTTGTAGAAGCACACGAAGCCGGCGATCCCGACGCTCTCGGCGACGGGGGTGGGGTACCACCACACGACGTTCTCGTGGACTGCCTCACCGGTGTCCACCGAGTAGTAGCTGGCGGTGCCTTTGTACGGGCACTCGGTGTGGAGATCCGTGGCGGTGAGCAGGTCCATGCGCACATCGGTCTTGGGAACGTAGTAGCGGGTCGGCAGGCCCGTCTCGAAGAGCAGCCGAGGCCTCACCGAATCGGCGACCTTCACTCCATCGATCATGACCTCGATGTGGCGGGAGCTCTGCAGGATATCGATGCGCGTATACGGGTCACGGGGATGGACGTACACCTGCTCGTCTTCCTCGAACCACGCTTCCATCGCGCTCCACTCGAACGCGTAGTGGCCGGCAATCTCCTCGAGCGGCGAGCCTGCATAGTGGAACGCAGATGCCGGCGCCTCGGCCTTGGCGGTCTTCACCGTGTACACGTCGGCGTCGCCGCGGCTCGGCGATCGCTTCGTTTCGCCCGTGGCCACGAGGAGGTCGGTGCGAACATCCTCCGGCGGGAAGTAGTAGGCCGGGTAGTAGGGCTTCTCCCACACGAGCTTCACGTTGCGGGTATCGGCGAGGACCTCGCCTCCCACGTACACCCTCACCCGCTTCTGTCCGGCCTCGATCCGGACTCGGCCTCGCGATTTCGTCGTCATCTTGGTTCTCCTTGTGGCTCGCGCATGGCCCAACGTAGGCGAGGTCCCCGGCATTCCGTTGCCCGGCGACCCGTTCGACCTGTGAGAATGCGGGCCGGAAAGGAGTGACACGTGCGGATCTTGATCGCCGACGCATTCTCCGAGCGTCACGTGGAGGCATTGCGCAGTACCGGCCACGACTGCGAGCTGCGCGCCGATCTCGACGCCGATGCGTTGCCCGATGCCGTCTCCGGCTACGACGCACTCGTCGTTCGCTCCACGAGAGTCACCAAGGCGGCCATCAGCGCCGCCGACCGGCTCGCCCTGATCATCCGTGCCGGGGCGGGAGTCAACACCATCGATTGGAAAGCAGCCGCCGACCGCGGCATCTACGTGTGCAACACGCCCGGCAAGAACGCGATCGCCGTCGCCGAGCTGACCATCGGTCTGATGACCGCCCTCGACCGCAGGATCCCCGATGCCGTCGCCGACCTCCGCAATGGCAGGTGGCGGAAGAAGGAGTACTCGGCGGCCAGGGGACTCGCCGGTCGCACGCTCGGCATCGTCGGCTTCGGTGAGATCGGGAGCGCCGTCGCCGCGCGGGCCCGAGCCCTGGAGATGACGGTCGTCATAGAGGACAAACCCGGGAGGTCGCGTGCGGTGCAAGCCGTCATCGACGACCTCGAGATCGAGCTGGTGCCCGATCTACCCGCGTTGCTGGGCCGAGCCGACGTCGTCTCCATCCACGTCCCGGCGACGGAGTCCACGGCGCGGATGGTCGATCGGGACTTCCTCGGCCACATGCGGCAGGGTGCCTTCCTCATCAACACCTCACGTGGCGACGTCGTGGACGAGCCGGCCCTACTTGATGCCATCGCAGAGAAGGGGCTGCGCGTGGGACTCGACGTTTTCGACGGCGAGCCGGCATCGGGCACCGACCACTTCGACTCCGATTTGGCGCGTCACCCGAACGTGTACGGCACGCATCACGTCGGCGCATCGACCGAACAAGCGCAGCTGTCCATCGCCGATGCCGTCGTCGAGATCATCGAGGACTTCGAGCGGGGCGTCATCAGCAACTGCGTCAACCTCCGCGAGCGCGCCGACGGGACCGTCACCCTGTCGGTTCGCCACCTCAACCGCGTGGGCGTGCTCGCCGGGGTGCTGGCGGTGCTGCGGTCTGCCGGGCTCAACGTCGAGCAGATGCAGAACCGGATCTTCGCCGGGGGAACGGCGGCCACCGCTACGATGCAGGTGGCGGGTGTCGTCGTCGACGACGTGCTCGCCGAGCTCGACAACGAGCCGGACGTTCTTGGCGTTTCGGTGGCCGAGGCGTGAGGCTGGTTCGGCCTTTCGCCGCCTACCTCCCGGTGCCGGAGATGGCCGCGTCGGTGGTCAGCCCTCCGCTCGGGGGCATGACGACGCGTGAGTGGCTGCGACTCTCGGAACGCAACCCGCACAGCTTCCTCCACGTCATCCGCACCGAGGTGGACACCGAGGAGGGTGGGTCGGATCCCTACCTCCATGCAACGACGGGCAAGGCGCGACTCGTTGCGATGATCGAGGACGGGGTGCTGCGGTCCGTCGAGGGGCCTGCGTACTACGTCTATGCGATCGACGAGAACGGAACGGTGGCAGTCGGCCTGGTCGCCGAGGTGCACGTGGGGGGCTACGCCGACGGCCGGGTGCGGCGCCACGAGGACACGAGGAGAGCGACCGAAGAGCTGCTGCTGTCCCACCTCACGCGGGTGGGGGCGCACAGCGACCCGGTGGCCCTCACTCATCGTGACGATGAGCAGTTGGCGACCCTCGTCGCCACGATCCGCACTGCGCGCGCCCCCGATCTCCAGTTCACCGGATCCGACGGCGCAGAGCAGGAGGTCTGGGTCGTTTCCGACCCCGATACCATTTCGGCGTTGCAGGCCCGGCTCGACGTCATCGAGCGCCTCTACGTAACGGATGGACACCATCGCTGTGCGGCCGCTGCCCGTTACGCAACCCAGGCCGCCGCCTCCAACCCGGACCACGACGGTGCCGAGTCCTACAACTACGTCCTCGCCGCCCTGTACCCGGAGTCCGAGCTCACGCTCCGTGAGTTCAACCGCTGCGTCCGCAGCGACGAGATCACGCCGGCAGAGATCGTCGAGGCCGTTGCCGGCCTCGTGCCGCTCGAGACGCTCGACGATGGTGATGACCCGGCGCCCACGGCGCCGGGGGAGGTGGGGCTGGTGACGGGCGGGCGGACATTCCGTTTCGGCCTCCCGCAAGCCGAGGGTGCAACCAGCGCGGCGGCACGGCTCGACGTGGCCCGGCTTCAGGACGCCGTGCTGCGCCCGGTCTTCGGCATCACCGACCCGCGGACCGATCACCGTCTCCACTACGTCGCCGGCGGCGAGCCTGCGGATCCGGCGCACCACCACTGCGTTGCCTGCTTCCTCCTGTACCCCACGTCGGTTCGCGAGGTCATGACGGTCGCCGACGCGGGGGAGGTCATGCCGCCCAAGTCGACGTGGTTCGAGCCGAAAGCACGCGGCGGGCTGTTCGTCACCCTCCTCCCAGACGTGCCGCCGGGCTGAAGGGGGATCGGAGAGCGCAAGCGATGCGACGGGGGTCTCGCGGTCTCCGTCCCGCTCGCGCGTCCCCCGCGCGTCCTAACGTTGGGGCACCGGATCAAGGAGCGAGGCGTGGCCATCGACATCGCAGGCTTCATCACCTACCTCAAGGACCACGCGGTCGAGCATGGATTCCACGTTCACGACGAACGTCATTTCATCGAGACCTACTCGCTGCGTCAATCGTTCGAGGTCGATCTGCATCCCGAGTCCGCCTGCAACGGGCCGCTCGACCTGAACCTGGCGTTCGACGTCGAGCCCCGGGTGCTGCTCCAGCTCGAGGATCAGGTCATCGAGATGGAGGACGATTTCAGTGAGCCGGAGGGAGAGTTTCGCATCCCCCTCTACTTCAATTGGGCGTTGCCACCACTCGGCGATCCGCCGGACCTCATCATCCTCTCGGCCGAGCTAGCGGGGGTCGGGGGGCCGGAGCTGCCGATCGAGGTCTCGGCCGTCGACTCGTTCGGGGCGCTGTCGGATCACGCCGAGCGCAGACTCTCCCTGGTCGGCAAGACGGAGGTGTCGCTGGTGGACGTGATGATGGGCCGGGAGACGTTGTGCGAGACGCTCGACCGGTGCCGTGAGGTCAGCGAGTACCTCGTCGATCAGGCGCATGGCTGGAAGGTGGTCGAACCTCCCCTCGACGAGTGAGTCGTTCAGGCGCGGATGGCGTGGGCCGCCAGTCGCTCGTACAGCGGCATGCACTCGGCGAGTCGCCCCTGGAGGCGGTCGGGCACGGGCTCCGTGCGCTGGCGCGCCGGGGCAAACCCGGTGGACCGATGGACGTTGGCGTACCAATGTGGCGCCCAGACCCCATCTTCGGGCTTGGGCCCTGCCGGCCACGACAGCATTGCTCTCGTGAAGACGATCCCCACTCGGCGGCACAGCTCGCCGAGCACGCCTTCCGGATCATGGAGCACCTCGCCGGCGTCGAGCACGATCGGCGTTGTGCCGGCGGTCACGATCCGGTCGAGCAGTTCGACCTGCTGGGGGAGGCCCGTGGCCGCGACGTCGGCATCGGGGAGGTTCCTGGTGAGCGACACGAGCATCGCCGCCGGGTCGCGGGTGAGGAGGATGTTGGTCATGTCGTCGAGGAAAGCCAGGTCGAGCCCGACGATGTGATGGGCCATGTTCTTGAAGAACCGCACCGGCCGCGTGCACGGGCCGAGCAGCACGTCGCGGACGACCCGCTCCCCGTCGGTGTCCATGGCGGCGAGCACCTCGGAACGCCCCGGGTGAGCCAGCCCCGTCACCTCGAGGTAGTGGCCGTACAATGGCTCGTCGACGACCTCGGTGTCGGGCCGCTGCCGGAACGCATACATCAGCGCGGTCGAGATGTTGCGCGGGCCCGTCCACATCGAGATACGCAGGCAGTCGGTCACGAGGACGCCTCGGCGATGGCCTCCGCATACCGCATCGAGAGCTGGGTCGTGACCGGGCCGGGCTCGCCCGACCCGATGGTCCTCCCGTCGACGGCCACGACCGGCGTGAGGCCACCGAACGTGCCTGTGACGAATGCCTCGTCGGCGGCATAGACGTCGGTCAGGGAGAAGTCGCGTTCACGGGCCGGGATCTCAGCCGATGCGCACAGCTCGATGACGAGCCGCCTCGTGATCCCGTTGAGGCAATGCAGCCCTGTCGAGGTCCACACCTCGCCGTGGCGGACGATGAAGAAGTTCGTGGAGTTGCAAGTCGCGACCGCACCGTTCGTGTCCAGCATGAGGGCCTCATCGGCCCCGGCCGTCGTGGCCTGGATGAGGGCCACCACCTCGTGGAGCTTGCTGTGGCAGTTCAGACGCTGGTCGAGCGTGTCCGGCGGCGGGCGTCGCACGGTCGAGGTGAACAGGCGGATGCCCCGCCGGGTGACCTCGGGGTCGGCCCGCTTGTGCTCAGCGATGATCACGACGGTGGGCGGGCCCTCGACGAGACCCGGGTGCTGGGCGGGCGTGCGTTTCACCCCGCGCGTCACCATGAGGCGGACGTGGACGTCGGTGGCCATCTCGTTCGCCGCCAGCATCGTCTCGATCGCCGCCGTCACCTCGGCCCGAGTCATGCCGATGTCGAGCCCGATCGCCGCCGCGCCCTCGAAGAGCCGGTCGAGGTGGCGGTCGAGGAACACCAGCGTGCGGTCGTGCAGCCGGATTCCCTCCCAGACGCCGTCGCCGACGAGGAATCCACTGTCGAAGACCGACACCTTGGCTTCCCCCCGTGGCATCAGGGTCCCGTTCACGTACACGAGCACATCCTCGTTGCGGGAATCAGGCACGGCTTGGTGGGTGGACGGCATCGCCTGGTCACACCCTGGAGAGGAAGGCGACCATGGCGTCGATGACCTCGTGGGGGCGCTCGATCATCATCATGTGGCCCGCGTCGGGGAGCAGCACCCTCGTGACATCCTTCAAGGTGTCGACGAGAGGGTCTGCGGCGCGGGCGGGCGTCATCCGGTCGGCCTCGCCGAGCACCAACAGGGTGGGGCAGCGCACCTCGGCGGCGGAGGCGACCGCACCGGCGTATCCGGAGGCCGCGCGCAGGTCTGCGGCGATCACGGCCGGGTCGGTTCGCTCCATGAGCCGTATCGCCGCATCGGCAAAGGTGAGCCCCGGGGTGGGGTGGCGCCCGAGCTGCGCCTGCCTACCGAACGACCATGCGGCGATGAGCTCGACGGCAAGGTGGTCGCCGCGGTCGGCCGCCTCTTGGAGATCGGGGTGGACGGGCATGGTCGCCGCCGTGCCGAGCAGCGTCAGCGAAGCGACCAGCTCCGGGGATGTCGCCGCCAGGTGGAGTGCCGCGAGCGAGCCCATGCTGTGCCCGGCGACGTGGGCCGTGGCGAAGCCCGCGGTTTCGATGAGCGCTCCGACCCACGTTGCGTGGTCCTCGACCGTCGTGGGTGCCGGGCCCTCGCTGCCCCCGTGACCCGGGAGGTCGGGGGCGAGCAGCGAGAAGCCGCGGTGCGCCAGTGCCCGAGCGATCAGCGCCCAGATGGTGCGGTCCATCGCGGCGCCGTGGAGCAACACGAGCAGCGGACGGTCGGGATCGACCGATCTTCCCCCGGTCGTGGCCCGTACCCGCCTGCCCTGAACGACGATCTCCACGTCAACCCCTCTGCGACGCCCGCAGCGCCTGGGACAGGTCGGCGATGAGGTCGTCGACGTCCTCGAGCCCGATCGACAGCCGGACGAGGTCCTCACCGATTCCGGCGGCGACGAGGTCCTCGTGGCTCATGGTTGCGTGCGTCGTGCTCGCCGGATGGATCACGAGCGACTTCGCATCGCCGACGTTGGCGAGATGGGAGAACACGCGGAGCCGTTCGATGAAGCGCCGCCCAGCCTCGCGCCCACCCGCGATCCCGAAGCTGAAGATGGCGCCGGCCCCGCGCGGCAGGAGTCGCTTCGCCAGGTCGTGATCGGGGTGCGAGACCAGCTCCGGATAGGCGATCCAGCTCACTGCGTCGTGGCCGTCGAGGAACCCGATGACCTGCCGTGCGTTGGCAACATGGCGGTCCATGCGCAGGGAGAGTGTTTCGACGCCCTGGAGCAGGTAGAACGCCGTGGCCGGCGCCATCGCGGCACCGAAGTCCCTCAAGCCCTCGACCCGGGCCCGGGTGACGAACGCCTGGGTGCCGTACTCTTCGGTGAACCGGAGGCCGTGGTAGCTGGGATACGGCTCGGAGAGGGTCGGGAAGCGCCCCGCCCGATCCCAGTCGAAGGTCCCGCCGTCGACGACCACGCCGCCGAGGGCCACCCCGTGGCCGCCGACGAACTTGGTGAGCGAGTGCGTCACGATGTCGGCACCATGGTCGATCGGGCGGAACAGGTACGGAGTGGCGAAGGTGTTGTCGATGAGCAGCGGTACCCCAGCCTCGTGGGCGATCTCGGACACCGCCTCGACGTCCAGCACCTCCAGACCCGGATTGCCGAGCGTCTCGCCCACGAACAGCTTGGTGCCGTCGGTGATCGCCGTTCGCATGGCGTCGTGGTCCCGAGGATCCACGAACGTCGCTTCGATACCGAACCGAGGCAGCGTGTGGGCGAACAGGTTGCGCGTGCCGCCGTACACGGATTGCGAGCAGACGACGTGGTCCCCGGCGCTGAGGATCGTGGCGACCGCCAGGTGGAGCGCCGCCTGGCCGGAGGCAGTGCAGACCGCCCCCGAGCCACCCTCCAGCGCCGCCATGCGCTCCTCGAGGACGGCGACCGTCGGGTTCGAGATGCGGGTGTAGATGTGCCCGTGCCGCTCCAGGTTGAACAGCCCGGCGGCGTACTCAACGTCGGGAAAGAGGTACGACGTGGTCTGATAGATCGGTACCGCCCTCGCCCCGAAGTCGGAGTCGGGCTGATGCCCGGCGTGGAGGGCGACCGTGTCGAACCTGGGGACTCCGGACTCCGCCATGCGGGCGAGATTACAGGCAGGCGGCACGAGCATCTCGCCGCACCCTGGGTGATGCGGCGAGATGCCCGTACCAGCCGGGTCATTCGTAGGCGATGGCCTCGAGCACGTTGAGGCGTGAGGCCCGCCACGCCGGCCACAGAGAGAAGATCAGGCCGAGCACACCGGTGACGATGACCCAGATGACCAGCGTTGGGACGGGGACGACGAAGGCCGTGAACCCCTCCGCGGCAAGCGCCTGCGCCACGGACCAGGCGAAGAACACGCCCAGGACGACGCCGAGCAGCGCCCCGAACACGGCGATGATCGACGCCTCGGACCGCACCATGCGGCGCGTCTGCGTGCGGTCGAGCCCGACGGCGCGCAGCAGTCCGATCTCGCGGGTGCGCTCGTAGACGGCGAGCAACATCGTGTTCATGACACCGAACAGCGAGATGAGCACGGTCATCGCCAGCAGGGCGGTGATGAGCTGGAGGAGCTGGTCGACCTGGTCGGCGATCTCCTCGCCCTGCTGAGCGAGGGTCTTCACCTCGAGGGTCGGCACGGCATCCGCCAGGGGCTGGATGGCGGCGATGCCCTGCTCCTCGGTCACCCCGGCGGCCAGCATGACGTAGACCTGGGCGTCGGCGTTCACCGCGTAGTTGGCGGCGTACGCCTCCCGGCTCATGGTGATCGAGTCCCAGGCGGGGCCCTCGGCGATGCCCTCCACCGTGAAGGTCTGCGTCCCCGTCTGTTCGAACTCGAGCTCGACGGGGCTGCCGAGCGTCCAGTTGTTGTCCTCGGCGGTTCGCTTCGGGACGATGAGCCCGGTCGGGCCGAGATCGGCCGTGCCTTCGAAGCTGTCGGCGTCGAAGAACTCACGAGCATTGTCGTCGAGGCTGCCGAGGAGCTGCTCGCTCCCCCCGACGATCGCCGCCCCGAGCTGCACCCGAGACACTCCGGCGACCTCCGGAAGTGCCGTGACCTCCTCGGCGAACTCGGTGGTGAAGCCGTTGAAGGAGAAGGTGTTGGCAGGAGCGGCGACGAGCTGCGCGTTGATGTCGCCCGTGAGGACGTCGTCGATGGTGCCCCGAATCGATGCAGCCATGATCGTCACCAGCGAGATCAACGCGATGCCGATCATCACCGCAGCGCCGGTGGCCGCGGTGCGCCGCGGGCTGCGGCCGGCGTTGCGCTGCGCCAGCTTGCCGGCGATGCCGAACACGCGGGCGAACGGGGCACCGATGACACGGGACACGGGATCGGCGACCACGGCCCCGAGGACATATGCCCCGATGATCATGACGGCGGCGCCGAAGCCGATCAGCGACAGCGCCACGGTCGTGTTGTCGGCATCCCCCAGCAATCCACTGAGGAGTAGCGCCACGCCGGCCAGGGTGACGACCACCCCGACGATGGCGCGGACGGTCAGCGACTTCCGGCGTGGAGCGGCCGCCTCGATCCGCATTGCCGCGACCGGGGGGATTCGCGATGCCCGGATCGCCGGAAAGACCGCCGACGCCACCGTGACGACGACGCCGACGATCAATCCGACCACGACGGTGCGTGCTGCGAGCACGAGCGACGTCGAGGGCAGATCGATCCCGAAGCCGGCGAGGGCAGCCCTGAGGGCGAAGGCCAATCCGATGCCCCCGAGGATGCCGACGATCGATGAGGCGGCTCCGATGAGCGTTGCCTCGGTGAGCACGGTGCGGATGACCTGGCTACGTGTCGAGCCGACGGCGCGCAGCAATGCCATCTCACGGAGCCGGGCGGCGATCACGATGCGGAATGTGTTGTAGATGATGAAGCTGCCCACGAAGAGCGCAACGAACGCGAAAACGAGCAGGAAGTTGTTGAAGAAGCTCAGCGCATCCTGGAACTCCGCAGCCTGCGCTTCGGCGGCGGTCTGCGCAGACTGGGCGATGGCATCGGCGGGTAGTACCTGCTGAATACGCTCGACAAGATCGTCGACGTCGGTACCGCTCACGGCTTGGACGACGACGCCGTCGACCTGGCCGTCGAGGCCGAGGAGATCCTGCACGGTGTCGAGGTCGAACAGGGCGAACGTGGCGCCGCCGAGGTTGTCGGCCGCGCCGAACCCGGCGATGCCTACCAGCTCGAACTCCCGCTCCGGCGACGTCTGCGACACGATGGGCACGAGGTCGCCGACGGCGAATTCGCCGTCGGCGGCGGAGGCTGCATCGATGACGACCTCCGTCGGTCCGGTCGGAGCTCGGCCCTCACGGATTGCGAAGCCGCCGTTGATGCTCTCGTCGTTCGGGAGGAACGCACCGAACTGAGGAGGTCCCATGCCGCCGATTGCCTCGCCGTCGGGGCCGATGATCTGGACGCCGAAGCCCGTGAGGCTGGCCACGGCGGCGTCGACGCCGTCCACCTCGGCGACATCGACGACGACCGACTCGTCGAAGTAGACCCCCTGGCCGAACGCAAACTCGCTGTCGTTGGTCACCACGGCGTCGATCCCGACTAGCGCGTCGTCGAAGATGCCGTCGAACGCCTTCTTGGTTGTGTCGGTGTAGATGAACGTCCCGGCGATGAAGGCCACGCCGAGCACGATGGAGAGTGCGGTGAGCGCCAGACGCGTCTTGTGCGCCAGGAGGCTCTTGATGGCGGACTTCAGCATCTCAGCCTCCGAACCGCTTCATGCGGTCGATGATGGCGTCGGCGTCGGCACCGTGGAGCTCGTCGACGATGCGCCCGTCCTCGAGGAACACCGCACGGTCTGCATACGAGGCGGCCACCGGGTCGTGCGTGACCATCACGATGGTCTGGCCGAACTCCCGCACGGCTCGGCGCAGGAAGCCGAGCAGCTCGGCAGCCGACGACGAATCCAGGTTGCCGGAGGGCTCGTCTGCGAACACGATGGCGGGTCGGGATACGAGGGCGCGGGCGGCTGCGACGCGTTGCTGCTGGCCCCCGGACAGCTCCGATGGCCGATGGGTCAGCCGGTCGGCTACGCCGAGGATGCCGACCACCTGGTCGAACCACTGCCGGTCCGGCTTCTCGCCGGCGATCAGGAGAGGCAGCAGGATGTTCTCCTCGGCCGACAAGGTTGGCACGAGGTTGAAGGCCTGGAACACGAAGCCGACGCTCTTGCGGCGCAGCAGCGTCAGGTCCTTGTCCTTCAGCGAGCCGAGGTCGACGTCGCCGATGTAGACGGCGCCGGAGGTCAGGGTGTCGAGGCCGGCGAGGCAGTGCAGCAGCGTCGATTTCCCGGAGCCGGAGGGGCCCATGATGGCGGTGAAGCGGCCCCGGTCGAACGAGGCGTCGATGCCGTCGAGGGCACGCACCTCGGTGTCCCCCTCGCCGTAGATCTTCACCCCCCCGACCATCCGGGCCGCGGCGAGGCCGGTTTCCAGCGTGCTGGTGCTCATCTTGTCTCCTCGAGGATGCGGATGGGAGCTTCAACCTACGTGGGCGCCCACGCAATGTCGTCCGCACGAAGGCGGAAACCGGTCTCCTCCCTGCGGAGGATTCGGGCTCCGCGGTTCGGCCGGGCTCAACGGCCCGGAGGCTCCCGGG
Organism: Acidimicrobiia bacterium; assembly: GCA_041611095.1. Lineage (GTDB taxonomy): Bacteria > Actinomycetota > Acidimicrobiia > Spongiisociales > UBA5794 > UBA6912. Next base: position 54,049 of record JBFINP010000008.1, on the reverse strand, counting down.
TGGGTGTGTCCTCACTCTGCGAGGTGCCGCCTCTCGCGTGGCTCCGACCGAGCTCTTCCAACAGCGTGTCTTCGTTTCTGCTCATGGGCCAGAACCGGCCGATGAACTGGGCAACCGAGGAGAGGGCCTTCCCGATGCGATCCAGCATGGGAACAAGATACTGCTACTGATCTCAGGCGGAGGTCACCGAGCACGTCCAGGGCGACTTGCGTGTGCGGCCGTCGTGGGAGTGCTGCGGCGATTCGCGCAGCCCACTAAGTCGATGACGGCGCCTGCAGTGATCGGAAGCTCGAAGCGGCCGGAAGCCCTGCGCCGTGGTGTCATTGTTGCTCCCTTCGGTGGGTCATCGATCTCGCGCTCTTGGTGGCCGTTCGCACCGGAACGCCCATGACATTGCCAGACTGGACCCGTGACCGCGCCCCACCGACCGGTGTCCTCGACCACCCGGGTCTCCGTGACCCGGCGGTCCGCCGACGGCCGGCGGTCCGGGCGTGATCCCGTCGTGGTCGAAGAGCCGATGGAGATCCGGGTTGGTGCACCCGGAGCCGACGAGGACCAGCTCGAAGCGCTTGCGGTGACGATGCGCACGCCCGGAAACGACTTCGAGCTGGCTACCGGCTTCGTGATCACCGAGGGCATCGTGGACGCCCCGGAGTCCGTCCGTGCGGTCGCCTACTGCGGGCTCCCGCCCGAGGAGCAGGAGTACAACGTCGTGACCGTGCGGGTAGCAGGCGACGTCGACCTCGAACGACACCGACGTCACGTCTACACGACTTCGAGCTGCGGCGTCTGTGGCAAGTCGTCGATCGATGCGATCGAGGTGGCGGTCGCGCTGCCCCCTGCGGCGGGACCGATCGCCGACGATGTCCTCAGCGCCTTGCCGGATCGCCTACGGAGCCGCCAGCAGTGGTTCGACGAGACGGGCGGGCTGCACGCCGCCGGGCTCTTCACCCTGGACGGCGAGGCGGTCGTCGTTCGCGAGGACGTGGGACGGCACAACGCCGTCGACAAGGTCGTCGGCTGGGCAGCCCAGGCGGGTCGGTTGCCGCTCACCGATCATGCGCTCGTCGTGTCCGGTCGTGCCAGCTTCGAGATCGTCCAGAAGGCGGCCGTGGCCGGGATCGCCATCGTCGTCGCCGTCTCCGCACCGTCGTCCCTGGCCATCGCCGCAGCGCAGCGGTTCGCCATGACCCTCGTGGGCTTTGCCCGCGGCGAGACCTTCAATCTCTACGCCGGTTCCGAGCGGATCGTGGGGTCTCAGGCCCCCGGGGTGACCAATCCCGATTCGTAGGCCACGACGACGGCCTGGACGCGGTCTCGCACATCGAGCTTGGTCAACAGATGGGAGACGTGGCTCTTGACGGTCGTCTCGCTGACGAAGAGGGCGTCGGCGATCTCCGCATTCGACATGCCGCGGGCCAGGTGGCGCAGCACCTCGACCTCGCGGTCGGTGAGCTGCTCGATGCCGGGCGGCGGCGCGGGGGGTTCGGGTCGGTGGGCGAACTCCTCGATGAGACGTCGGGTTATCGACGGTGCCAGGAGCGCATCACCGGCGGCGACTACACGAATGGCGGCCACGAGATCGTCGGGCGGCGTGTCCTTGAGCAGGAAGCCGCTCGCCCCGCTGCGCAACGCCTCGAAGACGTAGTCGTCGATCCCGAAGGTCGTGAGCACGATGATCCTCGGCGGGTCGGCGACCTCGGCCTGAATGGCCCGGGCCGCTTCGAGACCATCCATTCCGGGCATCCGTATGTCCATGAGCACGACGTCGGGGCGCACGTCTGCGACCACGCGTACGGCCTCGGCCCCGGTTCCGGCCTCACCGACCACGTCGATGCCCGGTTCTGTCTCGAGGATCATGACGAAACCGGCGCGAACGAGGGCCTGGTCATCGGCAACGACGACGCGAACGGAGTCGGTCACGAACCGTCGAGCGGGATGTGGGCGGCTACGCGATAGCCACCGCCGATCCGTGGACCCAACGTCAGCCGGCCGTTGAGCATGGACGTCCGCTCCCGCATCCCCACGTGACCCTGCCCGCTGCCCGGTCTCGTCACCAGCGCCTCGGCTGCGCCCCGGCCGTCGTCCAGCACCTCGACGCTGAGCCCGTCCGGCTCGTACCCGATGCGCACCGTGGCGCTCGTGTGCGGTCCTCCGTGCTTGAGGGCGTTCGTGAGCGACTCTTGGATGATCCTGTAGACGTTGAGATCGATTCCGGCCGGCAGGCTCCGCGGTGTTCCCTCGACCTCGAGCTCCACCTCGAGGCCCGCGCCCCGCATGTGTTCCACCAGCTCGTCGAGGGTGGCGAGACCAGGTTGTGGGTGGTGCGACGCTTTGAGGTCGTCGGTCCGCAGCACCCCGAGGAGTCGGCGCATCTCATGGAGTGCGGCGTGGCCGGCATGTTCGACCGTTGCCAGCGCTCCGGCGGTGCGGTCCACGTCCTTGTCGAGCATTCGCCTCGCCGCCGCTGCCTGGACGGTCATCACCGTCATCTCGTGGGCGACCACATCGTGGAGTTCACGGGCGATGCGCGCCCGCTCCCGTCGCACCGCTTCTCGGGATTGCTCCTGCTGACGGCGTTCCAACTCGGCGGCTCGCCGCTCGAGCCGCGCCGTCTGCGTCCTTCGCTGGTGAACCTCGCGGCCGAGCACATAGGGAAACACGGTGAAGGCTGCCATCACGACCACCGTGGTGGGCGCCACGTGGTCGCTCGTGGCCGCACCGAGGGCCGTGAACACCACCAATAGACCCGATGCGACCCACGCCACGCGGCGTGACTGGTGAGGGGGCAGCTCGGTGCCGACTGCGTGCAACGCCATCGGGATGGCCCAGATGCCGACGGTGATCGGGTAGTCGGCGCCACGATCGAGGACGAAGGCGCCGGCGACGACGATCAAGACCGCGATGGGGAACCGTCTCCGCCATGCGACGGGCAACGTCATCGCCGCCAGGAGGAGGTAGTTCCACACGTCCGGCTCGCGCCCGTAGTCGACGGCGTCGGCGGTGACGGCCTCCCGCAGGGATGCGATCGTGAGCAGGAACAGCCCGATCGCAATCAGCGCATCGAAGCGGCGATTGTGGGCGCGATCGCCCTGTGCAGTGGTCATCACGCCGCATCGTACGGTCCCGGTCGGCACCGGGGCATCGTCGACCCGGAGGATTCCCGACTCATCCTTGCGGAGGAGCGCCCGAATCCCGCGACCTCGCGCTCGTCGTTGCGATCCCACTCTCGCCGTCCCTGCGGCGGCTCAGACCACACCGGAGAAGGATGCGGTTGCGGTAGGCACGGCAGGCGGCGTCGCCACCGTCGATCCGCTGGCGACCGAGGCCGGCGTCAAAGTGCCAAGGCGCGGCGGCAACGCCATCGACGCCGCCGTCGCCGCCGGCGGGGTGGCGGCGATGCAGGCGTCGTGCGCCCAAGCCGCAGCTGACGGACGACCAACATCCGCGCGCGGTCACGGGCCGCCCCGGGACGGCACAGCGGGTAGTACGCGACCACCGCTAGCGTCGTCTCGTATGCGATTTCTCGACGCTCGTGCTGTGCGGGCCTCCCTGTCGATGGAGGACGCTATCGAGGCGATGTGGCGTGCGTTCGGGCCGGATCGTGAGAGCCCGGCCCGTATCCAGCTCGGCTCATCGCTGTTCATGGCGGGCCGCGCCGGGGTGAACACCGGAGTCAAGGTGGTCTCGACCCTGCCCGGCAATCCGGCAGGGATCGTCGCGGTGTTCGATGAAGACGGGACCCCGCGTGGGATCCTGGACGGCCCGACCGTGACGGCGATCCGCACCGGGGCCGGTTGCGGTCTCATGACGGACCTGCTCGCTCGTGCCGACGCATCGACGATGGCGATGCTTGGTGCCGGTGCGATGGCGGCGGATCAGGTTGCTGCAATCCGAGCGGTGCGCGACATCCGCCAGGTGATCGTGTGGAGCAGGACCGGAGAGCGGGCTCGCGCCTTCGCCGACAGGATTGGGGGGGTGCACGTCGCCGACCCGGACGAAGCCGTTGCCACCGCGGACATCGTGACCACGGCAACGCCGTCCCACGAACCGCTCTTCTCCGCCGGGTCGGTGCGTCCGGGGACGCACGTGAATGCCATCGGAGCCTTCACCGCGGACATGGTCGAGCTGCCCCGCGACCTCGTGCGGCGGGCGTACGTGGTCGTCGACGATCTGGAGGCGGCCCGGCTCGAGGCAGGTGACCTCATCAAAGCGAGACGCCAGCCCGATGCCGCTGCCGCGGACGTGCTCACCGGGGCTCGGCCGCCGGACGCGTCATCGATCACGATCTTCAAGTCGGTCGGCATCGCATCCCAGGACGTCGCCGCCGGCCTGGCTGCGATCACGGCAGCCGAGCGGCTGGGGATCGGCGTGGAGCTGGGCGGGGTCGAGGTCCGTTAGCAGGGACCGCCGTCCACGGTGCACACCAGGCCGGTGGCCGCCTCGGGGTCATGACGTTCCAGGACGGCGTGGAGCAGCTCGTCGACTCGTTCGTAGGGCTGGTAGCCGGCTGCCAACATCCGGTAGCGATCGCCGATCTCGATCAGGGTCGTCGGAAACCCAGTCACGCCGAGCCGTCGCGCCTCGGCGAAGTCCGCCCACGCTGCCTCCCGCATCTCGTCGGAGCGCACCCGCGCCACGAATTCGGCGCCATCGACGTCGAAGCCCTCGAGCAGCTTTGGGTAGGTCGACGGATCGACGATGTCGACTCCATCGGTGTAGAAGGCCCGCTGGAGGCGAGTGAAGAACGCGAGCTCGGCTTCCGGGCGGAGGCTCCTCATCGTCACGACGGCCACGGCGGGGTTCTCGGTGTCGTAGCGCCAGGCCGGACCTCTTGCACCCAGCGCCTGCCGGTCGAACGGCTGTCCGGAGACGGCTTCGACCCTCTCCCAATGGTGGAGCAGGAAGCTCTCGAGCTGCGGTGTCAGGCGCTCGGCTGCCGGACCGGGTCGCAACCCGCCGACGACGATGCGAAGAGCAACGTCGTGGTCGGCGACGAGGCGCTCGAGGGTGGGAGCGAATCCCCAGCACCAGGAACACATCGGGTCGCCCACGTAGACGAGCGAAGCGGCGGCATGGCGATCCATGGGTCGAGGATACCGGGCCGCTCGTGAGAGACCTGCGGTAGCGCCCTTGCCCGGAGTCGGGTACCGTGGCCCCACCTGGTCGAGGAAAGCGAGGCCCGCAGTGGCGGACGTGGAATTCCGGCACGTAGAGAAGCAGTACCCCAACGGGTTCAAGGCGGTCAGCGATTTGAACCTGGAGATCGAGGAGGGTGAGTTCCTCGTGATGGTCGGTCCCTCCGGGTGTGGGAAGTCGACCACGCTGCGAATGATCGCCGGTCTCGAGGACATCACCGGTGGAGAGCTGTTCATCGGCGACCGTGTCGTGAACGACGTTCCCCCGAAGGATCGGGACATCGCGATGGTGTTCCAGAATTACGCGCTGTACCCGCACATGACCGTGGCCGAGAACATCGGCTTCGCCCTCAAGCTCGCCAAGACTCCCAAGGAAGAGATCAAGAACCGCGTCGATTCGGCGGCGAAGATGCTCGAGCTGACCGAGATCCTCGATCGCAAACCCGCACAGCTCTCGGGTGGCCAGCGCCAGCGTGTCGCCATGGGTCGTGCCATCGTGCGACGTCCGCGAGTCTTCTTGCTCGACGAGCCGCTGTCCAACCTGGACGCGAAGTTGCGGGTCCAGATGAGGGCTCAGATCACCGCGCTCCAGCGTGAGGTGGCGGTTACGACCTTCTACGTGACCCACGACCAGGTCGAGGCCATGACGATGGCCGACCGGGTGGCCGTGATCAATCGCGGCATTCTCCAGCAGGTCGATACGCCGCAGACGCTGTACGACAAGCCGGACAACCTGTTCGTCGCCGCGTTCATCGGGTCGCCGTCGATGAACCTGATGGAAGCGCGTATCGACAGAGACAACGGCCATTACGTGATGCAACTCGGCTCCCAGACGGTGGCAATGCCGGATGAGTCCATCGCCAAGCATCCCGCGCTGGCCGACTACGTCGGTAAGAAGGTCACCGTCGGTCTGCGACCGGAGGAGTTCGAGGACGCTGCGATCGACTCCGCAACCCCGCAGAACCAGCGGATCCGCGCCGAGATCAGCAACGTCGAAGCCCTCGGTTTCGAGAAGATCGCATACTTCAACCTCGATGCCATCCCGGTCCTCTCCGAGGATGCGCTCGACCTCGATGAGGACGAAGACGTGATCCCCCACGATGTGACCCGGGTTTCGGCGCGATTCGACGCCGCCAGCAGAGTCCGCACCGGGGACACCGTCGAGGTGACGGTGGATATCGACAAGGCGCACTACTTCGACGCCGAAAACGGAGCGGCGATTCGCTGATCACCAACCGATATCGATACGAGGCGCCCCGGCTCCGTCGGGGCGCCTCTGCGTTCGGCTCAGCGCGGCGGTGATGACGACTTGCGTACGACCAGCTCCACGTCGGCCCGCTCGTGCCGCGGGGCGTCGAGCCGGCCGTCGATGGCGGCGATCAGCGTCTCGGTGGCTCTCTTGCCCATTCCCCGCACCGGCTGCGACATGGTCGTGAGCCCGAACGCGTGGGCGAGGTCGTGCCCATCGAATCCGACGACGGAGAGGTCGCCCGGCACGTCGCACCCGAGCTCTCTGGCGCGGCCGATCGCACCCATCGCCATCTCGTCACTCATGCAGAACACGGCGGTGGGTGGTTCCTGCTCGGTGAGCAGCTGCTCGACGGCATGCGCACCGCCTTCGACGGAGAACATCCCACCGGCGTGGAGAGCGGCGTCGTCGACGAGCCCGGCGTCGGCGAGCGCGGCCTGGAATCCCGCTGTTCGATGGAGAGGCACGGGCGACTCGTCGCCGGCCTCGGGGTCGCCGTCGATGAGCCCGATCCGCTGGTGGCCCAACTCGATGATGTGGTGGGTGGCGGCTCGAGCGGCAGCAGCGTTGTCGATCGTCAGGGAGGAGAAGCCTTCGATTCGCTCACCGATGGTCACGACCGGCGTTCCGGCTTCGTGGAGCGCACCCACGTGCTCCGGCGCCGCAAAGAGGTCTACCAGCAGTAGGCCGTCGACCCTGCCCCGCAGCGCGCCGGTGGTGGAGAAGAACCGGGCCCGGTTGTCCGGGGTGTCGACCGAGTGGACCAGCAGGTCGTAGCCGGCCGCAGCGAGGATCTCGTCCGCACCGGCGACCACTTGGCCCGCATACCAGAGTCCGAACAGCGGGGCGACCAGGCCAACCGTCATCGTGCGGCCGGAGGCGAGACGCGACGCCTGGGGATGGGCTGCATAGTCGAGCTCGGCGGCGATCTTGCGGATTCGCTTGCGGGTAGCGGGTGCGACATTGGCGTGCCCCCGCAGCGCCCGGCTGACGGTGGCAACCGAGACCCCTGCCCGGCGGGCGACGTCGTGGATCGTGGCTCGGGTCACGATGTCAGGCCTTTGCGAAGATGAAGGCGGTCTCGGCCGGCACTGTCGCCACGCCCTGCTGGATCTCCGGGGGTCCGTCCAGCCGGCTCGAGAAGATCACACGCCAGGCCCCTTCCGGCAGGAACAGGTGTGCGTCGTGCTCGTCGAGGTTGGCGGCGGCGATCACCGATCCGCGCCGGCAGGCCATCAACAGGGAGTCGTCGGTCCGCAGCCAAGTGACGGGCATCTGCCACATATCGGGGTGGCGTCTTCGCACGTCGACGAGGTGGCGGTAGCGGGTGAGGAAGGAGTCGGGATCGTTGCGCTGTCCGGCCACCGTCTCGGCGGGGGCTCGGGGCGCAGCCGGCAGCCAAGGACGGGTCCCATCGTTGAATCCGTTGGTCGGTCCGTCGTCCCAAGGCATGACCGTTCGAGCGCCATCGCGGCCTTGTACGCCGTCGTTTCTCGTCGAGATGGGGTCGGCGAGGTCTTCCGGCGCCACTTTCCCGTCGTCGATTCCCAGCTCCTCGCCCTGGTAGAGGAACGGCATGCCCCCCAGCGCCATCATCAACGCCTTGACGCAGAGTGATCGATGGGCGCCGCGCTCGCCGCCCCCGAAGCGAGTGGTGGCGTGGCTCGTGTCGTGGCTGTCGAGCACCCAGGCGGTGGAGTCGGGACCGGCCAGGTGCATCCCGCGGATTCGGTCGCGGATCCGCATGGGCTCCCATCCGATCCACGTCAGCGTCAGGTAGAAGTTGCGGTGAATCGCGTCCCCATCGGCGTGGTATCCGGCGACGCGGACCGGCTCGTCGGGGCCGACTTCGCCCAGCAGCATCGCGCCGTACTGCTCGACGACCTCGTTCCACCGGCGGTAGACATCGACATTGGGATTCTGATCGAGGTCGTAGCGATGCTCGAAGCTCTTGAAGACCTCGATCGGCGTCATGTCGGGCGTGAGGGGTCGGAGCTGCGGGTTGTCGCGCAGCCAACGATCCTTGGCGAGCCCGTGTGCCACGTCGATGCGGAAGCCGTCGACGCCCCGTTCGCACCAGAACCGCAGCACCTCGTCGAAGGCGTTTGCGACCCCCGGTTGCCGCCAGTTGAGGTCCGGCTGCTCGGGTAGGAACAGGTGGAGGTAATACTGGCCCGAGGTCGGGTCGAGGGTCCACGCCGGGCCGCCGAAGTGGCTGACCCAGTTGTTGGGCGGTCCGCCGTCGGGCGCCGGGTCCCTCCAGATGTAGAAATCCCGATGTGGATCGTCGCGGCCCCGCAACGCCGCCTGAAACCAAGGATGGGCGGCGGAGGTGTGGTTCGGGACGATGTCGACGATGACGTGGAGCCCCAGCGTGTGGGCGTCGGCGACGAGTCTGTCGAAGTCTTCGAGCGTTCCATGCTTGGGGTCGACGTCGACGTAGTTGGACACGTCGTAGCCGTGATCGAACCCGGGGCTCGGGTAGAACGGCGTGATCCAGACGGCATCCACGCCCAGCCATTGGAGGTAGGTGAGCCGCTGCCGAATCCCTTCCAGGTCGCCGATCCCGTCGCCGTTGGCGTCGGCGAAGGAGGGGGCGTACACCTCGTATCCCACGGCACCGATCCACCAGGGCTTGCTCTGTGAGCCCACGCTGCTCCTCGCTGCATCTTGTAAACGTTTACACGAGGCGAATCTAGCGGGGTGGCGGCGATGTTCCCGGAGATCGGGTCCCGGCCGGCGGTGCGGCTACGCTCGCCGGTGCCGTGAACGAGCGTTCCGTAGGGGTGGGACCCCATCCGATGCCGTGGCCGGACGACTCGCGGCTCGACCCCGAGCTGCTGGCCGACGGCGACCGGCGCAACGTCATCGATCGGTACCGGTACTGGAGGCGCGACGCGATCGTCGCCGATCTCGACGACCAGCGGCATGGCTTCCACGTCGCCATCGAGAACTGGCAGCACGACTTCAACATCGGGGCCATCGTGCGCAATGCCAACGCGTTCCTCGCCGCCGAGGTTCACATCGTCGGCCGCAAGCGATGGAACCGGCGCGGTGCCATGGTCACGGACCGCTATCAGCACATCCGGCATCACCCGGACGTGGATGGGTTTGCCTCGTGGGCGTCGTCGGCCGTGCTACCGCTCGTCGGCATCGATATCGTGGCGGGCGCCTCCCCGCTCGAAACCTCTCGGCTGCCCAGCCGCTGCGTTCTGGTGTTCGGTCAGGAGGGACCCGGCTTGTCGGAGGCGATGCAGGAGGCCTGTGAGACGATCCACGCCATCACCCAGTTCGGCTCGACCCGATCCATCAACGTGGGAGTCGCCTCGGGGATAGCGATGCACGCATGGGTCCGCCAGCACGTGCTCGACGGCGTCTGATCCGAGCCGATCTCACACTGCGCGCCGGTACTGACGCACGGCCAGCGGTACGAAGACCGCCAGGATGCCACCGATCCACGCCAGCATTTGCCAGAGATCCGGTGTGACCGGCGTGCCAAAGGTCAGAGCCCGCAGGGTGTTGACGCTCACCGTGACAGGGTTGATGTCCGCGAAGGCCTGCAGCCAGCCGGGCATGGTCTGCGTCGGCACGAAGGCCGAGCTGGCGAAGGTGAGGGGAAAGACCCACACGAAACCGGCCGCCTGGGCGGTCTCGACGTCCTTCACCGATAGGCCGATCGAGGCCGAGATCCAGGAGAACGCAAAGCCGAACAGCACCGCGAGGGCCAGGGCGGCGACGGCGCGGAACGGGCCACCCTCGAAACGGAACCCCACCAGATACCCGACGATCGTCATGAGGATCACCACGAAAGTGTTGCGGGCGGAGTCGGAGAGGGTGCGGCCGAGCAGAACCGCCGACCGTGACATCGGGAGCGAGCGGAAGCGGTCCACCAAACCCTTGTTGATGTCCTCGGCCAGGCCGATCCCGGTCTGCGTGGATCCGAAGATCGCCGTCTGGATGAAGATGCCGGGCAGGAGGAACGTCGCATAGTTGGTCGCCCCGCCGAACTGCACGGCGCCGCCGAACACGAACACGAACAGCAGCACGAACATGATCGGCTGGATTGTCGAGAACAGCAGCAACGTGGGGATTCGGCGGTATTTCAGGAGGTTGCGCCGCGTCATCACCAGGGCATCCGATGCGGTACGCCCCAGACCGGGTGATGCCGGAGCCGGCCGGGCCGTGGTCGTCGTCATCGGCCTCTCCTTCCGGCTCGCGCCCTGGCAGGAGGCGTCTCTTCTTCTTCGATCCCCGCTCCCGTGAGCGTGAGGAACACGTCGTCGAGCGTTGGCCGGCGTATGTGGAGGTCCCGCATGAGGATGCTCTCGGCGTCGAGGCGCCGCACGACCTGCGTGATCGCACCAACCGGGCTGTCGACGGGAACCTGGACCCGCGACTCGGCAACGTCCACGCTCGGTGCGTGGGTGCCGATCGCAGCGACTGCCGCCAGCGCGTCGTCGAGGCGTGATGCGTCGGCGATCTGGAACTCGATGACATCGCCTCCGATCCGGCCCTTCAGCTCGTCCGCCGTGCCCTCGGCGATCACCTTGCCGTGGTCGATGACGCCGATGAGGTCGGCGAGCCGGTCGGCCTCCTCCAGGTACTGGGTCGTCAGCAATAGCGTCGTGCCCCCGCCGACGAGCTGCTCGATGAAATCCCACAGGTCGCGCCGGCTGCGTGGGTCCAACCCGGTAGTCGGCTCATCGAGGAACAGCACGGTCGGCTCGCCGACGAGACTGGCACCGAGGTCGAGCCTGCGTCGCATGCCTCCCGAGTACGTCCGCACCTGGCGGTCCGCCGCCTCGGTGAGATCGAACAGCTCGAGGATGTCCGAGGCGCGCCGGCGCGCCTCCGACGGCGGGAGCCCGTAGAGCCGGCCGACCATCTCGAGGTTCTCGAACCCGGTCAGGATCTCGTCCACCGCGGCGTACTGCCCGGCGAGACCGATCGCGGCTCGGAGCCGTTCGGCATCGGCGACCACGTCGAAGCCGGCGACGCGCGCCGAACCGGCCGTCGGCGTGATCAACGTCGTCAGGATGCGGACCGTGGTCGTCTTGCCGGCACCGTTGGGTCCGAGCAGGCCGTAGACGGTTCCCTGCTCGACCTCCAGGTCGACGCCACACAGCGCCTGAATGTCACCGAAGGACTTGGCGAGAGCGGTGGTCTCGATGATGGCGGGCATGCGGCTCCCCTTTGCGAAGGACGCAAGGCTAGGGCCCTCGGGTATCTCCAGCGTCGAACGGCGAAGGCCGCTCAGTCAGACCAGGTAGGGATCTCGGCGGTGAACGCATCGGCCAGCACGAGCACGGCGATGTGCAGATCGGCGTTGCTGGCGATCACCCACTGGAGGAACGCGTTGAACGCCAGGCGCTGGTAGGCGTCGTCGAGGTCGACGGCGCCGCCGGCCGTGAAATCGTACCTGGAGTCGGCCAGCTCCGGCCTGCTCCCAAAGAAGTCCGCGACGGCATCGTCCAAGGTGCCGGTCGCCTCGAGGTGACCTACCACGAGGAGGACCGTCATCTGCGACTTGAAGAGCTCCTTGAATTCGTCGGCCTCCACCCGGGCCACACCCTCGTTGCTGGTCTCCAGCAGCTCGAGCCCGCGCCGCTTCATGTCGCTGTACGTAGCCGAGATGAGGCGCTTGCCGGCGCCCTCGAGCCCCTGCGATGCCAGGCCGGAGCCGGGCACGGGAATCGCGGCGACGATGATGGAGATCACGCCGAGGATGGCGGCTCGCGATTCGTCCCTCTCCTTGGCGTCGTCGATGTCGGCGTCGTTGATGGCACGGACGAGCGCACCCGAAAGGGCTCCCAGCTGCATCGCGGTCATTTGAAGCTCGGCGTCGAGATCGTCGGCGAATCGCCCCGAAGCGGCGATGGCGGTTGCGAAGTGCGCAGCCATGCCTTCCAGCACCATCGCCATGGCTGCCTCGTGCTCGGCGACGAGGCGCAGCGCACCCTCGAGCTCGGCTTCCAAGAGTTCCACGACCCGGCCGGAGTCCGGAAGGGTGAACACCGCACCGCTGACCACATCGAATCCGGCAACGGCCGGCAGGATCGCATCGAGGTGAGTGACGAGGAGCCTTGCGAGCGGAGTGACGAGCTCGTCGACCACGCCTCCCGAGCCGGCGGCGAGAACGAGCAGGCCGGTCAGCGTCGCTTCATCGGCGGCGTCGAGGTCGCGCGACATCACGAGATCGGCGGCGAGCCCGCCGACGACGCCATCGCGAAGGTCGTCGGGTCCGATCGCAGCCATCGCCATCAGCAGCGCCTCGGCGAACTCCAGGAATCCGTCGTCGTCCATGGCGCCGACCTGGGTCGAGATCAGACCGGCGATCCAGTCCTCCATCGGGAACTCGTCGTCAGTGCCCCGTGCCATCCACAGCCCGGGTGCCGCGGCGAGCGCAGCGGCGGCGTGCGCATCAGCCTCGAGACGGTCCCGCAGGTCGCGGATGACACCGCCATAGGTGTAGAGGCTGTTCGTCGGGTTCCGGGCGTAGTCGGTGCGGGGCCCTTCGCCGACGATCTTGGCACCGAGCAGGCCCCAGTACTCCCCGGTGAAGCGGCCCAGCAGCCCCACGTGGTAGAGGATGTCCCAATCCGCAGCGGATTCGATCAGGCTGAACCGGTAGTCCTCGTCGAGCTCCGGCCACGCCCGATTCAGCGCACCGGCCAACGCCTCGTCGAGCGCGTCGGGCAGAGACCGGCTGATGGGGTCGAGCGGGTAGATCCAGCGCAGGACCTCCCGGGTACCGACCACGCCGAGGTCCTCGAAGAGAGCGGCGAGGGCGATCGGCGATGCCGCATCGACCGCATCGGCGATGGCGAGGGGATCGTCGAGTAGCTCCACCGACTGGACCCGCTCGGCGAGATCGAGGCCGAGCTCGACCTGGCGACGGCGCTCGATGGCTGCCGCGACGGTGATCCGATACCACTCCGCGAAGTCGAGCGTCCCGGGCTCTGACAGCGCCCAGATCCTGGCGGCACCGAGCGCCGGCCCGGCGCCGCCTGCCGCTCCCGAGCCGAGGAGGGCGATGGCGTCGTACTGCTCGAGGAGCGTCTCGCGCTGGCGGAGGCTGGCGGCCCATGCGGTGGCCCAGCGTCCCGCGCCCGCCGTCGACCCGCCGGTCGTCGTGGCCGCGTACGAGTAGCCGTGCGCGGCACACTCCCATCCTGCGGCCGTTCCCCATTCCTCGACGTTGCCGGCGGCCCCGTCGGCCGCACTCGCCAGCGCACCCAAGTCGTCAGGCGTCGCCCAGTTCGTTCCCATCCATTCCTCCTGCCCGCTCGATCAACTCCGGCCCTGCTGCGAGGCCGTCCACCTCGACCGCACCACCGTCGATGACCACGGAGAGGTGGTACTCGAGCAGCGCGGGAACGCCGTCCCGACCGGTGGCCTCCGCCAGGAGCCGGAGCCGCAGCGTGCCGTCTTCGGTGACGTAACCCGTCAGCGTGCGCCGTTCGACCGATGCATAGGGAGGCGGATCGAGCGGTGCGAGTGATTCGGGATCGGCGACGAAGCTGCGCAGGTCTCCCTGGCCGGTGGCGTATGCGGCGATGAACCCGTCGACGAGGATGAGGATCGCCGGGTCTTCGACCGTTTCACCCCTGACCGTGGCGATGACCGGAGCGGGCTGCGGACCGCTGACACGTGCCGGGAGGCTCGTGGCGGCGAGACCGGTGTGCGTGGCTGCCAGGGCGACGAGGTAGTGGTGGGTTCCGTCGCTCACGTAGCCGGTGCCGTCGAACGTGAGCACCTCGGCCGCTACGAGCAACTCCCATCCGTGCCCACCGATGGCCTTGGTCTCCAAGGTGGCGGTGCGCACGACGTAGCGGTCGTTGGTTAGGGGCGCAGCACCATCTGGTGCCGTGGGGTAGAAGTGGCGCAGGGCGGCGTCGCCGGTATCGCCTTCGGCGGTGAGATACCTGGCCACATAGAGCTCGGCGAACCCCTCCACCGACAGGGCTCTGGGTGCGGGCTCGGAAGGTGCGGCGCCCCCGGCCGAACTGTTCATCGCCCAGGCGGCCACGGCGACACCCAGACCCAGCGCCGCGATGAGGGCGATCGTGAGGGGCGTCCATTTCCTCGCCCGTGACGGTGCGCCGACGGGGGCGACGTCGTCGTCGACCTGCTCGTCCAGGCCGATGTCCAGCAGCTCGAGCAATGGGGACGGTGCTGTCGGTCTGTCCTGCATCTGGTCCTCCTCCTGACGGCATTCCCATAAACCAGACACAGCGTAGCATATGTTTAACCAGGATAAAAAGGTGAAAACACGCTTGACAGCCGTCAAACAACGTCATACGGTCAGGGCGATCGACCTGGGACAGGCCCTGGGTCATGAGCGAGGGAGCTACGTCATGGCGGGCACTCAGCAAGTTGATTCCCAGACGCTGCGCAACACCGGCGCCACGTTCACGACGAGCGCAGGCAGTGTCGGTGACGTCATCGGATCGGTCACGTCGTCCATCGGAGCGTTGATCTGGACGGGCGGCATCGCCGAGCAGTTCAACGCCGACTTCGCCGACAAGTACAAGCCGATGTTGGAACAGCTCCAGGCCGACATGGAGGCGACGAGCAAGGCGCTCGAGGACAAGGCCGCCGAGTACGACCTGGTCTTCCACGGCGCCGTCTGAGCTCGACCCCCAATCGGGAACCGCGTGTCCACGGCGTACGAGAAGGAGGCGGCAGCCGACTCGTTGCGGAACTACGCCTCGCAGATCGAGACCGCATTCGACGGTCTTCCCGGTCTGTCCTATCAGGCGTGGGACTGCCCTGCTGCGGATGCCTTCGTCGAGGAGGCATCCGCCGAGGCAGCACGTCTCGGAGAGACGGCCGACATGCTCCGCAGCGTGGCCGCTTCACTCGACGGCGCCGCCGCAGCGCAACGAGAGGCCGAGGCGGCTATCGCGGCCGCCGCCGCGGCTGGTGCCGCCACCGATCCGGTCCCCGTACCTTCGGGTGGCTCCACGCCGCCCAACGTGTTCTGAACATGCAGCTCGTCCTGAACAGCGGTGGCGAGGAGCACGACATTGACGTCATGGCCGACGCCTCGGACACGCTGGGCTCGCTCATCGGACTCGCCCTCCCGAGGAGTGAGACCACCGAAGTCGTGTTCGTGGACGGGGAGGCGCGCCGGGCGAGCGACCGTCTCGATGACGCCGGGCTTGCGGCGGGGGCGGAGATCGCTCTGCAGCGCACCGGCTCTCGTTGCGGCGTCGTCGACCTGTGCGTCGTCGGAGGCCCGGCGTCGGGAACGAGTGTGTCGCTGCCGCCCGGCCGCCACGTCCTCGGCTCGAGCTCCACCGTGACGATCCGCCTCCGCACCGCCGGGGTCGCACCCCAGCACCTCTGGCTCGATGTCGCCGCCGACGCCACGGTACGGGTTGCGCAGAGCCCAACGGGACCGAGCCGGCGGATTGGTCCCACCGATCTGCTCGAGGTGGGCGGGAACGTGCTCGCCGTCCGGGAGCCCTCGGCATTGCGACCCTTGCGCACCATCCCGGCCAGGCGAGGGACGGTGGCGTTCAACCGGCCACCACGGCTCGTCGAGGCCGAGCCGGCGCCGACCGTGGTCCTTCCCGAGCAGCCACGGCCTCCGGCCCCCAGGGCACGGATGGGAATCGCGGCGCTCCTCGTCCCGGTGCTCTTCGGGATCACGCTCGCAATCGTGATCCATCCCCGGATGGCCCTGTTTGCGTTGCTCGGACCGATCATGATGTTTGCGAGCTGGCTCGATGACAAGCGCCGGTCCCGAAAGTTCCGACGGACGTCCGCAGCCGACATCGCCGTCGCCGCCGAGGCGCTGACGGCCCGTCTCGCCGCTGAGCGCACGGCCGAGTCCCTCCGCCGGCGCCATACCCAGCCCACGGTGGCTGCGATCGCATCGATTGCACAGGGAGGCCTCGGCATGTGGGAGCGGCGTCCGGCACACGCCGACTTCATGAGACTCACCGTCGGGTACGGACGACCGAGATGGCTGCCCCGGCTCGACCGCAGCCCGGACGCGGCTCCACCTGAGATCAGGGCCACCCTCGAGCGACATGGTCGGCTGGCCCTGTGCCCGCTGACGGTGGGATTGCAGGGGGGCCAGACCCTCGGTGTCGCCGGAGCGCGGGAACACGCGCTTGCAACGGTGCGCAGCCTCGTCGCTCAAGCGGCCGCGCTTCACGGGCCCTCCGATCTCCGTGTCGCCGTGGTCACCGATCATCCCCTGGACTGGGGCTGGGTGAAGTGGCTTCCGCACACGGTGGTCGACGGCAGCGCCGGAAGGCGGCTGCTCGCATGCGAAACAGAGGAGCGCACAGGGCTGGTTGCCCAGCTGGCATCGGTGGGACCAGGGGGCGAGCGTGCCGGGGGCCCCATGTCAGGGCGAGCTGCGTCCCCGGCGATGCCGCTCACCTTGCTGGTCGTCGACGTCGAGACGCTGGCGGCACCGGAGCTGGCGGGGCTTCGCCACTTGCTCGGCGGCCGGGGTCTGCCCGTCGCGGGTCTGGTGATCGCTCGCAGTCGATCCGAGCTGCCGTCCGTGTGCACCGTTGTTTCCGAGGTCGCAGCCGGAGCCGTGCGCATCGGAGGCGCCGGGCGCGACACCGGTATGGCGGCTGCGGCCGGCCTCCCGGAGCGGGAGGCGAGGCGAATCGCCCGCTCCCTCACCCGCTACGACGACCCGGATCGCATCGAGCCCGGAGCGGAGCTGCCGTCATCGGTCCGGCTGCGCGATCTCCTCGGAGAACGGCCGCCGGCTCCCGAGTCGATCCGGGCTCGCTGGGAGCGGAGCGCCCGAAGAAGCTCGATCGCGGCGCCGATCGGGGTCACCGAGACCGGCAACCTGTGGATCGATCTCGTCGCCGACGGCCCGCACGCCCTGCTCGCCGGCACCACCGGGTCCGGCAAGAGCGAGTTGCTGCGAACGCTCGTGGCCTCGCTGGCGGTGACGGCCGACCCGAATCGGCTGACCTTCGTGCTGATCGACTACAAGGGGGGGAGTGCGTTCGATGCGTGTGCCGATCTCCCCCACACGGTGGGCATGGTGACCGACCTCGACGACCGCCTCGCCGAGCGGGCGCTCGGCTGCCTCGAAGCCGAGCTGCGCCATCGGGAGCGTCGGCTGCGCGATGCCGGCGCGGACGATCTCCCCGCCTACCTGGCCATGGGCCCCGACGAGCCGCTGCCGCGGATGCTCATCGCCATCGACGAGTTCGCCGCCCTGGCCAAGGAGCTGCCCGACTTCATGGATGCCCTCGTCGACATCGCCGCACGGGGTCGCAGCCTCGGGGTCCACCTGCTCCTCGCCACACAGCGCCCAGCCGGTGTGATCCGTGACAACGTGCGGGCCAACACCAACCTGAGGATCGCTCTCCGGGTCCAAGATCGCACCGACTCGGTGGACGTGCTCGATGACCCTGGCGCTGCAGCCATCGCCCGCTCCCAGCCCGGTCGTGGCTTCGTCCGGCTCGGTCCCGGAGAGGTCGTCCCGTTCCAGGCGGCGCTCGTCACCGGAGTGCATCGGACGGGTGCCGATCGGACGGGACCGATGGTGCGCCGCTTCCGCTTCGCTTCGGAGCAGGACCCCTTCGAGACGCCGTCCCCGGACGTTGCATCCGACGATGACGCGGCCACCGATCTCGACGTCCTCGTAGCCGCCACGATCGAGGCCGCCCGGCGCGCCGGAATCCGGCCGCCTCGCAGACCATGGCCGGATCCTCTTCCCCGGGCGATCACCCTGGACGACCTGGCGAAGGACGGCGCCCCGGGGCGGTGGTCCGTGCCGCTCGGACTGGTGGACGAGCCCGATCACCAGCGCCGGAGCACCATGTGGTGGAGCCCCGAGGACGGCTCCCTGGCCGTCTTCGGGCTCACGGGCTCGGGGGGCACGTCGACCCTGGCCACCATCGCGCTCGCTCTCGCCGGCACGGCCGATCCCGACGAGCTGCATCTCTATGCCTTCGACTTCGATGCGGGCGGCCTGGCGCCGCTCGGCGGTTTGCCGCATGTGGGCGCAGTCGTCGGAGCCGGTGAGCGGGACCGGCAGCTCCGGCTCGTTCGCCGGCTGTCGGAGGAGGTCGAGCGGCGCAAGGTCGACGGCGGCATGAGAGGGCGCGGCGGCGGCTGGTCGCGCATCGTGGTCTTCGTCGACAACTTCGCCGGCTTCTCGGCGGCGTTCGATGCGGCGGCCGACACGCCCGTGCGAGACGCGCTCCACAGAGTCATCACCGAAGGTCCCTCCGTGGGTGTCGTCTCCGTCGTGTCCGGCACGCGACCGAACGCCGTGCCCCTCGCCGTGCTGTCGACGATTCCCAACAAGCTCGTCCTCCGTCTCGCCGATCCGCTCGCTGCGGCGACGCTCGGCCTGCGGGCCATTCCCTCCGACCTTCCGAACGGTCGTGCCATCGACGTGGGCACGAAGCGCGACGTGCAGATCGCCCTCGCCGGGCGGGACGGCATCGAGGCCGCGGTCGAGCGCTTCGGGGGTGGTGGGCCGGCTCGGGTCAACGGTGGCCCCTTTACGATCGAGCAGCTCCCCACAGAGGTCAAGATCCCCGCCGTGGTGGACGGCCTCGTCCTCACCGAACACGAATGGTTCTTGCCGGTCGGCATCGGCGACACGTTCCTCGAGCCCGTCGGGTTTCCGCTCGGCGCAGGCGACCACGTGCTCGTCGCCGGCGAGCCGCGCTCGGGCCGAACCACGACGCTGTGTGCCATCGGCGAGATGATGTCCCAATGCTGTCCCGACGTGACCCTCACCGCGGTGGCCCTGCGTCGCTCGGCACTGCGGGAGGTGGCAGGCATCGCGCGCCTCGTCACCGATCCCGACGCCCTGGCCGATACGCTGACTCCGCTCGTCGGCGCCCCCGGTCCGCAGCTCGTGCTGATCGACGACGCCGATGCCGTCGACGACCCCGGCGTGCTCGCCGAGCTCGCGGCCACGCGACGGCCTGATCTGCACGTCATCGCGGCCGGGAGACGGGATCTCAAGACCGTCTACAACCACTGGGCGAAGGCGCTCTGCCGCTCACGGCTCGGCCTGTGGCTCCGGCCGAGCCCCGGACTCGACGGTGACCTGTGGAGCACCCCGATGCCGCGCCACGTCCCGGCGGGCATGCCTCCGGGTCGTGGGTACCTGATCGGGGGCGGAGCGGTCGAGCTGGTGCAAGCCGCACGACCTTGATTTCGCCCGAAGCGGACTTCGAGCGAGTTGCGAGCAGCGGCCTCTCGGTCGGCTCGTTGTGCGGTGCGGTGGCGGAGTCGCCGCACCGCGGATCGAGGGGGTCGCGGAGCATCCTCTCTCGAGCACCCCCGGGCTCGCTTCGCGTCGCCTTGCAGGTGGCGGGAACGATCCTGGGTGGGGGTACGTTGGTCCAGGCAATGCGGTGGTCCCTCGTCTTGGTTGTCGTCGTCGTGATGTCCTCTGCGTGCGGCGGCACGGAAACCGCAGCGACCACCGCAGCGGCTGAAGACGTCGCTCCAGAGCCGCCGGCGGCCCTGGCCTCCCAGACCGGCTACGCCTTCCCGGACGCTCCCGAGATCCCGACAGGTGAGCTCGCTCCGGAAGTGGCCGCCGACCTCGACACTCTGTTCGCCTCGCTCCAGACCGGGTTCGGTGCCGACCTCGTGGCCCGGATCGGGGAGTCGGGCGATGCTCGCGTGGCATGGCTCCTGGCCGACATCCTGCGGTTCTTCGGCGCCGGTGCGGAGCAGACCGCCGCCGTGGACGCCTTCGAGGCGTTGACGGGAGCCGACATCTCCGCGGATCCCTTGAGCGCTCGGAGTCCCTGGCAAAGCGTGACGAACCACCTCATCGCATGGGACGTGCCGGCACCGCCGGGCTACCTCGACTGGAAACGCATCCCCTTCGAGATCATCGAGCCCAAGTGGAAGCCGTTCTTCGACGACCCCGATGCGGCCATCGATTGGCGCGTGCTGTCGTGGGGTGGGGTGCTGATCGACGACCGGGTGTACGGCGACCAGCTGCCCTGTCCCCGGGGCTGCATCCCCGCGCTCGACGATCCCGGAGTGACGGGTGCGGCGGAGGGCGACTGGTACCCCGACGACTCGATCGTGTTCGGCGTCGTGGTCGACGGCGAGGCGCGCGCGTATCCGAAGAACCAGATGGAAGTGCACGAGATGGTGAACGACACGCTGGGCGGGCGCCGGATCGCCATCCCCTACTGCACCCTGTGCGGCTCCGCCCAGGCCTACTACACCGACGACGTCGCCGGTCGCTCCGAGCCGCTCGTGATGCGCACCTCGGGGTTGCTGGTTCGGTCCAACAAGGTGATGTACGAGCTCACCACCTTCTCGGTGTTCGACACCTTCCGTGGAAATGCTGTGTCCGGCCCCCTCCAGGATCAGGGCGTGGTTCTCGAGCAGCTCTCCGTGGTCACGTCGACGTGGGGAGATTGGAAGGCCGAACATCCCGAGACGACCATCGTCGCCCGTGACGGCGGCATCGATCGCGTCTACCCAGACGATCCGCTGCGGGGACGTGACGACGCCGGTCCGATCTTCCCGGTCGGTGACGTCGACGCCCGCCTCCCCGCCCAGGAGCCGGTTCTCGGCGTCGTCGCTCCGGACGGCACCGAGGTGGCGTTTCCGGTCGTCGCCGCCCGAGCCGCGATCGAGGATGGGAAGCAGGTCGAGCTGGCCGGCGTCGTCGTCATCGCCGACGGCAGCGGCATACGAGCCGTGGACAGCGAGGGCAACGAACTGACCGGCCACCAGGCGTTCTGGTTCGCATGGAGCCAATTCCAGCCGGCAACCCTCCTGTGGACTCCGCTCAACTGAGCCGGAGGTTCCCCTCCCGAAGCATGTGAGCCGAGTCCAGGACACCGGACCTCCGTGCACACAGGGCCATGGGGCCCTGGTGGGCCGAGAGTGCGGCGTGCAGGCTGGGTGGAGTGACGCCAACCCGAAGAGGTGAGAACAATGCGTCGCTCTTTGCTTCTGGCGTGGTTCCTGCTGGTGGCCGGTGGCGTTTCGGCCTGCGACGACGGGATCGTGATCGGTGATCCCGCCGACGATGTCAACGGCAGCGGAACCATCGTGACCGAGGCTCGGGATGTCACGGGCTTCGATCGCATCCGGCTCGCCGGCGAGGGGACTGTCCTCGTGACGGAAGGAGGGGATGCCTCGCTCACCGTCGAGACCGATGACAACCTCCTCTCCTACATCGAGACCTTCGTAGAAGATGGTGTCCTGGAGATCGCAACGCAGTCCGGGATCGACATCGAGCCGAGCGACTCGGTGGTGTACCGGGTCGCTGCTCCGGCGGTCAACGGCGTCGAGCTCACCGGAGCAGGCAGCTTCCGGCTCCCCGAATGTGAGACGGACGCCTTCTCGATCGTGCTGGCCGGCGCCGGGGACGTTCACGTTGACTCGCTCGTCGCCAACGACCTCGAGGTCACGATCACAGGCGTCGGCAGCGTCAAGGTGGCCGGCGAGGTGGCTTCCCAGGTCGTCACCCTGCCCGGAGCCGGCGACTACCAGGGTCGAGAGCTGGAGAGCACCCGTGCGACCGTGACCACGTCGGGCGTGGGTTCGGCGACCGTCTGGGTCACCGAGGAGCTGACCGCCACCGTCAGCGGCGTGGGGAGCATCGACTATTTCGGCTCGCCTCGCGTCACCGAGTCAGTGTCGGGCATCGGCACGGTCACCCATCGGGGCTGACGTCGAAAGCGGATTCGAAGGAGGACCCATGACCACGACCACAACTCCCAAGACAGTGACCGCCGCAGCACGAATGGAGGGAGGCGTCAAGATCTATGGCTCGGGGCCCACCAGCGTGCGTGCGCTGGACGGGATCACCGCAGCGTTCGAGGCGGGACGGTTCACCGCGATCATGGGCCCGTCGGGGTCCGGCAAATCCACGCTGCTCCACTGCCTGGCCGGTCTCGACGCCGTCACCGAGGGCAAGGTCTACATCGGGGACACCGAGCTGGGGTCCCTCAATGAGAAAGCCCTGACGCTGTTGCGTCGCGAGAACGTCGGGTTCGTGTTCCAGGCGTTCAACCTCGTCCCGACACTGTCGGCGAGAGAGAACGTGTTGCTCCCTCTGCTGATCGCGGGGGACAAGCCCGAACCCACCTGGTTCGATCACGTCGTCGGGATCCTGGGCCTCAGCGACCGGCTCACCCACCGGCCCTCGGAGCTGTCCGGCGGCCAGCAGCAGCGCGTCGCCGCGGCACGTGCGCTCGTGACCCGACCCACCATCGTCTTCGCCGACGAGCCGAGCGGCAACCTCGACTCGCAGTCGGCCGCCGAGCTGCTCGACTTCATGCGCCAGGCCGTCAAGGAATTCGGTCAGACGATCGTCATGGTCACCCACGACCCGGTGGCGGCCTCGTACGCCGACCGCATCATCTTCCTCGAAGACGGGCGGATCGTCGACGAGTTGCTCGAGCCGACCGTGGAACGAGTCATCGATCGCATGAAGCAGTTCGGGAGTGTGACGTCATGACGCGCCTCGCACTGAAGTCGTTCTTCTCCCACAAACTGCGATTGATCCTGACCGCATTGAGCGTGATGTTCGGCGTCGGGTTCATCGCAGGCACACTCATCTTCACCGACACGATCGACAACACCTTCAGCGATCTGTTCGAGGACTCCTACGCAGGTCAGGATGTCATCGTCCAGACCGCAACCGAGGTGGACGTGGGCTTCTCCGGGCCGCCGCCGCTGGCCGAGGACGTGCTCGACGTGGTGCGTGCGGTGCCTGGTGTCGCCGCTGCCGAAGGCCAGGTTGGCGGCCTGGCGGTCATCTACGACAAGAGCGGCAACGCCATCGTTCCCTTCGGGCCGCCGACGATCGGCGGATCGTGGATCGAGGACGAGCGGCTCATCGGGAACGTCCATCTCCGTGACGGACGACGCCCGGAGGGTCCGGGCGAGGTGACGATCGACGCTCGCACGGCAGACGACAATCTCTTCGCCGTCGGCGACACCGTGACCATCCAAACGCAGTCCGGCGTGGCCGAGTACGAGCTGGTCGGAATCGTCGGCTTCGGTGAGGCAGACAACCTCGCAGGAGCCACGTTCGCCGGCTTCGATCTCGCCACCGCCCAGGAGCTGCTCGGGCTTCCCGGCCAGTACAGCTCGATCACGGTCGTGGCGGAGGAGGACACGACACCCGAAGCCGCTCAGGCCGCCATCGCCGCCGCAGTGCCGAGCGGCATCGAGGCGGTGCTGGCCGCCGACGAAGCCGAGGCGCAAACCGAGGCCCTCCAGGAGGGCCTGGGCTTCATCCGCATCGGCCTCCTCGTGTTCGCCGTGGTCGCCGTGTTCGTGGCGTCGTTCATCATCCAGAACACGTTCCGCATCATCGTGCGGCAGCGGCAACGCGAGCTGGCGCTGTTCCGTGCCGTCGGTGCCACCGGCGGACAGGTCGTGGGTCTCGTCGTCGTCGAAGCCGTGGTCGTGGCTCTGGTGGCGTCCGGCCTCGGCATCCTGTTCGGCTTCGTTGTCGCCTCTGCGCTCACATCGATGATGTCGGCGGTCGGGTGGGACATTCCGGCGACGACGGCGCCACTGGCTGCCCGCACGGTCATCGTCGGCATGCTGGTCGGCTTGATCGTCACTGTCACCGCCGCCCTCCTGCCCGCTCTCCGGGCCGCGCGCATCCCTCCGGTTGCGGCGCTCCAGGACACGGACGTCCAGCTCCGCATGTCCGAACGATCGCGGGCGATCGTCGGTTCGGCGATGCTCGCCGTCGGGGTCGGGCTGATCGTCGCCGGTCTGTTCGGCGACGTCATCGATCTGGGTCCCATCAACGAATTGACGGCCGTCGGTCTCGGGGCACTAGGCGTGTTCCTCGCGGTCAGCGTGCTGAGCTCCAAGCTGGTGAAGCCGCTGACACGCATCGTCGGCTGGCCGCTGCCGAAGCTCGATCGGCTCACGGGCACCATGGCGACGGAGAACTCGATCCGCAAGCCGCGGCGAACGGCGACGACGGCGTCGGCGCTGATGATCGGTCTTGCACTCGTGACGTTCTTCTTCATCTTCGGCGAATCGATCAAGGCTTCGGCCGGGTCCGCCATCGAGGAGGGGTTGCGTGCCGACTACGTGCTGAGCGTCGAAGGCTTCGCCGGAGGTATCAGCCCCGAGCTGGCCAACGAGCTGGACTCCCTCCCCGAGGTCGATGCGGTCTCCCGGCTGCGGATGGGCTTCTGGGAGAACGCCGGCACCGAGGACTTCCTCATGGCCGTGGACCCAGCCACGATCGAGGAGACCGTCTCGCTCGGTGTGACGGAGGGCACGCTCGCCGGTCTCGACGAAGGCGGTGTGCTCGTCCACGAGGACGCGGCCAAGGACAACGGATGGGTCGTCGGTGACACGATCCCGATGGGTTTCGTCTCGACGGGCGTTCAGGACGTGCCGATCGCCGGCATCTTCACTGAGCGCAACGTCGTCGACACCGGCTACGTCGTGGGTCTCGGTTTCTACGAGCAGAACTTCTCGGGTTACGGCACCGACGTCGACATGGTGGTGGCCATCACCACGACTGAAGGAGTGGAGCCGGCCGCGGCGCGGGCTGCAGTCGAGACGGTCTCGGCCGATTACCCGAACGCCACCGTGCGCGACCAGGCGGAGTACCGCCAGGCTCAAGAGGCCCAGGTGAACCAGATGCTCCTGATGTTCAATGGGCTGCTGTTCCTGGCGGTCATCATCGCCCTGTTCGGGATCACCAACACGCTGTGGCTGTCGGTGTTCGAACGCACCCGCGAGGTCGGTCTGCTTCGTGCCGTCGGTATGAGCCGGTGGCAGGTCCGGCGCATGGTGTTGTGGGAGTCGATCATCGTCGCTGTGATCGGTGCTGTGCTCGGCATCGCCGTGGGCACATTCTTCGGCGTGGTCGTGACCGCAGCGCTGGGGGCGCAAGGGATCGACGTCCTGGCGGTTCCAATCGCGTCCATCGTCGGACTCGTGATCTTCGGTGCCATCGTGGGGGTTGTCGCCTCCGTTGCCCCCGCTCGCAAGGCGGCGCGGCTCGACATCCTCGAGGCGATCTCGTACGAGTAGCGACATTTCGTCGGGCCCGGGAGCACGCTCCCGGGCCCGACGTTTGCGTCATACGGCGAGTCGGAACGGCGGGTACTCGTCGGTCAGCGAGTAGAGCCAGGCGGAGATCCGCATGCTCCACCGCACCGCGCCCGCCGTGAACTCGAAGATGCCCTCGGACAGCCGCCCGGTGAACACCACCATCACGTAGCCGACCCACACGGCGATCAACGCAGCCAGCTGCACGAAGAGGAGCACGATGAGGTGGGGGATGAGGGCGACCGCCTTCACGAAGATGATTCCGAGGACCGCAAAGAGCCGGCTGCGCGGCCCGGGCCCATCGGTCACCTCGAACCGAGCGGGATACTCCGGCGCTTCCCAGGCGAACGGCGGGTACTCGTCGCGGAGTGTCAAGAACCACGCACTCGCCCGTGCCTGCCACTGCAGGATGCGCAGCGGGAACGTGTGGAAGAACTCGGGCAGCTCACCCGTGAAGGCGATGATCCAGTATCCGATCCAGCTGATGAGCACCGCGGCTTGTCCCAGGACGCTGAGGATGATGAAGTGGGGGATGAGGAGGAACGATTTGATGAAGAAGAGCAGGCCGAGGAGCGCCAGCCCGCGACTCCGCTGCCCATCGCCGTAGTCGGCCTCGAAGTTGGCCGGATACATTTCGACATCCTCCCCGATCGTGATCCGACGAGTCTATGCGGCGCTCGCTGCGATCACCGGTACCCTGCGGAGTCATGACCGACTGCTATACCGCCATCCTGCGTCTTCGGGCCATTCGATCGTACGAATCCGATGTTCTGGCCGGAGAGACGATCATCAGAATCCTCGAGGCGGCCCGATGGACCGGCTCGTCCAAGAACCGTCAGCTCTGGTCGTTCGTCGTGATAACCGATCCTGCCCAGCAGGAGCGGCTCGCCGGGTGTGGTGACTTCACGACGCCGATTCGCAACGCCCCGGTGACCATTGCGTTGGTGCAGGAACCGGGCGGCTACGAGTTCGACATGGGCCGGGTCGCGCAGAACATCATGCTCGCCGCCGCGGCGCTTGGCGTCGGCTCGTGCCCCGTCACGTTGCATCGCGAAGCGGACGCCGCAACGGTTCTCGGGCTCCCCGCGGGGGCGAGATGCCGGTACGCGGTGACGCTCGGCATACCGGCTGCGGAACAGCGGCAGGCGGTTGCCGGCGGGCGCAGAAACCTGGAAGGTCTGGTTCACCATGACCGGTACCGCAGCTGAGAATGGGTCGCTCGACCCACGTGGCGGCACCGTGCAGGGCATAGAATTGCCCCCTCTGGTGGTCGTGGCCATCGGACCTGGCAGGATCGAGGGGGGAACAGGAGTCACGTGAGGATCCGTCTCGTTGCGTTCGTCGTGCTGGTCGGCGTCGTCCTCGGCGGCGCCTACGTCGGGCGCGACCTGATTCTCCGTGGATCTGGCGGCGGGTGGTCCCACGAGGCCGGCGATGCGTGGGATGCGGAGCGGGCCCTCGCCGCAAACTTCGAAGCCGGCCGTCCCAACCTCACGTTCGTCGTCAAAGCCCGCGAAGGCGACATCGACACGCCCGAAGTAGCCGAGGCGGCCCGGGACCTCGTCGCCACCCTCGAGAGCCGGCCTGGCATCACGGACATCGAGTCGTATTGGGGTCTGGGGAGACCCGATTGGCTGCGCAGCGAAGACGGCTCGAGTGCTCTCATCTCGGCTCGCTTGCTTGGCGCCTCTGGTGACTACGCACGGCGCGCCTCCGGGATTCAGGGTGTTGTGCGCAGTGTCGACGATGCGATCGAGGTGACGATCGGCGGGCCGGCCGTGCTCCACGCCGACATCCAGCAAGCCCAGCAGTCGACCGTCGTGCCGCTCATCGTGGCGGCGCTCGTCTCCCTGGCTCTGATCTTCGTGTTCCTGCGGAACTGGGTGGCGACGGCACTCGTCGCCGCCACTGCCGGTCTCGCCGTCGCACTGACGCTCCTCGGCCTGTGGGGCATCGCCGAGTTCAGGGAGATGCCGGTGCTCTCGGTGATCCTCGGGATGGCTGCGGCATGGTCCCTCGCCTCCGCGGGAGGGCTCGCCGTCATGGCGCGGTTCATCGCAGAGCGCGTCGCCGGGGTCGACCGTCGCAATGCCGTGGTCGCAACCGTGTCGACCGCCGGGCGTACGGTGGCGATCGTGTCGACGGTGGCGGCCGTCACCGGTCTGAGCCTGTGGATCCTTCCCACGGCCCTCCTCCGCTCGACGGGCTACGCCCTGGGCCTAGCCGGTCTCACTGCCGGTCTGAGCACATTGATCGGCCTCGGGGTGATGCTGGCCATCGTGGGCGTCGAGGTGATTTCGCCGGAACGCGACGAGCGAGACGACCTCGTGGCGAGGCCGCTCGATCGCGTCTCGCGGGCGGCGCGCCGTCACCCTCTCATCGCCTCGGTGCTGCTCGTCGCCGTCCTCGGCCCGCTGCTGTTCGCCGGCCTCGGCATCCCCACCGGGGAGCCAAATGCTCTCGGTATGTCACCGGATTCGCCGAGCCGTAGGGTGGCGCAGAATCTTGCGTCGCAATTCGTCGCGGACGAGGCGGGCTCACCGTTCGTCGTCGGACCGAACATCCCCGCAATCTCCCGGGCGAAGGAGTTGACCACGGAGTACGCCGCGGCCCTCTCAGAGATCCAGGGGGTCGTGCGGGTCGACTCGACCGAAGGTTCGTTCGTCGACGGCGTGCCCACCGAGGTTCCGCCGCTCGTTACTCGCCGCTTCCGCGCCGAGCAGGCAACATGGTTCATGGTTCCCGTCGAGGGCAATCCGAACGGGCCGACGGCCGTCGCCGTCACCGACGAGATCCGTGACGTCGAATCCCCCTATCCGGTGGCGGTCGGTGGGGCCGCGGCACGGGAGGCGGCAACGGTCGAGGCGGTCGATGGTCGCGCACCGTGGTTTGCGCTGGTGGCGGTCGTCGCGATGTTCAGCCTCATCGCCTGGCTGCTTCGAGGGGTTGGGGCCGCGCTACGGGCGACCATCGTGATCGTGCTGATGACGGCAGCGGTGGCGATCGTCACCCGAGTCGGCTTCGCCGACGGCGGTCTCGGCTCTTTGCTGGGCTTCACCGGGACCGGGAACCTCGCAGCCGTCGGTCCGCCGATCGCATGGGTGGTCAGCGTCGGGATCGCCGCCGTTTCCCTTCTCTTCGGGTGGGGTGCTGTCCGGGAGACGTTCGATGCGACCCAAGACAGATTGCGGTCGCCCGTGATCGCCCTCGGCGCGACGAGGCGCACCCACCTCCAGGCCACGGTCTTGCTCATGCTGCCGTTCGTCCCCTTCCTCTTCGAGGGCTGGAGGACCGGGAAGCTGATCGGCGCCGCCGCGGTCGCAACCGGCGTCTTCACGGCCGTCCTCGGGCGCTTCATCGCTCTGCCCGCCGTCACTGCCGTGGCGGCGGCGCGTCTGTGGCCCATCGACCTGAATGGCCGGGCTCGGCGGGTCTATGCGACCACACCCGCGGCGCGCCGATGCATCGACTCGGCCCGCGGTCTCGACGTCGAGGCTCTCCTCGAGATCGAACCCGTCGTGGAGACGCCGTCGGCGCCGACCGCTCCCACTCTGGTGGGGCCGGCCACTGCGGTCGCCGACGAGCCCCACGCGGACGAGCCGAGGAGCGACGAGCCGAGGAGCGACGAGCCGAGCAGCGACGAGCCGAGCGCCGAAGAGGGAGTCTCGCCAGAGGCCGGCGAGACCGTCGTCACCTGGGCCACGGACGAGTCGGCCGAGGACGTGGCCGATGAGATGCCGGCCGAGGCGCCGGAGTCTGCCGACGCCGAGCCGATCGGCGCCGCACCCGTCACCGTTGCTGCCGCCGACACTACCGAGCCCGTCGACCCCACGTTGCCCGCCGTCCAGGGCGACGAGGTGCTCGAGGCCGTCCCGCAGGTGGTTGCGCCTGGGGATCCCGCGCCCGAAGACGCAACGGGAGCCGACGTGACGGCGGAGCCCGCCCCGGCAGCGAGCGCAGCTCTCGCCGCCGACGAGGAAGCCGACGCCGGCGACGTGGAGGAGGGCAACGGGGACGCGGACCGGGACGAGGCAGATCCAGGCTCCGTCGATGTCGCCAGCCTCACCGCATCGGTCATCGCCGCCCTCGAGTCGAAGGTGCCGTTCACGACGGAGATCGGCAAAGCCTTCGTTGCGAATCCGGCCAACAACCTGTCGCGGGTGATGGAAGCGATCCTTCGCGACGCCTCGGCCCGGGGGGGCGAGGAGGTGCTCGTGTACGGGCATGCCTCACGGGACCGCTACCGGTGGATGGTCGTCGACACAGGGCCGCAGGCCGAGAACGATGCCGACCGGGCTCACACCCTCGCCGAGGCGCAGCGGTTCATCCGCCGGGTCGGCGGCGTCGTGGACTGCAGGCCCGAGGGCGAGTTCACGGTGTTCGTCGTCGAGATACCGATGGCGAGCTGACGACCCGTGCTCCCGGCGCCGGCGAGGCGCCGCATGAAACGCCGGGACGGTAGAGCCCGGCCAAGCCGGGGACCGGAAGGGGGGCGATCGCTCCGACCCTCTATCCGCCCGAAAGCTTCACTAGCGCCCCGCCGGTTGACTGAACGGCGCCGGGACGACCGATCGTAGCCGGATCCTTCCAACGTCTGCCAGGGCGCCTGCTCACGGCGCTGGGTCGATCGCCGGCAGGCCGTCGATGCTCACCCGGTTCTTCTTCGCCTGGTATTCGGCGAGCTCTTCGTCGGTCCGTGCGTCGATGTAGTCGGTGAGCCGGGTGCGCTGTCGGACGAGGGTCATCTCCGGTACCCCGTACCCGCAGGAATCGGCGATCCGGTCGACGTCGATGCGGATGACGTTGCGTTCCCGATAGTCGCCGAAGAGCTCGCGGATGGCTTCATAGCCCGTGTCGTCGGGATACAGCGCCGTCCCGGTGCCGTACAGTCGCACTATCCGCGCCGGGCCCTCGAACGAGCAGAACATGAGTGTGATCCGGCCGTTCTCGCGGGTGTGGGCGATGGTCTCCGCCCCGCTTCCGCCGAGATCGAGATAGGCGACGGTGGTGGGATCGATCACGGCCAGCGTCCCTGCGAGGCCCTTCGGCGACACATTGACATGGCCGCCATCGCGTGGCGCCGTCGCCACGAAGAACATCGGTTGCCGCAACAGCCAGGCCGACATACGTTCGTCGATCTCGTCGTACGGGCGCCCCATGGTTCCTTCCGCATCGACCACCGGCGACCCTAACGGGGCTCAAGAGGGGCGGCGAGGCCCTGGTCGCCGCCGGGCCCGGGGTGGACCATAGGGGCGTGTGGCACCGGTTGGCGTTGGCCGCCGCGATCGTCGTCGGGACGCTGCCGGCCTGTGCGAGCAGCCCAGCTCCCGATGCCGAGGGCGCGGCATTCCTCGACGGCGAGATGTCGGTCGTGCCGTCGGGCTGGTTCACCATGGGCTCTGCTGCCGCCCGCCGCAACGAGGGACCGGAGTACCAGGTGTGGCTCGACGAGTTCGAGATCGACGTCTACGAGGTGACGGTCGCCCAGTATGCCGCCTTCGTGGCGGAGACGGGCTGGCGACTTCCTGGGGATTGGCGAACCGAGACCCGGCATCCGGCGGGAAACCTGCCGGTCACCCATGTTGCCTGGCCTGATGCCGCCGCCTACTGCGAGTGGGCCGGTAAGCGGCTGCCGACGGAGGCCGAGTGGGAGAAGGCTGCCCGCGGTACGGACGAACGACGCTATCCCTGGGGAAACGAGTGGGATGGGGCTCGGGCTGCGGTCTCGGTCTCGGTCGAGACCGGACCGGTGCCGGTCGGCTCGTACCCGGAGGGGGCAAGCCCGTACGGCGCTCTCGACATGGCCGGCAACGTGCACGAGTGGGTCGCCGACTTCTACGACCCGGGCTACTAATCCGTCGGCGTGGAGCGGAATCCGCTCGGTCCGGTCAACAACCGCAACCGCGTCATTCGCGGAGGCTCCTGGTCGTCACCGCCCGAGTGGGCGACGACGACCTTCCGGGACTCGTCCCACAGCGATGTGGGCGACGACCGGTTCGGGTTCCGGTGTGCCCGCTCTGCGGGATGAACCCGCCAACGCAGCTCACACCGTGAAGTCGAAGCGATAGATCTCGGGCTCCGAGCTCCATCCGAAGAAGGGCCCTATGGTGCTGCCTCGCAAGAAGAGTTCGGGCCGGCCGTCGTCGGCGATCCAGAAAGAGCGGGTCTTGATCGCCAGTGGCCGCCGCCACACGTGCAGCTCGATCCTCCCTGTCATCAAGTAGCCGACGAACTCCAGGGCCTGTGCGATGTGCCCGTCCTCGTGAAAGGGCCATACCCTGCCGAGGTCGGTGTCGTCCCGGGCGAAGTGCTCGTGCTCGACTCCGTACGAGACCACGATCTCGTCCATGACGGCGATCTCGACCGTATCGCCGTTGCGATGGGCGAGGGTGATCTCGTGTCCTCCATCCATGGCGCGAGCGCGACATCGGGCGGTGTCGAGCGCCGGGAGCTCCAGCTCGTCGAGGAGGTCGGCGAGGTAGCTGCAGAAATCCCGGGAGGGCCCGTCGAGTTCGTCGATCAGAGGCCGCAGCCACGCCGACGCGCCCCCGGTCACTCGGGCCCCGGCTCCGCGCTCCGAGCGAGGATGAAGTCATACTCCTCCTCGGTCACCGGCTGGACCGAGAGCCGGGAGCGATTCAGGAGCACCATCCCGGCGAGCTCCGGGTATGTCTTCAGCTCGGGCAGGCCCACCTCACGGGGGAGTTTCTCCACGAACCGGACGTCGACCATGATCCAGCGCGGGTCCTCGGGGTCGGACTTGGGATCGAAGTGCGTGTCGTCGGGGTCGAACTGGGTGTGGTCCGGGTACGCCTCACGAGTGACCTCGGCCACACCGACCACCGCCGGCGGCTTGGCATTCGAGTGGTAGAAGAGGACGCGATCGCCGACGCGCAGCTCATCGCGCATCAGGTTTCGCGCCTGGTAGTTGCGGACGCCATCCCAATGCGTCACGCCGTCACGGGCGAGATCGTCGATGGAGTAGTCGGCGGGTTCGGATTTCATCAGCCAGTAGCGCATGGGGGATTGGTAGCAGAGCGCATCCGGGTCGCGCCAGACGGCGCTCCAGATGGCGGCGTCGTTTCAGCTGGTGAACAGGGCGGTGAGGCCGGCTCGCCAGTCGCCGTGGCGTGGCGTCCATCCTGCGGTGCTGCGGAACCGCTCGCCCGACACGGGTGGTTGCTCGTCGATGAGGTAGCGCAACACGGTGAGTGGTCCGAGCGAGAAGAGAAGGCGGGGAACCCGTCGTGGCGGCTTGGCGCCGGCAAGCTCCGCCAGGAGCGGGATCCACTCGGTGGCCGCCGCCGGGGCTTCGTCGACGACGTTGTAGACACCGGGTGCGACCTCGAGTGCCCTGACGGTCGCGTCGATGCAATCGTCGATGTGGAGGTGGCTCTGCATGCCTCGCCCTGCGCCGATGATGGGCAGCCGGCGCCGCACGATCATCTCGACGTAGCCGCCATCGGGAGCGAAGTACGTGCCGGCACCGTAGATCGCCCCGTAGCGCAGCACGACCCCCGGAACGTCGCCCTCGAGGGTGGCTCGCTCGAGGTCCGCCACGGCGCGCACCACCGCCCCGTGCGCAGCCGGGGCATCGGTGTAGAGGGGGTCGTCCTCATTGCGGACGTCGGTTCCGGGCCGCAGGACGAAGGAGATGCTCTGGGCGACGACCCGGCTCGATCCAGCGGCCGCGGCGGCGGCCATGATCGTCTTCGAGGCCTCGCTGCGCAGCCGGTTCGTGGCCTTGGCTGCGCGAGCACCCTCCCGCGGATCGGAGAAGGACTGCGGCAGCGCAGTGAGCTGGTTGATCACCACGTCCGGCCGGGCCGTCACGATGGACCCCCGCAGCGCGGCGGCGTCGAGGGCGTCGACCACTGCGACCGCCATGCCGGCGCCTGCGAGGTCCTCGGCACGCCGGAGGTCGCGTGTCGTCCCGATCACCTCATGTCCCTCGTCGATCAGGCGCGGGACCAGGCGACGGCCGATGACGCCCGTGGCGCCTGCCACGAAGATTCGCACGATCTGATCGTACGCGTATTCGGCGGCGGCCCACCTACGAGTGCTGCGGGCTCAACTGTGGCTCGTGGCCGACGACGAAGAACGTCGCAAGGTCGCCGCGGTTCTTGAGCGCCACGGCACCCCTCGTCTCCAGGACGAAGGCCGACCCGAGCGCCTGTGCCGTCGTCTCGGAGATCTGGATGCGGCCCGGGACGCCTGAGGACTCCAGCCGGCTGGCGACGTTGACTGCGTCCCCCCAGAGGTCGTAGGCGAACTTGTGCTTGCCGATCACTCCGGCCACCACCGAACCGGTGTGGACGCCGATCCGGATCTCCCAGTCGACGCCTCGCTCCCGCCGGAACGCCTCGGTGGCGGCAACCATGTCGATCGCCAAGGTCGCCACCGCCGCGGCGTGGTCGGTTCGCGGAGTCGGGACCCCGCCGGCGACCATGTAGCCGTCTCCCATGGTCTTGATCTTCTCCAGCCCGTGGACCGCGACGAGGTCGTCGAAACGCGAGAACAACGCATTCAGCAGATCGACGACCACATCGGGCTCACGCTGCCGAGCGAACGCCGTGAAGCCGACGACGTCCGCGAAGAGGATCGTGACGGCATCGAACCGGGCGGAGACGGACTCGCTCGACCGCTTGAGCCGCTCGGCGATCTCTTCGGGGAGGACGTTCTTGAGCAGCTGATCCGATCGCTCCTGCTCGGCTGCCAGCTCCCGCTCGGCGATGAAGAGACGCCGGTTGACCATGTCGAGCACGACCCAGAATGCGACGGCGAGCCCAACGGCCAGGACCATCCACGTGTTGAGGTTCACGAAGGTGAACCGTGGTGCATAGGCGGCGGCCAGAAAGAGGTTCGGCACCCAGATCGCAACGGCCCCCAGGAGGATCATCGTGGTCAGCGTCGTTGCGAGCAGCGGCAGCAACGCGACCGACAGCGTGAGTCCGGCGAGTCCGACGAGGTAGCCGTCGGGAAGCTCGAACAGGATCCAGCAGAACCCTCCGATGACGGTCACGGTGGACAGGAACTGGAGCACCAGGTGGTACCGGCCCAACGGGGTGAATGTGATGCCGAGCAGCAGCAGGAGGACCCCGGCGATGATGATGCGCATCGTCAAGGTCGTCGATACGAGCGACGCCTGGACCTGCAAGTCCCACCACACCAGGCCGATGACCGACACCGTGCCGGCCACGGCGGCGAGCCGCTCGAACGGGATGATCTGGGCCGTGCGGTACTCGCGGTACGCCCGCTCGATCTCAGGATCGAACCGGTGGCCCAGTTTGTTGCGCAGCCAACCTCGCACGGGCGCTCAGCGTACCGTGAGCGCCGCCACGCGAGGTGTCGCCGCCGGCTGCCGCCCGACCTATCGTGGCGCTTTGGAGAGGGAGCCATCGTGAGCGAGACGAGTGTCGGACGGGTCGAAACCCGGTTCTTCACATTCGGGTCGCCGGACGACCCGTTCCGGCTCCAATGTGGCGCCGAGCTCAGCGAGGTCACCCTGGCCTACGAGACGTACGGCGCACTCGATGCCGATGCCTCCAACGCCATCGTCGTGTTCCATGCGCTGACGGGAAGCCAGCACGCTGCGGGCTACAACCCGTCGGTCGCCGGCGTCGGCGACCGTTGGACCGAGGAGGCGCACGTCGGCTGGTGGGACAGCTTCATCGGGCCCGGCAGGGCCCTCGATACCGATCGGTTCTTCGTCATCTGCGCCAACTACCTGGGGGGCTGCTACGGATCGACCGGTCCGACGTCGATCGACCCGGCGACCGGTGAGCCCTATGCGTCGAGCTTCCCCGACGTGTGCTTCGCTGACATGGTCGATGCCCACCTGCCGTTGTTCCGGCATCTCGGCATCAGCAAGCTGCATGCCGCCGTCGGGGGCTCCACGGGCGGCCTCATGGTGCTGTCGCTCGCCACCCGCTACCCCGATCTCGTCGACGTCGTCATCCCGATCGCAACGGGGGTGCGAACCACGGCGCTGCAGCTCATCCACAACTTCGAGCAGATCAACGCGATCGAGAACGATCCCCGTTTCCTCGGCGGCGACTACTACGGCTCGGCGCCTCCCGACGGCGGGTTGGGGCTCGCCAGGATGATCGGCCACAAGACGTTCGTCTCGCTTCGCTCCCTCGAGGATCGGGCTCGCGACGAGGTGCTCGACCACAGTGAGGGCCCGGGCACGTACGGGCTCAACCATGTCTTGGAGTCGTACATGTGGCACCAGGGGCAGAAGTTCGTCAGACGGTTCGATGCCAACAGCTACTTGCGGATCATGAAGGCGTGGCAGACGGTCGACCTGGTCGCCGAGGCGGGCCTCGACGACTTCACCGAGCTGTTCACGCGGTGCAAGCACCAGCGGTACATGGTCTTCTCGATCGACTCCGACGTCTGTTTCTATCCGGATGAACAGGCAGAGATGGCGCGTTTCCTCGAGCTCGCCGACGTGCCGTACCGGTGGATCACCGTACATTCCGACAAAGGGCACGACTCGTTTCTCGTCGAACCGGAGCTGTTCACGCCCCATCTCGTCGACACGTTGAACCAGGGCGGGGGCGGCGGCAGTCGGTAACCTCCCGCCCATGGGCGACGTGCGGCCGGTGGGGGTCTTCGACTCCGGTGTGGGCGGGCTTTCCATCCTACGTGAGATCCATCGCCAGCTCCCCGGCGAGGGCATCATCTACCTCGCCGACCAGGGGTTCGCGCCGTACGGCGACCGCAGTCTCGAAGAGGTACGGGCCCGCGCCTTCACCGTGGCCGGCCACCTGCTCGGGCGCGGGGTCAAGGCCGTCGTCGTTGCGTGCAACACGGCCTCCGCGGCAGCACTCCACGAGTTGCGCGAGGTGTTTCCGACCGTTCCGTTCGTGGGCATGGAACCCGCCGTCAAACCCGCCGCCGAGCAGTCCGACCGCGGCGTCGTCGGCGTGCTCGCCACGACGGCGACCTTCCAGGGCGAGCTGTATGCCTCGGTGGTCGATCGCCACGCCAACGACGTTCGCGTGATCGAGCGTCCCGGCTCGGGACTCGTGGAGTTGATCGAGGCCGGCGAGCTCGATGGACTTCGAGTCGAACAGGCGCTCGCCGCCCACCTCACGCCCATGCTCGCCGCAGGGATCGACACGCTGGTCTTGGGATGCACCCACTACCCGTTCATCGCCGAACCGATCCGCAGGATCCTCGGTGACGAGGTGAGACTGATCGACCCGGCCCCCGCCGTCGCTCGTCAGCTCGGAAGGGTGCTGGAACGCAACGGTCTGCTCGGAGGCGACGCCGGCGGGACCGGGTACCTCACGACGGGAGCCCCGGATCAGTTCTCTCTCCAGGTGAAGCGGTTGCTGGGCATCGCCGCCACGTCGATCCACGCAACGCTCTGACGGCGGGCTGCGCCGAGCGGGCGACGAGTAGCGTCAGACTGCGAAAGGAGGCGCCACGACGTGATCCACGGACCGCGGGCACCACTCTGCTTCGTCGTGATGCCCTTTGGGGTGAAGCCGGACTCCTCGGGGGGTTCGATCGACTTCGACGCGGTCTACCACGACATCATCGAACCCGGGATCCGGCAGGCCGGGATGGAGCCGATCCGCGCCGATGACGAGGCATCCGGTGGCGTCATCCACAAGGCGATGTACGAGCGCCTCATCTTGTGCGACTACGCGGTGGCCGACCTGACGACGGCGAACGCCAACGTCTTCTACGAGCTCGGCGTCCGGCACGCGATCCGCCCCCAGACCACCGTGGCCATGTACTGGCGCGGTGGCCGGCTGCCTTTCGACGTCGCCCAGCTTCGCGCCGTGGCGTACTCGCTGGAGAGCGGCACGCCGGCGTCGGCGGGCGCCGATTCCGCTGCGCTCGCCGCTGCGCTCGGCGCGGCCCGCTCCGACGCCACCGACAGCCCCGTCTTTCAACTCGTCAGCGACCTGGCTCCAGCCGACATCAGCCGGCTCAAGACGGACGTCTTTCGCGATCGCGTCGAGTACGCAAACGATGTCAAGCAGCAGCTCACCAAGGCCCGCAGCGAGGGTGTGGAGAGCGTCGAGGCCGTGCTGGCCGAGCTGGGCGAACCCGGCAACCTGGAGCTGGGCGTGGCCATCGACGTCTTCCTGTCGTTCCGCGCCGTCAAGGCGTGGGAGCGCATGGTCGAGTTCGTTGCGGCGATGCCGGAGCCGATCGCCCGCTCGGTGATGGTGCGCGAGCAGCTGGCGTTGGCGTTGAACCGCCTGGAGCGTGGAGAGGAGGCCGAGCAGATCCTGCTTGCGGTCATCGAGGAGCGGGGGGCGAGCAGCGAGACCTACGGGCTGCTCGGCAGGGTCTACAAGGACCGCTGGCAGCGGCACAAGGACGACGAGAACCAGCTTCTTGCCATCGGCAGCCTCAAAGAGGCCATCGACGCCTACCTGAAGGGCTTCGAGGCGGACTGGCGTGATGCCTATCCCGGCATCAACGCGGTGACCCTGATGGAGTTCACCGACCCGCCCGACCCTCGGCAAGCCGAGCTGCTGCCGGTGGTGCGGTACGCCGCGATGCGACGCGTCGCCACCGGCCAGCCCGACTACTGGGACCATGCGACCCTCCTCGAATTGGCCGTGATCGCCTCCGACGAGACGGCGGCGATGAGGCACGGTGCCGATGCATTGGCGATGATCCGCGAGGTGTGGGAACCGGAGACGACGCTGCGCAACCTCCGGCTCATCCGCGATGTGCGGCAGGTGCGCGGTGAGCCCATCGAGTGGTTCGGTCCGATCGAGACGGCGCTCGCCGGGCGAGCGCAGGAGTCGGACGGCTGAGGCAAAGCGCGGTGCTCCGTGATGCTGCGTAGGCTCGTCGCCATGGCGCACATCACGTTCATACACGGCATCGGCAACAAACCGGCGATCGAGGACCTGCTCCGGCTCTGGAAACGACTCGTAGCGGACAACGACGGCATCGACCTCGGTGCGCGTGGCGTGACGGCGGAGATGGTCTATTGGGCCGACATCATGTATGCGGCGCCAGACGAGATGGCCGGCTCGCACGAGAGCGCCGACACGACGATGGAGCTCGACGAGCCCGAAGTCGACGTCGACCAGATGGTCATCGGCGTCGAGGCCTCCGAGGAAGCCTGGATCGCAACGCTCCGGGGCCGGCTCAACTTCGATGCCGAGGGTGACGACCAGTTCACCCCACCGATCGAGGACATCGGGGCCGAGTTCGAGCGTATCCCCCTGCCGTGGGCGGTCAAGCGCCGCCTCATGAAGGTGTTCCTCAAGGATGTGCACCATTACCTCTTCAACAGCGAGACCACCCCACGCGAAGCGGAGAATTTCCTGTGCCAGGACGAGATCCGGAACCGGTTCGTCGATGCGGTCAAGCGAGGCGCCGACCGGCCAGGGCCGCATGTGGTCGTCGCCCACAGCATGGGAACGGTGATCTCGTACGACTGCCTGAAGCGTGTCGACGATTGCCCGGCCGTCGACGGCTATATCACGATCGGGAGCCCGCTCGGGCTGGACGAGATCCAAGACAAGCTCCAGCCGGGCTGGTCTCGCGACGACGGCTTTCCGTCGGAGAAGGTTCGGGGTGACTGGGTGAACGTGTACGACCGCCTGGATCCGGTGGCAGGCCTCGATCCGGCGATCGCCAACGACTATCGAAGAGGTGGTGACGAAACCGTGATCGACATCCATCAGGTCAACCCGGGGGCGTGGCGCCACGATGCCGGAAAGTACATGGCCGGCGCCCTCTTCCGCGAACAGCTCAACCGGATGATGGGGTTCAGCCGTGGCTGAGGTCGACGACGTCGCCGCCCTGGTCGAGGAGCTTGGGATCGCAGCACGGACGTACGACGAGGACGAGGCCCGGGCGGCGGCGCAGCGCATCATCGACCTGGTGCACGCCTCGCCGGAGCCGATCGACCCAGCGGAGGGCGAGGCCGCGTTGCTGTTGCTGCGCAAGATGCGCGAGTTCGGCCTCATGGAACGGCTCGGGGACTGCTTCGTCGCAAGCGGCGTCACCTCGCCTCGCATCATGCGCCTGTACGCCCAGGCGGTCATCGAGGGTGGCGGCCTGGTCGCCGCACAGACGCTGCTCGAAACGATGATCGCCAACGAGCCGCTCGGGTCGAAGGAGGGCAAGGAGTTTCGCGGGCTGCTGGGACGCACCCTGAAGGATCGCTACGTCGAGATCGACAACCCGAAGGGCGCAGGCGCCGCCCAAGCGCTTCTCGGAGCGATCGCGGCCTACAAGGAGGTCTACGACGCCGATGCAACGCAGATCTGGCACGGCATCAACCTGGCGGCTCTGATCGACCGTGGGCAGCGCGACGGCGTGGACGTCGGCGACGCCGGCGACGCCGGGGAGATCGCCGGCGCCATCCTCAAACACGTCGAAGGTCTGGCGCTCGAGGGGGACACCAGGGCCTGGGATGCCGCAACGGCCATGGAGGCGGCGTTGTTGCTCGGCAAAGGCGATCAGGCGCGAGCGTGGCTGAAGACGTACGTGGAGGACAGCGGAGTCGATGCGTTCGCTCTCGCCGGCACCTTGAGGCAGCTCGAAGACGTCTGGCAGCTGTCACCCGAGGGGGAGTGGGGTGACCTGCTCACCGTGCTCAAGACCAACATGATGGACCGCGGTGACGGTCACCGTGTCGAGGTGGCCAAGCCGCCGCCGACCACGGACGAGTTCGAGAGCCGCAGCGGCGGCTTGGAGAAGACGTTCGGCGCCGTCGGTGGCGTGACGGTCAAGTGGTGGACGATGGCGATGGAGCGACTGCAGACGGTTGCCCGGATCGAGAACAAGACGGGCCGGGGGATGGGCACCGCCTTCCTGGTCAGGGGGGGCGACCTCAACCCTGCCTGGGGTGACGAGCTCGTGGCGGTGACCAACGCCCATGTGGTGAGCAACTCGCCCTACATGCGCGGCACGCTGACGCCGCCGGAGGCGGTGGTGAACTTCACGATGCTCGAGGGCGTCGAGCCGATCGCGGTCAAGGAGCTCCTGTACGAGTCGCATCCCGAGAAGCTCGATTGTGCAGTGCTGCGCCTCGCGTCACCGGCGCCCGATGTGCCGCCGGTGCCGCTGGCCTTCGGGCTGCCAGCTGCCGATGGCGATCAGCGGTTGTACGTCATGGGGCATCCACTGGGTGGGGACCTCAAGATCTCGATCGACGACAACGTTCTGGTAGACCACGACAACTTACTCGTTCACTACCGGGCGCCGACGGAGCCCGGTAGCTCGGGCAGCCCGGTGTTCAACCGAGAGTGGGACCTCATCGCCCTGCATCACAAGGGCAACGACCATCTCGAGAAGCTCAACGACCACCGGGGCGAGTTCTACAAAGCCAACGAAGGCGTGTCGTTCTTTGCCATCAAAGAGGAGTGCGCAGGGCCACCAGTAGCGGCTGACGCCAGCGGCTGAACCGGCCGCAGGCCGGATGCACGTCAGTCGGGGATCTTGGGGCCGAGTAGCGCTGCGGTGACACCATCGATGTTGCCCGTCTCCTCGAGACCGGCCGCCTTCTGAAATGCCTTGACCGCGGTCACCGTCTCGCTTCCATAATCGCCGTCGGCGCCGTACTTAGGCAGCGACTTCGGGTCCCAGGCCAGGAGCGCCTTTTGGAACTGCGTCACCGCCATGCCACCTGCACCCTTCTTCAGCACCTGTTCCTCCTCGTCTTGCTCCCCGCTCTCGATCACTGCCGTCGCCGCCGATCCCGACGTGCCGCCCGGAACCGTGGCCCAATCGATCCCCACATCGTCAGGTCCGACGTCGAGCTGGAAGTGCATGCGGTCGGGCTTCGACCAGTTGCCCCCCCACGTGAAGATCGACCGGCCCTTCGTGTTCTTGATCGCCAGGACCGCCCGCACCTGGGGTTCCTTGATGGTCCCCGAGTACTTGTCGCCCGGCGCATGCGGGTTGTTGTTCCAGTCGACGTCGATCGCGATCCCTGCCGAATGGAGCGAGTAGTTGCTCGAGCCTGCGATCTTCCGGCAGTTGTACGTTCCCGACGTGCTGGCGGGCGTGAAGCCCGTGGATTTGAGCGCCGCCTCGAGCGCCGCAAAGGCCTCGTGGGCGACGCTGGGTACGGATCCGCAGCTCTTCCCGTAGAACGTGAACCGGGCCCAGTCCCCGCCCTTGCGGCACATCCATTCGCCCCACAGCGATCGGAGGGTTGCGCTCGACGTCTCGAATTGAAGTTCGGGATCCTGTAGCTCGGCGTCCCCCTCGCCGCTGTCCCAATCCTCCTCGTCGGTGTCGAACTCGCCGGTAGGGCCCGTCTGCTCAGCCATGTGCCCGAAGCTACACGACGCCACCCTCCGGTGCGCGACGGCGCCGGGCTCAGGCGTACGGGATCACATGGACCTCGTGGTCGCCGGCCACGACCAGGATCTTCCGGTCGGTGCTGCTCTTGATCGCAGCGGCGATGGCATCTGCGTCGGTGCCCTCGCCATTGTCGATGTCGAGCCGGCGAAGCAGCCGGACGTCGGAGTGCGTCCGGCGGGCGATGTCGCCGAGATCGAGGGCGCCGCTGCCGACGATGATCACATCGTGGGTGACGATGGGCGCCGCCCGCTCGCGCTCGGCCCGGTACACCATCCAGTGGTAGGCGGCGATCACCGCGGTGGTGACGAGCAATGCCGTTGGCACGTCGATCTGGCGGGCGATGGCCTCTCCGTCGCTCTCGCCGAACAAGGCGGCGAACACCACGACGAGCAGGGCGATGAGCGCTCCGAAGGCGACGGCGCCGCCGACTCCGAAGATGCTCATCAGGTACGTCCGCCGTGAAGGAGAGCGCACCTCGTCATCGCTCCCCACCGTGATCGCGTGCACCCGGCGCCAGGTCAGGGCCCACATCGGGGCGCCGACCAACAACGCGGTGACGGCGGCCAGCAGCGTGTTGGTGCCTCCGCCGGTTCCATTGCCGGCGGCGGCCGGAGCGATGACTTCGAAGAAGGCGATCACGAGGATGGCGACGGCGACGGCGACCGTGACGAGGGCGACTCCGGAAACGAGGTAGTCGTACACCCGGTCGATCTCCGTGCGCTCCCGTGACGTCGTGGGCCCGACGATGGTGCGGTGGTACCACCACACTCCGCCGCCGGTAACACCGAGCGCAGCGCCGAGGGCGGCGTCGGCGAAGTGCGAGGCCGCACTCACCGAACCCGGATCGCCAACCAACCACACGAGGGTGAGGTGGACGATGGTGGCCACCCCGACGACGGCGGTCACGAGGCCGGCGAGCACGCCCGGAATCAAGACGTAGGCATGCCAGCCCGCACCCCGTGCAGCCTGCCGCCCATGCAGGAGCCAGTGCCACGCCCACACGGCACCTCCGATGGCGAGGGCGGCGACCGCCATGACAGCGTCTTCGCCCGAGCCACCGGCCGACACCGTCGAGGGTTCGATCAGCCGGCGCAGCC
Source organism: Acidimicrobiia bacterium (assembly GCA_041611095.1). GTDB lineage: Bacteria > Actinomycetota > Acidimicrobiia > Spongiisociales > UBA5794 > UBA6912. The sequence goes on along the minus strand of JBFINP010000008.1, from coordinate 11,228 downwards.
CTTCTTCGATGAGGTAGCCCACCGCACCGGCGCCGATCCAGAGGCCCGCCGCCGATGCCACCCAGAGCTGGGCAGTCGGCAGGATCTCGGGTCGGATGCGTGACCAGGCCCACCAATGCAGGGCCCAGGCGGCGAACCAGACGATGAGCCCGGCGAGGTTGGCGCCTTCGAAGGTGTCGCGTATGACACCGTCGGCGACTGCAAAGGCGTAGCCGATGCTCACGGCGCCGGCCGTCAGGACCGAGGCGTTGACGTATAGCGCCCAACCAAGCGTCGTCCGCGCTTCCGCATCACGTTCGTGCATGCGGAGGATCGAGCGGAAGAGCCCGGCGAAGACGGGTACGCCGACAACGGTCAGCGCCAAGGGTGCGGCGAGCTCGTTGTCCGCTCGCGCTGCTGCGGTCGACAGGAGCTGACCGAGGACGCCGCTGAGACCGATGGACGCAACGATGAGTGCGACGAACGCCATTGCGTAGACGAACAGGCGGCGCACGGAGAAGCCGTCACCGGATCTCCCCACATCCGACCCCCGAGTCCGTCGTCGTGCCGCGGCGACGATCGCGTAGATGATGGCGCCGAGGATGGCCAGTGGAATCAGGGCGCTCACGAAACCGAACATGTCGTCATCTCCTGTCACAGGCATCGAGCGGCCATCCCGCCGCTGCGATGCGCCACTCTCCATCGATCTGTTCCAACACCAGACGCGATCCGTGCTCGCTCCTCCCCATCGGTACGACACCGGGGCCGTAGACGGTGTCCGTCAGCGTCAGGTCGATCCGCACCGAACCTTCGAGCTCGGTGACGTCGGTGAAGTGCACGGTTGAGTCCTCGAGCTCCGTGTGGAGCGCAAGGTCCTCGGGTTCGCAACGACGCTGGAGGTCCGGGGCGAGGAGGCCGTACGCCGTCTTGTAGTCCCCCTCGAAGAGCGACCGCACGTACGTTTGCGCTGCGGCTTCCGGCGACCCTGCTTCGTACTCGGCGATGCGATCCCGCCCTACCAGCGCAACGGTGGCGATCGCGAGAATGATCAGCGCACCGGCGGCCACGAGCACGACGGTGGGGGCGAGGCGGGTGGTGTGCTCACTCATGCCTCCATCGTCTGCTCTAACCGGGTCGGCGGCTATGGGGGAAGGCCCCCATTTCGAGCCCGGGGATTGCCGACGTGGCCACCCTTTGCCGTTGCGCATCAGGGTCCTTTTGGCGACCCGTTCCCCGTTGCGACGGCGCGAATCAACAAAAAGGTTGATTCACGACTCGGCGGCATCTAGTAGCGTCCCGACCTATGCAAACGCTGACCGAGCGGACGGTTGGCACGACCCGGCTTGTCGCCGTCCAGGGAGACATCACAACCGCCGACGTCGACGTCATCGTCAACGCGGCAAATGAGTACCTCGTCCACGGTGGCGGCGTCGCATCCGCGATTTCCCGCGCCGGCGGCCCCGATGTGCAGCGCGAGTCCTCCGCGTGGGTCGCCAAGCACGGCCCGCTCCTCCCAGGTCGAGTCGCCGTGACGTCGGCGGGCGAAATGCCGTCGGGTCACATCCTCCACGTCGTCGGGCCTCGATTCGTCGAGGGCGAGGACAACGCACGCCCGCTGGCCGAGGCGGTCATGGCGGCGCTGCAGACCGCAGCCGGGCGCGGGGCGAAGTCGATCGCCATACCGGCGATCTCGGCCGGCATCTTCGGCTACCCGGCGAACGACGCCACCGAGGTCATCGCCTCGACCGTGGCCGCCTGGGCCTCCTCGAAACCGCTACCGTCGCTGGTACTCCTCGTCGGCTACGACCGTGCGATGGCGGCACGCTTCGCCCTCGCCCTCGACTCCCTCGCCGACTGACCCGATTCGACGCCCTGGTGTGTTAAACACTGTAAGATGTCTTTGTCCCATGTAAGGAGTCGGTATGGATCACACCGAGGAGTTCCCGCCCGTCCTCGACACCGCCATGGTCGCCGAGCTGCTCGGTATGAACATCCAGGTCGTCCGCCGCATGGCCCGTGAAGGACAGATCCCGTCCTACCGCTTGCCGGGCGGGCGGACGTTCCGCTTCTTCCGGGATGAAATCTTCGACTGGCTGCGGAGCTTCCCCGTCCAGCCGGGGACTGCGGATGACGTGGAGGCGGACGAGCAGGTCGACGCCTGACTCGGCGCCTCTGGTGATCTCATGAACGACCGCGACTACGGCACCGACCCGACCGAAGGCGATCTCGCCGACGTGGCGAGGAGCGGAGCCCGAGAGTGGCAGCTCGAGATGGCGGCCTGGGAGACCGATGCGGAGACCCTGCGCCTCCGGCGCCGCAGCCTCGTCAACGTCCTGTGGGAGGGCATGCAGCGCGGTGATCGCGCAACGCTCACCGCAGGTGGCCATAGCTTCACCGGGACCCTGGAGGCGGCGCGAGGCGACCTGGCGATCCTCACCACGCCAGAGCTGATGGTGGCGGTCAACCTCGTCCGCCTCGATGCGGTCCACCTCGAAGGCACCGCCGGTGGCGTGAGCGGTGACCGGACCTTCGGCTCGCTTCGGGCCTACCTCGGCATGCTGGAGGTCGAGGGCTTGGAGGTCCGGATCCTTGGCCGCGGCGTCGACGTGCGGGGCCGCATCGTCGTTGTCGCCGAGGACCACGTGCTGGTGAGTCCCCCCGGTGGCGGCGACACCGCCGTCGCCATGAGCGCCGTCGCCGCCATCGTTCGCCAGATCGATTGAGGTCTCGTCAGCTCTGAACGAGCTCCGTGGGTAGTGGGGCGGCGTCCGTTCCCCGATTGCCCGCCGGTGGAGGTCCAGTGCCGATCCCCGACTCGCTCCCGCCCATGTCGAGCCGGAACGGCGGATACTCGTCACGCATGAGCGCTGCGTAGGCGCCGACCCGGAATGTCCAGCGGTTGAGGCCCATCACGAGGTCGAAGATGCCTTGCGGGTACCTGCCCGTGAACAGCAAGGCCAGGGCGGCGATGATCACCAGCAATCCGATCAGACCTCCGCCGAGTTCCAGGATCTGGTCGCCGTTGCCGAGATCCGTCGTGTACCAGATCAAACCACTGGTGAAGAGCCCGACGATGAGGTACTGCGGGATGGCGAGCAACCACCATTTGACGAGCACCAGGCCGCGAGACAGCTTCTCCGGATAGGCGACGTCGAGGTGAGCCGGATAGTCGGCGACCTCGGCCAGGGTGAACGGTGGGTATCGATCGGTGGCGAGGGCGCTGTACGAGTAGAAGCTCACTCGCCACGTCCATCGCATGACACCGACGTTGAAGTCGAAGATCCCTCGCGGGTACCTGCCCGTGAACAAGATGGCGAAGAAGGCAACGACGGTCAGCAGTGCGAAGGCGACCCATAGGAACGCCAGCACGATGAAGTGGGGGAAAGCCAGCAGCCACTTCACGAGCCACAACCCTCTGCTGAGCTTGGGATCGAGTGACCCCTCCAGCACCAGGGGATAGCGGCCCGCCGCGGCCGTCTGGACGGCGGCCGTATCCGGCTCGGCCTCTGCACCGCGGGCGGCCCATACGAGCAACATGGCCGCGAACCCGCCGAACACGAGCCCGCCGATGAGCAGGCCGACCGCGATGGCGAGCAGCACGCCGAGGCGGACGCCCGCCGCGATATCGACGGAAACCCCGGGTGTGGCGTCGGCGTTCATCACGACCACCGCCCACTCCCCGGAGTCGACCTCCCAGGTGAGCGTCTGTTCCCCGGCACCCTCACTCGAGGCCACCCAGAACGTCTCCGCTCCAGGCGCCGTAGGCGTGCCTTCACCGGCGACGGCCTCGTACGTGATGTCGCGTGTGCTCGGGCCGAGGTCGGTCACCTGCTCGTACGCCGTACCGGCCAGGTACGTGGCCACGTCGGCCGAGGGGCCGATACCGACGAAGACGTCGTCTCCGAGCTGCGATTCCGCATTGATCCGCACGGTTGCGAGGTCGGTTGGCCACCAGTCGCCCTGTTCCGAGCCGAGATCGATCTCGGTCGACGTCAGCGCGTTGCTGGCGGTCGTCAACTCGAATTGCTGCGACGTGATGTAGCCGTCAGCGTCTCGCTGGGTCCCGTAGGCCCACATGAGCGCGCCGCCTCCGATGAGGAGCCCGATCGCGACCAGGGCGATGAGGGCCCCACCGATGCCGGCGAAGATCCTGCCGACTTTCATGCGTCCTCCTCTACTTACTCCCCATCGACAGTGCTCGCGTTCGCCGATGGGCGGCCAGGGCCGAAGGTCACGCTGCCATCCAACGTACTCCTCATCCGGAGGTGCTTTGGCCCCTGTTCGCAGTCGAAGCCACCGGCGACGGCGCGGATCTCTCGGGCACGTGATTCCGGCCCGGTCGGCGGGACCTTCTCCCTCTGCACGTGTCTGCGATCGACTAGTAATGGTCGGAGTGGGCCGGGGCAGACAAGCGGGAGGAGAGCGCAATGGATGCCTACGGCGACCCACGCGACGCCGCCATCAAGCGGGTGAAGGCAAAACGCGATTTCAAGAACCACCTCGGCGTGTACGTGATCATCAACGCCCTGCTGATCGGGATCTGGGCGCTGTCGGGTGGCGGATACTTCTGGCCGGTGTGGCCCATCCTCGGATGGGGGATCGGTCTCGCCTTCAACGCGTGGGCGGTGTATTTCCAGCGGTCGATCACCGAGGCGGAGATCAACCGCGAGATGGGACGCGGCGGCTGACCTTCAGCGGAGGCGGGCGAGCCGGCTTCGATCCTCGATGATCTCGATCGACACGGGCGTCACGTCGATCACGCATGCCTCTGCGGCGCTCGTGTAGCGGCGCATCGGCAGCCAACGGTGGGTATGCACGAGCATGTTCCACAGCCCGGGCGGGTGGATGACGTACTTGCGAGCGACACCCCGGCGGTAGCTCTCCATGAGCGCCGGATCGGTGCGTACGACCGCCTCGCCGTCGATGCGGAGCATGCGCCGATCGGTGGGGTTTCTCTCGTCCTCGAAGATGACTTGCACCTGGGGGTTTGCGCCCACGTTGTGGGCCGCCAGCGTGGCCGTTGCGGTGCCCAGGTGGATGTGCCCGTCGGTCACGATGAAGTAGAGGGGGTTGACGTGGGGTCTCCCCCTCCGCGACATGCTGGCGAGGCGGGCGACCATCGAACGCTCGAGGATGTCGAGGACGGACGGATCGCTCAGTCTCATGCCACCGCTCGCAATCGCCCGTAGTCCCAACAACTGATCTTGGTCGCTTCGATCTCGAACCTCCGGCCAGCATCGTCGTCGGACCCGACGGGGCGAGGTGTGCCTCGGACGTAGACCGCTCGCAGATCGAAGTAGTACAACCCTTCATCCACCACGAGGACCACCTCGTCGCACCGGTCGAGCGGCAGCGAAGCGTCGAGACCAATCATGAATCGTCCACGCTCGAACTGAAGCGTCACCGGCTCGACGTGCGGACGATCGTTCATGACGAACCCGACGCAGGCACGTGCGGGCGGGTCGAGGAGGTCGGACGCCTCCTCCAGGGAGATCCGGTTCGTGATTGCCGTCATGACCACCGCTCCTCGTCCCATCACGGTACGGCCGGACGGAGTTGGGCGGATAGGGACGTTGTTCCCCATCGGGATCACGGGCCGGAAACCGGCCTGGCGCAGGCCCGCCTTCGGGTCAGGCGGTGGCCGTCTCGTGGTCCTCGGCCGGTGCCTGCACCGCCTGGTGGCGGAGCCAGTCCAGGACCTCGTCGCGGAAGTAGCGGAAGTTCTTGCCCCACCGGTAGGCGGGGATCTGACCGGACGAAACCTTGGAGCGCACCACCTCTGCGGTCGAGCCCAGCATCTCGGCAACCTGGGCCGTGTTCAGGGTGGGCGGGTATTTCTCCTTGTACGCCTCGATGATCTGGTCGAAGTCGAGCCCCACGTCGATGCTCCTGCTGCACTCCTGTTGCGGCAAAACGTTGCGGCGGCCTCGGCGGTGCCGCAAGTCGTCGAACGCCGGCCAGGGGCCGCCGATCGGCGATGGCTAACGATACCACCGTCCACCAGAGATCTGCAACGATCTCTTGCGATATGCCATCCAGACTCTTACAGTCATGCCTGCCCTGAGACTTCGAGTGGGAGGAGGGGGGAGTTGAGCCTGGGGGACCGGTCCGACGGTGGGCCACGTCTGCGCACCCTGGACCCACAGCCACCACCACGCCGCAAGCTCAGCAGCCGGATCGGCCTCCTGCACGTCATCGCGATCGTGTCCGGGTTGCTGGCGTTCCTCCTGATCCTCACTTGGATGCGGTCGCAGCAGGACCTCGTCGAGGTCGCCGTCGCCACCGAGACGATCCGCTCCGGCAACGTGGTCGAGTCAGATACCTTTGAGTATGTCGAGGTCCCGGCCGAGGGGAGCTTTGGTGACCTGCTCATCGGCCCGAGCGAAGAACCGTTCCTCGTCGGCTCGGTGGCGACCCGGCTCATCAGCCCCGGGGAGCCGATCCTCGACACCGATGTCCGACCGATCGACACACCGGAGGGCCTGCGGGCGATGTCGATCCCGCTCGACGTCAACCGGGCAGTGGGCGGTGCGATCGCCATCGGAGATCGTGTTGACGTGATCGGCTTCGACGACGCAGGGCCGCACTACATCGCCACCGACGTCGCGGTGCTCGACGTGCCAGGCGAGCGTCCGACGGCATTTGCCGCCACCTCCAGCTTCGCCATCACCCTCGCCGTCGACGAGGTGCAGGCTCTCGGGATCGCTGCGGCGCTCGACGTCGGTGATCTCCACGTGCTCCGGTCCACGGGAGCGCCCGAGGTGACGCTCGACCGGCTCATGTCCGCCGACGAGGAACCGCCGGTGGTGGAGAGCGACGGCTGACATGGCCCCCACACGGCTCGAGCCTGCGGTCTGCTTCGGATCGTCGCAGCGGGCGTGGGTGACGGACGTCATCAACTACGTGAGCGACCACGGAGGCATGCGCGTCATCGGCACCGTCCTGACGCACGACGATGCGGTCGGTCTCGAGTTCGACGTTCTCGTGATCGACGATGTGTCCAGTGTGCTGTCCCCGCGGCTCGTGGACCGGCTGCAGGCCTTGGGCCGGCTGGTCGTCGGCGTGTTCGACGCCGAACGAGGGCCCATGGCCCAGGACCGGTTGCTGACGGCCAACGTGGATGCGGTAGTCGCCTCCAACGCCACCGCGGCCGAATTCGTCCGCGTGGTGGCCGAGGCCGTGAGGCAGCGCTCCATAGACGACGAGTTCGCCGACCTCGTGACCGACCTCGGGCGGGATCGGTCCGATGACCACGGCGCCGCCGATGCCGGCGAGACGGAACTCGCGGCCGACCGGGGACGCATCGTCGTGGTCGTCGGGTCGGACGGCGTGACCGAGGTTCTCGTCGGCCTGGCGCAATCACTGACGCGCGGAGGGCGCCGGGTCGTCGTGGTCGACATGGACACGCTCGAGCCATCGGTCGCCCAGCGACTCGGGATGGCGCTGACGCCGAACATCTTCACGGCGACGGAGCACCTCCGGCTGCGATCCTCGCTCGACGACGGCTTTGCCCGACATTCGGAGGGGTTTGCCGTGGTTGCCGGCATCCCCAACCCCCGGGAGTGGGAGAACCTCTCCGAGAGCGAGGCGGCGGACCTGATCGGCGAGCTGGCGGCCGGGTTCGACGTCGTCCTGGTCAAGATCAACCGCCATCTCGAGGATCTGTCGGGTTTCGCCGGTGCGGCGGGACGCTTCGACGTAGGGCGGCGGGTCGCAGGTCTCGCCGATGCAGTCGTGGCCGTGGCGAGCGCCAGCCCGCTTGGCAGCACCCGCCTCCTGGCCCTGGCCAGCGACCTCCGCCATCTCACATCCGCTCCCACCCACGTCATCGTCAACCACGCACCGTCGAGCCAGTTCGTCCAAGGCGAGATCGGAGAGGAGCTCACTCGCACCATGGCCCCGGCCTCCCTAACGTTCTTGACCGGGGACGGCAAGGTGCGCAAGGCATCGTGGCAGGGCGATGTGGTGCGTTCCGGATCGTTCATGCGGCGTCTCGGCAAGCTGGCCGAGGCGTTCGCCCAACCCGTTGGAGCCGGTCGCCATGAGACTACCGACGCCGACGGTGCCGGCTGGCAACCTACGGCCGGGCAGGACGCGTTGTGAGCGTCTACGGCGAGCTCCGGAGGCGCATCGCCGAAGAGGTCGAGGAACGCAAGCTCTCGCCCGACCGGGATGCAGCGAGGGTGCAGCGCCTGGTCAACGAGACGGTTCAGGCGTACCAGACGGCGGCCCACGCCGGTGACACGCAGCCATTGCGTGACCCGACCGACATGGCGCGCAGGCTCTGGCATGCCATCGCCGGGTACGGTCCCCTCACGGAGCTGCTGGACCGGCCCGACATCGAAGAGATCTTCATCGAGGGCGACCGGATCTCTTACATCGGTGCATCCGGCCGGCTGGAGGCGTTGCTGGCTCCGACCAACGAGTCCGAGAACCGCCAGATCGTGGACCGCATGCTGGCCGGGACGAACCGTCGCCTCGACGCATCCTCGGCCATTCAGCAGGCACGGGTCCTCGACGGCAAGGCGAGGTTGACGGCCGTGATTCCTCCGGTCTCGGACCGGCTGTCGGTGACGCTCCGCAAGTACACGATCGCCGACGAGACGCTGGGCACCCTCGTCGAACGGCAGTCGATGCCCACCAACACGGCGGCCTTCCTGTGGGCGCTCGCCCAGATCAGCGCATCGACGCTGTTCTCAGGACCCACGGGGGCTGGGAAGACGACGGCGATGAGTGCTTACCTCCGCGCCGTACCAGACGACATCTGCATCCGGATGGTCGAAGAGGTTCGCGAGCTGCACATCCCCCTGTCGCTGCACTCGTCGTTCTATGAGGCGTCGAGTGTCGCGATGGACGGGGGGCGGCGGTACTCGCTGCGCGATCTGATCAAGGTCTGCCTGGCGCAGCGGGTCGATCTGCTGTGTGTCGGCGAGGTGAGAGGCGAGGAGGCCTACGAGTTGACCAGGGCGGTCAATGCGGGATGCGGATTCACCTGCACCGTGCACGCCAACTCGGCACGCGAAGCACTGTCGGCGCTCGTCGAGAACTCCCTCAAAGCCGGCGAGAACATCCCCGAGTCGGTGGCCCGGCGCAGCTTCGCCCGGGGGATCGACGTCGTCGTTCACCTCGATCGCCGCATCGGCTCGGGAGGCTACGGGCCGTCTCGCAAGGTCGCCGAGGTGCTCTCGATCGCTCCCTCGATCGCGACCGACGACTTCACGACCGAGCCGATATTCGCCCGGGCGACGCGTGACGCACCGCTCGAATGGACCGGCACGCTTCCTCAGCCCGACGTCGTGCGAAGGATCGAGGACATCCTCCCCCAGGACGTCACCATGAAGGACCTGCTCGCAGGGGAGTGGAGGCCACACCTGTGAGGCTCATCGCTGCGCTCCTTGGTGGGTTCTTCGTCTATGCCGCCATGGCGACGTTCCTCGGCGTGGCTCCGGATCTCGCCCTCCCGACCCGCGCCAAGCCCCAGATCTCGAAGCGCCAGCTGTGGCTGATCCAGGCGGGCTCAGAGCTCACGCCCCGACAGTTCGTGGCGGGCTCGGTCGCAGCCGGACTCGGCGCATTCCTGCTGCTCGGGTTGATCACGCAGAGTCTCGTGATCGCCCTCATCCCGGCGATCGCAGTCGGGATGCTGCCCCGGGCTTACTTCGCCCGTGAGCGCCAGAAGCGCATCGTCCAGATCCAGCAGGCATGGCCCGACGGCATCCGGGACGTTCTCGCCCACGTGTCGTCGGGAGCCACGCTGGCGCGAGCCATCGAGGCGCTCGCCGCAGAAGGGCCCGAGCCGCTTCAATTCGCCTTCGACCGCTTTCCCCTCCAGGCCCGCATGTTCGGCGTGGTTCCGGCGCTCGAGATCGTGAAAGAGGAGCTCGCCGACCCCACGTCGGACAAGGTCATCGAGGTGTTGATCCTCGCCCACGAGTTCGGCGGCGACCTGGTCCAGGACGTGCTCCGCGACCTCATCGATGCGATCACGGACGACCTCCGCACACTCGAGGAGATCCGCACCGCCGGCTTCGAGCAGCGGATCGAGGGATTCCTCGTCGTGGTGGTGCCATGGGCCGTCCTCGTATTCCTGGCGACCGTGCCGGAGGACTACCGGGCGTTCTACCGGTCGAGCACGGGGCAGATCGTCGTGATCATCGGTGCCATCTGGTCGGCGGTCGGCGTAGTCGTCATGCGCCTCATGTCGCGCGACTCCGGCGAGCCCCGCGTGCTCGGCGGTGCCGCCGCACTCACGGAGGATCGCCAGGCGGTGAGCCCATGAGCCAGCTCGAGATCCTCGGTGCGCTGCTCGGCGGCATCGCCACCGGTGCCATCGTGTGGGCGGTCCTCGACCCGTACCGCCGCCTGGCTCCGCGGCTGCGTCCGTACGCGGCCGTGTCCCGGAGTCGCCTGGCGCGCTCGTATGACGTGAGAGGGCAGGCCTTCTCCGCATCGAGCAGCGGCGAATCGACGATGCGGCGTCTCTTCGGGCCGATCGTGGACGCCGTCGTGGCGTGGTTCTCGCAGCTGATCGGCGCCGGCAACGATGCCCAGGTTGCGTTGCGGCTCCGCCATGCCGGCCTGTACCCCGGCGTGCCGATGGACGCCAAGGTCCGGGAGTATCGGGTTCGCTCGCTCGGCCGCTCGTTGCTCATCATGGGTGCCCTCGGCGCCTTCGGCCTGACCTTCGGGGGTCCTCGGGCGATGGTGCTCATGGCCATCCTCGGCTTCGTGCTCGGGATCGCCCTGGCACGGAGCCGGGTAGACACCGCCATCAAGCGGCGGCGGGGACGTCTGCGCGGCGAGCTGTACACCTTCAATCAGCTGATCGCCATGCGTACTCGCGTCGGCGGGGGCGTCGTCGATGCGCTCCGTCACACGATCGATCGTGGCAACGGGGTTTTCGTCGACGAGCTGGCCGAGGTGCTCCGGCTTCAAGCTTCGGGCATGACCATGACCGATGCCCTGCGACGCGCCGCATCGCTGACTGCCGAGCCAGAGGCACAGCGCACGTACAACGTCCTGGCCACCGCCCAGGACCGGGGCGCCGATCTCGGCGATGCGCTCCTCGACCTCTCCCGAGACCTGCGTGCCCAGCGTCGTGACGATCTCCGTCGCCAGGCGGCTCAGCGCCGGCTATGGCTGATCATCCCGATCGTGATCATCTTGGCTCCGGTGCTCCTGTTGTTCATCGGAGCTCCGGTGCCGTCACTGATCTTCGGCACGTGAGAGAGCCAGTGCCCCGTCTCATG
>JBFINP010000007.1:0-80680 GCA_041611095.1 Acidimicrobiia bacterium | reverse complement strand
CCCGCGGTCTCCTTCTCAGGGATCCTGCGGCGGCGCTTCGCCTCGATCGTGAGGCTGCCCGGCACCTCGGCGAGGAAGCGGCTCGCCGGGTTGTAGTTGTTGGTGCCCCACAGATTGCGGCTCCACGCACGCGTCAAGAAGAGCCGGCGCATCGCCCGGGTGATGCCGACGTAGCAGAGCCGCCGCTCCTCCTCGAGCTCCTTCGGGTCGCCGAGCGAACGCATGTGAGGAAACACGCCGTCTTCCATCCCGGTCATGAAGACCACGGGGAACTCGAGACCCTTGGCGTTGTGCATCGTCATCAACGTCACCGCCTCGGTGTCCTCGAGGTTGTCGACGTCGGAGACGAGGCTGATCGACTCCAGGAACAGCTCGCATTTGCGCACGCCGTCGAGATCCTCCCAATCGGCGGGCCCCAGCGAGATCGGGCCGTTCTCCTCGAAGTCGTCGGCGGCGGAGATCAACTCCTTGAGGTTCTCCTCCCGGCCCATGGCCTCGATCGACTTCTCGGACCGGACCCAGTCCATGTACCCCGTGTCGTGGATTATCGCCTCCAGCGCCGACCGGGGGCCTTTCGCCATCTGAGTCGACAGGTGGTCCATCAGCGCCATGAACTCGGCCATCGACTTCTGTGCCCGCAACGACAGCCGTGGGTTCTGCCCGGCCTGCTGCAAACCTTCCCAGAAGCTGATCCGCCCGTCCTCGGCGTAGCGATCGACGTGCGCCACGCTCGTGTCGCCGATCGCTCGTTTCGGCGTGTTCACGATGCGCTTGAGCGCCACCGTGTCGGCCGGGTTGACGAGGGCCCGGAGATAGGCCAGGGCGTCCTTGACCTCGCGCCGGTCGTAGTACTTGACGCCGCCGATCACCTGGTACGGGATGCCGAACTTGACCATCACCTCTTCGAGCACGCGGGACTGGGCGTTGGTCCGGTAGAAGACGGCCACGTCGCTGCGCGGAACGTCATCGTGCTCCATCTCCTGCACCTTCTCGGCGACGAAGGCCGCCTCATCGTGTTCGTCCTCGGCTTCATAAGTGAGGATCGGTTCGCCCCGGCCGAGGTCGGTCCACAGCCGCTTCGGCTTGCGCGACGGGTTGTTCGTGATGACTGCGTTGGCCGCCTCCAGAATCATCTCCGTCGAGCGGTAGTTCTGCTCGAGCAGCACGATCCGGGCGTCGGGGAAGTCCTTCTCGAACTCCAAGATGTTCCGGATATCGGCGCCGCGGAAGGCGTACACACTCTGGTCGCCGTCGCCCACGCAGCACAGGTTCTTGTGGATCTCGGTGAGCTGCTTCACCAGCACGTACTGCGCCCGATTGGTGTCCTGGTACTCGTCGACCAGCACGTACCGGAAACGCTCCTGGTAGGTGCGCAGCACGTCGGGAAGCGCCTGGAACAGCTCCACGGTCACCATCAACAGATCGTCGAAGTCCATCGCCGACGCCTCCACCAAGCGCTGCTGGTACAGCCGGTACACGTCGGCGACCCGCTCGTGGTAGTAACCCGCGTCCTCCGCGGCAAAGGTCTCGTAGTCGATCAGCTCGTTCTTGGCGTTCGAGATCGCAGCGCGGATGTTGCGCGGCGGGAAGCGCTTCGGGTCGAGATCGAGGTCCTTGACGCACAGGGTGATCAGCCGAAGCGAGTCGGCGGCGTCGTAGATCGAGAACGCCGACTTGTACCCCAACCGGTGTGCCTCCCTGCGCAGGATGCGGGAGCAGGCTGAGTGGAACGTCGATACCCACATGTTGCGGGCAACCGGGCCGATCAGGCGTGCGACCCGCTCCTTCATCTCGTTGGCGGCCTTGTTGGTGAAGGTGATCGCAAGAATCGCGTGGGGCGGCACGTCGAGATCACGGATGAGGTGGGCCACCCGGCGGGTCAGCACGCGAGTCTTCCCCGAGCCGGCGCCGGCCACCACGAGGACCGGACCCTCGGTGGCGGCGACGGCCTCGCGCTGAGCGGGGTTGAGATCGTCGAGCAGGATGGAATCGGACATCGGCGCTTGCGATCTTACCCGCGTCGCTCATGGCGAACTACATCGATGTGAGTTGCGTCGACAGAGAACCTTCCCGCCGCCGGGCTCCGTGTGTACGGTGGGCCGATCATGCTGCCCACGCTCTTCCGGGTTGCCGGGGTTGGAGTCTCCACACACGAGTTCTTCATCGGCATCGGGGTGCTGGCGGCTGCGGCGGTCTATCTCCACCTGGCGCACCGGCGCAGGATGCTGTCCGAGCAGACCATGTGGGTCGTCGTCGGTGCACTCGTATCCGGGGCCGTCTTCGCCAAGATCTCGACGGCCTGGCAGTTCGCTCCCCAGGCCGACAGCCTCGCCGACCTGTGGCTCCACGGCGGCCGGAGTGTGCTCGGCGGCCTCGCAGGGGCATACCTGGGCGTGATCGTCACCAAGCGCATCATCGGGTACCAACGAAGCACCGGCGACCTGTTCGCCCCGGCGGTGGCGTTGGGGATGGCGATCGGCCGGATTGGCTGCTTCCTCACGGAGCAGATCGGTACGGCCACGTCGCTCCCCTGGGGCATCACCTTGCCACCGGAGGTCGCCGCCACGGTCCCGGCGTGCCCGACGTGCGTCACCGGCCAGCCGATGCACCCGTCGTTCCTCTACGAGATTGCGTTCCATGCAGTGGCGTTCGTCGTGCTGTGGCGGCTGCGCGATCGGGTGGGCGGCGAGGGAACCACTTTCACCGCTTACCTGCTGGCCTATGGGTTGTTCCGCTTCGCAGTGGAGTTCGTGCGGGGTAACCCCGAGATGGCGGCGGGTCTCAGCGGTTCTCAGTTGTTCCTCGCCGTCACGGTACCGCTGTTGATCGTGCAGGTCATGCAGCGTCGACGGGTCAGAGCGCTCGCACCTACGCCGGCCTGAGGAGATCCCATGACCGAGCCCGAACCCCCGCCGCCGGACGAGACCCCCCCATCGCCTCCGTCCGGGGAGCCGCCCTCGCCGGAGCGGCGGCGTGCGGTCCTCACCGGGTTCGGTGCCGCCATCCTCGCCGTCGCCGCAATCCTTCTCGCTCCGTTTCTCGGAAACCTGGGAGCCTTGTGGTTCTTTCTTCCCATCGTCGCCCTGGCCGTCGTCGCCTACCAGCGGCGCGGTACCGGGTTTGGGGTGGGGGCCGCGTTCGGCTGCGGAGTTGCGCTTTTGATCGGCGGCGGCGCCTGCATCGCGCTCCTCATGAGCTTCCAGCAATGAGTGCCCCATACACCACCGGGATGCCGGTGCGGGAGGACCGCATCCTCCGCTACGTCAATGCCTTCTGCCCAACGTGCCACGAGGAGCACCCGGACCGGACCCTTCACGACGTTCGGCGTCTCAGCGGATACCTGGCCGAGACCGATGGCCAGGTGTGGCTGGTCCGCGGCTGTCCCGATCACGGCAAGATCGTGACGCTCTACGACGAGTCGCCCGAGATCCTCGCCTACCTGGAGGAGTGGACGGCCCCGACGAAGTTCCACGTCCCGGACGAACCCGGCAACTTCGATCCCGTCCCGGCCGCCTACCTGCGCGGATTGCCCGAGATGCAGACCCAACACACCTGCATCCTCCTCGAGGACATCACCCAGGCGTGCAACCTGCGGTGTCCGACGTGCTTCGCCGACTCGTCACCGAGCCTGCGAGGCGTCGTCCCCGCCGAGGAGGTGCTGAGCAACATCGACCGCCGCATCGTCCGTGAGAACGGCAGGCTCGATGTGCTCATGCTGTCCGGCGGGGAGCCGACCATCTACCCCGACTTCACCGCGCTCTGTGACCGCATCCTCGAACGCAACGTGACGAGGGTCCTCGTCAACACGAACGGTGTGGAGCTGTCTCGCAACGACGAGCTCCTCGACTGGCTCCGGCGCAACCGAAGGCGAGTCGAGGTCTATCTTCAGTTCGACGGGTTCAAACGGGAGACGTACCTGCACCATCGCGGCGCCGATCTTCGCACCATGAAGCAGCGTGCGATCGAGCGTCTCACCGAGGCCGGAGTGTTCGTGACTCTGACCATGACGGCCGCCCTCGGAGTCAACGACGACGAGATCGGCGCCGTGGTGGATCTGGCGTTGGCAACCCCGTACGTCTGCAGCGTGTCGATCCAGCCGCAGTTCAGCTCCGGCCGCTCCCCCACCCTCGACGCGCTCCGGCGACTCACCCATGGCGGCGTGCTGCAGCGATTGGGACCCCAAACCGGCGGCGTCGTCACTTGGCGGGACCTCACTGCCCTGCCGTGTTCGCACCCCCACTGCTGCTCGGTCGGCTACATGCTGCGCACCGACGACGGGTCGTGGCGATCGCTCGTGGAGCTCATGGGACACGATCGTCTCAAGGAGCATCTGGACCTGGTGAGCAACACGATCGGCAACGAAGACGTGTCCACCGAGCTGCGAGCGGCGGTCAAGGAGTCGTTGCTGGGCCTGCTGTCCGACCAGAGCTCGCTGTCGCATCCGCGCATGGCCGAGGTGATTCGGGATGTGTGCACGGCGTGCGATCTCGGCATCAGCGGCCTCGTCCGGCTGGCCGGTTCCGCGGTGGGGCGGGGGGACAAGCTCCGCGAGATGCTGGCCCACCGGGTCAAGCGCATCGTGGTGAAGCCGTTCATGGACATGAGCACGATGATCGAGGAGCGGCTCCAGCAGTGCTGCGTCCACGTCGGCACGAAGAGCGAGGCGGAGCGGGACCAATGCGCTCCCTTCTGCGCCGTCCAGGCGTGGCCGCAACTCGGCCGGCAGAAGCTCTCCGAGGTGGCCGGGCGCCGGGTACACACCGTACCGCTCACGCTCCTCCCCGCGGAGTTGGTGACTCCGTGAGCGCCGAGCCGCCCGCCGCCTTTCGTACCTTTCGGGAGCCCCGACCCGCCCCCGAGTTCGACCCGCTGCGCATCTGCATCTTCACGACGATCGGTCTCATCGCCTGGCTGATCACTCCGCCGCTCACGGTTGCGCTGTTCGGCACCGCCGGCGTTGCCACATACGTCCGGGCCCGACGGCGCGGCCTCGTCAAGAGCCGCTGCTTGCTCGGCGACACCCGGTTGGTGATCGCCTACCTCGGCACCCTGGCGGTAGCGGGATGGACGGCAACGGCCTGGCGTCTCTTCGGCTGAGCTCTCGCTATCGGCCGCGGCCCCCTCGAAACAGCGATTCAGGCGCCTCGAACGGAACGACCGCCCAGAGGCTCCCCGTCACGACCCACGCTGCGAGCCGGCCGGCTGCGCGGGTTCGACCCCGCGCGTGGCCGGCCGGCGACCGCAGCGGCGTCAGTCGGAGACAGGTTCCAGTTCGTGGGCCTCGATACGGAAGAGGCGATACGTGCCGTCCGGCAGCTCGCGACCATCGTTGGTAGCAAAGCAGATCAGGAAGCCGCTTGGCGGCAGATTCCCCGACGGATCTCGATCGGACGCTGCCACGTTCACATCGAACGTGAAGAAGTCGACAGCGTCGGGCACGGCGAGTAGCTGGTACGTGGTGAAGAACGAGCCAAACTCGTGATCGGGTCCTATCAGGCTCTCCGTGGGCTCACACTCCTCCTCGTTGTCCTCGGCATTGGCGACCTCGACCTCGACGATATCCGCGTAGAGGGCCAAGCCCTGCACCGTCCGGGCGTTGACCACGGGTGTCTTGTCGCCGTCGAGCGCCCCGAGACGGTTCAGGAACGCGGCCATCTGTTTGCGCGTCACTGCGTCATCTGGACAGAACTCTGTGTTTTCCGGTGGGTTGCAGCCGACGGTCACGCCGGCATCGGCGATGGCATCGATGTCTTCGTGGAAGACGTCGGTGTCGGGAACGTCTGAGAAGCGATGCGACGCCCAGACCGCCGCCGGTGCAGTGATGAGAGCCGTCATCACCATCAGCACTGCGATTGGCACCCAGCGGTGCGACCATGACTTCGAAGTCATCAGATCCTCCCCTCTCGACGACACGTCGTGACTGGCTGACTGGCGTACCTCACTGGCATACCCCCGCACGGTCATCGACAAACGCCCCTCGGGCTGAAGCCGTTTCGAGACGAGGCGCTCGGGGTACGTGGTCGGCAGCGATCCGAATGGAGGTGTGCGCGCTGTGGCTCACGAGGAAGCAACCATCGTCGGCGCCGTGTTCGAGAACCGGCAGCGGGCGGCCATGGCCGCCGCTGCGCTTCGCTCTCGGAATCTGGCCGGGGCGAAGATCACCGAAGCCGTCTGGAACGGAGATGGCTACGTCATCGACACGCCTGCCGGACAGGAGATCCGCTCCGGCCTGTCCATGGGAGCCCCTCTTGGCGCCGTCATCGGCTTCCTGGTGCTGGGCCTCGTCGGAATCGTTGCCTGGAGCTCCGTCTCGGACGTGATCGCCTTTTTGGTGATCGGATCGGTCGGAGCGATCGCCGGTGCGGTGCTGGGGGGCTACTACGGCGTGAACCGACACCGTCCCCTGCTCTGGGACGAACGCGACTGGACGCATGTGGGCCTCGACGAGGGAGAGGTTCTCGTCGTGGTCGGCGTCGACCGTCCTTCGGTCGCCGCGTCTACCCTCGAAACGCACGGCGGGCGCCTGGTCGAACCGGTTCACCCCCGCTGAGCGCACACGACCCGTACCTCCCGACCGGTAACCACACACACGCCCGCCGCTCGCCGGCACCGACATCGAGAAGCGATCGCCACACCATGGGACGCATCAGAATCGGGCTGTCCGGCTGGAACTACCGGGCGTGGAGAGGCGACTTCTACCCGGATTCGCTCCGCCGGCGTGACGAGTTGTCCTTCGTCGCCGACCACTTCCCGACCGTCGAGGTCAATGGAACCTTCTACGGCCTGACCTCGCCGGAGACCGTTCGCCGGTGGGGTACGGCGGTGCCGCCGGGATTCACCTTTGCGATCAAAGGCAGCCGGTTCATCACGCACAACAAGAAGCTGGCAGGCGTGGACACGGCGCTGGCGAACTTCCTCGCCTCGGGCCTCCTCGAGCTCGAGGACAAGCTCGGCCCCATGCTCTGGCAGGTGTCACCTCACCTGCACTTCGATGCCGACCGGATCGATGCGTTCCTGCGGCTGCTGCCTCGAGATGCGGGGTCTGCCGCCGCCCTCGCTCGCAAGCATGACGAACGGGTGCGAGAGGCCGCCCTAGGCCCGGGTGGGACACGGCGCCTACGCCACGTCATCGAGGTCCGCCACCCCAGCTGGATGTGTGCCGAGATGGTGTCGATCGCCCGCCGGCACGGTGTGGCGCTCGCCTTCTCCCACGCAGCTGCCTGGCCCTACTTCGAAGAGGTCACGGCCGGCTTCGTGTACCTCCGCCTCCACGGACCCGGTCGCTTGTACGCCAGCCCGTATGGCCCAGCCCAGCTTGCGCAATGGGCACGTCGGATTCAGTGCTGGCACCAGGGAGGGGAACCCGACGATGCGGTACGCATCACGCGTCGATCGCCGCCGCGGCGCCGGCAACGGGACGTCTACGTCTACTTCGACAACGACGAGAACGGGTACGCTCCGCGTGACGCCATGTTGCTGCAAGAGCTCGTTCGTCGTCGGTCCTGACATGAACCCCGACGTCCCGGGAACCTTCGCTTGGTGCCGGACGTCGGAGTGGGGTGGAGAAGGAGGAACGCATGCTCGGCCTTCGCTCTGTGTGGAGCACGATGCTGCTCGTCACTGCGGTCACTACGGCCGCGTGTGGTTCGGATGGTGGGGCTGAGCCGTCGGTGGCCCCGGCCCTCGACACCGTCGTCTCCTCGACGACGACCCCACCGACGACAGTGACACCGTCCACGCAGCCCCCGGACACGACGGAGCCAGCGGTCTCGACGACCATGGTCTTCATCCCGGCGTGCTCGGCAACGGGTATGGAGCAACCCGGCCCGTCCGACGTTCCGGACCCGGTGGCGGCTACGCGCGACCTGATCATCGGGTTTGCACTCAACTGCGACTACCAAGGCCTCGCCGAGCTCGCCGGAGGGGCTGCGGGCCACTTCACGTACAGCTTCGGAGACGAGGGCGACCCGGCCGGCTTCTGGCGGGAGGCCGAGGACAACAGAGACGACGTGCTGGCCACGCTCGTCGCTCTGCTCGGGATGTCGCACGGAACGCTCGAGGCGGTGACCGACAACGAGAGCGTCCCGCTCTATTTCTGGCCGGCTGCGTTCGGCGCCGAGGCGACCGAGGACGACTGGAAGGAGGTGGCTGCGCTTTACAGCCCGGAGGAGATCGCCTCCATGAAGGACTTCGGTGGCTACATCGGGTACCGGGTGGGCATCACCGGGACCGGTGACTGGGTCTTCTTCGTCGCAGGTGATTGAGCGACATCGCTACACAGCCGGGGCACCACGGGTGAGAGTCACGGGACCACGTACGTAGGGGCCACTTCGAACGACCACTCGAAGCCGGTCGCCTCGAGCTCGACGAGCGACACCGTCGCCGGGTGCAGCTCCTCGGCCCCAACGAACGACATGCCACCGACCACACGAGGCTCCGGCGGATCGAACGTCACCTGGTACCGATCGGCGTGGGGCAGGTCGACCGCGTACGTAGCCACGAACCGACAGCCCGGAGCCAACTCGCGCCACTCGAGCTCGCCGGTGGTCGCTCGCCCCATCTCGAGTCCGGCGCTGTCGGTGAAGACCAGAAGGATGCCCGATAGCTCCTCGGGCCGGCTCGGCGCTGCGGCCTGTTCGTCACACGGCTGGTCGATGCGATGGTCCGAGAAGACCTCACCGTGCAGGCGCACCGCAACGGCGCGCTCACCGGTCGCCGCACACCCGGATGCCGCAAGCGCAAACGCAGCGATCGCCATGCCGACCGCCTGGCGTCGGTGAATCCGCACGGCACCTCCCTTCTGCCGCAGTTCGACGCCGACCGGGGCCACGAAGTTCCTGAGCCGTCGTGTCGCTCAGCCGCCGGCCAGATCGAACCCGATGTCGAGTTGACGGGGGCTGTGGGTGAGCCAGCCCACGGAGATCAGATCGACACCCGTCTCCGCGATGGCCCGCACGGTGTCGGGCATCACGCCGCCCGATGCTTCGGTGGCACAACGACCGGCGACCCGCTGGACGGCCTCCGCCAGCTCCGCCACCGTCATGTTGTCGAGGAGCACCGCATCCACACCCGCACGGAGCGCTTCGTCTAGCTGCTCGAGGGTGTCGACCTCCACCTCGAGCTTGACCATGTGACCCACGGCGGCACGCGCCGCCTTGACGGCCGAGGACAGAGAACCGACGGCGGAAATGTGGTTGTCCTTGATGAGCACGGCGTCGTCGAGCCCGAGACGATGGTTGGCACCGCCGCCACAGCGAACGGCGTACTTCTGAAGCGGGCGGAGGCCGGGCAACGTCTTGCGGGTGTCGACGATCTGGGCCTTGGTGCCGGCGACGATCGCAACCATCTCGGCCGTGACCGTGGCGATGCCGCTCAAATGGGCCAGCAGGTTGAGGCACGTGCGCTCAGCGGCAAGCAGTGAGCGCGTCGGGCCGGCAACCGTGGCGAGACACTCTCCCCCCGCGACGCTGGTCCCGTCGACCAGGTGAAACGTGACGGCGACTGCCGGGTCGAGCAGCGTGAAGGCACGGCTCGCCTGGGCCAAGCCGGCGATCGTGCCGGGAGTGCGCGCACTCAGCGCACCTGTCGAGATGTGGTCGAAGGGAATCGTCGCATTCGAGGTGATGTCGCCGGCCCTGCCGAGGTCGGCTGACAGCTCTCTGCGCAACAGCTCCTCGACCCCCGGCCACGGTGGCGGCGCCGGCTGGGTCACGCCGCCCCCCGCACCGCAGTACGCAGCAGCCGCCGCGACTCGGCCTGCGGGACCACGATCGTGTGGTGCCGCCAGCTCGCCGACGACCGAGGATGGTCGAGCCGGTGATGACCGCCGCGGCTCTCGGTGCGCCGCAGCGCCGCTTCCGTCACGACGCGGGCCACGGCAGCGAGATTGCGTCCCACGACGCCAGCTCCCAGGGGAGCCTCGAGCTCGGTGATCCCGTCCAGGGCACGGCGCAACCCCTCGTCGGTGCGCATGAGCCCAACGAACCGCCACATGAGCCGGCGCAGCGATTCGATGGCGACGGCGTCCTCCTCGAGACCGGTGTCCATCGCAGCTGCGGGGACCTCGATGGGAGCATCGAGCGCCGGCGCAAAGGCCTCGCCCATGATGGCGGTGGCCACCTCGACCCCGAACACCAGACCCTCCAGGAGAGAGTTGCTCGCCAGCCGGTTAGCGCCGTGCAGACCTGTGACCGAGACCTCGCCGGTGGCATAGAGACCGGGCAGCGAGGTGCGGCCGGCTTCGTCGACGGCGATCCCGCCCATGTGATAGTGGGCTGCGGGCGACACGGGGAGCCACTCCTGCCGGGGATCGACACCGGCATCGATGGCGCTCTCGAAGACGGTCGGAAAGCGATGCGGGAACGACTCGCCCAGATCCGTGGCATCGAGGTAGACCTCGTCGCCCTTCTCGATCCGACGCCAGATGGCGCGGGCGACGATGTCACGGGGCGCCAGATCGGCATCAGCATGCTCGTCCCGCATGAAGCGATGGCCGGTCCCGTCGCGCAGCACGGCGCCGGCGCCGCGCAGCGCTTCGGTGAGGAGCGGCATGGGGTCGAGACTCGACCGCAATGCCGTCGGGTGGAACTGCACGAACTCGGGGTCGGCGATGCGGGCCCCGGCGCGGATGGCCATGGCGAGCCCGTCTCCCGTCACCTCGGGCGGGTTGGTCGTCGCTGCGTAGAGCCTGCCGATACCGCCCGTGGCCAGCACCACCGCAGGGGCGAGCAGCACGTCCCGGCGACCGTCTGCAGTGAGGACCAGGACGCCGGCGATGCGGTCCGCCTGCCACACCAGATCGACGACCCCGGTGTGTTCCCTGACCTCGATGTCGTGGCGGCGCCGCACGGCGCCACGCAGGGTTCTCATGAGCTCGGCTCCGGTGGCGTCACCGTTGGCATGAACGATACGGTGACGGCCGTGACCCGCCTCTCGGCCCAGCGCCAGATCGCCGTCCGCCCTGCGATCGAAGCGAGCGCCGAGACCGAGCAACCATGCGATTCGGTCGGGCGCCTCGGCAGTCACCAGCTCGGCGATGTTGCGGTCGGCGAGCCCGGCGGCGACGGCGACGGTGTCGGCGGCGTGGAAGCCCGGGTCGTCGTCGCGCCCGATTGCGGCGGCGATGCCGCCCTGCGCCCAGGTGCTCGACCCATCGCCGAGCACCGTCTTGGTGATCACGATGCAGTCGCCGAGCGCCAGCGCCGTAGTCAACCCGGCGACCCCGCTGCCGACGACGATCGCACGGGGCGTCGTCATCTCGTAGCCCCTACTGCGAGCATCCTGTCGACCGCACGCTTGGCGCCCGAGGCGATGTCGGGATCGACCTCGACCTCGTGCTGCAGGTGCAGCAGCGCATCGCGGATGCCCTCCATCGTTATGCGCTTCATGTGGGGACACAGGTTGCACGGTCGAAGGAACTCTGTTTGCGGCGACTCCACGGCGACGTTGTCGCTCATCGAGCACTCGGTGACCATGACGACCTGGCGGGGCGCCTCGTCCCTGACCCAATTGATCATCCCGCTCGTGCTGCCGACGAAGTCGGCCTCGTCGAGGACATCGGGAGGGCACTCGGGGTGAGCGATGATCTGGATACCGGGGTACAGGTCCCGGTACTCGCGTAGCTCCGCCGCGGTGAACCGCTCGTGCACCATGCAGCTGCCGTGCCAGAGGATGATCTCCTTGTCCGTCTGCGACGCGACCCACCTCCCCAGGTACTGGTCGGGGAGGAAGATCACACGGTCGCTGTCGAGCGACTCGACGACGGCCACGGCGTTGGACGACGTGCAGGTTACGTCGGACTCCGCCTTCACCTCCGCAGAAGTGTTGACGTAGGTCACCACCGGGACTCCGGGATAACGCTGGCGCAGCAGGCGGATGTCCGCCCCCGTGATGGACTCGGCGAGCGAGCAACCTGCGCGCATGTCGGGGATCAGAACGGTCTTGTCCGGGTTCACGATCTTTGCGGTCTCGGCCATGAAGTGAACGCCGGCCATGACGATCACATCGGCCTCGGTCTCGGCGGCGAGGCGAGCCAGTTGGAGCGAGTCACCGCGGAGATCGGCGACGCCATGGAAGATGTCCGGCGTCATGTAGTTGTGCGCCAGGACGACGGCGTTGCGCTCCTTCTTGAGGTGCTCGATCTCGGCGACGAGCGGCTCGAGGACGACACGCTCAACGTCGGGGACGATCCCCGCGAGGCGCTCCTCGACGGGAGCGACTTCGGCCGGGCGAATGGTCAGGTTGGTCGGCGTCATCACATCCCTCGCACGTCACTGGCGGGTACTTTTACTCAGTGTGAGCATTACTACTCCAACCACGATACACCTTGTGCTATTCCTGAGCAAAAGGGTTCGAGCCCAGACGCTTGCGAGACACGCTGCGGCCCGGCGCTCCCGCAGGCAGATCCCAATTGCTCAAAGATCCCCGGGCGACACCCGCTCAGGGCGTAAAGGGGTAGTTCGGCCGCCGTCATCCCGCCGTGCGCTCTGGTAGACCTGGACGAGCAGCGTGCAGCACTTTGCGCACAAGAGCGGGAGGAGATCCCCATGCACGGAAAGACACGCCTGCTCATCGTCATCCTGGTCGCCATCGGAGTCTTGCTCCCGGTGGCGGTCATCGCGAAGGACAACTTCACGGACGTCCCGGACACGAACGTGTTCCACGACGACATCAGCTGGCTCAAGAACGCCGGCGTCACCGTGGGCTGCAACCCGCCGGCCAACGACGAGTTCTGCCCCACCGACAACGTGTCCCGTCAGCAGATGGCGGCTTTCATGCGGCGATTCGCCAAGTACATCGGAGCCGAGGACGGCGTTCCCGACGAGGCCGATACCGTCGACGGCTTCCACGCCGCGGACCTCGCATCTCGAGCGGCGTTCAACTCCGATGAGCTCTCCGGCACCGTCGCCGACGCAGCGCTCGACGCCACGATCGAGGCTCCCGCGCGCGGGACGCTTGTGATGAACGGCGCCGTCGACATCACGCTTGGGAGCTTGGACACGGTCGATACGGTCATTTGCGAGCTGCTGGTCGACGGGCTCGTGGTTGCGGGCACCACCATGTTCGCCGCCGTGGGCAACGACAGCACGTTCGACGACTCGAACGAGAACATCTGCTCGACCACCGGAGCCTTCGTCGTCGACGCCGGCAGCCATACCGCCACGTTCAACATCCGCGACGTGGACGATGCACTCCTGTACGACATGAGCGTGAACGTCATCTGGGTGCCGTTCGATGGGTCCGGCGCCGTACCGACCTCTGCAGCCAACCCGACGGCAGGCAACACCAGCGGCAAGTAGACACCGACATCGTTGATCGTGCCTCCTCGCCGGCCCGGCGAGGAGGCACGACCTCGCCATCGGCCCTCAGCGGTAGGGCACCCCGAGCCCCGGTCTCGGGCGCTCCTCGACGACCGCGGTGCGGAAACGGAACAGCTCGGCGGGCCGTCCGCCCGTCGCCGTGGTCCGCTTGCCCGTTCCTTCCACGAGGCGGTTGCGCTCGACGAGCCGGCGGAAGTTCTGCTTGTGGAGTCGCACTCCTGCCAGTGCCTCTACGGTGCGTTGGAGCTCGCTGAGCGTGAACAACTCGGGGAGCAGCTCGAAAACCACCGGCCGGTACGTCAGCTTGCCCCGCAGCCGACCCAGGCCGGTTGCCGCCACGCGGCGGTGGTCGAGCGACATCGCCGTCCCGACGACCCCCTCGGCAGCTGGCCGGCCGCGATCGAGGAACGCCTCGGCTACCAGGCCGGCCTCGTACAACAGCTCGTAGCGATCGAGCACTCGAATCCCGTCCCAGGGATCACGCCCGAACACGACGGCCACCCGCCGTCGGCGCAACGCATCGTCGCCCGCCCACCGCTCCAGCGCGGGCACGATGACGTCGTCCAGTATCGCCGGGGAGCCGGTCCGGTGGTCCTCCCAAGGGAGCAGGTCGTACCAGTCGATCCATGAGGCATCCGGCGACGTCGCCTCCTCGCGCACGAGGGCGAGGTACGCCACGCTGAGCTGGCGCACCCCACTGGTCTCGGCGTCACCGCGACCCCGATCGCCGAAGGTGTAGAGCTGCTCCGCGTACCCGATCTCGATGCCGGCCTGCTCGGCGATCCACCGCCGCAGCGCCCGCTCGAGCGTCTTGTCCGCGCCGGGATCGAGCGGTCCCGATGGGATGCGAGGCGGTCCGGCGCCGTCGCCCGAGACGACGAGGAGCCGGGGCCGGTCGTCGCTCACGTCGACGATGACGGCATCGAGGGTCACGGCCAGGCCTGGGCTGCTCCTGAGTTCTGACACTGGGGGCGATGGTACCGATCGGTCGCGTGAATCAGCTGCGATCCCCAGCCCCCGGCCCGGGCCGCCGTCAGCTCACCGGATCGGACACGGCGTTGTCGTCGATCCGGATGCTCTCGATCATCGCCCCGCAATGGGACTGCGTCCACACGTCGGCGGCCCCGAGGACCCCGAGCCACTTGTCGAGGACGATGTCGGCGGCGAACTCCTCCACCGCGTCGAGGTAGGTTTCGAACAGCTCCCATTGGTTGAGGAACGACGGATCGTTGGGATCGAGGAACCCGATCTCACCCACGATGGCGAAGAAGTCGACCGAAGCCAGCGCCTCGAACGATGCCGCCCGCACGTCGGCCACGTACTCTCGGGCAACCTCCACGTCCTCCCGCGTGCCCAGCCGGGTGAGGTGCCCGCCGGAGAAGACCTCGAAGGGAAGTGCCAGCGCCGCATCGTGCGCCGCCACCGTGCCGGGCACGTCCTTCGCCAGCGCGAGGCTCTTGAACGGGATCCAACCGGGGAACACGACATCCACCCAGAACAACGTCTTGGCCGCAGGGATCCACATGAAGATGTTGCCGGGCTCGTGGTTCGGACCTGGGTAGATCAGCTCGATACGCCGGCCGCCGATGTTGAGACGAAGCCGGTCTGTGAAAGTCTGGGTCGGCACCGGGCGACGTGGGTCCGCCCGTCTCGCCAGGGTCGCCGCGGTCTCCGCGTGACCGATGAAGGTCGCACCGGGGAAGAGCACTCCGGCAACGCCCACGTGGTCACCGTGGGTGTGGCTGTACACGACGTGAGTGACGGGTTTGCTGGTGACCTCGGCGATCGCGGCCGGCAATGCGGCGGCCAGGGTCGGTGGGGAGTCCATGACGATCACCCCGTGTCGATGCTCGAGGAAGTGGGCGATGTAGGTACCCTCGGTCACCCAGTACAACCCACGGGCGATCTCCTCGACGAGGTAGCCCTTGTCGGGGATGGGAGGACCAAACGCTCCGGGCGGAAGTGGAGCGAACTCGGTGACGCACGCGTCATCGGACGCAGCGGCGGGAGCGCTGCGCAGCATCGCCGCCGCGAGCGCAACCCCACCTGTTCCGAGCATCTGGCGACGGGTGAATGTGGTCCGGCGGTCCTCCATGACGCGCCCCTTCCCGGATGCGAGTTCACGCCGTCCCGACCATCGAGACGCCCCGCAATCACCCTTCGAACGCTACGCGTCGGGGCCGCGAGATGACGGCCCCGGCCGGCGGCGGGCGAGATAGAGTCACGCGCACCCAAGGAGGGAGATCCCGTTGAGCGTCGCCACCGCCGTCACCGCCCTTGCCGATCTTCTGATCGAGACGGGGCATGCCCACCACCAGGCGTTCCTCTCAACCGATGGCGAGGACCCCGAATGGCCCCTCTGGTACGCCGAGTACCTCGAACCGAGGATCGCGCCGCTTCTCGGTATGCGGCCCACCAGGTCGCGGCTCGTGCAATGCCTGCTCAATGCAGACGAGCGTCACACAGGAAGTGGCGCCACCGAACCGTGGTCTCGCTCCTATGCGCAGTACATACTCGGTCTCGACGCCGACGAACTGACGATGACGGAGAGCCCCGAAGGGGCCTGATCCGTCTGCGTTTCAGCATCCCTTCAGCAGCCAGGCCGTACGTTCGCGTCAAGCAACGAGAAGGGACGACTGTGAAACGCCGAACCAAGATCGTGATCGCCGGCGCCGCCGTGGCCACCGCTGTAGCTGCCGGCACCGGGGCGGCCATCGCCGCCGGAGGTGACACCGACACCCCCATAACGGGCGAAGCCCTCGACAAGGCCTCCGCCGCCGCCCTCGAACACTTGGGCGAAGGCCGGGTGACGGACACCGAGATCGGTGACGAGGACAGCTACTACGAGGTCGAGGTCACCCTCGACGACGGAAGCCAGTTTGACGTCCAGCTCGACGAGCAGTTCAACGTGGTGTCGTCCGACGCCGACAGCGAGTCGGCGGACGACAACGACTGACCACCCCACGGTGGAGGTGTCACCACCCGATCATGCGGCCCGGGTCTCGACCCGGGCCGCATCGCGCCGTCGGTGTACCCACCCCCGGTCACTCCCACTCGATCGTGGCAGGTGGCTTCGAGCTGACGTCGTAGGCAACCCGGTTGATGCCAGGGACCTCGTTGATGACTCGGGACGAGATGCGCTCCAAAACCTCGAACGGCAGCCGAGCCCAATCGGCCGTCATGGCATCCTCGGAGGTCACGGCCCGCACGATGAGCGGGTAGGCGTAGGTGCGTCCGTCGCCCTGCACACCCACCGAACGGACGGTGGGGAGCACCCCGAAGCTCTGCCAGATCTCCCGGTAGAGGCCGGCCCGGCGGATCTCCTCGACGACGATCGCGTCGGCTGCCCGCAGGATCTCCAGACGCTCCTGCGTCACATCGCCGATGATGCGCACCGCAAGGCCGGGGCCGGGGAACGGCTGGCGCCAGACGATCTCCTCGGGCAGCCCGAGCTCTTCCCCGATCGCACGTACCTCGTCCTTGAACAGGTCGCGCAGCGGCTCGACCAGCTCGAACTCCATGTCGTCGGGTAGGCCGCCGACGTTGTGATGACTCTTGATCTTGGCGGCGTCCGCCGTGCCCGACTCGATGATGTCCGGATAGAGGGTGCCCTGGACGAGGAATCGGGCATCTGCGACGTCGGCGGCCACCTCCTCGAAGACCCGGATGAAGGTCTCGCCGATGATCTTGCGCTTGCGCTCGGGGTCGGTGACCCCGGCCAGGGCGTCGAGGAAGCGGTCCTGAGCCTTCACGTGGACCAGGTTCACGTGGAAGTTGCGCAGGAACGTCTCTTCCACCTGCTCGGCCTCGCCCTTGCGCAGCAGACCATGGTCGACGAAGACGCACACGAGCTGGTCACCGACCGCCTTGTGGACGAGGGCCGCCGCCACCGACGAGTCGACACCTCCAGACAGCCCGCAGATCACCTTTCCGGCTCCGACGGCGTCCCGGATCTCGGCGACCGCCTGCTCGATGATGCCTACGTGTGTCCAGTTGGGTCGGGCATGGCAGGCGTCGTAGAGGAAATGCTTGAGGACCTCCTGACCACGATCGGTGTGTGCCACTTCGGGGTGGAACTGGACACCGTAGAACCCCCGTGCCCGGTCCTCCATCGCCGCCACCGGAGCGTCCGGGGTCGAAGCCGTGATGCGGAACCCGGCCGGAGGGGCGGTGACCGCATCGCGGTGACTCATCCACACCGACTGGCTCGCCGGCAGTTCATGGAAGAGCACGCCACCGTCACCGACCTCGAGCGCGGTGCGCCCGAACTCGGCCACGTCGTTGTGCGCCACGGTGCCGCCGAGCGCCGCGGCCAGCACCTGGTGGCCGTAACAGATGCCGAGTACGGGGATACCGAGGTCGAGGATCGCCGGATCGATCTCGTAGGCATCCTCGGCGTACACCGACGCCGGGCCGCCGGAGAGGATGATTCCGACCGGGCCCAACGCCGCGATCTCGCCGGCGGTGACCGTACGCGGCACGATCTCGGAGTAGACGTGGGCCTCACGCACTCGCCTGGCGATCAGCTGGGCGTACTGGGCGCCGAAGTCGACGACCACAACCCCGTCGAAGTCGCCGCCCGACGCATGACCGGCGGCAGCGGCCGTCATCCCATCCCCACACCCTGGCTGCGCTGGAGCCGCTTCCCCTCGGTCTGCAGCGCTGGTGCGACCATCACCTCGGCTTTCTGGAACTCCTTGACGTTGGCGTGGCCCGTCGTCGCCATCGAAACGCGCAGCGCCCCGAACAGGTTGCGCCGACCATCGTTCTCGTGCGCGGGACCAACGAGGATCTCCTCCAGGGTGCCCAGCGTTGTCGTCTCGACGCGGGCGCCGCGAGGCAGTGTCGGGTGAAAGGTGGCCATCCCCCAGTGATAGCCGCTGGCCGGGGCCTCGGAGGCGGCGGCCAGGGGCGATCCGATCATCACCGCGTCGGCGCCGCAGGCGATGGCCTTGGCGACGTCACCGCCCGTGCGCATGCCTCCGTCGGCGATGACGTGTACATAGCGGCCCGTCTCCTCGAGGTAACGGCTGCGCGCTCCCGCGGCATCGGCAATGGCCGTTGCCTGGGGCACCCCGATCCCCAGGACACCGCGAGACGTGCAAGCGGCCCCCGGGCCCACGCCAACCAATACTCCCGCCGCGCCGGTGCGCATCAGGTGGAGAGCCCCGGCGTACGAGGCACAACCGCCGACGATCACGGGGACGTCCTGATCGGCGATGAAGCGGTTCAGATCGAGCGGCTCGCTGCGCGTCGACACGTGCTCGGCCGACACGACGGTCCCTTGGATCACGAGGACGTGCAGACCCGCGTCGAGGGCGTACGGCGCCAGCTCGGCCACGTGCTGTGGGGTGAGGCTGGCGGCGGTCACGATGTCCGCCGCCCTCAGCTCCTCCACTCGCCGGCCGATCAGCTCCGGCTTCACGGGCTCCCGGTACATCTCCTGCATGCGGCGGGTGGCCTTGTCCGCGGGGAGCGAGCGGATCTCCTCGAAGACGGGCATCGGGTCGTCGTAGCGAGTCCACAGACCCTCGAGATTGAGCACTCCGAGACCGCCCAGCCGGCCTATCTCGATGGCCGTCGCCGGGCTGACCGAAGAGTCCATGGCGGCACCGAGCATCGGAAGATCGAATCCGTAGGCATCGATCTCCCAACGCAAGGACACGTCGTCGGGGTCGCGGGTCCTCCGGGACGGCACGATCGCGATGTCGTCGAACCCCCACGCACGACGACCGGACTTGGCGATGCCGATCTCGATCTCCACGAGTCCTCCGCCTCTTTCGGGAATACCACCAGCGCCCGGCGAGCGTACCACCTCGCGGATGCGGCAAAGGGGAGCCCTCAACTTGTCCACAGCGTGCGGTACCCTGCCACCGGACGCGATGTCCCAAGGGGGGCGAATGCCATACTCGGCTCGGAGCTGGCCGAACGACTATCCGAGGGTCGTCGTGTGGACTCGCGGCTCCGGGTGTGGCGAGTTGGCCGAGCTGCTGGCAACCGAGGCCGCCATCCGCGCCGACCGAGGACCGGCGCGCAGTTGTCTGGATCACTGCGCCGACCTGGCCGTCATGGCCGGCGGTGGCTCCTTCGACGTGGTGCCGACGGCGAATCCCATCGACTTCGACCCGGACAGGGTTCGTTTCGTCGTCGGCGCAGTCGCCGGCGGACCCCACTCACGGCTGGCCTCCGTGGTCGCCGCACGCGTTGCAGGCTCCCTCGGTGTCCCGGGCGAGGTCGTCAGTGGATTCCGCACGACCTCGGGAGCTGGGATCGCGGCCGCGGCCGTCGCCGACGGAACCGCCTCCTCCGGGCTGCCGGGTCGCATCGAGGAGGTGTCGAGCGCCGCCGACCTCGCGGCGACCTTCCCACCGGGGACGCTGCTGGTGCTGGGGGCACCCGGGGGCTCGTGGCTCCATCGCCAGTTCCTCGGACCAGGGCAGCGGCTCACAGCGGCGGCGACTGCGGGCGCCGTCGTCGTCCGCAGCCAGCCCCTCCGTGCCTTCCATCGCATGCAGCCACTCACCGGCATCTCGACGCACATCCGGGTCGCCGACGCCCGCCTCGTCGCCGAGGAGCAAGTCCAGGCCGTCATCGACGAGGGACGGCTGGTCGGCGTGGTCCGCATGAGCTCCCTGGCATCCGCCGACCCCGACAGCGAGGTGGGCGCGGTCATGGAGCAGGTACCGCTCGCGAGTGCGTATGACGCCCTCGCCGACCTGCGCGGCCTGGAGGAGTTCTTCGAGGGATCACCAATCCCCGTCGTCGACAAACGTGGCCGGCTCGTCGGTGGCGTCGAACCCGACGACTTGAGTCGCGCCGGCCGGCTGGGCTCGCTTCGCTACGACAACCTGGCAGGTGATTGACGCCCCCAGCGGCCGCCCGCCCGACGGGCGTGCGGCGCGTCGCCCACCGAGCAGGAGATCATGCTCGCCGCACTGATCCTGTTCCTGCTCAGCTTCCTCGGCCTCGTCGGGGCGATCAACGCGCTGCGCGGGCCCCGCCCCGATGCCCATGCGCTCCTGCGCCCATGGTGGTTCCCCGCACTGCTCACGGCCGAGGCCGTGCCGGTGCGCGTCGCCATCCATGCGGTCCTCGTCGCCTACCTCGTTTGGCGTGGTGCCCTCGACTACTCGGCCGGGCGGATCGGTCTTGCGCTCACCGTTGCCACGTGGGTCGGGTATGCCGTCATCCAGTTCCGGGCCGGCCGGGCGAAGCAGGCGATGGCCGCTGCCCTCGAGGAGATCGGCGTCCCCAGCGAGGGATTCGCTCACGTCGAGTGGCGGCGAATCCTCACAGCGTACCCCTACCGCACCAATCGAGACATCGAACGCGTCGACGACCTCGAGTACGCATCCGGCCTTCACCTGGACGTGTACCGGCGCCGGGGATGGGAAAGAAACGGACCCGCTCCGGCATTGCTCCAGATCCACGGCGGATCGTGGCGCGGGGGCAATCGCAGGCAGCAGGCCCGACCGCTGCTGCACCGGATGGCGCAGCGTGGATGGATCTGTGTGGCGGCGTCGTACCCGTTGGTGCCCGCCGCCACCTTCCCCGACCAACTGATCGCCCTCAAACGGGTTCTGGCCTGGATGCGGGAAGAGGGGCGTCCCTTCGGCATCGACCCAGCGTTCATCGCCGTGACGGGCGGTTCGGCGGGAGGGCACCTGGCGGCCCTCATAGCGCTCACGGGCAATCGCACCGAGTACCAGCCGGGCTTCGAGGACGCAGACACTTCGGTCCAGGCCGCAGTACCCATCTACGGCATCTACGACCTGCTGAATCGCAACCGGACCCGTGACGAGTGGCCCATCGTCGCTCGCGGGCTCATGAAAGCCGCCAAGGAGGAGGCCCGGGCTCGGTATCGGGCGGCGTCACCCCTCGACCAGGTCGGCGACGATGCTCCTCCCTTCCTCGTCGTCCACGGCGCCGCCGACTCGGTCGTACCCACACGCGAGGCCATCCAGTTCGTCGCGGCCCTTCGGGAGGTTTCGGCCGAGCCCGTGGGCTATGCCGAGGTCCCCGGAGCCAACCATGCGTTCGACGTCCTCGACTCGCTGCGAACCCACTACGTCGTCTCCGGGATCGCCCGGTTTCTCGAAGCGGAGGCGAACCTGGAGGGAGACTCTG
Organism: Acidimicrobiia bacterium; assembly: GCA_041611095.1. GTDB lineage: Bacteria > Actinomycetota > Acidimicrobiia > Spongiisociales > UBA5794 > UBA6912. The sequence goes on along the minus strand of JBFINP010000007.1, from coordinate 59,234 downwards.
CGGAAGGAGCGACACGACCCGTCGAAGACCGGCGGGAACCGTGAACCCCACGCCTCAGCCAACCCCTCCGGACCGACCGATGAACGAGATCCGCGCCGCCTCGGCGATCTGTCGGTAGCCGATCCGCCGGTAGATGTCGTTCGAGGTCGGGTTGGCGAGATCGGTGTAGAGAAAGCAGAAGCGCCGTCCCTGGGCGAGAAGCCACGAGGATTGCGCGGCCACGAGCGACGTGGCGTAGCCACGGCCGCGATGCGCCGGAGGCGTGTACACGGGGCCGATCCGGATGCCATGCGGCGTGGGGCCGCCGAATCCACTCAGCGACACCGGACCCCCGGAGGCCTCCCACAGCCAGAGGCCGGAGACGTGGCCGTCGGCGATGCGTCGCTCGATCGTTGCGATGAGCTGGTCGCGCTCGGTCGCCTCGTCGGGAACGACCTCGCGCTCGAAGGCGCCGATCCACTCGACGACCGTGTCCACGTCGGACGGTCGGATCGGCCGCGGAGCACCGGGGACGGCGGGGACGGGCGCCACCTGCTCGAGCGCAAACACGCCCTGAGCCATCGTCAGCTCGGCGAGGATGCCTGTCGATGCCGTCCATGCCGACGTGAAGTGGTCGATCGTCGGTACGTTGCCCACCGCCCCGGGTAGCTGCGGATAGCGGTCGGCGATCGCTGCCGCCAGTCGGCCGACCGCATCGTCGTCGACCGCATCGGCTACCACGACGTGACGCGGCGGAGTCCGCAACGCAGCCGCAAGGGGGACGCCGCCCTCCTCGACGATCCATAGCGCATGATCCGGGTACACGCTGGGATCCGCGATCATCGTGCCGGCGATGCCGTAGATGAGGTTGTGGCGGGCTTCGCTGGCGCCGAGCAGCGGTTCGGCACGAGCCAGGAACTCGGAGGCGCTCGCCGGCTCAACGACGCCCATTCGCCGAGCGTAACCCCCGACCGGACTCGCCTACACGGCGTCGAGGCCCACCGCCTTGCGCACCTGTTGCTGGTAGCCCTCGGCCTGCGTGCGGGCGTCGAGGGCTCCCTTCTGCATCAGCCGCGCCACTTCGGCGTCATCGAGGGCCATGAATCGCCGCCGCACCGGGGCCAGCTCGGCCACGACCGCCTCGGCGACGGCCTCCTTGAACCGCCCGTAGCCCCCCGCCGCGTACTCGTCGACGAGATCGTCGATCGTGCGCCCCGTGCAATCGGCCATGATCTCCAAGAGGTTCGAGATGCCGGGCTTGTCGTCCCAGTCGTACCTCACGTCGGGATCGGAGTCGGTGACCGCCGACTTGATCTTCTTGCGGATGTCGTCGGCCGAATCGGTGATGAGGATGCGGCTGCGCGGATTCTCGTCGGACTTCGACATCTTGGCGGTGGGCTCCACGAGCGACATGACCCTGGCGGACGTCGGCGGGATCAGTGCATCCGGGACGGGGAAGACGTCTCCATACCTGTTGTTGAAGCGCTCGGCGAGATCGCGGGTCATCTCGAGGTGCTGCCTCTGGTCGTCGCCGACCGGCACCAGGTCACAACGGTGCAACAGGATGTCGGCGGCCATCAAGACCGGATAGGCGTACAGACCGAGGTTGGCGGGGATCCCCTGCGCCACCTTGTCCTTGTATTGCGTCATCCGATTGAGCACGCCCGTGGGCGTGAGGCTGCCGAGGATCCATTGCAGCTCGGCATGCTGGGGGACCTGGCTCTGCAGGTAGAACAGCGACTTCGAGGTATCGATGCCCACGGCGAGCAGCGCCTTGGCGACGTCGATACGCTGCTCATGCAGAACACCCGGATCGATCGGCTGGGTGAGCGCGTGCAGGTCCACGACGCAATAGATCGTCTCGTACTCCTCCTGGAGCTTGACCCAGTTGCGAAATGCTCCGAGGTAGTTGCCGATGTGGAGGTTGCCCGTGGGCTGCACCCCCGAGAAGACCTTGCGCTTCTTGTCCACTGCCGTCGTCTCCGTGTGCGTGATCGCTGCCAAATGAAAACCGCCGGGGCGTGGCCCCCGGCGGACGAGTTGTGACGTGCGCGCGGCGGCCTCAAGTCGTGTCGAGCCACCAGGTGCGCACATCCCTCATGCCACCACCCTACAGCGGGGTGCGGCGGCCCGGCAACGTACACCCACTCGTCGCCGTCGGTCCCACGACGCGGTTCAGTGGCTCGTGTCGTGGGCGGCCATCAGGGCCGCCGCCTCGGATCGCCGGGCGACGCCGAGCTTGCGCAGCACCGAAGAGACGTAGTTCTTGACCGTCTTCTCGGCGAGGTCGAGGGTGGCGGCGATCTGCCGGTTGGTCTTGCCCTGCGAGATCAGCTCGAGAACACGGCGCTCCTGCTGGGACAACCGACCGAGAGGCCCGTCGGCGTCGTCTCCGCTGCGCATTGCGACGAGCGCCGCCTCGGCCTCCGGATCCACCGTGACCTCTCCGGCTGCGGCTCGGCGTACCGCCTTGACGAGCACCGAGAGATCCATGCGTTTCAGGACGTAGCCCCGCGCGCCCGCCTCGAGCGCCCGCTGCAGCAGATCGGGCTCGGCGAAGCTCGTGAACAGCACGACACCCGTCGCCGGCGAAACACGGCTGAGATCCGTGCACAGCTCGACGCCGGATCCGTCGGGAAGCTGCACGTCGACGACGGCGATGTCGGGCTGGTGCTCGCGCGCCGCATCGACGGCCTGTGCGCAGGTCTCGGCTTCGGCGACGACCTCGAGACCGGCCTCTCCGCCGAGGAATCCGACGACGCCAGAACGCACGACGCCGTGATCGTCGACAACCAGGATGCGTATGGAATCCGGCACGCACGGAAGGGTACACCGGGCGCCGTTGCCTACCCGGCGCCAGGCAGCGAAGCTACGTTGCCCACTCCTCAGGCGGGTGGGCGTCGGCCTCGGCGCGTCGCATGCGGGCAACGTACGCGGCGGCTTCGCTGCGGTTGTGGAACCCCAGCTTCCCGAGAATGCGGGACACGTGGTTCTTCACGGTCTTCTCGGCCAAATAGATCTCGTCTGCGATCTCCCGGTTCGTGAGGCCATCGGCAATGAGATCGAGGATCCGGCGCTCGCGCTCGTTGAGCACATCGAGCCGAGACTGCTTGCGCACGCCGCGAATGCTCTCGAAGAGGCGCTCGGTGACGGTGGAGTCGATCACGCTCTCACCATTGCCGATGCGGAGGATCGCATCGACCAGCCGCGGCCCGTCGAGCTGCTTGACCAGATAGCCCGCGGCCCCGGCGCGGATCGCATCGGTGATGGCGTCCTCGTCCGCATACGCAGACAGCATCACTACTCGCACGTCGGGGAACCGCTCGATGATCGACCGGCAGGCGTCGACGCCACTCATGTCGGGGAGGCGGACATCCAGCACCACCACATCGGGAGAGTCGTAGCCGACGCGACGGATCGCAGAGGCCCCGTCTGCCGCCTCGCCGGCCACCTCGATCTCGGGGTGTGTGCTCAGCAGGTTGCGAAGCCCCTCTCGCACCACTTCGTGATCGTCAACCAGCAGTATGCGCATAGAGGTCACCGTCTTGGACAACCGTACCGCCTCGTTCGACGGTCGATCCGGGTCCCCCGGCCCCGCAACGGGGGCCTTTCGTCCCCCGCCCCGGCGGCCGGTAACGTGGTGTGGTGAGAACCACCCCCATTCTGGACTCCGACATGCTGACGACGCTCTTCGACGCCGCGGTACGCGTCTCCGAAGAGGGTGAGCTGCGCAGTGTGCTCCGGTCGATCGTGCGGTCGGCAATCGACATCACCGGCGCACGCTACGGCGCGCTGGGGGTCGTCGGCGCGGACGGCTACCTCGTCGAGTTCGTTCACGAGGGCATGGAACCCGAGATTGCGGACCAGATCGGCCACCACCCGATCGGAGTAGGCGTACTCGGCACGATCACCAAGACGGGCCAGATCGTCCGCCTGGACGACATCGCCACGCACCCGGACTCGAGCGGGTTCCCGGAGCACCACCCCCACATGGCCACGTTTCTCGGTGCCCCGGTGCGCACCGGTGAAGAGGTCTTCGGCAACCTGTACCTGACAGAGAAGGATGGAGGGTTCTCGGTCGAGGACGAGCACGCCATCGAGGCGCTGGCCACCGTTGGTGGTTTCGCCGTCGCCAACGCCAGGATCCACCAGCGCCTGCGGCGCTCCGCCGTCGCCGAGGACCGCGCCCGCATCGCAAGGGACGTCCACGACGACACCATTCAGGACCTCTTTGCGATCGGTCTCTCCCTGCAGGCGCTCTCCGCCTCGTCGCGAGATCCCGACACTGCGGCGGCGCTTCGCTCCGAGGTCCGGCGTATCGACGAGTGCATCACCTCGCTTCGCCACCTGATCCTCGACCTGCGCCGGCTCGAGCCCAGTCGTATGCTCCCCGAGGAGGTCCACGAGCTCGTCGAGGAATTGGCGGAGGCCCACGGCGTACGCGCGAGGGTACTCGTGGACGGAGGCTTCGATGGTGTACCGATCGCGGTGTCCGAGGCGGTGCTGCACATGGTCAAGGAGGCAACCTCCAACGCCCTCCGCCACAGCGGATCGGATTGGGTGGAGGTCGTGCTCTTCGGCGCCGACGACTCGATCACGATCAGCGTCAGCGATGCGGGCCGTGGCTTCGATCCCGACGGGCGCTATGCGGGACTGGGCCTCGTCAACCTCCGCGCCCGCACCGTGCGTGCCGGCGGCGACCTGGAGATCCTGACGGCACCGGGTCGCGGAACCACGGTCCGTGCGAGCATCCCGATCGATCACACGCTGCGCCGAGGACCCGTCGGCGGGTCGGGCCAACGCCGCGCCAAGTAACGCTCAGCCGGCCTCTCCGCCGCGCATCTCGTGGAGGAGCCGGCGCTCGGTGATCGCCCACAGCACGTCCTTGATGCTTGCGATGCCGATCAGCTTGGCGCCGCTCATGACGGGCAGATGCCGGTAACCGGCGGCAACCATCCACTCCGCAGCATCGTCGACGTCCATGGATCCCTCGACGGTGTCGGGATCGGGCGTCATCCAATCGGTCACGGGTTCGACGGACAGATCGACACCCTCGGCGACGGCACGAAGAACGTCGCGCTCCGTCACGATTCCGGCCAGCCCTCTCGGCCCGCGGACGCCGAGTGACCCGACTCCTTCCCCGACCATCAACGCGGCTGCCTCGGCCATGGTCGTGGTGCTGCCGCACATCTGGACGGAACCGCCGACCAGTTCCCTGACTTCCACGATCGCCTCCTTCCAGTGCACAGTATGCCGAAAACGACTACCTAAGGCCGGGCAGCGCCAGTCTGGCATGGTCCCCGCGACCACCAAACCTGCCACCAGTCACTGTCGATCGGGAAGTGCGCCGGACCGATGGGCGACGCCCGGCGCTGCGCACGAACTAGTTTCGACGAGAGAGGACGAGGGAGGGACCGTGGCCCGCCGGGCTGTCGTGCTCATGGTTATGGCGCTATCGGCTGCCTGCGGCGGCTCGGATCCGGGCGAGTCCATGGCCGCCGAGGCGACCGCCGCCATCCTGATCACCGAGGTCGTCGCAGCTCCGGGTACGGACGGCACCGCGTTCGTCTACATGAATATCGCCAACGAAGGCACCGACCTCGACCAGTTGATTGGAGCGAGCATCCCCGCTTGTGCCGCCACCGAACTGCACGAGTGGGCGACCGCCGGCGGTAGCGCAGACATGCGGGCGGTGGAAGACGGGATCTTCATCCCCGCGCAGGCCACCGTTCGCCTCGGCCCGGATGCGCTCCACATCATGTGCACCGGCGGTGCCGAGACGTGGGCCGAGGGCGACGAGGTGCCCATCTCGCTCGACTTCCGGGATGCGGGGATCATCGACGCAGTGGCCGTCGTTGGATCGCCCCGGGGCTGAACGCACTTCTGAACGCGCTTGCGGGGAGGGACGCCCCTCCCCGCAAGAGGTCGCCAGTTGGGAACCCGGCTACTGCATTCCCTCGCCGCCGTCTGTGCGCGAGCGGGGTGTGAGATACCGCTCCCACCACCTCTTGGCGGTGTCGATGCCGCCGATGCCGAAGGCAACGGCGAAGGCGATACCGAGCGCCGCCGTGAGGATCTTGGCGATGTCCTCGGCGAACGTGATCTCCAGGATGTCCAGGGCGAACAGGACACCGAATACGATGATCAGCACCCGCACGGCTGTCGCCAGCCACGGGACATCGCGCTCCTCGGCGTACGGTCTCACCAGGTCGGCCGTCCAGTTGGCCACTGCGGCCGAGATGATCACGACGATCGCTGCGATGATCACGACCGGCACCCACGCAAGCAACCTCTCCAACAGGTCGACAATGGTCTCGAGCTGGAGGATGTTGAAGATGATGAGCCACAGGGCGATCAGCAGGAATGCGTAGATGACCGTCGCCGCGAGTGCGGCCGGTGTCCGACCACCTGGTGAGACCGCCGAAGTGATACCTGCTCGGTCGAATGTTCCCTGCACGGCCGGCAGCGAGAGCAACTTCTCCACCCACGAGCGTATGAGGCGCAGGATCCACCGGCCGATGATCAGTACGATGAGCGCGAGTGCAATGCGCGGCGCCCAGTCGGCGATCGTAGTGCCGATGGACTCGATGCCCTCGACGAATTGATCCCAGAATGACACTGGCTGTCTCCTTCCCTGGGGCTCTCCCTTGAGACCCACGGGAGGCCGTGGAGTTCCCCGACTTGCGGCGCCACGCTCGCCAACCCCGGCCCCCCCCTTGACGGCCCGTGACGGGGCGATCATACTTCGCGGCCGTGTTGGATTCCCGTCAATCACCTGCGATCGCGATTCCCTAGGCGCACGCGCCGCCACCGGCGACGCATGCGCCACCAACCCTCCGGCTTCCGGAGGGTTTTCTGTTTCCCAATCATGAGGCACGAGACATGACCAAGAGCGTCGAGATCTACGACACGACGTTGCGCGACGGAACGCAGCAGGAGGGCATCTCCCTCACCGCCGGCGACAAGCTGAAGATCGCCGGCCTTCTCGACGAACTCGGGGTGGCGTTCATCGAGGGAGGTTGGCCCGGAGCGAATCCCAAGGACGACGAATTCTTCGCCCGTGCCGCCACGGAGCTCGATCTCACCACGGCCAAGCTCGTCGCCTTCGGATCTACCCGGCGAGCAAAGGCGCGACCCGAAGAGGACGAGCAGCTCGCCGCGCTCTTGGCGGCCAAGACCGATGTGATCTGCCTCGTCGGCAAGTCGTGGGACTACCACGTGGAGCACGCGTTGCGCGTGGACAAGGACGAGGCCATCGCCATGGTTGCCGACTCGGTGGCCTTCCTTCGCGATCAGGGCCGCAAGGTCTTCTTCGACGCCGAGCACTTCTTCGACGGGTATCGCGCCAACCCGGATTTCGCCGTCGCCGTCCTTCGCGCCGCCCACGACGCCGGGGCGGAACGCCTCGTCATGTGCGACACCAACGGCGGCTTTCTCGCCCACGATGTGCAGCGCATCGTCGGAGAGGTCACGGATACGCTCGGCGACGCCATCTACGGGTGCCACTTCCACAACGACTCGGGCATGGCGGTCGGCAACTCGCTCGCCGCGGTGCTCGAAGGCGTGTACCAGGTGCAGGGCTGCGTCAACGGATATGGCGAGCGCACGGGGAACGCCGACCTGTGCTCGCTCATCCCCAACCTCGCTTTGAAGATGGGGTTCGAGACGATCCCGTCCGACCGGCTCCAGCGCCTCACGTCGGTGTCGCACCACGTCGCCGACATCGTCAATCTCACGCTCGACCCTCACCTCCCCTACGTCGGTGCATCTGCGTTCACCCACAAGGCCGGGCTTCACACATCGGCGCTCGCCCGACGCGGCGACGCCTACGAGCACTTGGCACCGGCCTCCGTCGGTAACGAGACCCGTGTGGTCGTATCCGAGCTCGCCGGTCGTTCCACCGTCCTCGCCAAGGCTCGGGCGCAGGGCCTCGAGCTCTCGTCGGAGGCTGCGCAGCTCGTGGTCGACCGCATCAAGGAGCTCGAGCACCAGGGGTATCAGTTCGAGGCCGCGGACGGATCGTTCGAGCTGTTGCTGCGAGAGGCGCAGGGGTGGAAGCAGCCCTTCTTCACCCTGGAGTCGTACCGCGTCTTCGTCGAGCATCGTGCCGGTGAGGTGATCGCCGAGGCCACCGTGAAGGTGCACGTGGGTGACGAGCGGGTCGTGACGACCAGTGAAGGCGACGGGCCCGTCAGTGCGCTCGACCGTGCCCTGCGCAAAGCCCTGGCAGGTCAATACCCCGAGATCGAGCGCATACGCCTCACGGACTATCGCGTCCGTGACCTCGATTCGTCGGACGGGACCTCGGCGCGTGTTCGCGTCCTGGTGGAGAACTCAGACGGCGACGACGTGTGGGGCAGCGTCGGTGTCCACGAGAACATCATCGATGCCTCGTGGAAGGCCGTGGTCGACGGCCTGGTGGTCGGCCTGTTGCGAACGACAGAGGTCTGATCCCGCTCCGGCGGCGAGCCCGCGGTACCGCGTCTGCGAGGATGGCGCCATGCAGCGCCGGCCCGACGACCTCGACACCACCCGGGCGGCCGTAGCCGCCCGAGGTTTGACGGTCGATGCCGCCGCGTTCATCACCCACGAGATCGCGGTCCACCTCGCCTTCGAGCGCCTGGGCCGGTTCAAGACACTGCTGAAGCGGTTCTTCTCCGACGAGCCCTGGAGCGAGCAGCACGAGGCCGAGCTGAGCGACATCGTCCTCGGCGACGTGTCGGAGGGATGGTGGGAGCACCGTCTCGACGGCGGAATCCAGCTGGCTCACGGCATCACCGGCGGGCGCTACGTCATCTGGGTCACCGGTGGGGACCGCTCGGCCACGTCGTTGTTCGACCGGGCGTTCTCGGGGCCGGTGATTCCCGAGCCGACGCCGCACCCCCGCAAGGTGAAGTTCACGTTCGGTGGAGCGTCCGAGCCGGGCATATGGCACCGGCGAACGGACGGACATCCGGACGATCCGCGGGCCGCACGTATTCTCGCCGAGCCCGACGTCACCGACGTGATGGTGGCAGGCGACTTCGTCACGATCGGCCTCGACCGCACCTCGTCGTGGGAGCAGCGGCTGGATCCAATGCTGGACCTCGTGACGCGGCTCTTCTCCGCCGGAGACCCCGTGGCGCCCCCCGAGCGCACGAGACACGAGCTGGTCACCGAGGGGAGGCGGGTGCGGCTCGACGTCCGCCCCGCGGAGCTCCATCTGCTCGACCCGGACGATCCGGACGAGCGGGCGACACTGCTGACTGCGCTCAATGCCGACGACGCACGAGTGCGCCGCGTCGCCGTGGCCGTGCTCGCGGAGTGCAGCGACAAGGTCCTGCGCAGGCAAGCCATCCGGATCGGGTTCGCCGACGATGCCCGCATCGTGCGCCGCGCCGCGATCGACGCCGCCGCGGATGCCGAGGACGAGCTGCTGCGCCCCCTCTTCGAGCAGGCGCTCACCAGCGACGATGCGTGGGTGCGCTGGAAGGGCGTGCGCGCCATCGGGGAGCTGGGCGTGTCGTCGAGCAGATCGGCCGTGGAAGCGCTGGCCGACGACGCCGACTTCCAGGTGCGCTTCGAGGTCGCACGGACGCTTCTCGACTGACGAGCCGTTACAGCCTTCCCGGCCGGATGTTCACCCCGAAACCCGCTTCGGAGCGCCGTCCCGTCATGTGCTCGATCGGGATCTTGACCACGACCTCCCCTCGTCCGAGAGGCGCAGGGCCGGCGTACGCCGCCGAGGCGGTGAACACCGTCCGGTACTTGAAGAGCAGCATGCCGATGGCCTCATCCGCCTCGTCCCCCGGCTCGAGCACGACCGGCCGGCCCCACACCAACACGCTCTCCCAGTCGCCGTGGTCGTTGATGTGTCGACTCGCCTCGACGCATGCCGTGACGCCGCCGCGAATCAGATCGAGCCGGCGTCCCGGGCCCGTGCGGAGGTAGAGCGCCTCGCCCATGTGAACGAACGAGATCGGGGTGACATACGGCTCGGCCCCGTCCACGATCCCAAGGTGGGCGACCACCTCATCCTTGAGCAAGCCGATCATCTGGGTCCGGTCGAGGTCCTCCATGTCAGCTCTCCGCACCTGCGTCACCGCCGATGGCTACGAAGAGCCGTTCCGCGGCGAAGGAGCCGACGCCGGCGGGCTTGCCGTTGACGGCCACGGTCAGCGCACCGTGAGGATCCTTGGCCTGGAGCTCGACGTGGGCGCCCGGCCGTAAACCGGAACGATCGAGGTAGCCCATCATGTCGGCGTCCAGTTCCAGTTCCTCGGAGATTCGCTCCAACTCGAGCGCCTCCCCCACGTCCATGGCGGCCATGGGCTTCATCTTGGGCGGCTTGTATCCGGCGCCGGGGATCGGGTTGCCGTGAGGACACGTCTTCGGATCGTCCATCACGGCCCACATGGCTCGCTCGACGTCGTCGGAGATCGTGGTCTCCCACACCTCGGCCTCGGCGTGCACCTTGTCCCATGGCAGGTGCAGCACCTCTGACAGGAAGCGCTCGGCGAGCCGGTGGCGACGCACGATCACCTCGGCGAGATGCCGCCCCTCCGGGGTGAGGCGGATCCCGTCGTCGGCGGCGATGAGCCCCTCCGCCTGCATCTTCCGCATCATCTCCGAGACGCTCGCCCGGCTCACCCCGAGCCAGTCCGAGATGCGGGCCTGAATGACGGGGATACCTTCCTCCTCGATCTCCCAGATCGCCTCGGCGTATTCCCGGAACTTGACGCTGTACGTCTCGGTCATCGCAGCGAGCCTAATCTGACAGCGACGTAAGGCTGCCCTGACGCTTCTTGTCAGGCTGATTTGCCCTATCGTGATAGTAGAAATACCGTACCGCCGTTCTGTCGCCGCATCGAGAGAGCCATGAGACGCCCATCCCTCGCCATCGCCCTGCTCGCCTTCGCCCTCGTCTCCGTCGCCTGTGGCGGCGACGACGAGTCGCTCACCGTGTATTCGGGCCGCAGCGAGGAGCTGGTTGCGCCCCTCATCGACAGGTTCGAGACCGAGACCGGCATCGATGTCAGCGTCCGCTACGGCGACAGTGCCGAGCTGGCGGCAACCATCCTCGAGGAGGGCGAGGGCTCGCCCGCCGACGTGTTCTTCGCCCAAGACCCGGCGTCGCTGGGCAGCGTGGCGCTCAGCGGTTTGTTCACCGACCTCGACGATGCCACCCTCGCACAGGTGCCGGCCGAGTTCTCGGACGACGCCGGCCGCTGGATCGGCGTCTCCGGGCGGGCGAGGGTGATCGTCTACGACACGACAACGGTCGATCCGGCAACGCTCCCCGAGACCGAGGATGATCTGGCCACAGCGGAGTGGGCCGGTCGCCTTGCCGTCGCACCGACGAACGGCTCGTTTCTCGCCTTCGTGGCCGCCAAGATCCTCATCGACGGTGAGGACGCCACCCTCGACTGGCTCCGCACCCTCGCCGAGGGCGGGGCCCCCACGTATCCGAGCAACTCGGTGATCGTCACCGCCGTCGACTCGGGCGAGGTCGACGCAGGTCTCGTCAACCACTACTACCTGTTCCGCCGCATCGCCGAAGAAGGTGAAGGCGTCGTCGCCACCAACTACTTCATGACGGGCGGTGGAGCGGGCTCGCTGGTCATGCCCGCCGGCGTGGGGATCCTGGCGTCGTCACCCCATCGAGAGGCTTCCGATCGTTTCGTGGAATACCTGCTCTCGGCGGACGCCCAGCAGTACTTCGCCGACGAGACCTTCGAATACCCCCTGGCCGCCGGCGTCTCCGCCAACCCGGAGCTGCCCTCCCTCGACTCACTCAACCCGCCGGAGCTCTCGCTGTCCGACCTCGCCGGAGTGCTCGACCGGGCCACCGATCTGGTTGCCGAGGCCGGCCTCTTGTGAGCGAGCCGGTCGGGCTCGCCCCGGCCCCGGCCGGTTCCGAGACCGGCCAGCCCGTTCTCGCCCCACCGCGACCGGGAGTCCACGGCGCCCCTCGCTGGATGTGGGTGCTCGGTTTCGCCGTCGTACTGCCCGCACTCGTGCCCATCGGTTCGCTGGTCGTGCGGGTGTTCGGCGGTGGTGACGTGGTCATCGACACGATCCTCGCCGGCAGAACGATGGCGCTGCTGGTTCGCTCGATCGTCTTCACGTTGCTCGTCACAGCTGCCGCAGCGGCGATCGGCGTGACGGCGGCCTGGCTCCTCGTACGCTCCGACCTGCCCGGCAAGGGGACATGGACCGTGCTGGTCTCCCTCCCGCTGGTCATCCCGTCGTATGTCATCGCCCTTGCACTGCTGTCGTTCTTCGGAGGTCGTGGCCTGTTCGCCGACGTGACGGGCTTCGCCCTTCCTTCGATCTCCGGTGGGTTCGGAGCCTGGCTGACGCTGACCCTGTCCACGTATCCGTACGTGTTCCTCGTGGCCCGTGCCGCCTTCCGCAATCTCGACCCGGCACACGAGGAAGCGGCCCGCTCGCTGGGCGCCGGGGCCTGGAGGGCGTTCCGCACGGTGGTACTCCCCCAGTTGCGCCCCGCCGTCGCCGCCGGGTCGCTGCTCGCCGCCCTCTACACGCTCTCGGACTTCGGCGGTGTGTCGCTCATGGGATTCGACGTGTTCACCCGAGTCATCTATGCCCAGTACCAGGGCCGGCTGGACCGCACGCCGGCTGCAGTGCTGGCGCTGGTCCTCATCGCGCTGGCCCTCGTGATCGTGTGGGGCGAGCAGCGGACCCGGGGGCGAGCCGCCTACTTCGGGACGCGACCTCGCCGATTGCCACCGCTCGTGAAGCTCTCGCGGCGGGGACGGGCCGTCGCGTACGGGGGGCTCGGCGTGCTGACCTTCGCCGGCTTGGCGCTACCGATCGGCGTGCTGAGCGCGTGGTTGATCCGCGGCGTGGCGGGCGGCCAGACGATCGACATGCGATGGGGCGCCGTCGCCGGGTCGCTGACCGGGTCACTCGTCGCCGCAGTGCTCGCCATGGCCGCCGCCCTCCCCGTGGTGGTGCTGGCGGTCCGCCACCCGGGAGCGGCGAGCAGGTGGCTCCGCCGGGCGGTGTACGTCATCTTCTCGCTCCCCCACATCACGGTGGCCCTCGCCGTCGTCTTCTTCGCCGCCAACTACCTCGGTGGGCTCTACCAGTCGTTCACCCTGCTCGTGCTCGTCTACGCAGCGCTGTTCCTGGCCCAGGCCGTGAGCGCCGGCGAAGCGGCCCTCCTCCAGGTCGACCCCAACCTGGAGGAAGCGTCACGCGGGTTGGGGCGAGGGTCGCTGGCGACCCTGTGGAACATCACGGTGCCTCTGATGTGGAAGGGCCTGCTGGTGGGTGGGGCCCTGGTGTTCCTGACAACGATGAAGGAGCTGCCGGCGACACTCCTGCTCCGCCCCACCGGCTTCGACACGCTTGCAGTCCGGGTGTGGAGTACCACCAACGATCTGTTCTACGCACGGGCGGCTGCACCGGCGCTCGTCCTGCTTCTCGTATCGGCCGTGCCGATGTACCTGCTGGTGATTCGCCCCCGGAGAGCGCTGTGAACCGCATGGTGCCTCCGGCGATCCACTGCCACCGCCTCACGAAGAGCTTCGGCGACGCCATGGCCTTGGACGACTTCGAGCTCGAGGTACCGACGGGCGCCATCCTCGCCTTGCTGGGACCCTCGGGATGCGGGAAGACGACTGCGTTGCGAGTGGTGGCCGGGTTCGAGCGTCCCGATCGGGGGGCGGTGGAGATCGCCGGCCGCACGGTGGTGGACGGGACGATGAGCCTGCCCCCGGAGCAACGGCGCGTGGGCATGGTGTTCCAGGACTACGCCTTGTTTCCCCACATGAGCGTCGGCGCCAACGTGGCGTATGGCCTCGAGCGAGGCTCCGACCGGCGCGTCGGCGCCGTCCTTGACCTCGTCGGGCTCGGCGGCTTGGGTGAACGCATGCCGCACGAGTTGTCCGGCGGCGAACAACAACGAGTGGCGCTGGCACGAGCCCTGGCGCCCGAGCCGGCAGTGATCCTGCTCGATGAGCCGTTCTCCAACCTCGACGCCACCCTGCGGGACCGGATGCGCCGGGACGTGCGAAGCATCCTCACCGAGGCCGAAGCAACGGCGATCTTCGTCACCCACGACCAGGAGGAGGCGCTGGCGATCGCCGACGTCGTTGCGGTGATGCGCGACGGGACCGTCCAGCAGGTCGGCACCCCCCGGGAGATCTACCGCCGTCCGGCAACACCCTGGATCGGTGAGTTCGTCGGCGAGAGCGAGTTCATCGACGGTCACGCCGACGTCGGGCGCGTGGTCACATCGATGGGCACGTTCCCTCAGTTCGGAGACCTCCGTGGCGACGTGCGGGTGATGATCCGGCCCGAGTGGGTGCACCCCACCCCGGCCACGGACGGCGCCGCCGTCGTGGTCGGCCGGGAGTACTACGGGCACGACCAGCTCCTGGTCATCGAGCTCGCCGACGGACGCCGCATCACGTCCCGCATCGGATCAAACAGCTTCGTGTCCCCCGGCGACCGGGTCGACATCGGTATCGACGAGGTCGTCGTCTTTCCCGACTCGGCCTGACGCCGCCCCCAGTCAGACGCCGAACATCGGCGGCTCGTACCCGACGCTCTGCTGGAGCTTGCGCATGCCCGCCAGCCAGCGGTCGTAGTCGGTGGCCTTGCGTGCGAAGAACGCCGCAACCTCCGGGTGCGGCAGGATGAGGAACCGCTCGTCGCGTAGCCCCTGCACGACCACCTCGGCGACCGCATCGGGCCCGATGGCCACGCTGTGCACCCACTGCCGCATGTCCCCGCCCTCGTCGAAGAGGTCCAGCATCGGCGTGTCGACGAACTGCGGGCACAGACAGGAGACGGTGATACCGCGGTCGCCATACGTCAGCGCCAGCCACTCGGCGAGGGCGACGACGGCGTGCTTGGTCACCGCGTAGGGCGCGGCGCCGATGTTGGTGAGCAACCCGGCGGCCGATGCCGTGTGCAGCAGGTACCCCTCACGCCTCGCCAGCATGGATGGAAGCACGGCGCGCAGCGCCCACACATGCGACATGAAGTTGACCTCCCACGTGCGCTGCCAGGCTTCGTCGGGGGCCTCGACGCCGCCACCCGTTGCGACACCGGCGTTGAGACACAGCAGGTCGATGGGGCCGAGGGACTCCTCGATGGCCGTGACGGCTGCCCGAGTCGCATCCTCGTCGGTCACGTCGAGGGGCCACGACCTCCCACCGGTCTCTGCAGCGACCGCCGCCGCTCCGTCACCGTCCAGGTCGAGCACGGCGACCGCCGCACCCTCGGCGGCGAACCTGACGGCGAGAGCCCGGCCGATGCCACTTGCGCCACCGGTGACGGCGACGACCTTGCCGGCGAGCTCCAAGGGTGGACCTCCATATCGGGTGCGCCGAGGTTACCGAGCGGCCGGGCGCTACGGCCGGGACCCCCGTATCAGCCCGAGGAGCTGGCGCACCATGAACGCCGTCGCCCCCCACAGCGTGCCTTCGGGGAAGTCGTAGAACCACAACTGGGAGCCCATCCAGTCGGAGGTACGCCAACTCGACTCGTCCAGCAGCTCGACGAGAGTCGGCTCGATGATCGCCTCGACCTCACGAGGATCCGGGGTGAGCTCCTCGGGCCGGGCGATGCGGGCGACGACGGGCACGATCCAGTTGTCACGATCCCGCGTCGTCACCGGATGCAGCCCGCCGAGCACCTCGACACGGTCAGCAGGGAGAGCGACCTCTTCCCACGCCTCGCGGATCGCCGCCTCGACCGGCGACTCCCCCGGCTCGATCCGACCGCCGGGGAACACAACGTCGCCGGGGTGCGTCCGCATGTCGTCCGGTCGCTTGGTGAGGAGGATGCGGACCAACCCGTCGTGGTCCTGATACAAGGGCACGAGCACCGCGGCGCGGGCGATGGTCCCCGGGTCGACGTCGGGGAGCCCGCGCAGACGCGTCCAGATGTCGAGCATCGTGGTGACACTAAAGGAGGTGCTCGGCGCTGCGGGCCGGGCTCGGCCTCCGTCTCCGAGGCGACGTCGGAGGCGATAGTCTCCGCAGCGATGGCCCCCTCGCCGAGCACCGTGTTGTACACCCCCCGGTTCAGCCTCCGGCCGTTCCGGCGCCGGGACGTGGCTTCCGTCGACGAGGCCGTCCTGGCGTCGCTGCCCGAGCTGGCGCAGTACCTTCCGTGGGCTCACGACAACTACACACGCTCGACCACGCAGCAGTTCATCAGAGAGTCTGCAGGAGCGTGGAGCGAGGGCCGGGCGTACGACTTCGCCATCCGGCGCGACTCGGACCCGGACCGCCACCTCGGAAATGTATCGATCTGGTTCGTCTCTCGGGCGAACGCCGTCGGAGAGGTCGGCTACTGGGTGCGCAGCGACGCAACACGGACGGGCGTCTGTACCGAGGCCGTGGCCCGCATCCTCCGCTTCGGATTCGAGGATCTCGACCTGCACCGCATCGTTGTCCGCATCGCCGTCGGCAACCGCAGCTCGGAACGTGTGGCCGAGAAGCTGGGCTTCATTCACGAGGGCACGCTGCGCGACGACGTGAAGGTGGGGAACGTCTGGATGGACCACAGCATCTGGGGCCTCCTCGAGCGGGAGTGGCGAACCGAACAACACCGCTACCGCGCCGAAGCCTGGATCTGACAGCGAAGCGAACCAAGGGGGAGTGACGGGGAGACGCTCCGCGTTCCCAGTCACACGCGGTGTGGTGGCGCTGCCGCCGCACCGCACGACGGGCCGGCCGGGAGGCCGTCGAATCAGACTCGCTCGAAGCCTGCTTCGCGAGAAACGAGTTAACGTCCTCTCACCTCATGAACCCGCGTGCGCTCCAGATCCTCCAGCAGCTGCTCATCACCGCCTTGACGATCGTGCTGGCGTTGGTCATCCTCGCCGCGTTCCTGCGGGTGATCCGACCGCCCGATCCCACGGCGCTGGCCGCTGCGGCCGCGGCGCGGACCACGACGACCTCGATCGCACCATTCCCCGGCGCACCCGCACCGACGATCGGTGACGGCGAGCCGGCGGTCGATCCCGGGGACCCGGGTGTTCCAGCGCCGGCGGCCCCTGAGTGCCGCGAGGACGCTCCCGAGACCGGTGCCGGCACGGTGCTGCGGGTGTACTACACGTGCGGCGCCTCGACGGTGCCCACCGCGGCGTCCTACGTGTACCGGGTGGTCCCGACGACCGACCTCGTGCTCACGAGCACTTTCCA
The DNA here is from genome assembly GCA_041611095.1 of Acidimicrobiia bacterium. Lineage (GTDB taxonomy): Bacteria > Actinomycetota > Acidimicrobiia > Spongiisociales > UBA5794 > UBA6912. The sequence continues at coordinate 42,087 of JBFINP010000007.1, read as the reverse complement.
GGAGCTCGTCAAGGGGCCGGACGACGCCGAGCGAGAGCTGGGGTTCGTCTCCTTCTTCTCGACGGACACGTCGGACGCGCTGGCGGGCATCGACCTCGGAGGGGGCCAAGCGACGGTCGACTTCACCGGGCTCGCCGGCATCGAGAACATCTCGACGTCGACGGGGAGTCAGTTCTTCGTGGCCAATCTCAACGCCAATGTGTTCCAGTTCGACACCATCGACTCCGTGGAATACCGGCTCGACGGCAGCTGCGATGCCTTTTGGAACCTTCTCCAGTCGGAGTGCCAGATCGTGACGCGGACCGATTGGGAGCGCCAGCTCGCCGAGTGGAGGGCACAGGGCTGAGCCCGTTGGCTCGAGGTCAGCCTACGGCTCGCCGGGTCACCCCCTCAATGGCTGCCGCCGCCAGCTCTGGATGCGTCAGCGTCGCCAGATGACCGAAGTCGAGACGCTCGACGGGCCACCCTCGCCATTCGGCATCATCGGCGTCGGCTGCATAGGCAGCGCTCAGCATGACGTAACCGCAGGCACGGTCGCTCCATGCGTTCGGCATGGGAATGGCTTCGTCGTAGAAGCCGAGCGGCACCCTCGGCTGTTCACTCTCGATGACGGCGCGCAGCGTCGGATCGGGAAGGTTGCGGTGGAGCACATCTTCGGTCCACCACGTGGTCCAAGGTCGCAGCCACGCTCCGTCGGCGTGCTGATCGATGAGGCGCCGTAGGTTCTCCGGAGTCGTGTAGACCCCGCCCGCAGGGGGCACCACGGCATCGACGAAGACGGTCGCTTCGGCAGAGAGGACGTGGGCGAGCGCGGGAAGCATCGGCCCGGCCCCGGAATGGCCGACCACGACGAGTTCCTCGCCGGCCGGCTGGCCGTGTGCGGCGAGGTCGACGTAGGAGCGCCAGAGCGGAGGCTCAGCCGCTGTGAAGGGTCTGAGGTCGGGGACATCGCCCCGGAGCAGTGCGGCAACCGATCGCCATGTGCTGGGCCCGAGGAGAGGGCTGTGAACGAAGACGTAGCGCACGCCTCCACTGTCGCACCGAGGCTGAGGAGACGAAAGCCGTGAGCCCGGCAGGCGGATCAGACCGCGGCTGGGCCGGACCGCCGGCGGCGCCGAACCAGGTATACACCCAACACCAGGCCGCCTGCCAGGAGCGCGGCTCCCGCCAGCACCGCCACCAGGTCGAGGTCGGCATCGGCCGGCTGCCCAGGTGCATCCCCGCCACCCACCGGTGGATGCGCACTGTCCGGACGGAACTCCGCCAGCGAAGGCACATACGTCTGGGTGTAGCTGCAGCCGCTGTCGAGGAGTGCCCCCGCATCTCGCCCGTAGGCAACCACGAAGTAGAGCGCACCCTGCTCGTACGTACGATCGACGCTGGTGAACAGATCCTGGCCCTCCGCCTTGGCAGTCTCGAGCTCGGCCATGCCCACACCTGCTCCGTTGACGACGGCGGTCCCTTCCACGGACCCCTTCCAGATCTCATCGACCTGGAACGTCGCAACACGACCGTCCCAATCGAGACGCACGGCGGTGCCGATGAAGACGGCCTCGGCGTCGGCAATCGCTCGAGCGAGGGGCGGTCGCTCGGCACAGGAGGCCTGCGCGGTCCCGACCGTCGCAAAGGAGAACAGCAAGGCGAGAACCGGCACCAACAGGGCCTTTCGCCGAATGACGTGATCCATGTCACCCTCCCTGAGTCCGGGTCGGCAGGTCCCGACGCACACCTCTTGGATGCCGCGTCTGGTCGCCCGGGTTCCCACGGGACTCGCCTCGCTCGAATGCGTCTTGGGGGCGCTGGGCGCCCCTCCCCCAACCGACCCGCCAACAACTCGGGCCCGGCAGTCGCCGGGCCCGGGGCTCGCTCCCTCTCGTCGCCTGCTCGGCGACGACGGTCGCTCGAATGCGTCTTGGGGGCGCTGGGCGCCCCCAAGACCTATTCCCTACATCATGTCCATTCCGCCGCCGCCGTGGCCGTGGGCGGCCGGCTCTTCCTGCTTCTCCTCGGCGACGAGCGCCTCGGTCGTGATGAGAAGGGCGGCGATGGACGCCGCGTTCTGGAGCGTCGAGCGGGTGACCTTCGCCGGATCGATGATCCCGGCGCTGATCAGGTCCTCGTACTGACCGGTGGCTGCGTTGAAGCCGTTGGAGCCTTCGCTGTGTCGCACCTTGTCGACGACGACACCGCCCTCGAAACCAGCGTTGGTCGCGATCTGACGCAGCGGCGCCTCGAGCGAGGCCTTCACCAGGCCGCGGCCCGCCTTGACGTCGTCGGAGCCGCCACGCAGCTTCTCGATGCCGGCGGCCGCACGCAGCAGCGCAACGCCGCCGCCGGGCACGATGCCCTCCTCGACCGCAGCACGGGTCGCCTGGATGGCGTCCTCGATGCGGTGCTTCTTCTCCTTGAGCTCCACCTCGGTGGCAGCGCCGACCTTGATGACGGCAACACCGCCGGCCAGCTTCGCCAAGCGCTCGGACAGCTTCTCGCGATCCCAGTCGGAGTCGGAGTTCTCGATCTCCCGCCGGATCTGGCTCACCCGGGCGGCGACGTCGGCGTGGGTACCGGCGCCCTCGACAATCGTCGTGTCGTCCTTGGACACGACCACCTTGCGGGCCTTGCCCAGAAGGTCGATCGTCACACCATCGAGCTTGAGGCCGACCTCCTCGGAGATGACCTGGGCGCCCGTGAGGATGGCGATGTCCTGCAACATGGCCTTGCGGCGCTCACCGAATCCGGGAGCCTTCACCGCAACCGAGGCGAACGTGCCGCGGATCTTGTTTACCACCAGGGTGGCCAGGGCCTCGCCTTCGACGTCCTCGGCGATGACCAGCAGCGGCTTGCCCGTCTGCATGATCTTCTCGAGCACCGGCAGCAGGTCCTGCACCGACGAGATCTTCGAGTTCACGATCAGGAGGTACGGCTCCTCCAGGACCGCCTCCTGGCGATCGGGATCGGTGATGAAGTACGGGGAGATGTAACCCTTGTCGAACTGCATGCCCTCGGTGAACTCCAGCTCGACGCCGAAGGTCTGGGAGTCCTCGACAGTGATGACACCCTCATTGCCGACCTTCTGCAGGGCGTCGGCGATGCGCTCGCCGATCGTCGAATCGGCAGCCGAGTTGGCGGCCACGTAGGCGATCTGGTCGTGGGCGTTCGAGTCGACCGGCGTGGCCATCTCACCGATGGAGTCGACGACGCGCTCCACGGCCTCCTCGATGCCGCGCTTCATCTCCATCGGGTTGGCGCCGGCGGCCACGAGCCGAAGCCCGTCCCGCACCATCGCCTGAGCGAGCACCGTCGCCGTGGTGGTGCCGTCACCGGCCACCGTGTTGGTCTTGTCGGCTACCTCGCGAGCGAGTTGGGCGCCCATGTTCTCCCACGGGTCGTCGAACTCGATCTCCTTGGCAATCGTCACGCCGTCGTTGGTGATGGTGGGAGCACCCCACTTCTTCTCCAACACGACGTTGCGGCCCTTCGGGCCGAGCGTCACCTTCACGGTGTCGGCCAGCTTGTCCACACCGGTCTGGAGACCACGCCGGGCCTCCTCGCTGAATCTCAGTTCCTTTGCAGCCATGTGTTCGCTTCCTCCTAACCCAGCACCGCGAGGACGTCGCGTGCAGAGAGAATCAGGTAGTCCTCACCCTCGTACTTCAGCTCGGTCCCGCCGTACTTCGAGTAGAAGACGAGATCTCCGACGCTCACGTCGAGGGGAACTCGCTCGTCGCCGTCCTCGTTCCAGGCGCCGGGGCCGACGGCCAGCACCTCACCGAGCTGCGGCTTCTCTTTTGCGGTGTCGGGTATGACGAGGCCGCTCGCAGTGCGGGCCTCGTCCTCTTCCTTGGGCTTGACCACGATCCGGTCACCCAGGGGTTTCAGATTCATTCGACTCCCTCCTTGGGTCGAGAGGCGATTAGCAGTCGATACCTGCGAGTGCCAGACACTAGCACTCTCGCAAACTGAGTGCTAGCGGATGGGTCCGTGGAGTGCCAGCCGCTGCGACGCACACGGTGAGCGTCGTCTCGGGTACTCCCGTTACCATTCCCGACAGCAGGGCCGGGCAGCAGAAGCAGCAGCCATATCGCCAGGCGTCGCAGGAAGGGGTTGCGACATGGACCACACTTCGCCGGCCCCCGGCACCCGGGCGCGTCACGGGTCCGTGCTGCTTTGGGTGATCCCCGTGATCCTGGTGGTACCGGTGCCCGCCCTCCTGCTCGCGGGCCTCACGATCCACTCTTTCCGTCCCTATCACGTCGTGCTCGGCACGGTGCTGATCGCACTCTTCGTCGCCATGCTGTATCTCGTGGTCCGTGCGATGTCGCACGATCTCAGGACAGCGCTCGCCCTCACGGCGGCGTGGACCATCGTCCTGTTCACATGGCCCGCATTCACGTTGATCGGCCGTGCCCTCGATGCGGACATCTTCCTGCTCGAGAGTGCGATCCCGGTCGCCCATGCAGTCGGCATACTGATCCTGGTGGGGAGGCTCGCGGACAGAGCGTTCGTCCCCATCGTGCTCACCCTGCTGACCCTCGTGATCGTCGGCGCCACCGTGCTCGACATCCGGAACCGGATGGCGGTGACGCCGGCTGGCTATCCCCCCATCGCCGCCAGCGTCGCCGATGACGCGCCGAAACCCGACGTGATCGTTCTCATCCTCGACGGCTATGCGCGCACGGACGTGCTCGCCTCTCGCTACGGGTACGACAACGGCCCATTCCTCGCCGAGCTCGTGAACAGGGGCTTCGTCGTCTCCTCCGACGCCTTCACCGGCTACTCGGCGACTTGGGCGTCCATGTCGAGCATGCTGACGATGGGTCATCCGTTGGAAGCAGGCCCGGTCTCCGCTGCCGAGCACGCGATGGGACGTCAGCTCCTCGGAGGCGACAACCCGTTCTTCTCTCTGTTCCGCGAAGCCGGGTACGAGATCACGTTCGTGGAGAACGGATGGGATGGTTCCAACTGCTCGCGCCTCATGGATCGCTGCGTACGGACTGGGGTCGTCCGCCGTACCGCCGAGATGCTCAGCCGGCTGACGGTCCTGCAGCCCCTCACCAACTCCCTCCTCGCCCATCCGTTTGCGTCACAGAGCCTCCGCCAGCTCGAGCGGCTGCCGGACGTGGTGTCCGAGACGAGCGAGCGTCCGAGGCTGCTGTTCGCCCACATCACCCTCCCCCACCCTCCCCTCCAGGTGGACGAGGATTGCCGGCTCCAGGTGACGGCCTGGCGCAACGCCGTGAACATGGTCACCCCCGAGATGACGGACGAGGTCGTCGCCCGGCGACGCATCGCGTATGGGGAGGAGATCACGTGCCTCAACCGGCTCGTGCTCGAGGTGCTCGATGCAGTGCCCCGACCGGACACGGTCATCGTCCTCACGGCTGACCACGGCCCAGATGGCGCCGATCAGGGGCGTGTGCCGCCCGCCGAATGGAGCGACGGCGACTTCGTAGAGAGGATGGGAGTTCTGCTCGCGATTGCCGCACCCGGGTGCCCTTCCGGCCGGCTGGCCTCACCCATCGATGCGTTTCGACGCACGACCGATTGCGCACTCGGCACCGGCCTCGGCGACATCGAGCAGCGAGCGTTCTTCGTGCCTGGTGAGGGCGACGACCGCGATGTCGTCGATCTCACCGACCGGCTGATGCGGTGAGACCACGGGGCAGCACTAGCTTGAGCCGGGTGGCCCGACCGTTTCACGATCGGACGTCCGAGGTCGAGGTCCTCATCGACCTCGTCGACACGCACTACCTCTTCCCGGAGGTGACAGCTCGGGTGACGCAACGGCTCCGCGAACGGCTGGCTGCCGGGGCGTACGACATCGCCGACGACGGCTCGTTCGCCGCAGCGGTGACAGAAGATACGATCGTGGCCAGCGGCGATCTCCACCTACGGCTCCGACACTCCGTCGCAGAACTGACGATGGAGATCGGCGCGGTCGTCCCGGAATCGGGACGACATCCCGCTGAGGCGCGCCTGGACGCCCACGGCATCGCACGAGTCGAGCGCCTACCTGGCAACGTCGGCTACGTCGACATCCGCCGCTTCTACCCGACCACGATGTCGCAGGCGGCGGCCGTCGCCGCGATGCACCTCGTCGCCGACACGGACGTCCTCCTGATCGATCTACGTCGCTGCGGAGGTGGAGAGCCGGATATGGTCGCCCTCGTCTGCTCGTTCCTGTTCGACGAACCCGTCCCGCTCAGCTCCCTCCACTTCCCGGGCGACGATCGCACCCTCGAGATCTCGACGCACTCGGTGCCAGAGCCCGTGTTCGGCGGGAGCAAGCCGGTCTTTCTCCTGACGAGCGCCGAGAGCATCTCCGCCGCCGAGGGCATGAGCTACGACCTCCGGCACCACGGCCGGGCGACCATCGTCGGCGAACGGACCGCAGGAGCTGCGAACTTCGACTACCGCTACCGGGTCGGCCCCCACCTGATGTTCTCGGTCCCGTCCGGTTACCCCGTGAATCCGGTTATCGGTGACAACTGGGAGGGTCGCGGTGTCGAGCCCGACGTCGCGGTTGCGGCCGACCTCGCCCACACCGTGGCGTACCGGCTCGCACTGGAGCACGTGCTCACCCTGGGCTCGGGTCGGCACCGGGGTCCGGTGTGGAACGAGGCCCGGATTGCCCTCGCCCAGCTCGACGCCCCGGCCTGACGATTCAGGCCAGCTTGAGACCCGGGTCGACGTCGCTGCGCCATGGCGTGTCCCGGCCCGCCAGCATCCAGAACTCGGCGGCGGCGGCGATCATGGCGCCGTTGTCGGTGCACAGCCCCGGTGAAGGCACGAACATCTCGACACCGGCTGCATCTGCCTCCTCGGCCATGCGCTGCCGGAGACGGCGGTTCGCCAGCACGCCTCCCCCGCCGGCCACGACCTTGGCGCCGGTCTCGCGCACGGCGTTGAACGTCTTCTCGACGAGGGCATCGACGATGGCTTCCTGGATCGATGCGGCGACGTCGTTCAGCGGCGGGACATCATCGGCCGCCTTCGCCTTCTCGAGGAACGTCGTGACCGAGGTCTTGAGCCCCGAGAACGACAGATCGAAGGGTCGGTCGCGCAGCGCCCGTGGGAATGTCACCGCGTTGGGGTCACCACCCTCTGAGGCACGGTCGATGGCCGGACCGCCGGGGAAGCCGAGACCCATGAACCGGGCGAGCTTGTCGAAGGCTTCACCGGCGGCGTCGTCGATGGTGCTGCCGAGGATCTCGTAGTCGCCCCAGTCGCGGACCAGCACGATCTGGCTGTGACCGCCGGAAGCCAGCAGGACGACGGCCGGGGGGCGATAGTCCTCGTGGTCGAGGCGCGGGGCGAAGAGGTGGCCCTCCATGTGATCGACCCCGATGAACGGCTTGCGCAGGGTCCACGCCAGCGACTTGGCGAAGGCGTAGCCGACTACGAGGGATCCGACGAGACCCGGACCTTGGGTCGCGGCGATGGCATCGATGTCGTCGGAATGGACGCCGGCCTGGCGCATGGCCTCGTGCACGAGCGGCCGGATGGCGTCGACGTGGGCGCGGGCGGCCACCTCGGGGACGACGCCGCCGAAGCGGGCGTGAGCTTCGGCCTGCGACGCCAGCACCGACGAGAGCACGCCCATACCCTTGACGACCGCTACTCCCGTCTCGTCGCAGCTCGTCTCGATACCGAGGATCAACGGTTCGTCACGCATGCGGTGTCTCCAGATCCCGACGCAGCCGCTCGAGTCTCACGAGATAATCGGTCCCGTCGATGTCGATCGCCCACATGACCAGGGCGTCTTCGTCGCCGTAGTACTCCTTGCGCACGCCCACCGGTGCCAGCCCGAACTTGGCATACAGGCGCTGCGCCGCCTGGTTCGACATCCTCACCTCGAGTGTGAGGTGCTTGGCACCCATCTCGAGCACGGCATCCACCAGCTGCAGCATCAACCGGCTCCCGAGCCGGTCCCGGCGGGAATCTGGATCGACGGCGAGGGTGGTCACGTGGGCATCGTCGACGATGACCATCACTCCGCCGTATCCGACGATACGGTCGCCCGCCTGGGCAACGACGTAGACCCGCCCCGACTGCGCCAGCTCATCCTCGAAGACCCGGAGCGACCAGGGCTGGGGGTAGATGCGCCGCTCGAGCTCGACCACCGTGGGCAAATCGCTCCCGGTCATCGGCCGCACGACCATCGGATCGGCTCGTCGTGTCGTATCCGCGCTCATGATGCGGCTCCCGGCCACACGCCCTCTTCACGGAAGTCGGGCCAGTTGATCCGAGCGTCGGGGTCCCGCAGGTAGATCGGCTGCAGGGCCTCGGGCCCCGACAGCTCACCCTGGGAGGCTCGCAGCTCGGCGATCTCGAGCAGGACGTCGGCCGACGGGTACCGGGGGCGACCCTTGCGGGCCCTGTGGATGCCTCGAAACACCGACTCGGGCAGGGTCTGCCACTCGCCGACGATGAGCGTGTCGTTCCTGTCGGCGTCGAGGATGGCATGAAACTCCTCGGGCGAGAGCAGCTCACGAGGGCCATCCGGCACCACGCCTCCGGGTACCGGCGTGAAGGGGGCGGCGGCGATCTGGCCGCGGCGCACGTCGACGAGGGACCAGATACGGCGCCGCCCGGTGGCGGCACGCAACGCGAGCACCGTGAGCGAGCTGGCGGGGATGACCGGGGCCCCCACGGCGGCGGCGACCGCCTGGGCGGTGGCGATACCGGCACGCAGCCCGGTGTAGGGACCGGGCCCGACGTCCACGGCGACGGCATCGAGCTCGTCGGGAGCCCAGTCGGCCCGCTCGAAGCAGAAGTCGATCGCGGGAACGAGGAAACCGACGTGGCCTCGTGGATCCACGCTCACCGACATCGCGATGAGACTGCCGTCCTCGCCGAGCGCGACCGAACTGGCCTTCGTGGCGGTCTCGATGGCGAGGATCTTCATGCGATCAGCCCAGTCAGCTCGCGATTGCAGAAGCCACCGTACGGCGTGAATCGCAACGTGCGCTGATGCTCACCGTCGATCAGCAGCTCCACCATGAGATGGTCGGGCGGAAGGGCCGAGGCCACGACATTCCCCCACTCGATGAGGAGCACGCCGTCCTGCGATTGCTCGAGGAGGTCGAGGTCGTCGAACTCGCCGTTCGAGCCTATGCGATACAAATCGGCGTGATGAACGGGGACGAGACCGTCGTAGCTCCGCACGAGCACGAAGGTGGGGCTGGTCACGGTGTCCTCGACGCCGAGCCCCTCGGCGATCCCTGCCGCCAGGAGAGTCTTGCCGGCTCCGAGCCGACCCACGAGCAGCACGATGTCGCCCGGCAGCAGCACGCCTGCAAGCCGGCGGCCGAGCGCCAGCGTGTCGGCGGGCGACTGCGATGTCGCCTCGAGTGAGGAGCCTGGTTCGGAAGCGTGGATATTCATCGAAAGAGGTCGAGCTGCTCCGGATCGGCTTCCACGGCGCCTGCGGGGGCTTCCTGGCCCTCGTTGTTGCGCATCCCTGGAAGGTTACCGTCGATGACGGCGCGCACGATCCCGAAGTCGTATTCCATCTCGCTGCGCACCCGAGCGCTCCCCCGTAGAGCGGCAGCCGGGTGGAAGGTCGGCACGAGGTACCGGCCCCACCACTCGTAGGCTCGACCGCGGAGTCTCGTGATGCCCGTGTCGGTGCGGAGCAGCAGCTTGCTCGAGAAGTTGCCGAGCGTGAGCACGACCTTGGGATCGACGAGGCGCAGCTGCTCGCGTAGGTAGCCCTTGCACGAGTCGATCTCGTCGGGTCGCGGGTCGCGGTTGCCGGGCGGGCGGCACTTGACGACGTTGCCGATGTACACCTGGGCACGCTCGAGCCCGATCTGGCCGAGAAGCTCGTCGAGGAGGCGACCCGAGGGACCGACGAACGGAAGGCCCTGTTCGTCCTCACGCTGGCCCGGTCCCTCGCCCACGATCATGAGATCGGCGTCGGGGTCGCCCGAGCCGAACACGACGTTGGTCCGGGCCTCGTGGAGCCTGCAATCGCGGCACGTGGCAGCACGGGTGGCGAGGATCTCGAGGTCCGCGGCGCGTTCTTCAGCGGTCATGCAGCAGCCTCAGCACTCATTCTCACGCCCAGCTCGATGGCTCGACCCGTCGCCGCGAAGGCAGCCTCGCCGAGGTCCTCGACCGAGATTCCCGCAACCTCGCCGCAGGAGACCGCGAACACGATGTCCCCGTCGTAGCCGGTGTGGGCCGGGCGAATGCAGACGCCTATCGCGTCGTGGGCTCTGACGATGATCCGCATGAGCTCGGGCCTGGTGAGCGCAGCATCGGTGGCGAGGACGACGAGCGTGGTCTGCTCGACAGCGGTGAGGGGGATCCCGGGTGGACCGGGCACGGGCGGTCCACCGGTGAGGGGCTCACCCTCGAGTGTGAAGGCGTCGCCGGCGGCGTTCACGACGACGAGGGCCCCAACAGTCGCAGCTCCGGCGGAGACCGCCGTCGAGCCCAGGCCCCCTCGCTTCGCATGGTCGAAGCCGCGCCAGACGCCGACGCTGGCTCCGGTCCCGGCTCCCACGGCCCCACTCGGCACGGGATCGGCGCTTCGGGCGTCGTAGGCCGCGGCGCCCTCGGACGGTCCGGGTCGGACCGACGCGTCCCCGACACCCAGGTCGTAGAGGATCGCGGCCGGGACGATCGGAACCCGGGCTACGGACGTCACGTGGCCGCGGCCATCGCCCTCGAGTCGAGCGACCACTCCGTCGGCGGCCGCAAGGCCGAAGGCGGAACCCCCGGAGAGGACGATCGCCTGGATCATCTGGATCCGCATCGCCGGGCCTAGCAGGGCGGTCTCTCGCGTGCCCGGTGCTCCGCCGCGGACCTCGACGGCGGCGACATTGGGCTCGGGGAAGGTGGTGACGGTGACTCCCGTGCGGGCTTCCTCGTGTGACCAGTGCCCGACCTCGATCCCGGGGATCGAGGTGAGGGTGCCGCCCGCGATCATGCGACCACCCCTAGGTAGCGGCGGGGCATCCTCGCCCCGAAACGGCAGACGATCTCGTAGTTGATCGTGTCGAGCCGCTCGGCCCACTCCTCGGCAGGCACGGCCCCGCCGGCTTGCCTTCCCAAAAGGACGACCTCGTCGCCCAAGGTGATGTCGGCGGCGCCGACGTCGACCACCACCTGGTCCATCGTGACCGTTCCGGCGAATGGGTAGCGCTCACCCCCGATCAGTACTTCGCCACCCACTGCGGACAGCCGCCTCGCCACGCCATCGGCGTAGCCGACGGGTATGGTCGCCACGAAGCCTGCTTCCGGCAGAGGGCGTCGCCGTCCGTAGGAGGGGCGAGTGCCGGCTGGGTGCGATCGAAGATGGGCGACGTGCGACACGACTCGCATCGCCGGATGCAGATCCACGTCGGCGCCGATGCCGGGCGCAGGGTGCATGCCATACAGGCCGAGTCCCACACGGACCATGTCGTAGCGGGCCTCCGGAAACGCCAGAGCACCGGCGGTGTTGCCGGCATGGCGGACACCGGACTCGATACCGGCGGCCCGCAGCCGCTCGAGCACCCCTTCGAATCGTTGGATCTGGATCGCCGTGAACTCCGGGTCTTCATCGGCGACCGCAAAGTGGGTCCACATGCCGCCCAGTTCAAGAGTTGGGTCGGTGTGGATCCGGGTGGCCAGCGCCACGGCGTCGTCGAGATCGGCGCCGACTCGATGCATCCCCGTGTCCACCTTGACATGGACCGCAACGGGGTCGGCAGCGGCCAGCTCGGACAGGCGGTCGAGTAGGCGGGCGGTGTACACGGTCGGGGTGAGCCGCCACCGCACCAGCGCATCCACGTCCCCGACCGGCGGCTCCGAGAGAACGAGGATGGGGGCACGAATCCCGGCGTCCCGCAGCCTGATGCCCTCTTCGACGAGCGCCACCGCCAGCTGATCTGCACCCGCGTCGAGCACGGTCTCGGCGATCGGGACGTCGCCGTGGCCGTAACCGTCGGCCTTGACGACGGCGCAGAGTCGCACCGGGCCGATCGTTGAGCGGATGGCTGCAACGTTGTGCCGGATCGCGTCGAGATCAACTTCGACCCATGTGGGTCTCACCAGGCGTACCTCCCGACCGCCCCAACGAGACGAGCCGCCGTCACGGTGCCGCTGCGAGCGATGTCGGCGCCGGCGACACCGTGCCAGTAGGCCCCGGATCGCGCGGCGACCTCGGCTTCGAGTCCGCGTGCCCATAGGGCGGCGATGAACCCGCCGAGCACATCCCCGGTGCCGATGGTGGCGAGCTCCGGACCTCCGGTCGTGACCACCCATCGCTGCTTGCCGATCACGAACGTCGGATTGCCCTTGAGCAGCATGATCTTGCGGGTCTTCTCCGCAGCCGTCACCGCGGCCGGGTAGCCAGGGACGTCGCCGGTGAGCCGCCCGAACTCACCGGCGTGGGGCGTGAGGATCGCCGGCGACTGGCGTGCGGTGACCGCGCCGAGATCCTGGAGATCGTTGAGCCCGTCCGCATCCACCAGCAACTTGCCGGGCCATCGCAGAACGAGCTGCGTGGCGAAGCCGCCGACATCGGTGCCGAGGCCGGGCCCGACGACCATCACGTCGAACCGGCCGGCGGCGCCGAGCACCTCGTCGACGTTGGTGGCCGAGAACCGCGACTCGGTCCCGATACCCCTGGTGAGCAAGCCGGGCGACTGCGCCGCGTAGATCGGCTGCAACTTGGCGGGACACATGAGGGTCACCGCACCTGCGCCGGCGCGCAGCGCCGCCTCCGCCGTCAGGAGCGGTGCTCCGGTCATGCCAGGCGAGCCGCCGACCACGACCACCGAGCCTGCGGACCACTTGTGTGCGGTGCGTTCCCGCCGGGGGCGCGGCGCATCGGGGGCCTCGCAGACGAAGAACTCCGGGGTTCCACCCTCCAGGCCGATGTCGACGACCGTGATCCGACCACAGAGGTCCGGTCCATGGCCGAGGACGTGTCCCGGCTTGAGCGCGTGGAAGGTGACCGTCCGCATGGCACGGAACGCCGATCCGGCGACGTGGCCGGTCGTCCCGTCGAGACCGGTGGGGAGATCGACGGCGAGCACCGGCGCCGGGTGGCTCAGCCACGGCTCGACCTCCGGTGGGATGGTCCCCGAGAAGCCGGCGCCGAACAGCGCATCGATGATCAGGTCTGCCGGTTGGGGCTCGGATGACCACGACGCGATCGTGATGCCCTCGGCCTCTGCTGCTCGCCACGCCCGCTCGGCGGCGCTTCCCGCCGCCGGTGCACCGAGGGCGAGGACACCGACCGTGATCCCGCGCCGTCTCAGATACCGAGCCGCCACGAAGCCGTCGCCTCCGTTGTTGCCCTTGCCGGCGAGCACGAGCACTCGCTTGCCGTAGGCGGCGCCCATCTCGACGGCGGCGAGCGCCACGCCGTACCCGGCCCGATCCATGAGGTCGTCGATGCGGTCGGCGGCCTCGGCATCGAGCCGGGAGAGCTCTGCGGGGCTGATGACGGGTCTCATAGGGGGTGTGCGGTCGCCATGGCGCCGGATGCTACCGAGCCGCCCGCCACCTCACCCGTCCCCGAGCGACATGGCAAAGACGAGCGCGCGGTCGCCGGTGTGGGTGATGGTCACGAGCACCTTGGTCACCCCGATCATGTCGGCCCGGCGCTGCGCCGTTCCGGAGAGGTTGACTTGCGGAGCTCCTCCACCCGTGATCTCCACGTCCTTCCAGTGGATGCGGCGCCAGCCGGCACCCAAGCTCTTCATCACCGCCTCCTTGCCGGCGAATCTGGCGGCGAGGCGGGCGGAGGGATCGACGTAGCGGTGGGCATAGGCCCATTCGTGGTCCGTGAAGCAGCGGTCCTTGAAGCGATCGCCGTAGTTGCGAAGCAGATGGCGTACGCGGTCGATCTCTGCGAGGTCGACACCGAGCCCGATGATCTCCACGGCACGGACAGTAGCCCGACGGCACCGATCGGCTCCACGGACCACGGCTGTCAAACGACGCCGGCTCGCTCCCCCACTCTGCGGTACCAGTCGGCGAGGGTCTCGATCGTCTCGTGGGCGTTGAGACCGCTCGGATTCGGCACGACCCACAGCTCCGCTCCTGCGATGCCGTCCGGCTGCGGGCCGCTCTTCGCCTTGGGTAGCCCGAAGGCCGTGCGATAGGCGGTGATCCCGGCAATCGCCACGACCGCGGGGCGGGCCATCGCCACGAAGCGGCGCAGCCGGTCGGCACCGTCGCGCAGCTCGGTGCGGCTCAACTCCCCGGCGCGTACCGTCGCCCGGTTGACGAGATTGGTGATGCCGACGCCGCGGGCGATCAGGTGCCGCCGGTCCTCGTCGGTGAAGCCGCCCTTGCGGTCGATGGTGCGCTCGATGATCCCGGCGCGCTCGAGTGCCGGGTAGAAGCGGTTGCCGGGGTGTGCGAAGTGCGTCTGCGTCGCCGCAGTCCACAGCCCGGGATTGATGCCGACGAAGAGCAGGCGCACCCCGGGCCCGACGAGGTCGGGCACCGAGGCGTCCCGAAACGACTCCAGCTCTTGGCGTGTGAAGCCCACTCGGCTCCGTCAGGCGGCGGACATGCTTCCGACGGGGACGATCCGCAGCGCAATGCCGGCCGCTGCCAGGACCTCGCCGAGGTGGTGCTCGTCGACGATCCGGTTGCCGGCGGGGATGGCGACCAAAGCGGCTCCCGCCTCGGTGGCGGCCGTCGCGATCGCTGCGGCGACGTCGCCGTCGGCGGTGATCTCGCCGGCGACGGTGGTGCCGCGAGACGCGACTCGCTCTCCCACCTGCTCGAGGTAGACGTCGCCGGCTTCGCCGATGGAAACGCCGGCATCGGCCGCGTACTCGGCGAGAGCGAAGGCCGCCGGGCCGCTCAGCACGGTGAACAGCGTGACGACGGCGTCGTCGCCGGAGCTCATGGCATCGTCGAGCGCAACCTCACCCCAGTTGGATGACGGATCGAGTACGACGAGTGTGTGATTCGGATGAGTCATGTCGACTCCTTGATGGGCAGAGAATGACATCTCGGATGAGACGCCGGTGTTCGGGTCCTCGGTTCCTGATCGAGGGCCCGATTGCGTGAACGCCAGTGTAACCGTTTACAGGCGGTCAACTGCGTATCTCGGCTCTCCAGCTCCCACCGGGGAGCCACCCGCTTCGCACCAGCGGCTCCCCGGCCCGATCCCAGGTGTCGGGCTCGACGGTCCGGCTCACTCCACGGTCACCGACTTGGCGAGGTTCCGGGGCTGGTCGATGTCGTGTCCCCGAAGCCTGGCCACGTGATAGGCCAGCAGCTGGAGGGGCACGATAGCCGCCGCAGGGCTGAGCAGATCGTCCGTCCTCGGGATTCGCAACACCTCATCGGCGAAGCGGGAGATCGTTTCATCGTCGTCGTACGCCACGGCAAGGACCGTCGCTCCCCTCGCCTTGACCTCTTGGACCGCAGACATCGTCTTGTCGTACACCCTGCCCTGGGTCAGCACGACGATGACGGGCGTCCCCTCGGTGACGAGGGCCAGCGTGCCGTGCTTGAGCTCGCCGGCGGGCATCGCCTCGGAGTGCAAATAGCTGATCTCCTTGAGCTTCAGCGAGCCCTCCATCGCCACGGCATAGTCGAGACCACGCCCGATGAAGTAGACGTCCTGCGCCTCTGCGATCCGTTGCGCGGCCTTGGCGGCCCGATTCTCGGCCTCGAGGACCGCCTCGAGCTGGCCCGGAAGCAGGTGGAGCCCATGAGCGACCCGCTGGGCGAGGTCGGCGTCGACGACGCCCCGCACCCTTCCGATGCGAAGGGCGAGGAGGTACTGACCGATGAGCATCGCCAGGTAGGCCTTCGTGGAGGCCACAGAGATCTCCGGCCCCGCCCGCGTGTACAGGACGTCATCCGCTTCCCGGCTCAGCGTCGAACCGACGACGTTGGTGAGCGCCAGAAGGCGTGCGCCCCGCTCGCGCGCCAGCCGGGCGGCGGCGAGCGTATCAGCGGTCTCGCCGGACTGGCTGATCGCGATCGCCAGGCTCGGTGCGGCGACGAGTGGGTCTGCGTACCGCATCTCGTGGGCGTACTCCACGGATGTCGGGATGCGCAGCACACGCTGGAAGATCTCGCGACCCACGAGACCGGCGTGGAGGGCCGTACCGCACGCGGTGATCCACAGCCGTTCCACTTCGCGGGCGAATTGGTCGTCGAAGTGGACGTCCTCGAGGAAGACGTCGCCCTCTCCGTCGAGGCGTCCGGCGACGGTCTCGGTCACCACGGCCGGCTGCTCGTGGATCTCCTTCGCCATGAAGTGCTCGTAGCCGCCCTTCTCGGCCTGCTCCGCATCCCAGTCGACGTGAAGGACGGCGCGGTCGACCGTCCCGCCGTCGATGCGCTCGATCGTTGCCCCCTCGGCATCGACGACCACCAGCTCGCCGTCCTCGACGATGAGGAAGTCACGCGTGTGTTGCAGGACCGCAGGTATGTCCGAGGCGAGGAAGGTCTCGCCGTCGCCGAGGCCCACCACGAGCGGGCTCACCCGCCGTACTGCAACGATTCGTCCGGGCTCGGCGGCGGCCATGACCACGAGGGCGTAGGCGCCGTCGGCGTGCGACACCGCTCGGCGCACCGCCGCCACGAGGTCGCCTTCGTATTCCTCGGCGACGAGGTGGGCGAGGATCTCTGTGTCGGTCTCCGACTCGAACGCGTGCCCGGCGCCGCTCAGGCGCTCCCGGAGCTCGTGGAAGTTCTCGATGATCCCGTTGTGGACCACGACGAACCGCCCGGACGGATCACGGTGGGGATGGGCGTTGAGGTCACTTGGCCTGCCGTGGGTGGCCCAGCGGGTGTGCCCGATTCCGACGGTTCCGGTCAACGGGTCGTCGTCGAGGAGCTCACCGAGCCGGGCGATCTTCCCCTCCGCCTTACGGACGTGGATGTCACCATTGGCGACGGCGATCCCGGCGGAGTCGTACCCGCGGTATTCGAGCCGGCGCAGGCCGTCGAGGATGAGGGGGGCCGCCTGCCGCGGGCCAACGTAGCCCATGATTCCGCACATGCGCGCGCAAACCTCCTGTGGTGGGAACCGGAGCGCAGACAGCGAACGTGCGGTTCGCTCCCACGCCGACTCGGGCTTTGTTCCCGGGGTCACCCCCGGGCTTTCTCCCGTTCGTCACGACCGTGGGCGGCCGAGAGGGCACCCGCCGACTACTCGATGATCCCTCTTCCTCGTAGCCTCACCAGTTGGTGAGGACAGGCGCTTGGAGACATGCTCCGATCGGTCTATATCGATTGTCGGGGCCAGCTTAGGCGTGGTGCGGAGCTGTGCCATGGGCCGAATGACCCAGCCCGCCGTACTCAGGCGAGTGCGGCGGAGACGACGGCGCTCAACGAGTTGGCGAGGTCCTCGGCGACGCGAGCGGACGGTGCCTCGACCATCACGCGGACGAGGGGCTCCGTGCCCGATGCCCGCACGAGGATGCGCCCATCCTCACCGAGGGAGGCCTCCGCATCGGCAACGGCCGACCAAACCTGGTCGGCGCCGGCGAGCTGTGACTTGTCCGCCACGAGCACGTTTTGGAGCACCTGGGGAAACTCCGTCATCACTCGCCGCAGCTCCCGCAACTCCGCGCCGGTGGTCACCATGACCTCGAGCAGGCGCAGTGCCGTCCGAAGGCCGTCGCCGCTCATGCGATCTTCGAGGACGATGTGACCCGACTGCTCACCACCCAACGCCGCCCCGGTTCGCAGCATCTCCTCGAGCACGTAGCGGTCGCCGACCTGGGTCTCATGCACGACGAGGCCGATGCTGCGCATCGCCTGCTTGAACCCGAGATTCGACATCACGGTTGCCACGATCTCGCCGCCGGGCAACCGGCCCGTCTCGTTGAGATGGCGGGCGAGGACCGCCATGATCACGTCGCCGTTGGCCGGAACACCGTCCTCATCGATGGCGATCAGACGGTCGGCGTCGCCGTCGAAGCAGAGCCCGACCCGTCCTGCGACGAAGGGCGCCAGCGCCTCGGGATGGGTAGCCCCGCACCCGTCGTTGATGTTCAGCCCGTCGGGATCGGCCGCCCTCACCTCGACCTCGGCGCCGAGCCTGCGAAACAGGGCCGGTGCTGCGAGGTGCGCTGCTCCGTTGGCGCAATCGAGGACGATGGGGAGACCGCCGAGATCTCCGGTGGAGGTGCCGCCGAGGAGATCGAGATAGCGCTCGATGGCGTCGTCCATCGTTCGCGCCATGCCGATCGCGGCACCGATCGGCGCCCGGTAGGGAGCGCCTCGGCGGTAGCGAGCCTCGATCGCATCCTCGACGGAGTCGGGCAGCTTGTTGCCGCTGTGGGCGATGAGCTTGATGCCGTTGTCCGGGGCCGGGTTGTGCGATGCGCTGACCATGACGCCGAGAGCCGCATCCGAGGCGTTGGTGAGGCGGCTGACGCCACCCACCGGAATGACCCCGAGGTCTACGGTGTCCATTCCCACGGCGTTGAAGCCGGCCTGGAGTGCCGCCGAGAGCATGGGTCCCGACCGGCGCGTGTCTCGCCCGATGAGAACGTATCCCTCGAGCTCCTCACCGGTGGCGCGGGCGAGGTCGAAGGCGAGCTGCGGCGTGAGTTCCTCGTTGGCGACGCCGCGGATGCCGTCCGTGCCGAAGAGTCGGTCCGCCATCAGCGGAATCCCGGACCGCTTACCGCTTGGTGAACTGCGGAGCCCGCCGTGCCTTGCGGAGACCGTACTTCTTGCGCTCCACCCGGCGGGCGTCGCGCGTCAAGAGACCCTCGCGCTTGAGGGGCGGCCGCAGCTCGGGATCGAGTGCGACGAGCGCCCGGGCGATGCCGAGTCGAAGGGCATCGGTCTGGCCGGTGAACCCACCACCTTCGATCGTGGCGTGGACGTCATAGCGACCCTCGAGCTCCACCGTGCGAAACGGCTCGAGAACCCGGAGGCGGAGCGCCGGCTGCGGGAAGTAGATCTCGAGCGAGCGGCCATTGAGATGGAACTCGCCGCTGCCGCTGTACAGGCGCACACGGGCAACAGAGCTCTTGCGGCGTCCGGTGCCGAGAGCGAGCGGTTTCGACATCAGGCGTTCACCTTTCCGAGCTGGAGCGGCTCCGGACGCTGAGCAGCGTGGGGGTGGTCGGGACCCGCGTAGACCTTGAGCTTGCCGATCATGCTGCGGCCGAGCTTGTTCTTCGGCAGCATGCCGCGCACGGCGGACTCGATGATGCGCTCCGGGTGCTTGGCGCGCAGGGCGCCGAGGTTCATCTCCCTCAGCCCACCGGGGTAGCCCGAGTGGCGGTAGTAGACCTTGGCCTCCTCCTTGTTGCCGGTCACCGCGACCTTCTCGGCATTGACGACGACGACGTAGTCCCCACCGTCGATGTGGGGGGCGAACGTCGGCTTGTGCTTGCCGCGCAGGATCGTTGCGATGTCCGACGCGAGGCGTCCGAGCGTCACACCGTCGGCGTCCACCACGAACCACCGGCGTTCGATGTCCGCCGGCTTCGGCGAGTACGTTTTCTGCAAGTTGGGCTTCATCGAGGATCCGTTTGCGATCGGCGGTCGCACGAGGGCGAACACAAGAAACGGCCCGGAACCGGGCGCGAGGCGGCATGGTACCGGGCCCCTGCGCATACCGCCAATCGCCACTGTGGTCAGTAGTCGACCCTCACGAGGATGAGGCCATGCGGCGGCGCGACCCCTTTGGCGGCGTGCCGATCGCGTGCGGCGAGGATCTCGGGGATGGCTGTGGGCGACAGCTTCCCGCGCCCGACTTCGACGGTGAGCGCCACCATCGACCGCACCATCTGGTGGCAGAACGACGAGGCGCTGACCTCGAAGACCAGCAGGCCAGACCTGGGTCGCACCCACTCGGCGGACCGGACGAGGCGGACGGTGCTGCGATCGCCTGACCGCCGGCACAGCGAGGCGAAGTCGTGTTCACCCTGGAAGTGCGTGGCGGCTTCGGCCATCGATGTGGCATCGAGGGGCCGGCCGAAGTGCCAGGAGGTCGCCGCTAGAAAAGGATCGGGTGCCTCCTGGTCGAGAACCCGGTACTCGTATGCACGCCCCTGCGCCGAGAAGCGTGCATGGAACCCGGGGAGTGCCTCCGAGATCGCCGTCACCGAGATCTCGGGACCGAGCTGCCGGTTGAGCGAACGCTGGAGACTCACCGCATCGAGCGGTACCGCCGTCTCGAAGCTCGCCACCTGGCCCGTCGCATGGACCCCCTTGTCGGTTCGCCCGGCGACGAACGTCTCGACGGGCCCGGTGTGGTGGGCGAGCGCCGCCTCCAGCTCGCCCTGCACGGTGCGCACGTCACGCTGACGTGCGTAACCGTGGAAGCCGGAGCCGTCGTAGGCGATGTCGAGCCGGTAGACAGGCACCCTGCCCCCGTCAGATCAATCCCCGACCGAAGATGCTGGAGACGATGATCCATCCCAGCAGGCCGGCGGCCGCCGCCGCCAGCGCCCGCTCGATCGGGAGGTCGGCCGTGTGCCGGACACCCTGCGCCACCACGACGAGAAACCACAAGCTCCCCAGGATCAGGGCGAGGAGCGCGTTGCCGACGAGGTTCGCCGTTGCGATCAGCAGCAACAGCGTCGGGTGGGCGAACCCGGTGATGCGCAACGTCGTGGCATACGACCCCTCGCCGTCGAACAGGAATCGGGCCGAGGCGTGTACCAGGGCGCTGTAGACGAGCCAGAAGACGGCGGCGTTGATCAGCGTCGTGAGCAGGACCTCGATGCCGGACAGGCTCGTGGTGAGACCCAGCACACTGAAGCCGAAGCCGAGGAGCAGCAGGATGCGCGTTGCGGCGACGAGCAGTAGGGCATCGCCCGTGGCCCGGTCGTTGAAATCCATCCACACGTAGGCCTCGCGCTCGAAGCGGACGGCCTGCAGCAGGCGGGTCATGGTTTCGCGCATGGCTCCTCCGGTCGGGAGGAGGTTACCGGTCGGCGACGTCGTGTCGCGTTGCTCACGTTTCGGTGCCCTCCTAGGCTCACGTCGCACCCGACGGAAGGCGAGACATATGCGGTGGTTGTGGAGCGCGGCAGCGACGGCGCTGCTGATGGCGGCGTGTTCCACCTCCGGTACCACCCTCGAGCTCGAGGAGTCGCCGGCCCAGGTCGAGGTCGACATCGCAGCCGGTGCCGTGACGATCACCGGGCAGGCCAACGTGTCGGGAACGTCCGTCGAGACGGTGATCCTACGCGGCGAGCCGGATCCGATGATCGAACTCGCCGACGGCGTGCTGACGATCGCCGACAGCTGCACCGACTCCGAGGAGTGCGCGGTCGACTACATGATCTTCGTCGAGGGAGATGCGGCGGACGTCAAGGTGACGACGGGAGACGGCTCGGTGGCGGTCTCGAACCTGACTGGGACCGTGACGATCGACGCCGCGGCAGGCGACGTCGGTGTCACGTCGCTGATCGGCGACATCACCGTGACGCTCGGGACGGGGGATGTCCTCGGTACGCGGCTGTCCTCGGTCAACGCCACCTTCGAGACGGGTCGCGGCGACATCGACGTGAGCTTCGACGACCCGACGGCGATGCTCGTGGCGACGACGGCCGACGGCGACGTGACCGCCCAGCTCCCCGAGGCCGGATACGCCTTCGACACCCAGGCCCCCGGAGGCAGCGTGGAGTCGCGGATCGACGACGACCCCGGCGCGGCAAACGTCGTGCGCCTCGCCACGGACACGGGCGACATCACCGTGTACCGGAACTAGTCGCCGCCGCCCCGCTCGCGTAGCTTCACGACGGCTCGGTGCACCGACTCGTCGCCCGACCACTGCTCGACCGCATCGAGATCTACCCAAGCCTGCCCACCCACTTCGGATGACACCCTCAGTGGGACGGCCTCCCCGACGAACCAGAAGCGCAGGTCGTAGTGCAAGTGGGCGGGCTCTGCGCCGCGCGCCGGAATGCTGTGCACGGCGATGTCGAAGAGTCGGGGTCGGTCGGGATCGAGCTCGGTCAGGCCCGTCTCCTCGGTGATCTCGCGGCGGGCCGCGCCGATGAGGGTGGCGTCGTCGGGATCGATGTGCCCGCCCGGCTGCAACCAGCGACCGAGGCGGAGATGCTCGATGAGGGCGACCTTTGCCACGTCGGTGTCGGTGACGAACCCGCTCACGGTGAAATGACCGGGCTCGAAGTGGTTGCGATCGAGGACGTCGCCATCCAGGAGGGCCAGCTCCCACATCGCGGCGAGATGGTCGACCTCCGCCAAGGTGGGTAGGAAGGACTCCAGAAGCGACACCAGCTCCAAGCGGCGCGAATCGGCTTCGTGGATCCGATGGAGGGTCGTGAGGTTCAGACCAGCTCGATGAGCGCCATCTCGGCGCCATCGCCGCGCCGCGGTCCCAACTTCACGATTCGCGTGTAGCCCCCGGGGCGATCGGTGTAGCGAGGTGCCACGTCGTCGAACAGCTTGGTCACGACCTCGCTGTTCTCGATCTTGCGCAGCACCAGACGCCTGGCGTGCAGATCACCGCGGCGCGCCTTCGTGATCATCTTCTCCACGTAGGGGCGCAGGACCTTGGCCTTGGCCGCCGTCGTCGTGATCCGCTCCTCCTCGATGAGGGAAGCCGCCAGATTGGCGAGGATCTTGCGCTGGTGAGAAGGGCTCCCGCCGAGGCGGGGCCCCTTCTTCGGGGCCGGCATCAGGCCAATCCGCCTTCGGTGTCGGCCGTTGATCGCAGCGACAGCCCGAGCTCGTCGAGCTTGGCCACGACCTCTTCGAGGCTCTTCTGGCCGAAGTTGGTGATGTTGAGCAGGTCGTCCTCGGTCTTCTCGACGAGCTCGCCGACCGTCTGCACCTGGGCGCGGCGCAGGCAGTTGCGCGGCCGCTCGCTGAGGTCGAGCGCCTCGATCGGAAGGTCGAGGTCCGGCGAGCTGGACTCGGCGGCGACGACGTCACCCAGCGTCAAGCCTTCGCCCTCGTCCATGTCGGCAAACAACCCGAAGAGCTCGCGCAAGGTCTTGCCGGCAGACGACAACGCCTCGCTCGGCGACACCGATCCGTCGGTCTCGACGTCGAGCACCAGCTTGTCGAAGTCGGTCATCATGCCGACCTGGGTGCTCTCCACCCGGTAGGCGACCTTGCGGACGGGGGAGAAGATCGAGTCGATCGGGATCACGCCGATGGTGTCGCTCTTCTTGTTGCGATCGGCGCTGCGGTAGCCGACGCCACGCTCGGCGGTGAGCTCGACCTCCAGGCGGCCGGACGACGACAGCGACGCGAGATGCAGGTCGTCGTTGACGACCTCGACGCCTGCCGGCACCTTGAGATCCGACGCCGCAACGTCGGACTTGCCCTTGGCCGACAGGTAGAGCGTGGCGGGCTCATCGGTCTCCATCCGCAGCACGACCTGCTTGAGGTTCAGGATGAAGTCGACGACGTCCTCGACCACTCCCTCGATGGTCGAGAACTCGTGCTGGACGCCCTCGATCCGGACCGAGGTGATGGCGGCTCCGGGAATGCGCGCCAGAAGGGTGCGACGGAGCGTGTTGCCGAGGGTGTAGCCGAAACCTGGTTCCAGCGGCTCGACGACGAACCGGGATCGCACGTCGGTTGTCTGCTCTTCTTCGATGCTGGGTCGCTGGACGATGAGCACGGGGCGCTCCTCGGTGTCGGGTGTAAACGGGCTACTTCGAGTACAGCTCGACGACGAGCTGTTCTTGGATCTGGGTGTCGATCTGCTGGCGGCTCGGCAGGCTGGTGACCATGACTCGCCGGTCTCGACTGTCGATATCGAGCCACTCCGGCTTCGGGCGGTCGAGCGTGTCGACGGCCTGCTGCACCGGAAAGAGCTCACGGCTCCGCTCGCGCATCGTGACGATGTCTCCCTGGCGAAGCTGGTACGACGGAATGTCCACCTTCTTGCCGTTCACGAGGAAGTGGCCGTGGTTCACGAGCTGGCGGGCCTGAGGACGGGTCCTGGCCAACCCGGCGCGGTACACGACGTTGTCGAGTCGCGTCTCGAGCAGCATGAGCAGCGTCTCGCCGGTGATGCCCCTCGCTCGCGCCGCCTTCTCGTAGTAGCGGCGGAACTGGCGCTCCAGCACGCCGTAGGTGAAGCGCAGCTTCTGCTTCTCGCGTAGCTGGACCTGGTATTGCGACTCGCGGATCCGTCCCCGACCGTGCTCCCCCGGCGGGTACGGCCGGCGGTCGAAGTACTTCGCCTTGTTCTCGTCGAGGAGCTGGCGAGCGCGACGGCTTCGCTTGGTGCGTGGTCCGGTGTAACGAGCCATTGCCTCAGCCCCGCTTCCGCTTCTTGGGACGGCAGCCGTTATGGGGTACTGGGGTGGTGTCCTTGATGCCCGTCACCTCGAGCCCCATGTTCTGGAGCGTGCGGATGGCCGTCTCGCGACCCGAGCCGGAGCCGCGCACGATGACGTCCAGCTTGCGAATGCCCATCTCGCCGGCCGTGCGTGCCGCCTGCTCGGCTGCGACCTGCGCCGCATAGGGCGTCGATTTGCGGGAACCCTTGAAGCCGACGGAGCCGCCTGACGTCCACGCCACGACGCTGCCCTCCTGGTCGGTGATGGTGATGATGGTGTTGTTGAAGCTGGCCTTGATGTGCGCCTGGCCGTGCGGAATGTTCCGCTTGACCTTCCGGCGGCCGACTCGCTGCTGTTTCGCCACGTGAACCTCTTACGACCTACTTGGTGACCTTTTTCTTGCCGGCGATCGGCGCCGACTTCCCCTTGCGGGTGCGGGCGTTGGTGTGCGTACGCTGACCCCGGACCGGTAGTCCCCGCCGATGCCGCAGCCCCTGGTAGCTACCGATCTCGATCTTCCGCTTGATGTTCTGCGCAACTTCTCGACGCAGGTCACCCTCGACGGGGACGTTTGCGTCGATGTACTGCCGGATGCTCACGACCTCGCTGTCGGTGAGGTCGCGGACGCGCGTGTCCGGGTTGATGTTGAGATCGCGCAAGATGCCCTGCGAAGTCGACATACCCACGCCGAAGATGTACGTGAGCCCTATCTCGACGCGCTTGTCTCGTGGAAGGTCGGTTCCGGCGATACGAGCCATGTACTACCCCTGACGTTGCTTGTGGCGCGGGTTGGAGCAGATCACCCAAACCCGACCGTGGCGGCGGATGACCCGGCACTTCTCGCACATCTTCTTGGCGGAGGCTGAAACCTTCATCAGTATCGGTACGCGGTCCTGCGTTCGAGGGCGGCGGAGTATCTCGTGGACGTGACCGCTGTCGCCGCCGAGCAATTCCCCTCGTCGTGTGGCGAATGCGCTCGGCGTGTACCTCGACCTCGGTCGACGCCGTCTTGCTTGGCACAAGAAAAACCCGGCCCGGTGGGGGCCGGACCAGGCATGATAGGGGGCGCCTCGAACTATGGGCAAATCGCCGTTTCGGCGACGCCTTCCATCGACAATGTAGCTGAAAGGCGCAGGCGCGCAACCCCCTGGTCCCCTGTCTCGCCCGCCTCGAGCCGCACTAGCCTTTCGCCGCCATGTCCGATCGTCTGCCCCTTCGGCCTCTGCCCGACCCGCTCGCCATCGCCGCCCGCTCCATGGCCCCTGCCTACTTGCGGAGGCGCCTCACGCGGGTCGGGGTCCCGTTCTCGGCAGACGGCACATCGACCTTCACGTATGTGGGCGACGCCAGGTCCGTCCGGGTGGTCCACTTCATGGCGCGCTTTCCCGAGATCCCACCGCTCGAGCGACTCGAAGGCACCGACCTGTGGTACGTCACGGTCGAATTGCCGGCGGGAAGTCGCATCGAGTACCAGCTGGAGATCGAGACGGACCAGCGGACCATGCGTATCGTCGATCCACTGAACCGGAGGACGGCGTCGGACCCCTTCGGAGCGAACTCGGTGGCGCGCGGGCCCGGCTACGCCGACCCGCCGTGGACATCACCGGCGGTCGACGCATCCCCCGGCACGGTCGAGGCGCTGGAGATCGAGTCACCTGCGTTCGCCGGACCCCGGACGCTGTCCGTGTACCTCCCCAACGGGTTTCCCGCCGAGAAGCCGTACCCGACGGTGGTCTTCCACGATGGAAGCGACCTCCTCGAGTACGCGGCCTTGACGACCGTCCTGGACAACCTGATCGGCGCCGGTGCCGTGGAGCCACTGGTCGGGCTGCTCCTCGACCCCGTGGACCGCAACCGTGAGTACATGGCCCTGCCTGCCCACGGCGCCTTCGTCGTGGAGGACGTGCTGCCTCACGCCGTGGCGGAGTTCAACGTCAGCGCCCACCCTTCCGAACGGATCATCGCCGGGTCGAGCCTCGGTGCCGTCGCCAGCCTCGCCACCGCGTGGCGCTATCCCGACGCCTTTCGATCCCTCGTCCTCCTCTCCGGCACTTTCATCACGGCCGTGGGCGGGCCATTCGACCGGAGCCCCGAGCTGCAGCCTGTGATCGACTTCGTCGCCGAGTTCGCGGCGGCGCCCGGCCCTCCGGCGAACGAAGCGTGGGTCGCCTGTGGGGCCTACGAAGGACTCCGGGACGACAATCGTGTCTTCGTGCCCGTACTGAGGGACGCCGGCATGGACGTCCACTACGAGGAGCCCAACGACGGACACCACTGGCAGAGCTGGCGCAACAACCTCGGCGATGCCCTTCGGGCGCTGCTGCCGCCCTCGGACTGAAGCGGTACCGTGACGGAATGAAGGAGATCACCCGCACCATCGGTCTCAGCCTCGGCGCCGACCTGTGCTGGCCGCAGTTCTACGAGGACATCCTCGACAGGATGAAACCCGAAGTGACGACGGCAGATCGCACGACGCGTTTCGACGTGGATCGGATAACCATCGAGCCGTTCGACCTCGGACAGCACGTGAAGTACGACGTCGTCCTCGACCGGCTCACGCCGTGGTACCACACGAGCCGGGAGTGGATCAAGAAGGCCGTCGTGCTCGACGACCTCTACGTGCTCAACGACCCGTTCACGCTCCAGGCGATGGAGAAGCACACGTCATACGTGGCCATGATGCGGCTCGGCGTCCCCGTGCCCCCAACGTGGTTGCTGCCGCCCAAGGCATACCCGCCGTCCGATGATCTCGAAGTGACGTTAGAGCGCTACGCCCGGATGTTCGACCTATCCGCACTCGGCGACGAGATCGGCTACCCGATGTTCTTGAAGCCCTACGACGGCGGGGCATGGGTTGGGGTGAGCCGCATCGACAACGCAGAGCAGCTCCAGGAGGCGTACGACGCATCCGGAACCCGCATCATGCACCTCCAGCAGGCCGTCGACCCGTTCGACCTGTTCGTGCGCTGCCTCGGCGTCGGTCCTCAGGTCAACGTGATCCAGTACGATCCCGACGCTCCGATCCACGACCGCTACAAGGTGGCGTTCGACTTCCTCGACGGCGACGATCAAAAGCAGCTCATCGATCTCACGCTGACCATCAACAGCTTCTTCGGGTGGGACTTCAACTCGTGTGAGGCGCTGCGGCGACATGGCGTGTTTCACCCCATCGACTTCGCCAACGCCAACCCCGACTCGCAGGTCACGTCGCTGCACTATCACATCCCGTGGCTCGTGAAGGCGCTTCTCCGCTGGTCGCTGTTCTGCGCCGCTACCGATCGCCAGATGAGGCACGACCGGGACTGGCGGGAGTTCTTCGCCATCGCCGAGGCCGTCGAGGACTACCCGGAGCGGCTGGCCGCCTTGGGCGATTTGGCGAGAAAGCGGTTCGATGCGGACCACTTCGAGGAGTTCTGTGCGTCCCACCTCGCCGACTTGGACGAGATCACGTACCAGTACTTCGGAGAGGTCCGAGCGCGCGAGATCATTCGGTGGAAGGTCGCCGCGCTGTTCCCGAAGCACGAGGTCGACGAGTTCACCGACCACTTCTGGGGCCTCATCCAGTTCTGGCGCAAAACCGAACGCGACCGTCTGGACGCCGCCTCTTGAGGATGGGCCGGTGAGGAGCGCACCGTGAAGGCCGTCGAGCGGTGGCGTTCGGACCGGCTCGAGCAGTGGGTCACGATGGCACGCTGGGGCACCTTCGGCACCCCCGTGCTCGTCTTCCCCACCGCCGGCGGCGATGCGGAGGAGATCGAGCGATTCGGGCTCGTCGATGCCGTCGCACCGTTGCTCGCGGGAGGGCGGGTCAAGCTCTACTCGGTCGACTCGATCTCGGGGCGCTCCTGGTTGATGAAGGACGATCCCCGCCACTCCATGTGGCTACAGGGCCAGTTCGATCGCTTCATCGTCGACGAGGTCGTTCCCGCTATCCGCGCCGACTGTCGCGACGGCGGCATCGAGCTCATCACGTCGGGCGCATCGCTCGGAGCGTTTTGGGCTCTGGAGCTGATCACACGCCATCCGGACCTCATCCGCACGGCGATCTGCATGAGCGGAACCTACGACCTGACCAGCTGGCTCTACGGTCACTGGAGCGACGACTTCTACTTCTCCTCGCCACAACACTTCGTGCCCGGTCTCGACGGCCCGGCCCTGGACCGTTTGCGATCCCGATTCATCGTGCTCGCTTGTGCGGGCGGGCGGTGGGAGGACCCGGGCGAGAGCTGGCGCATGGCCGACGTCCTCGGTGCGAAGGGCATCCCCAATCGAGTCGATCAGTGGGGCTGGGAGTGGGACCACGACTGGCCCACCTGGCGAGCGATGCTCCCCTTGTATCTCGACGACCTGGCCTGAGGGAGTCGACCTGGGATGGAGTGCCGCTCAGGCCCAGACGACGAGACCCGGGACCAGCGATGAGACCAGATCGGGATGCTGCGGAGCCACCCTCACGGTGAACCCGGCTCGGCCGCTCTCCTCGAAGCCCACCGCCGTCGCATAGCGCCATGAACTGCCGCTCTCAGAACCCTGAAGCTCCATCGGGACCGCAATCCCGTCGACGATGTCGTCCTGGGCGCCGATCCTTCCCCGGTAGAGCTCGACGACGACGTCGTCGGGCTCGAGCGCGCCGAGGTGCACCACGGCCTCGACCTCGATCGGCTCATCGACCCGCACTTCGCTCTCGAGGTCCTCCGCCGCCACATCCGAGATCTGGACCTCGGGCCACGCCGCCACAACGCGAGCCTTCCAGTCGGCCAGCGCCCGCGCCCGCCTCGCCCCCTCGGCAGACATGGCCTGGTTGTGTCTCGAGGAGGCGAGGTAGTAGCGCTCGGTGTATTCCTGCACCATCCGGTGGGTGTTGTAGACGCCGTTGAGCCTGGCGATCGAACGCTGCATTCGCGCGATCCAGCGCCGCGGGAGGGCATCGACGCCTCGCTCATAGAAGAGGGGTGCGACGTCGCGCTCCAGCAGGTCGTACAGGGCCAGCGACTCGAAGCGGTCACGCGCCTCGGGATCGGCCGGCGCCTCGCGCCTGCCGATCGCCCAGCCCACGTCGGGCTCGTAGGCCTCGTCCCACCACCCATCCAGGGTGCTCAGATTGAGGACGCCGTTCGCCGCCGCCTTCATTCCGCTCGTGCCGCTCGCCTCGAGGGGCCGGACGGGCGTGTTCAGCCAGACGTCGGCGCCCTGGACGAGGTACCGCGTCACTGCCATGTCGTAGTCGGCGATGAACACGATGTGGCGGCGCAGCTCCGGTCTCCGGGTGAGCTCGATGATGGATTGGATCAGCCGCTTGCCGGCGTCGTCGCGAGGATGGGCCTTACCGGCATAGATGATCTGGACGGGCCGGTCTGGGTTCGTGAGGATTCGAGTCAGCCGCTCCGGGTCCCGCAGCAGCAGGTTCGCCCGCTTGTATGTGGCGAAACGCCTGGAGAAGCCGATCGTGAGTGCGTGCGGGTCGAGCACGACATCGGCGACGTCGATCTCCGTCTGCGGTGCGCCACGCTCGGCGAGCTGCGCTGCCAGACGCTCCCTGGCGAAACCGACGAGCCGGTCGCGGCGGCGCTGATGGACACGCCACAGCTCGGCAGGCGGGATGTCCTTGGAGCGCGCCCACACCGACGCCGCCGCCGGCTCTTCCCGCCACTTGGGACCGAGGTAGCGGTCGTAGAGCTCTTTTAGCTCCATCGAGATCCACGACTCGAAATGGACACCGTTCGTGATCGCACCGATCGGGACCTCGGCTTCGGGACGACCCGGCCAGACGGAGCTCCACATCTGCCGGCTCACCGCTCCGTGCAGCCGGCTCACTCCGTTGCTGTATGCCGCGGTGCGCAGTCCGAGCACGGTGTTGCAGAACTCCTCGAACTCGTCCGTCGGGTCCTGCCGGCCCAAGGCCAAGAGGTCCGCCACTGCGATACCCGCGGCGCGGGCGTAGTGACCGAGGTAACGATCGATGAGCGCCGGCGGAAAGTAGTCATGTCCCGCAGGGACGGGCGTGTGGGTCGTGAAGACCAGACCTGCGGCCGCCTCCCGGGCCGCCGCGTAATCGAGCCCAAGATCCTCGATATGGCGACGGATGAGTTCGAAGACGAGGAACGCAGAGTGGCCTTCGTTCATGTGGAAGACCGTCGGCTCCAGACCGAGGGCCTCGAGGGCGCGCACCCCACCGATGCCGAGCACGATCTCCTGGCGAATCCGGTCGTCTCGGTCGCCGCCATAGAGCTGGCGGATGATGGCACGGTCGGCGGGCGAGTTGTCCGGGTGATTCGTGTCGAGGAGATACAGGGCGACGCGGCCTACTTGCGCTCGCCATACGAGAACCTTGATGGGACCGGCGGGGAAGGCGACTTCGACGGTGATCGGCTCTCCCGCATCGTCGCGCACCGGCTCGATCGGGAGGTTGTGGAGATCGTTCTTGATGAACGACTCGATCTGCCAGCCGGCCTCGTCGAGCCGCTGACCGAAATACCCCTCCTGGTAGAGGAGACCGACCCCGACGAGCGGCACACCGAGATCGCTGGCCGACTTCAGGTGGTCGCCGGCCAGGATGCCGAGCCCTCCGGCGAAGATGGACAGACACTCGGTGATGCCGAACTCAGCGGAGAAGTACGCCACGAGCAACGCGTCGCCCGTGCCGTGCGTCCGGCGGAACCAGGTGGCGTCGTGACGCGCATAGGCCTCGAAGGAATCCACGACACGTTGGAGGTGGGCGAGGAAGGCCGGATCGGTGGCGGCCTCGGCGAGGCGGGCCTGCTCGACCAGCCCGAGCACCCGCACCGGGTTGTGACCCGCCTCCTCCCACAGGTCGGCATCCAAGCGCCGGAACAGGGCGATGGCGTCATGGCTCCACGCCCAGTGGAGGTCGCCGGCAACCCGGCGAAGCGGTTCGAGCTGCTGCGGGAGAGCTGGGATGACCGTGAAGGTGCGCAGCGGTCTCATCGGCCGACTCTCCTTGCGGGTCGCAGCAATCTCGAGATCGAGATTAACGGAGGGTCGCCGGGGCCCGGCGAGGAGCCCCCGATCGTACCTGCACCGGCGGGCAGGCTACTTCGCCTCCACCAGCATCGGCTCCGGGAGGGTCGAGACCACCGAACCTTCCTCGGTGAGAAGCACGGTGTGCTCGAAATGGGCGGACAGGGAGCCGTCGGCGGTGACCACCGTCCACGAATCGTCGAGGACCGCCGTCTCGGCGGTGCCCAGGTTGAACATGGGCTCGATTGCGATCGCCATACCGGTCTTCAGCTTCAGACCCTTGCCCTTGCGGCCATAGTTCGGCACGTTCGGGGCCTCGTGCATGTTGCGCCCGATCCCGTGGCCGATGTACTCGCGGACGACTCCGTATCCGTGGGGCTTCGCGGTCGCCTCGATGGCGTGACCGACGTCGCCGAGCCGGTTCCCCGCCTGGGCGGCGGCGATACCGCTCCACAGCGCTTGTTCGGTCACCTCCAGCAGCTTCGCCACCTCGGCCGGAACCTCGCCGATTGCCATCGTGAACGCCGCGTCACCGTGCCAGCCCTCGTAGATCGCACCTGCATCGATCGACACGATGTCCCCCTCCCGCAGGGCGTAGTCGCCTGGGATGCCGTGCACGATGGCCGAGTTGGGCGATGCACAGATCGACGCCGGATACCCGTGGTAGCCGAGGAATGACGGGCGGCAGCCGTGTTGACGGATGACCTCGGCGGCGACCTCATCGAGCTCCTTCATGGTGACGCCGGGGAGCGCTGCTTCGCGCACGGCTTGATGAACGGCGGCAACACAGGCTCCGGCCACCGACATCTTCTCGAAGTCGGCCGCGGTCTTCATGGTGATGACGCGGCCGTCCATCACCCCTCCGCAACGAGTGCGTCCACGATGCGCATGAACACGTCCTCGATCGAGCCCACGCCGTCGATGCGCACCACAGGTACTCCGTGCTCGGGGTAATACTCGGCGAGCGGCGCCGTGTCCTCCCAGTAGACGGCGAGCCTGCGGCGGATCGCCTCGGGGGTGTCGTCCTTGCGCCCCTGCTCCTCGGCCCGCTTCGTGAGCCGCTTCATCAGCTCCTCCTCGTCGGCTTCGAGGAGGAGGACAGTGCCGAGCGCGTCCCCGTTGAGCGCTTCGTCCAATGCTTGTGCTTGGGCAGAGGTCCTGGGGAAACCGTCCAGGAGGAAGCCACATGCGACGTCCTCTCTGCGGAGCCGCTCGGCCACCATGGCGACGACGAGGTCATCCGGCACGAGATCGCCCGCCGCCATGATCCGCTCGGCCCGCCTGCCCAGCTCGGTGCCTTCGGCGACGGCCTGGCGGAGCATGTCGCCCGAGGAGACGTGGGGGACACCGAGGAGAGCGGAGAGACGCTCCGCCTGTGTCCCCTTTCCCGAGCCCTGCGGCCCGAGGAAGAGAATGCGCCGGCTCACGAGAGGAAGCCCTCGTAGTTGCGCATCATGAGCTGGCTCTCGATCTGCTTCATCGTCTCGAGAGCCACCCCGGCGACGATGAGGATCGACACGCCCGACAACCCGACGGGGATGTTCCACCACCAACCGAGGATCGACGGGGCGACGGTGACGACGGCCAGGTACAGCGAGCCGGGGAGCGTGATGCGGCTCAGCACGTGCTCCAGGTGGCGGACGGTCGCCCGCCCCGGGCGGATGCCGGGGATGAAGCCACCCTGGCGCTGGATCGTGTCGGCCTGGCGCTCCGGGTCGAACTGGATCGCCGTGTAGAAGTAGGTGAAGAAGACCACGAGCAGCGCAAGGACGACGATGTACGGAAGCGTGGGGCTGAACCCGCCACCGGCGCCGGTGCCGATCAGATTGCGGTCGATCCAGTCGCGGACGCTGGCACCCCATCCGGTCGAGGGGATCGCCGAGGAGGCGAGCACCGGGAAGTACATGATGCTCGTGGCGAAGATGACGGGGATGACGCCGGCCATGTTGACCTTGAGCGGAATGTAGGTGTTCTGGCCACCGAGAACCTTGCGTCCCCGCACCCTTCGCGAGAAGGAGATGGGGATCCGCCGCTGACCCTGATCGATGAAGATGATCCCGACGGTCAGGACCAGCATGAGGAGGATCACGGCACCGAACTGGAACGTGGTGCTATTGGCCTGCAGGATGCCCAGCTGGGACGGCAGCTGGCTCACGATGCTCACGAAGATGATCAGCGACATGCCGTTGCCGACGCCGCGCTGGGTGATCAGCTCGCCGAGCCACATGATGAGCGCGGTCCCTGCGGTCATCGTGATCACGATCGTGAGCACGTTGCGCAGCGTGTAGTCCGGGATCAGGTCGACGCCCCCGGTGAACTGGCCGGAGTGGAAGAGGAACGTGAAACCGGTCGACTGGATCAGCGCCAGCGCCACCGTGACGTACCGCGTCCACTGGGTGATGACCTTCCGGCCCGCCTCGCCCTCGTCCTGCAGCGCCTGGAGGCGCGGGATCACCACGGCGAGGAGCTGCATGATGATCGACGCCGTGATGTACGGCATGATCCCGAGAGCGAACACGGACATCGTCT
Source organism: Acidimicrobiia bacterium (assembly GCA_041611095.1). Classification (GTDB taxonomy): domain Bacteria; phylum Actinomycetota; class Acidimicrobiia; order Spongiisociales; family UBA5794; genus UBA6912. The sequence continues at coordinate 8,365 of JBFINP010000007.1, read as the reverse complement.
CCAACGCTCCCCCGCTGAACAGGTTGAGGATGCCAACGAAACCGGCTTGTTCCTGCTGCTGCGCAAAGGCCTGCACGCGGTCCAGGTCGACGCCGGGCACCGGAACGGCCGCACCGAGCCGGTAGATGGCGAAGATGAACAGCGTGAAGAGGATCTTGTTCCGGAGGTCGGCGATCCGGAACATGTTGCGGAAGACGGAGAGCATGGAGCGTGGGTTCCTGTGTCCGAGTGCGTTTCGAGGTTAGTTGCTGAGACGGTCTACCAGGTCGGGGGTACGGCCCTTCCCGAAGGCGCCGGACCAAGCCGGCGACCACCGGAGGCGCTAATCGACGACTTCGACGGAGCCGCCGGCTGCCTTGATCTTCTCGACCGCACCGAGGCTGAACGCATGGGCTTTCACCACGAGCTTCCGCTCGAGGTCGCCCTCGCCGAGCACCTTGATCCGTCCCCGATGCTTGACGAGCCCGCGTTCGCGCAACTCGTCGGGCGTCACCTCGGCGCCGTCGTCGAATGCGTTGAGCCGCTCGACGTTTATGAGGGCGAAGTACTCCTTGTTGCGGTTCTTGAAGCCCTTCAGCTTGGGAAGGCGACGCTGCAGCGGCATCTGCCCGCCCTCGAAGCCGGGACGCACGGTGCCGCGGGCCTTCTGGCCCTTGGTGCCGCGCCCGGCGGTCTTGCCCCGCCTGCCGCGCTCGCCGCGACCGACGCGTACCTTGCTCTGCTTGGAGCCCGGTGCGGGCTTCAGATGATGCAGCTTCATCCCAACTCCTCGACATCGAGCAGGTGCTTGGCCCGGAACACCATTCCACGGACATCCGGTGTGTCGGGACGCTCCACGGACTGACGGATCTTCCGCAGCCCGAGGCTCTCGACCGTGGCGCGCGTCTTCGGCTTCTCGCCGATCGTGCTGCGCACCAGGGTGATCTTCAACGTCTTCGCCACGTCACTCACCCACCTGGGTCTTCATCAGCTCGGCCGAGCGATAGGCGGCGAGCAGCGCCGGGGGGAAGATCTCCTCGGCACGCTTGCCCCGGGCCCGCGCCACCTCGTCGGGTCGACGCTGGGCGGCGATCGCACTCATGGTCGCCTGCGCCACATTCACGTGGGTCGGCGACCCGAGCGACTTGGCCAGCACGTCGCGAATACCGGCGGCCTCCAGGATCTGGCGCACTGCACCTCCGGCGATGACCCCGGTACCGGGGGCCGCCGGTTTGAGCATGACGCGCGATGCACCGTGCTCCCCGATGACCTCGTGGATCACCGTCGAGCCTGCCATGGGGACGTCGACCATCGACTTGCGGGCGATCTCGATGCCCTTCTGGATTGCGGTGGGGACCTCTTTGGCCTTCCCGTACCCGACACCGACCTTGCCCTTGCCGTTGCCGACCGTCACGAGCGCGGTGAACGAGAACCGGCGACCACCTTTGACCACCTTGGCCACTCGGTTGATCGCGATCACTCGCTCGTCGAACTCGGACTCGCGGCTTCGGTCCGATCTCCTCGTCGTCACGTCGTACTCCTTGAATCTCTTTCGGTCAGAACTTCAGGCCGGCCTTGCGCGCGGCATCGGCGAGCGCCTTCACCCGTCCGTGAAACGGGAAACCACCGCGGTCGAACACGACCTCGGTCACGCCCGCATCGGACGCACGCGCGGCGATGAGCTCGCCGACGGTCGCCGCCGTCTCCACGGTCAGGCTCTGGGCGCTCGTGCCCGACTCTCGGGACGACGCGGACACGATGGTGTGGCCGGTGTCGTCATCGATGACCTGGGCGTAGATGTAGCGGTTGCTCTTGAACACCGCGAGGCGGGGTCGAGCTGCGGTGCCTCGCACCTGCTTGCGGACGCGGCGATGGCGCCGCTGCCGGGCGTCTGTGCGCGAGCCTCTCATCACTTACCTGCCTTACCCGCCTTGCGGCGGACGTGCTCGTCTACGTAGCGGAGACCCTTGCCCTTGTAGGGCTCCGGCGGGCGAATGCGGCGAATGTCCGCCGCCGTCTGACCGACCAGCTCCTTGTCGATGCCCGAGATCACGATCTTGGTGGGCTCAGGAACCTCGAAGTCGATCCCGTCGGGTGCATCCACGTATACGGGGTGCGAGAAACCGAGCTGGAGTTCGAGCTTCTTGCCCTGGAGGTTGGCTCTGTAGCCGACGCCGACGGCCTGGAGCTCCTTGCGGTAGCCCTCCGACACGCCGATCACCATGTTGGCGACGAGAGCGCGGGACAGACCATGCAGTGCACGTGAAGCACGCTCGTCGTCGGGACGCGCAAGCGTCACCGTACCGCCATCGACCGAGATCGTGATTCGCTCGTCCAGGGTGCGCTCGAGCGTCCCCTTGGGTCCCTTGACCTTCACGTGCGCACCACGCACCTCGACCTCTACACCGGAGGGGACTGCGATGGGGCTCTTACCGATGCGACTCATGGCTCACCACACCTCACAGAGGACCTCGCCGCCGACGTTGCGGCGTCGCGCCTCCCGGTCGGTCAACAGACCTTGCGACGTCGACAGGATCGCAACGCCGAGTCCACCCTGGACGCGACTGATTCCGAGGGCGGGCTTGTACACGCGATGCCCCGGACGGGAGATCCGGCGAACACCCCTTAGGACGCGGGTACGGTCGTCGCTGTAGCGCAGACGGATCGTGAGCGCCCTGCCCACGTGGGCGTCCTCGACCTTGAAGCTGTCGACGTAGCCCTCGGCGGCGAGGATCTCGGCGATGCGCTCCTTCATCTTCGAGGACGGCATCGACACCTCGGCGTGCAGCGCCTGATTGGCGTTGCGCAGCCGGGTCAGCATGTCGGCAATGGGGTCGGTGTACATGACTACCACGACGCCTTTCTCACACCCGGCAGCTCGCCGTTGTGCGCCAGCTCGCGCACGGCGATCCTGGACATACCGAACTTGCGGAAGTACCCGCGCGGCCGACCCGACACGCCACACCGATTCCGGTAGCGCGTCGCGCTCGAATCGCGAGGCAGCTTGGCGAGCGCCTGGTAGGCAGCCCGCTTCTCCTCGTACGTCGTCTCCGGGTCCTTGATGACGGCGGTGAGCTCGGCCCTACGCTCCTTGTAGCGCTCGATGAGCTCCTTCCGGCGCTCGTTCTTCACGATCTTGGATGTCTTGGCCATCACACCCCTGCCTGTTGGCGACGGAAGGGGAACCCGAACGCCTCGAGCAGCGCCCTTCCTTCTCGGTCGTTGGTGGCGGTGGTGACGAAGGTGATGTTCATGCCACGCACCTTCCCCACCTTGTCGTACTCGATCTCTGGGAAGATCAACTGCTCGGTGACACCGAAGCTGTAGTTCCCGTGCCCGTCGAAGCCCCCAGGATTCAGCCCTCGGAAGTCGCGGATCCTCGGGATTGCCAGGGTGACGAGCCTGTCGAAGAACTCCCACATCCGATCTCCACGCAGCGTCGCCGACACGCCGATGGGCATGCCTTCGCGAAGCTTGAAGTTGGCGATCGACTTGCGTGCCCGATTGATCCTCGGCTGTTGCGCCGTGATCGTGCGGAGGTCCTCGACGGCCGCATCGACCAGCTTGCCGTCCTGGACGGCGTCGCCGAGCCCCATGTTCACGATGATCTTGGTCAGGCGAGGCACCTGCATGACGTTCTCCAGACCGAGCTGCTCCTGAAGCTCGGCGCGGATCGCCGACTCGTACCTCTCCTTGAGACGAGGCGTCATCACAGATCACTCCCACACTTGCGGCACACGCGGTACTTGCGGCCGTCCTCGTCGAAGCGGGCACCGATCTTCGTCGGGCCACATTCGGGACAGACGATCATCACGTTGGACGCATCGATCGGCATGTCCTTGTCGATGATCCCGCCCTGCATGGTCTGACCCGTGGGACGCTGGTGCCGTTTGGCCGTGGCAACGCCCTCGACGATGATCTTGTTCTTGGCCGTGATGACTCGGGCGACGCGGCTCTCGACGCCCTTGTCTTTGCCGGCGATGACCCGCACGGTGTCTCCCACCTTGATCTTCATCACAGCACCTCCGGAGCGAGGGACACGATGCGCATAAACTTCTTGTCACGCAGCTCACGGCCCACCGGGCCGAAGATGCGGGTGCCACGTGGCTGGTACTGATCGTTGATGATCACGCATGCGTTGTCGTCGAATCGGATGTAGGTGCCGTCCTGGCGGCGGCTCTCCTTCTTGGTCCGGACAACCACGGCCTTCACCACCTCACCCTTCTTCACGGTGCCGCCGGGCGTAGCCTCCTTGACCGTGCCGACGATCACGTCGCCCAGGTGGGCGTAGCGACGCCGCGAGCCGCCGAGGACGCGAATGCACAGCAGCTCCCGTGCCCCGCTGTTGTCCGCGACGCGCAACCGCGTCTCCTGCTGGATCATCGAGCACGCTCCACGACCTCGGCAACGCGCCACCGCTTCGACTTCGAGAGCGGCCGCGTCTCGATGATGCGGACCGTGTCACCCAGCCGAGCGTCGTTGTGCTCGTCGTGGGCGTGGTACTTCTTCCGCGTCGGCATGGTCTTGCCGTACTTCGGGTGCCGCTTCGAACCAACGACCTCGACCGTGATGGTCTTGTCCCGGGCATCCGAGACCACGACGCCGGTGCGCACCTTGCGACGCGTACGATCGTCGGTCATGCGCTCTCCTGCTGTCGGCGCCACGCCTCGAGCTCCTGCTCGCGCATGACGGTCTTGATCCTGGCGATCTCACGGCGCACCTGACGCAGGCGCGTCGTGTTGTCGAGTTGGTTGGTGGCATGCTGGAAGCGAAGGTTGAAGAGCTCCTCCTTCGCCTCGTCCAGCCTCTCAGCCAGCTCGGAGTAGCTGTTGTTGCGCAACTCGAGCGCCTTCATACGTCCTCCCGAGTCACGAACTTGGTCTTCACCGGAAGCTTGTGTGCCGCGAGCTCCATGGCCCTGCGGGCGAGCTCCTCGTTGACGCCGGCCATCTCGAACATCACGCGGCCCGGCTTGATGACCGCAACCCAATACTCCGGATTGCCCTTCCCGGAGCCCATACGGGTCTCGGCGGGCTTCTCGGTGACCGGCTTGTCCGGGAAGATGTTGATCCACACCTTGCCGCCACGCTTGATGGCTCGGGTCATGGCGACACGGGCCGCTTCGATCTGGCGGGCAGTGACCCATCCGGGCTCTTGTGCCTGAAGCCCGAAGTCGCCGAACGAGACGCGCGTCCCGCCCTTTGCCTTTCCGGTCATCCGGCCCTTCTGAACCTTCCGGTACTTGGTCCGCTTCGGCATCAACATCAGGCACCGTCCTCGGCGTCGTCGCCCGAATCCTCAATCGGTACGTCGCCGGGCGTGTCGGGGGCCACGTCTGCCTCGTCGGCTACGACCCCGTCGGCGGCTCCGGCCGCCTCGGCCTCCGTGTCCTCGACCGCCGTGTCCTCGACCGCCGTGTCCTCGACCGCCGTGTCCTCGACCGCCGTGTCCTCGACGACGGCGTCGACCTGGGGAGCCGATTCATCACCGGCCTCCGGCGCCGCTGCGGTCACCTCGGCGCCCTGAGGTGTCTCGGTGACGCCGGCTGCGGGCGCCTGGGCCGCAGCGGTAGGTGTGTTTGTGAGGATCTCCTCGGCCTCTTCACGCGCCGCTTCGAACTCGCCTTGCGCGTCGCTCGTCGTCAGCTTGCGACCGCCACCAGCCTCGATCAGGCGCTTGCCACCAGGGCGTCGCTTACCGCCACCAGCCTCCACGAGACGTTTGCCGCCACCCGCCTCGATGAGACGCTTGCCGGCACCCTCACCGGCAGCCGCCTCGGCACGTGACTTCGCCGACCGGCGCCGCTCCGCTGGACCACCCGCGGCCAGGCGTGCCTCGGCCGCGATCTTCTCCCGGCTGCTCGCCAGCGACGGGAGCACGTCGCCCTTGTACACCCACACCTGGACACCGATGGCGCCCACGGTCGTTGCCGCCGTCGCCTGGCCGTAGTCGATGTCGGCGCGGAGGGTGTGCAACGGCACTCGGCCTTCGAGGTACCACTCACGGCGCCCCATGTCGGCGCCGCCCAGGCGACCTGCCGCCTGGACGCGCACGCCTTCGGCGCCGGCCTTGAGCGCCGTTGCCACCGCTCGCTTCATGGCCCGCCGAAACGAAACGCGACCCTCGAGCTGATCGGCGACGCTCCGGGCGAGCAGCGTTGCATCGAGCTCGGCGTTCTGCACCTCGATCACGTTGAACTTCACCATGCGGTCGGTCATCTTCTCGAGCCCGCTGCGCAGACGCTCGGCTTCGGAGCCGCCGCGGCCGATCACCACACCCGGGCGTGCGGTGTGCACGTCGACCTGAACCTTGTTGGTGCCGATTCGCTCGACGTCGATCCGAGACACGGCGCCGCGCTTCAACTGCGACTTCAGATAGGTCCGGATCTTGTGATCCTCGTTGACCTGGAAGGCGTAGTCCTTCTCGCTGTACCAGCGGGACTTCCAGTCGGTGACGATGCCGAGCCGCAGACCGTAGGGATGGATCTTCTGTCCCATTACTCGGTCTCCTCTTCGTCGGCGACGACGATCGTGATGTGGCTCGTGCGCTTGCGGATGCGCGTGGCCCGTCCGCGCGCACGCGGCCGGAAGCGCTTGAGGGTGGGTCCCTCGTCGGCGAATGCTTCGGCGATGAACAGCTCGTCACCGTCCAGGGCGAAGTTGTGCTCGGCGTTGGCGACCGCCGACTCGAGCACCTTGCTGATGGCACCGGCGGCACGGCGGTTCGTGAATGTCAGCACGTTGCGTGCGTCCTCGACCGGGAGCCCCCGGACGAGGTCGAGCACGCGCCGCACCTTGTACGGCGACTGCCGGATGTACTTGGCCTGGGCGCGCGCCTTCATCGCCGCCTCGCGGACTTCTCGCCCGCGTGACCGCGGAACGTCCGGGTGGGAGCGAACTCGCCGAGCTTGTGCCCGACCATCGACTCGCTGATGTACACAGGGATGTGCTTGCGCCCGTCGTGAACGGCGATCGTGTGCCCCACCATCTCGGGGAGGATCGTCGACCGCCGGCTCCACGTGCGGATCACCTTCTTCTCGTTGCGGGCGTTTGCCGCTTCGACCTTGACCAGGAGGTGCTCGTCGACGAACGGGCCCTTCTTCAAGCTACGGGCCATATGCTCAGCGCCTCCCCTTCTTGCTACGACGGCGGACGATGTACTTGTCGCTTGCCTTGTTCTTCTTGCGGGTGCGACCCTCCGGCTTTCCCCACGGGCTCGTCGGGTGCCTGCCTCCGGAGCTGCGTCCCTCACCGCCACCGAGCGGGTGATCGACGGGGTTCATGGCAACACCGCGAGTTTGCGGGCGCTTGCCCTGCCAACGGGAGCGACCGGCCTTGCCCTTCTTCACCAGCTCGGCCTCGGTATTGCCGACTTGGCCGACCGTTGCCCGGCAGTCCAGCGCCACTTGCCGCATCTCGCCGGAGGGCAGACGCAGCAACGCCATGTTCGACTCCTTCGACATCAGCTGGATGCTCGTGCCCGCAGAGCGCCCCATCTTGGCGCCGCCTCCGGGGCGCATCTCGACCGCGTGCACCACGGTGCCCGTCGGGATGTTCCGTAGCGGCAGCGCATTCCCGGGACGGATCTCGGCGCCGGAGCCTGACTCCAACATGTCGCCGACCGTCACCCCCACGGGAGCGAGGATGTATCGCTTCTCACCGTCGGTGTAGTGCAACAAGGCGAGGCGAGCGTTGCGGTTCGGGTCGTACTCGATCCCGGCGACCTTGGCCGGCACGCCGTCCTTGGTACGGCGAAAGTCGACTACGCGGTAGCGCCGCTTGTGACCTCCGCCGCGATGACGCGAGGTGATCCGCCCGTAGGCGTTGCGGCCCGATGACCGCTTCTGCTTGTCGAGCAGCGTCTTCTCCGGCTCCGACTTCGTGATCGACTCGAAGTCGGACACCGTCTGGAAACGACGCCCGGGAGATGTCGGCTTGAGCTTCTTCACACCCATCGGAATCAGACCTCGAAGATGTCGATCGACTGGCCGATCGCCAGTGTTACGAGCGCACGCTTCGTGTCCGGCCGTTTGCCGACCTTCCAGCCCGTGCGCTTGCGCTTGCCCTTGCGGTTGATCGTGTTCACCCCGACGACGCGCACGTCGAAGATATCCTCGACGGCCTGTCGGATCTCGGTCTTGTTCGACCGCTTGTCGACGAGGAACGTGTATGTGTTGAGATCCTGGATCAGGTCGTACGACTTCTCGGATACGACCGGCTGCAGCACGACGTCACGCGGATTCTTCTTCATGATCCGCTCCTGCCCGGCGACATCTCGTCGCCTCCTCCCACAGATGGGGCCCCTACCCCATCGCGGGCCGTGCTGCTCCTGCCCGGCGACATCTCGTCGCCTCCTCCCACAGATGGGGCCCCTACCCCATCGCGGG
>JBFINP010000006.1:0-87271 GCA_041611095.1 Acidimicrobiia bacterium | reverse complement strand
TGTCGTCGAGGTCGGCACAGCGAACGCAACGGCACATGGCGTGTCCGATCGGATGCACTTCTACGCGGGCGATCTCTTCGATCCGTTGCCGGAAGACATCAAGGCCGACGTGATCATCGGTGACGTCTCCGGCATCCCCGACGACCTCGCCGCCGAGAGCGGCTGGTTCCCGTCCGGCACCGGCGGCGGTCCGCGCGGCGCCGAACTGCCGATGCGGATGCTTCGCGAGGCCGGGCGCCGGCTCAAAGAAGGCGGCAGGCTGTTCCTGCCCACGGGGACGCTTCAGGACGAGAACGCCATCCTCGATGTGGCGCGCTCCGCGTTCTCCAACCTCAAGCAACTCGCCGATCGCATGATCCCGCTCGCCTCGGCACTCGCCGAGAGCGCCAGCCTGCGCGACCTCGTCGACAAAGGCATCGTGAAGATCAGCGCCAAAGGCTCCCGGTTCGTCTGGGAGGCTCGAGTGTGGGAGTGCGACGGGGCAACCACCGTCTGAGCGAGTCCGCTCAGCCGCCCGCCTGAACCCGACTCCTCTGACGCAGGGCGAGGGCGACGACGCGCCACCCGACGAATCCGAGCGCCAGGAACGCCGCGGCAACGGCGATGAACGTCATCGCGATTCCGTCGCCGAACACGGCCCGGCGTACCGCCATCCCGACGATCAGCGTTCCGGTGAGTACCCCGATGCCCGTGAACAGCGCGGCTGGACGCCGCCACGCCGCGGTCGTGACCCAGCCCGCGGCCAAACCAACGAGGAACGGCGTCGCAGTGCGCAGGATCCCGGCCAGGGTCTCGGCCTCGTCATGCGTCCGCCGCCCCACCACGACGAAGACGAGGACGACGAGGACATCGAGAGCGAGCAGCCAGGGAGACGTCACGGCCCGATGGTAGGACCGCTCGAGCACGTGCGGGTCAGGCGTCGTGCTCCGTCGGATCATGCCGTCAGCAACATCCGCCCCGCCGCCACGATGGCGGCCGCTACGAGGATCCACCGCACGAAGCCGGCGCCTCGCCGCAGGGCGAGGTGTGCGGCGATCCACGCGCCCCCCACCTGGCCGATGGACAGAACGAGCCCGACAGAGAGATCGACCTGGGCCGCCGCCGCAAAGAATGCGAGGGCAACGGGCGTGTAGGCAGCGACGATCAACACCTTCGCCGCGTTTCCCTTGACGAGGTCCAACCCGCTGCCCAGGACGAGCCCGGCCAGCAGGAGGAACCCGACGCCCGCCTGCACGAACCCGCCGTAGAACCCGATGGCGAGGAAGATCAGGATGCGCCACCGCATGGCGAGCACCGTCTCCCGGCCCTCCACCCAACGCGACGGCCGGATCAGCACGGATGCCGCCACGAAGATCAGGACCACCGCAAACACTCGTCGGGTGGCGCTGGCTGAGAGCAACGTGGCGGTCCACGCCCCGAGACCGGCGCCCAGCATCGCGGCGGGAACCACTGGAAGGACGCGTCGCCATGGGACGGCTCCACCCCTGGCGAACCTCCCCAATGCCGCGAGGTTCGCCAGCTGGATCGCGACGCGGTTCGTGCCATTGGCGGCGTTGGGCCCGATGAGCTCGGTCAGTATCGGCAACGTGATGGCCGAACCACCGCCGGCGAGGGTGTTGATGAATCCCGAGGCGAGACCGCCGAGGGCGACGATCACCCCTTCGAACAAGGTCATGCTTGGGCCGGAGCCTCGAACGCCGCGATGACTGCGGCCAAGAACGCTCGACCGGTGGCGCCGTCGATCGCCCGATGGTCGTACGAGAGGCTGAGCGGGAGCTCGCGACCGACGACGACCGCCTCCCCGCGTACGACCGGACGCGGATCCGCGCGGCCTACGGAGAGGATCGCCGTCGTCCCCAGCGGCACGATCGGTGTGCCGTAGCGTCCGCCTACGGCACCGATGTTGGACACGGTGAACGTCTGGCCGCGCAAGTCGTCGGGGCGAGCGGTGCGGTCACGAGCGGCAGACGACAGGCGGCGGACCTCGTCGCCGAGCTGCAGCGTGTCGCGAGCGGGCGCATTGTGGATCACGGCGACCATGAGGCCGTCGGGTGAGTCCACCGCGAAGCCGATGTCGTAGTAGAGCCTGTGGACCACGTCGTCGCCCTCGACCGATGCGTTGAAGTCGGGGAACTCCACGAGCAGCGGAAGCAGCCGCCTGATCAGGACCGCCTCGAGAGGCGGCTTGCCGAGTGCCGCACGCTCGGCGAGCACCGCCTCGGCGTCGGCCTCGCCGTACGTGGTGACGTGGGGTATCTCTCGCCACGACCGCGCCAGCCGGTCGGAGATCGTTCGGCGAACCGGCGACATCCTGATCCTGCGCACCGGTCCACGGGCCGACCCGGCCGCGGCCATGCGCACGTCTGCCTCGGTGATCAGCCCGCCCGGTCCCGAGCCGCTGAGCGCTCCGACATCGACGCCGAGATCGGCAGCGAGCTTGCGCACCATCGGCAGCATCCGAGGTGCGCCGGTCGCCTGCGAGGGTGGGGGGAGCGTCTCGACGGCCTCTTCGAGGCGACCGACGATCGGCGCGGCGTCGGCCCCGGACGGCTGCGCCGGCGCAGCAGGGCTCCACACCTCCCCCGGCTCGCCGATCACCGCGAGCAGCTCTTCGACGGCCAGCGTCTCCCCCTCCGCGGCGCCTCGGTGCAGGAGTACGCCGGCGACGGGCGCCGGGATGTCGACCACGGCTTTGTCGGTCTCTACCTCGACCAGGGGCGCGTCCATCGCAACGGGCTCGCCCACCTCGGCGTGCCAGGTCACGATCACTGCTTCGGTGAGGCCCTCACCGATGTCGGGCAGGTGGAACTCGCGGGCCACGTCAGACCGCCAGCGTCCGCTGGACCGCGGCGACCACGCGCTCCACGGTTGGCACGTAGTGGTGCTCGGCGCGGCGAAGCGGAACGATCGTGTCCCACCCGGTGACTCGCTCGACGGGGGCCCGCAACGAGTAGAGCGCCCGCTCTTGGATCGTGGCCGCGACCTCGGCGGCGAGACCGGCGGTGCGAGGCGCCTCGTGCACGACGACGGCGCGACCTGTCCGTTCCACCGAGGCGAGAACGGGGTCGAGGTCGAGCGGAGCGAGGCTGCGCAAATCGACGGCCGCAGCGCCCACCCCGGAGCGTGCGAGCTCCTCGACGGCCCGCCGCACCTCGCGCATCGCAGCGCCGTAGCCCACCAGGGTCACGTCGTCGCCTTCGGCCACGACCGCAGCGGTGCCGAGGGGCAGCTCGTACCGCTCGTCGGGAACCTCGCCCTTGACGGAGCGGTAGAGCCGAATCGGCTCGAGGAAGATCACCGGGTCGGGATCACTCACCGCGGCGAGCAGCATGCCCTTGGCGTCGTACGGTGTCGAGGGGACGACGACCTTGAGCCCAGGTGTGTGCGCGTAGATCGCCTCGGTCGACTCGCTGTGATGTTCTGCGGCGCCGATCCCTGCGCCGTATGGGATGCGGATGACCATCGGTGCGGTGAACCGGTGGCGAGAGCGATTGCGGATGCGGGATATGTGACTGACGATCTGGTCGTATGCCGGGTACGAGAAGCCCATGAACTGGATCTCGGCGATGGGCCGCAGCCCGGCCACGGCCATCCCGAAGGCGGCTCCCACGATGCCGGACTCTGCAACCGGTGTATCAACCACTCGAGCCTCGCCGTGTTTCGCCTGAAGTCCGTCGGAAACGCGGAACACTCCGCCGGTACGACCCACGTCCTCCCCCAACAGCACAACGTCGGGCTCGGCGAGAGCCAGATCGAGCGCATCGTTGAGCGCTTGTGCGATGTTGCGCTCCATCACCGGTTCCCTCCCTGCGCCTCGTCCCGCTGGCTCACCAGCGGGAGCGTCAGGTCGGCGAACATGCCGTCGAAGATGCCGCCTGCATCGAACGGCTCCAGCGCCTCCGCCTCCTCGACGGCGGCTTCCACCGCCTGGGACTCGCGCTGCTCGATCTCGTGCTGCCAATCGGCCGACCAGCGTCCGTTGCGGTCGAGAAATCGGCGGACGCGTTCGACCGGGTCACGATCCCGCCACTCGGCCACGTGGGTGTCGTCGCGGTACCGGCCGGCGTCGTCGGTGGTGGTGTGCGGCCCGATCCGGTAGGTCAGCGCCTCGACCAGCGTCGGGCCCTCGCCGGCGCGGGCCCGGTCCACGGCCGCGGCTGCGACCGCATAGACCGCAAGCAGATCGTTGCCGTCGACGAGGACGCCGGGCATCCCGTAGGCATCGGCCTTCTGGGCGATCGTCGCCGACGCGGTCTGACCCTCGCGCGGCATCGAGATCGCCCACCCGTTGTTCTGGCATACGAACACGGTCGGGGTCCGGTAGACGCCGGCGAAGTTCATCGCCTCGTGGAAGTCCCCCTCCGAGGTCGCCCCGTCGCCGAAATAGGTCATCGCAACCGCCTCGTCGCCACGGATCGTCGACGCCCATCCGATGCCGACGGCGTGGATCATGTGGGCGCCCACGGTGATCGACGGGGGAAGCACATTGACGCCGTCGGGGGCGTGGCCACCTCGCTCGTCGCCGGTTCGTCCGAGGATGAGGTTGACCCACGGGTATCCGTGCATCCACATGGCGGCGGCGTCGCGATACGTGGCGACCACCCAGTCCTGAGGTTCGAGGGCGGCGGCGGAACCGATCTGAGCAGCCTCCTGCCCCTCGAACTGGGCGTACGTCGCCAGCCGCCCCTGGCGCTGCATGGCCGAGCACTTCCGGTCGTAGGTCCGGGCCGCCACCATTGCGGCGTAGAGGTCACGGATGCGGTCGAGATCCAGTGGGCTGTCGGCGAGGAGGTCCCCGGAGGCAGCAAGGATCCGCACTGGTTCGAGTTGGGAGGAGCCCGGCATCGCCGGGGAGGCTAACTGAGCCCTCCGACGTCGGAAAACCACCGATCCGGTCGATTGTCGCGGCTGGCGAGCGGGGCAGCGGGGCGCCACCCACGCACCGAGTTGATGAACGCGATCCGGCTGGCCGCATCCAGGTCGCTACGCGTCATCACACGCTCGGCGATGGCGCCCGAGTCGAGGAGCACGCTGCGGAACACGCCGGCGAGCAGACCCGACTCGAGCGGTGGCGTCCACCAGCGATGGTCGAGCTCGATGGCGACGTTGCCGGTCGCAAACTCGGTCAGTTCGCCTCGCTCGTTCACCAGTAGCACGTCATCGGCCTGGGGATGGCGCTTGAGCCGGTCGTCATACGCATCGCGCCGTGTGGTCTTGTGGAACAGGAACACATCCTGAGACCTGACGGGAATGTCGGCGATCTCGAACCAGACGGGATCGTCCTCGTCGTCCGGCTCGAGGTGGAGCGGCATACGAATGGGTGCCGCCGCCACGTCGGTCGAGCCGTTGCGGCGCACCACGAGCCGCAACCGCTGCGCCTCGACGGCCGCGTCGACAGCGCTTTCCAGGGCATCCAGGATCGACGCGGTTACGCATGTGTAGCCGAAGTAGTCCGCCGACGCCTCCAGCCGGGCCAGGTGACGGTCGAGCCATGCGAACCCGGTCTCCGGATCCCAGCGCATCGTCTCCAGCAGCGAGAAGTCCGGCCGGCGCTCCACGAGGAGTCGCGCCTTCGCCCGTGCCTCCTCGTACTCGGCCCGGGAGATCGAGTCCCACGTGATCCCGCCGCCGACGCCATAGCTGGCAGTCCCCTCGTCGGCGTCCACGGTCACCGTCCTGATGGCGACGTTGAACACGGATCGCCGCACCCCCTTGGTGGGCGGCGACACGAACCCCACGGCGCCGCAATACACCCCGCGAGGCACCGACTCGAGCTCGTGGAGGATCTCCATGGTCCGCGCCTTCGGTGCTCCCGTGACGGATCCGGACGGGAACAACGCACCGAAGATGCCTTCGAGCGTCACGTCATCTCGAAGCTCGGCCGAGATGTGCGATGTGAGCTGCCAGACGGTCTCGTAACGCTCGAGCGCCAGCAGTTCATCGACCTCGACGGTTCCGAACTTGGCGATGCGCCCCAGGTCGTTGCGGAGCAGATCGACGATCATCAGGTTCTCCGCTCGGTCCTTCTCGGAGGCCTTCAACCAGGCCGCCTTCTCGAGGTCCTCGGCGGGCCAGCGGCCCCGCCGCACCGTCCCTTTCATGGGACACACCTCGATCCGCCCGTTGTGGAGCGAGTAGAACAGCTCGGGCGATGCGCTCACGATCTGGTGGCGGCCCGTATCGAGGTACACCGCGAATCCACCCCGCTGGGCGAGGGCCAAGTCGTGGTACAACTCGAAGGCGTCTCCCGAGAAGGAGGCGTTGAGCTGCAGCGTGTAGTTGGCCTGGTAGGTGTCGCCGGCACCGATGTGGTGGCGGATGGTTGCGATCGCCGTACCGTGAGTATCGCGGTCGACCGAGGTGCGCCACGCCGACATGTGGTACGGAGCCGGGCGGAGTGTGCGGGGCTGGAGTCCCGCCACGGCGATGCGCTCCTTGAAGATGCCGAACCACACGAGCGGCAGCCCCGACACACGCGGGTGGGTCTCGAGGGCGGGGTCCAAGCCCGGGGCCGCCTCGTAGGCGACGTACCCGGCCGCAAAGCGCCCGGCGTCGGTCGCCAGCTGCACGGCGCTGAGCGCCGTGCGTACCCCGTCCGGCTCGTGGGCAACGACCACGTCGTCGAATCCGTGGAGCTCGAACGAGTGCTCCCGGCCGGGGGTCAGGTCGTCAAATCGTGCTCGCGGCATTCGCTTCCGAACCCTACCGATCGTCCGCTCGAGCGTGGCAGTGGATCGACCCTGCTTTTCTCGCGTCAGTCGCCGACGGTCGCCGATTCCAGCTCTTCGACGGTCATCAGCACCGACCGCGCCTTGGAGCCTTCGGAGGGGCCGACCACTCCCTTGCGCTCGAGGATGTCCATGACCCGACCTGCTCGGGCGAACCCGATGCGGAGCTTGCGCTGCAGCATCGAGGTGGAACCGAGCTGGGAACGCACCACCAGATCCATCGCCGCAGTCACGATCTCCGGGTCCTCGCCCTCGAACTCCTCCTCGACCACGGCGGCCTGGCGGGCCGGCTCGAAGACCTCCTTGTCCCGGTAGCGAGCCTGCCTCTGGTGCTTGACCCAATCCACGACCTGGCGCACCTCGGGCTCGGACACGAATGCGCCTTGGATCCGCTCGGGCTTCGGATCACGAGCGGTGACCACGAGCATGTCCCCCAGTCCCACCAGCTTCTCGGCTCCGGCGCTGTCGAGGATGACACGGGAATCCGTCTGGGAGGCGACCGAGAATGCGAGCCTGGATGGGACGTTGGCCTTGATGACACCGGTGATGACGTTGACGGACGGGCGCTGGGTGGCGAGCACCAGGTGGATGCCGACGGCGCGGGCCATCTGGGCGATACGGACCACCGAATCCTCAACCGTGCGACCCGCCACCATCATGAGGTCGTTCAGCTCGTCGACGATGACCACGATGTAGGGGAAGCGATCGAAACCCTCCTCGTCGAGCATCCCGGCGTCGTACTTCTCCCGGTAGCTGACGATGTCACGCACCCCGGCGTCGGCAACCAGCTCGTAGCGCCGGTCCATCTCATGAACGGCCCATTGCAGCGCATCGGCGGCCTTCTTCGGGTTGGTGATCACGCGGGTCAGCAGATGGGGGACGCCGTTGTACTGACCCAGCTCGACTCGTTTCGGGTCGACCAAGATGAACCGGACCTCGTCGGGCTTGGCGCGCATCAACAGCGACGTCACGAGGGCGTTGATGCACGACGACTTGCCGGCGCCCGTCGCACCCGCGATGAGCACGTGAGGAAGCTCGTCGAGCTTCAGGAAGCGGGGACGGCCACTGATGTCGGTGCCGAGACCGATCGTCATCGGGTCCGGATCGGTGGTGGCCTCCACCGACGAGAGGATGTCACCGAGCGTGACCAGCGATCGATGCCGGTTCGGCACCTCGATGCCGATGGCGCTCTTGCCGGGGATCGGAGCGAGGATGCGCACATCTGCGCTCGCCATGGCATAGGCGATGTCGTGCGACATGCTGGTGATGCGCGACACCTTCACCCCAGGCGCCAGTTCGATCTCGTAACGGGTCACGGTCGGGCCGGGCACGATCCGCACCAGGCGTGCGTCGACTCCGTGCTGGTGCAACGTCTCCTCGAGCTCGGCGCCGGCCTGCTCGAGAAGCCGGCGGTTGTGTCCGCTCGAATCGCTCAACTTCAAGAGATCGAGGGGCGGGAGGTGGTAGCCGTCGCCACCCGACGGCGGGCTGGGTGGAGGTGGTTGCTTCGGCTTGGCCTTCTTGGGCGCCCGTTTCTCGGGCTCCGACTGCACCGAGACCGGACCATCTCGTCGCGGCGACGGGGAAGGAGTGCGCTCGACGACCTCGGGCGGAGCCTCGATCGGTCTGCGCAACGCCTTGGGACGACGTGAGCCGCGGAGCGTGGACCAAGCCCACCGCCAGGCCTCGGCGACGCTGTGGACGACGTCGCGGATCGTCGCCTTGGTGAGGACGAGCACCCCGATGGCGAGGAGGGCGAACAGCACGAGGAACGCCCCCCAGAACCCGATGAGACGCCGCAGCGGGAAGGCCACGAGGGAGCCGACGGCACCACCCCGGGCAATCACCCGATCCATGCTCTCGGAGAGCGAAACCGTGCCGGTCATCAGATGGAAGAGGGCGAGGGACGCTACGAACACGGTCGCCAAGCCGAGGGCCAACCGCCCGTAATCGGTGCGGGGCATCGTGCCGACCATGGCAAATCCGACGACGACGAGGACGAGGGGCACGAACCAACTCCAGCTGCCGAAGAGGAAGCGCAGCGCCTGAGCCGCTCCGTCGCCGACGGGCCCAGAGAGCCCGAACAGTGCCAGCGCCAGGAGTGTGGCGATGACCATGAGCACGATGCCCCAGACGTCGTCGGTCTGACGCCCGAGGCGGTCGCGGACCCGGTCCTTCGTCGCTCTCAGCGCTGCGACGAAACCCCGGGGCGACTGCTTGCTCTGTCGCTTACTGGCCCTGCTCCGCCCTTTCGCCCCACGGGATCTGGTCCGTGTTGCCATAGGGAGGCGAACCTTAACAAAAAGACGTCGCTCGACACAGGTTTCGAGCGAATCACAGGCTACGGCCTCCCGGCCGGGGCTCATCCTGCGGTGCGGCGGCAAAGCCGCCCCACCGCGTGTGAGGGGGACGCGGAGCGTCTCTTCCTCACGCTCCCCCTCGCTCGCTGCGCATCGCTTCGTCTGAATGGCTCCCCTCCGGGGAGCTGGCCGAAGGGGCGTGCCCGGCCGGGCTGAGGAGGGACTACCCGCGGGGTCGCTCAGACTTCGATGAGGATGGGGAACACCACCGGGCGGCGGTTGAGGGACTTCTTGACCGTCTTTCCGGCGAGGCTGCGAATACGACGGCGCAGCGAATCGGGATCGATCGGGTGCTGCAACTCGGCCACGGCGGCGATGACCGCAGCCGCAACCTCGTCGTGGATCGGCTTCGTGTCGTCGGTGAGGCCGTGGCTGTCGACATCCGGGCCGACGACGATGTCGCCCTTGGTCATGTCGACGCCGATCGTCACGATGAGCACCCCGTCGTCCGCAAGATGCCGCCGGTCACGGAGCACGTCGTCGACGTCTCCGATCCCGTGACCGTCGAGATAGACGTACCCGGCGGGCACCGCGTCGCGCTCCACTCGGATGATTCCGT
The DNA here is from genome assembly GCA_041611095.1 of Acidimicrobiia bacterium. Taxonomy (GTDB): domain Bacteria; phylum Actinomycetota; class Acidimicrobiia; order Spongiisociales; family UBA5794; genus UBA6912. The sequence continues at coordinate 77,624 of JBFINP010000006.1, read as the reverse complement.
CCTCCAGGACGACTCGGTCCCCGTCCTCGCAGATCTCCACTTCGGAGATCCCGACCGCCCGCGCCAACCTCGCATTGGCCTCGAGATGGCGGTACTCACCATGGACGGGAACGAACGCCTGCGGTGCGATGGCGTTGATGAACGTCATCAGCTCGTCCTGCGCCGCATGGCCGGAGACGTGGACATTGGCGTTCCGGCCGTGGTGCACCCTCACGCCCAGCCGGACGAGGTTGTTGATGACGCGTGACACCTTGGTCTCGTTCCCCGGAATCGGCGTGGCCGAGATGATCACGGTGTCTTCGGCCTGGAGCGTGATCGACCGGTGCTCCCCTTGCGCCATCAGGGAGAGCGCAGCAAAGGGCTCACCCTGGCTGCCGGTGCAGATGACGGCGGTCTCTTCGGCCGGGTACTGCAGCAGATCGCCGAGGTCGACCTCGAGCCCTTCGGGGATCGAGAGCAGGCCGAGCCGAACCGCCACCTCGGTGTTGCGCAGCATCGACCTGCCGAGGAACGCCATGCGCCGCCCCGACGCAGCGACGGCATCGATCGCCTGCTGCACGCGATGCACGTGGCTGGAGAAGCAGGCGATGATCACTCGCCCGCCGGCGCGGGCGGTGAGCTCCTCGAGCGCTGGGCCGAGGCTCGATTCCGACGGTGTGAAGCCGGGCCGTTCGGCGTTGGTGCTGTCGGCGAGCAGCAGCCTGACGCCGCGCCGCCCGAAACCGGCGAAGGAGCTCAGATCCGTGGCAACGCCATCGATGGGCGTCGGGTCCAGCTTGAAGTCGCCCGAGTGCACGATGATTCCGTCTGGCGTGTCGAACACGGCGCCGGCAGCCTGGGGGACGCTGTGGGCCACCTGCACCAGGGCGAATCGCACCGGTCCCTCGTTGACCCACTCTCCCGGCGTCACGGGTCGCAGGTCCGCATCGATCCCCAGATCCTCGATGCGGGAGCGGGCGAGCTCCACGCTGAGCGCCGTCCCGTAGACGGGCACGTTGACCTCGCGCAGGAAGTAGGCGAGGGCACCGACGTGGTCCTCGTGACCGTGCGTGAGCACGACACACGCCACGTCCCGCGCGCGCTCGATGACCGACGAGAAGTCCGGGAGCACCAGGTCGACGCCGAGCATGTCCTCTTCGGGGAACATGAGCCCGCAATCGAGCATCGCCAGCTTGCCGCCCGTTTCCAGGACTGCGCAGTTCCGGCCGATCTCTCCCAGTCCGCCGAGGAACGTGATCGATGTGCTCATGCCGCGGCTGCCGCCTCCAGGGCCGCCTCGATCTGAGCCAGGGTGGCGTCCGATGCCGGCACCAGCGGAAGCCGCGGGTCACCCACCGGTTCCCACCATCGGTCCATCGCCGCTTTCACCGGCATCGGGTTCGGCTCGAGGAACAGCGCCTCGAACAGCGGATTGAGCGCGGCGTCGATCTTGCGGGCACGGGGCTCGTCGCCGGAGCGCAGTGCGGTGATCATCTCCTTGATCTGCGGGCCGACGAGGTGGGACGCCACCGAGACCACACCGACTCCGCCGGCGGCGACGATGTCGAAGGTCATCGAGTCCGACCCGGAGTACACCGCAAAGTCCTCGGGCAGTACCGCGAGGCTGCGCCGGGTGAAGTCGATCTGGTCGACGGCGTCCTTGACCGCAACGATCTTGGGATGCCCGGCGAGTCGCACGAGCGTGTCTACCTCGATGAGCCGGGCGGTGCGGCCCGGGATGTTGTAGAGCAAGACCGGGAGATCCGTTGCCTCGGCGATCGTGACGAAGTGGCGATAGAGCCCTTCCTGTGGCGGCTTGGAGTAGTACGGCGTGACCGCCATGACGCCCGAGCAACCGGCTTCCGCTGCGCGTTTGGTCAACTCGACCGACTCGGCGGTGGCGTAGGTCCCGGTGCCAGCCACCACCTTCATGCGAGTACCGACGGCCTCGACCGCCGTGGCGAAGAGGCTGACCTTCTCGTCGGCGGTCAGTGTCGGTGACTCACCCGTCGTCCCGCTCACGACCACCCCGTCCGAGCCGTTGTCGGCGAGGTGGCGGAGGAGGCGCCAGAAGGTGTCGTAGTCGACGGCGCCCTCGGGGGTGAACGGGGTTATGGCGGCGGTGAGCAACTCTCCGAAGGGGGCGGTTCTGGGCTCCATGGACCGGACGGTAGCAGCGGCGATCACGGCTACGATTACCCGGCCAGGACGCCGGACGTAGGTGACGCTCGTGGCTCGACAACACGAACACATCTCGGACATCACGACCGAGGACTTCCCCCAGGCGGTGCTCCAGCGCAGCCACGAGGTGCCGGTCGTGGTCGACTTCTGGGCTGCATGGTGTGGTCCCTGCAAGGTGCTCGGCCCGCTGCTGGAGAAGCTCACGATCGAAGCAAGTGGCGCGTTCGAACTCGTGAAGGTGGACGTCGACGCCAACCCCCAGCTGTCGCAGCAGTTCGGCGTCCAGGGCATTCCCACCGTGGTTGGCTTCCGGGACGGCGCCGTGGCCGGCCGATTCACAGGTGCGCTTCCCGAGCCTCAGCTCCGTGCGTGGCTCACGGAGATCCTTCCCTCGGAGTTGGACGAGATGGTGGATCAGGGGCGGGACGCCGCGCTGGCCGGCGATCTGGTCCAGGCCGAACAGATCTTCCGCATGGTGCTCGACAGGCAACCGGACCATCCCGATGCCGGAGCCGCCCTGGCGAGCCTCCTCATCGCCCGCGGCGACTCGGAGGAGGCCCTCATCGTGCTCGGCAAGCTCGCCCCCAACGCCGAGGTGGAGCGCCTCCAGGCCGCCGCACGGCTGACCGGCGCCCGCACCGACGATCTCGGGCCGATGGAATCAGCCGTCGCTGCCGATCCAGAGGACGGAGCCGCCCGTCTCGCCCTGGCTCGGGCACTCGCATCGGGTTCGGAGTTCGAGCCGGCGCTCGATAACATGCTCGCCGTCGTGCGCACGAAAGGCGGGCATTGGGAGGAGGCTCGCGATGCGATGCTCGACATCTTCGAGGTGTTGGGTAATGAGCACCCTTTGACGCAGGCGTACCGGCGCCAGCTGAGCAACGCATTGTTCTGAGGGTGGACTCCCCGGTCTACGAGTGGCGAGGCGAGTTCTCGTCGCCCGAGCTCAATCGCCTCCACGCCGAGGCCTTCGATCACCGGATCTACGACGCCGACGAGTGGGATTGGCGCCACCTCGTCGAGCAGCACAGCCTGGGCTGGGTCACCGCCCGCTCGGACGGCTCGTTGATCGGGTTCGTGAACATCGCTTGGGACGGTCTGGTCCACGCCTGGCTCCAGGACGTAATAGTCGCCGGATCCGTGCGTCGTCGCGGCATCGGCTCCCGCCTCGTCGCGGTCGCCACGGAGGGAGCCCGCGCCGCGGGGTGCGAGTGGCTCCACGTGGACTTCGACGACGACCTGGCGACCTTCTACATCGATCGGTGCGGATTCACGCCGACCGCAGCCGGACTGATAGATCTCGGTGAGTCAGGGCAGGATTAGGCCGTAGGTGCAGGGACCACCAGCACAGGGCGGGTGCTCTCGTGGACGACCTTCGACGAGGTGCTGCCGAGGACGAGCCGCTTGACCGACCCCAGCCGGCGCGATCCGACGACGATGACGTCGGCGGCCTCGGCTTCGGCGACGTCGAGGAGGACCCTGGCGGGCTCGCCCTCGCGCACGATGGCTTCGAAAGGGACTTCCGCGTCGGCGCAGGGTCTACACCAGTCCTCCCTGATGTCCACCAGGGCGCGCTCCTCGAGTGTCGCGAAGTCGGCGCCCGGCGTCAGCTCCGGGAGATGGTCGAGGGGCTGAAAGGCGTGCACGATGATCAAGCGGGCACCGTGACCGCGGGCCAGCTCCGCAGCCCACTCGATCGCCCTCCGCCCACCCGGCGATCCCTCGGCCCCGACCACGATACGCTCGATCATGAGTCGGATTCCTGACCGGCACGTGCGCCGACTTCGCCTCGCTCTCGGCTGGCCCTGAGCGACATCACCACCGTGACGGTCAGCACTACGGCGATGATGCCCAGCGACACGAAGGCGTCGATGTGGTACCAGTGCGAAGCGATCATCTTCACTCCGACGTAGAAGAGGATCACCCCGAGACCGCGGTTCAAGTAGACCAGCCGATCCCGTGCTCCCGCCAGCAGGAAGTAGAGCGCCCGCAAACCGAGGATCGCCATTGCGTTCGAGCTGAACACGACGAAGGGGTCTCGACTCACCGCCAGGATCGCCGGGACCGAATCCACCGCGAACACCACGTCGGTCGCCTCGATGAGCACCAGCACGACGAACAGCGGGGTCGCCAGCCGCCGCCCGTTCTGGCGGGTGAACAACTTCTGACCATCGTACGAGGCGCTGATCGGCACGAAGCGCCGGACGAGGCGAAGCACGGGGTTGCGCTCGGGATGAATGTCGCCCGGCTCGTGAGTGAAGACGCGAACCGCTGTGAAGAGCAGCAGACCGCCGAATACGAACAGCAGCCACTCGAGACGCTCGAGGAGGGTCACGCCGGCGAAGATGAACACCGCCCGCAGGACGAGCGCACCGAAGATGCCCCAGAACAGCACGCGGTGCTGATAACGGTTTGGCACGGAGAAGTACCCGAAGATCACCGCCCATACGAAGACGTTGTCGACCGACAACGACTTCTCGATCACGTAGCCCGTGATGTATTGCCCTGCTGCAGTGCCGCCGAGCGCCGCCCACACCACCGCGGTGAACGCGACACCGAGTGCGATCCAGAACGCCGACGTGATCGATGCCTCGCGCAGCTCGATCTCGTGGGACTCGCGATGGAAGACCATGAGATCGAGCAAGAGCAGACCGGCGATACCGATGAGGAACGCCCACCACAGCCAGCCCGGGACGTCGAATCGAGTCAACGCCGTCCGGCCTGCCTCGACGGCGAGTACCGGATCAACCCAGCCCAAGAATGCCCTCCAGTCCGACGGTCACCGGGTCGTCGAGAGCGGCAACGCTGCGGATGCCGAGCAGCACGCCGGGGATGAACGCCGTGCGATCCGTCGTGTCGTGACGGATCGTGAGCCATTCGCCGGGATTGCCGAGCAGCACCTCCTGGTGGGCGACGAGGCCGGAGAGACGCACGGCATGCACCGGGACTCCTGCAACCGAGGAGCCGCGCGCACCCGGGAGCAGCTCGCGCGAATCGACCTCACGATGCTGCGAAGCGGCGGCGGAGATCCGCTCGGCCGTGGCGATCGCGGTGCCGCTCGGAGCGTCGGCCTTCCGGTCGTGGTGGAGCTCGATGACCTCGGCGGCAGCGAAATGGGGAGCGGCGATCTCGGCGAGCCGCATCATCGTCACCGCCCCGATCGAGAAGTTGGGCACGATGAGGCAGCGACTCGATTCGCTCGTCCACATGTCGCGAACGTGCTCGATACGGTCGGCGCCGAAGCCCGACGTTCCGACGACCGCATGAACCCCGAGCCGGTGCCAGTGGGCGAGGTTGTCGAGCACGACGTCGGGGTTGGTGAACTCGACGACGACGTCGACATCTGCATCTGCGATAGCCTCCACGTCGTCGGTGACCGGGACCCCACACCGCTCGGCTCCCACGCCGGCCGGGTCGTGCGCCGCCACGAGCTTCATGTCGGGGACCGCATCGACGGCCTCGCACACGAGGCTGCCCATGCGGCCCGCCGCCCCGGAGACGGCGACCTCGATCATCGGAGCGTGCACCTCATACGACGTAGGGTTCCAGCTCGCCCGGCTCGAACGGCCCCACGGCACCAAGCACGTAGGGCCCGGCGTACGCCTCCCCCACGACGTCGAGCACCGAATCGGGGGTCACCGCCTCGATGCGCTCCACGATCTCGTCGACCGAGAGGTGCTCCGAGCCCGTGACCTCGTTGCGGCCGAGCCGGGTCATCCGGCTGTTGGGATCCTCGAGGGACAGTGCCAGAGAGCCTTGGACGTGTCCTTTGGCCCGCTCCAGCTCATCGTCCGTCAGGCCGTCGGCCATCATCTTGTCGAGCTCGGCTCGTACCAGCTTGAGGACCTGGGGCGCCTGGTTCGGCGTGGTGCCGACGTAGATCGCCGACGCACCCGTGTCTGCGAAGGGCATCCGGAAGCTGTGGACCGAGTACGCCAGGCCCCGCTGCTCCCTGATCTCGCGGAAGAGCCGCGACGACATCCCGCCGCCGAGGATGTGGTCGGCGACGAGGAACGCGTGACGCCGCTCGTCGTCGCGGCGCAACGCTGTCGTTCCGAACACGAGATGCGCCTGCTCCGTGTCCTTGGACCGGAGGTTGACCTGGCTCACCGTCGGCGGTGTCGACAGCGGCCGCTCGATCTCGGAGCCTTGCCACGCACCGAAGCGCTCGGCGACGAAGGCGACGAGCTCCTCGTGATCAACCCGGCCGGCAACGGCCACGACGACCGATCGAGGCGAGTACCGGCGGCCCCAGTAGCCGGCGATGGACTTGCGGGTCATCGCCAGAATCGACTCTCTCGTGCCCAGGATCGGCGGCGCCAGCGGATGGTCCGCCCACAGCGCTCGGACGAACAGCTCGTGGGCGACGTCGCTGGGATCGTCCTCGTTCATGTTGATCTCTTCGAGGACGACGTGGCGCTCGGAATCGATCTCTTCCTGCCGGAACGCCGGGCGCATGATCATCTCGGCGAGGATGTCGAGGGCGAGCGGCAGGTGGGCGTCGCGTAAGCGAGCCCAGTAGGCCGTGTACTCCTTCGACGTGAACGCATTGTTCCGGGCGCCCACGGCGTCGAACGCCTCCGAGATCTGTTGGGCCGTCATCGTCTCGGAGCCCTTGAAGAGCAGGTGCTCGAGGAAGTGGCTGGCCCCGGCCTCCGGGCCGTGCTCATCCCGGCTGCCGGTATCGACCCAGCAGGCCACGGCCACCGATCGGGCGGACGCCATGTCTTCGGAGATCACGCGTAAGCCGTTCGGCAGCGTGGTCAGGTCGTAGTGCATCGGGCGATGATAGGTGTCGCCCGGCGGCTTGCCTCTGGCCGGCCTGAGCATATACTGTCGTATGAGATCATATTACTACCGACCGATGGTATACTCGATGCGACACGAGGACACGGCGTGGCTCAGGTCCGTGGGATGACTCCCGGCGACAGGACAATCCGCAGGCGAGAAGGACATCGACAACTCGCCGCTCGATGTCGCCGCCGCCCATCGCTATCTCGACGAGCTCGGATACGAGACCATCCTGATGGCCGGAGGGCGAGACGACGTGGCCTTCGACGGCGTCGCCACGCCGTTGGCCCCGCCCCACGAGCACGGCGTGAGCGCCGAGCGGTCTGCAATTCGTCGACGTGTTCGGCGGCGAGCTCGCCGGACAAATGGCCGCCTTCTTCACCGAACTTCTTCACCGAAGCCGCGGGCACCTGAGGCGATCGCGGCGCCGGTCATTCGATGTCGGGCCTGCCGCGCAGGCGCTTGGTGATGCTGCGCCGCCGCTTCTCCTCGAGACGGCGCCGGCGGGCGGCGCGGCTCGGACGGGTGGGGCGGCGCTTGGTTTCCGGTCGGAGCGCCTCCTCGACGAGCTCGCGGAGCCGGCGACGGGCGAGCTGGCGGTTGCGCCACTGCGAGCGCGACTCCCCGGCCTCCACCGTGACCACGCCCTCGTGCAGGCGGGTTGCGAGCCGTGCCAGCAGCCGGTCCCTCTCGGAGCCCTCGAACACGGCGCTGGCGCCGAGGTCCCACGACAGCGCCACTCGGGTCGCCGATCGGTTGGCGTGCTGACCACCCGGCCCCCCACTGGGGTCGAATCGTTCGGTGAGCTCGGCCGCCGGGATCACTCGGCCTCCGGCCAGCTCCAGATCGTCCATGGACACCAGCGTAGGAGTGGCCGTGAACCGGAACACGATTCCGCCCCGTGTGAGACAATCGACGGTTATGCGTCGTCGCAACGAGTCCGTGCTCACAGGCATCCTGCCCGCCGACGAGCGCGCCATCGAGGCCGTCGTTGCCCGGTACCAGAGGGTGGCGCCGGCTGTCACGCGCTTTGCGCGCGCCGTCGCCGACGACGAGGAGCTGCGGGTACGGCTCGGCTCGCAGGCCGCCGCCGGTGACGGTGAGATCGTCCTGGATCCGGGCACGTTCCAAGCCGCCTATGCGCGGAACGCACCGGTCACTCCTACCGAAGTGGCACTGACGTCGGCGTTGCACGAGGCCATCCATTTGATCGCCACCGACCTCGACGAGCGGCGCCCCCTTCCCGCCGAGTGGGTCCGCCATCGCCGCCCGGCAGCGGTCCCTCCGCCCGAGGAGCCCATCACCAGCCCGCTGTCGCTCTTCGACGACGACGAGGACATGGCGGCGGTGGCGGCCTCGATCAGGGAAGACGACGGTGAGGCCGGGGCGGAGGCCGCCGCTTCGCCGGCCCAGGAGTTCGCCCTCCTCGACGCCTTGAACGAAGCCGGAGGCGAATCCGCAGAAGCATTGTTCCTGAGCATCGAGGATGCTCGCCAAGAGCGCATCCACTTCGGTGCATACGGCGGCGCCAGGTCTGTGCTCGCCGATCTCTACCGGGCGGCCGTGCCCGATGCGATGCGCGAGGCACGGGCGCTGGGCCAGTTTGCATTGAGCTGCTTCCTGCTCGTCGGCGATTACCTCGAGCGGAAGGAGCTGGAGCGCCGCGTCGCCCCGGCCGTGGCCGGTGCCCTCGATGACGCCACGGTCTTCCTCGACGAGCTGCCGGAAGCCGACGGGCCCTGGGAGACCGGGACCATTGCGCTCCAGTTGCTCGAGGTGGCGCGTCTCCACCAGCTCGTCACCGACGCCGGCGGCGTCGACACGTCCGCGACCCGCAAGCTCCGGGACGAGGCCGATGCGTCGGCTATTGCCGAGACCGTCGACGCCGTGCGCATGGTCACGCCTCCCCTGCGCGACCGAGAGTCCTATGAGCAGACGCGACAGGCGGCCCAGTCGGTGAGTGCGGAGGCCGGACGCAAGGGCGAGGCCGAGCACGCCGGCGATCCGGCGACGGAGCAGGTCGTTCTCGTCAGCGAAGCACCGACGGTCTACCTGCCGACGGGGCAAGGCGGCAAGCTGGTCGTCGGGTCGTTCCCGAGTCGGTTCGGCCAGTTCGCCGGCGACGGGCGGGCCCTCATCGACGATGCCGCCATGCGTTGGGCCGTTGCCCAGCGGAGGGTGTCGGGAGAGCTGTATCCGTTGTTCCTCGCCAACCAGCGCCGAGGCCTGCGCAGCGGCTACGACGCCGGCGATCTGTCCCCGCACGCTGCCCTGTTGCTCGGCGCCGGCCTCTACGAGCGGATGTTCGAGCGTCGCGACCTGCCGATGCGCCGCTCCTATGCCGTCAGCGTCCTCGTGGACGGATCGGCGAGCATGCTCCAGCCGCGACCGGCGCCCGGGGGCCGGAAGACCCCCTGGGCCCTCGCGGCCGCCACGCTGGGGGCATGGACGCTCGCCCACCTGTGCGACGAGCTCCAGATCGAGTTCGAAGTCGCTCTGTTCAACCGTGCCTTCGCCGCCGCCGCCGACGACTCTGAGCGCTCGTTCAGCGACCGGCGTCACCGGGCGACGGGTGCGCTACGACGCACCCAGGGTGGTGCGGCCGAGCGGCTGACGCGCACCGTGAACCACTACCTCGTCAAGCCCTTCGACCGACGGTGGCGCGGCGCCGACGATCTCATTGCAGGGCTGTTCTGGACTGCGGCAAGCCCAGGTGAGGCGGGGCGGAGGGCCCGTCAGGACCCGGAGAGCGCACCACCGGTCTCGATGTTCGACAAAGCCGCCAACGTCGACGAGTTCAACCTCGCCTACGCCGCCGGACGCCTCGGTGGTCGCCATGTCGCCACCCGCATCCTGGTAGTGCTCGCCGACGGCATGACACGTGGCTCCGTCCAGGCGCTCGCCGACTCCGTGGAGGCGATCGAGCAGTCCGGAACGGTGGTGCTCGGCATCGGAATCGGCGACACCACGGTGCAGGCCGCCTACGCACGCAATCAGGTGGTCGAACGGCCCGACGAGCTGGCACGCGCCATGGTCGAAGGGGTCCGTTCGACCCTCTATAGAACGCTGGCGACAATGGGCGGCCACGGCTGGTGGTCCCACCCGGAGCGAATCGTGCGCATGGGTGTCACGGCGCCCGGCCTGGATGGAGCGGAGCTGGCATCGTGATCCGCCCAGCTCTCCCCTCTTCCGCAACGAAACACAGGAGGATTCCCGCATGTCGGAAACGGTGATCTTCAAGGACCCGGTTGGTGACGGCACCCCGATCGAGCTCGAAACCGTCGACATCCCGAAGGACCTACCCGACCAAGAGCTTCGGATGCAGCACGTCCCGGAACCCGACCCGTACTACGTCGACCTCGGGATGCTGTACCGGCTCGCTCAGCTCGAGAATGTCCGGCGCCACTACCTCCAAGACATGCCGCTCCATCTCGCGCTGCGCGGTCACATGGGCACCGGCAAAGACCACGACCTCGAGCAGTTCGCCGCTCTTCTCCGGCTCCCCTACTACCGCATCCCCCTCACCGGCGAGGTGCGCGACATCACCCTGATCGGATCCGTCAAGCTCCACGGCGACGGCAAGGGCGGGACCGAGAGCCGGTGGGAGGACGGTGACATCACTCGGGCCTTGCGCGGCCCGGCCCTCGTCAACCTCTCGGAGCTCAACGCGGCCGGCGCCGAGACGCTCTTCGCCCTGCACGGGCTCCTCGACCGGCACCGGGCCCTCGAGCTGCCGACCGGCGAGATGATTCACCTGCGACCCGACGTACGGATCTTCGGGACGCTCAACCCGACCGACCTGCGGGACTACGCGGGAACCCAGACACTCAACAAGGCCTTCGCCGACCGGTGGCTCATCTGGGAGAAGTCGTTTCCGGCCCGAGACGAGCTGGTGTCGATGCTGGAGCGCCGCCACCCGACCCTCAAGAGCGAGTACGTCACGGCGATCGCCAAACTCGCCGTCGAGGTGAACGCGTCGTTCACCTCGACCGACGCCCGGACCAGGGTCGAGACACCACTCAGCCTGCGGGCGGTGCTGGAGCGCATCCCAGCCGGGCTGCGGATGAACAACGACGCCGACGATCCGTTGCGACGGTCGTGGGACGAGTTCGTCCTCCCCCACATCGAGCCATTCGACCGCGACCATTACGACACGGTGTGGGCGGCAGTCGTCCGGCGAGGCCCCAAGGGACCCGCCTTCCGCGACTGAGCCGTCGTCGCGCCCGTGGACCGGCGACCCGACAGGCGGCAGCTAAGCTGACCGTGCTGCTCAGGCGGCGACTCGCCCAGACCCCCCTCTCATGTGGACCGGAATGGCGGAGGAGCACAGCCGGCACGAGTGCGGCGGCCACAAAGGGTGTGGCCAAGGACGAAAGGCGAGCGACGCCGTGAACATCTACGTAGGCAACCTCCCGTTCTCGACGACCAACGTCGACCTCGAAGAGCTGTTCTCCGAGTACGGCCCGGTGCATTCGGCCTCAGTCATCATGGACCGCGACACCGGCCGCTCTCGCGGCTTCGGCTTCGTCGAGATGCCGGACGAGGCGGGGCGCAAGGCCATCGCGGATCTCAACGGCTCTGATTTCGGCGGCCGGCCCCTCACGGTCAACGAGGCTCGCCCACGCGCCGAGCGTCGCTGACGATCGTCCCGGGCCGTCAGCGCAGCTCGGGAGGCAACGAGCAGATGTCGGGCAGCGTGCGGTGCTGCTCGGCGTAGTCGAGCCCGTACCCGACCACCCACACGTCGGGTATCGCGAATCCGAGGAAGTCGATGGCGACGTCGGCGACGGTCCGCTCCGGTTTGTGGAGCAACGCACACGTTCGCAGTGTGTGCGGATTGCGTGCGGAGAGCATCCGGAGCAGGTAGCTCAGCGTGTGCCCCGTGTCGACGATGTCCTCCACCACGAGCACGTCCTCGCCCGTGATGTCGTGGCGAACGTCCATGAGGAGCCGCACGGCTCCGGGATCCTCGCTCCGCGCGGCGCCGTAGCTGGTCACGGCGATGAACTCGACGCGGTGACGCACGCGGAGCCGCCGCGACAAATCGGCGAGGAAGATGAACGAGCCCTTGAGCACGCCGATCAGCACCAGCATTTCGGTGTCGCGATACGCCTCGTCGATCGCCACCGCCAGTGCGGCAACCCGATCGTCGATGTCGCCGGCGCCGATGAGAACGGGCAGATCCTGCTGCATCGGCCGCCACGGTAGGGCCGCGGCGCCCGGCGTGGCGGATTCGCCTAGCCTGCCGCCGATGCCGAGCTTCGATGTGGTCTCCCAAGTCGACATGCAAGAAGTGCGCAACGCCGTCGACCAGGCGATGCGCGAGATCGTCAATCGGTTCGACTTCAAGGGGACCGACACCAAGATCGACCTGTCCGACGGGTCGATCGCCCTCGAGTCGGCCGCCGAGGGACGCCTCGACGCTGCCATCGACGTCCTCAAGGGTCGGCTGGTGAAACGTGGCGTGTCGCTGAAGGTGCTCGAGGGCGGGGACGTGAAACCGGCCGCCGGTGGACGAGTCCGGACCGAGTTCGCGCTGCGCCAAGGCATCCCCCAAGATGCGGCGAAAGAGCTGGGCAAGGTGATCAGGGACACGAAGCTCAAGGTCCAGGCCCAGGTCCAGGGAGGTCAGCTCCGCGTCCAGAGCAAGAAGCGTGACGAATTGCAGCAGGTCATCGCAACGCTCAAGGAGCTGGACTACAGGATCCCGCTGCAGTACGTCAACTTCCGGGAGTGATGTCCTTGCGGTAGTCCCGGATCGGCCACGCCGGTTCGAAGCCCATCGCCAGGTACAACGGCCCGGACGCCGGATTGGCCTCCTCGTACATGACGGTGGCCGTGGCGAGACCGGCCGAACGCATCTGCTCACATCCCGCAGCCAGCAGCGCCCTGCCCAATCCACGTCTCCGGTGGTCCTGGTGGACACCTACCGGCTCGAACAGCCCGATCCCGTTGCGCTCGTCGTACCAGAGGACCGTGAACCCGGCGAGTTCCCCGTCCGGCGCCACCGCCAGCAGTTCGCGCTCCGGGTCGTAGCCCGGCGACTCCATGACCGAGCGATACTGGCCGGGAAGCCACACCGAGCCGAAGGATGCGGCGTGGACGGCGGCGACGGCTTCGGCCTCGTCGGTTCCGCGCACCTGCCGGATCGTGTAGCCCGGCGGGAGCTTCAGCTCAGGTGCGGACCGGAGCGAGCGGCGGGTCAGGACGAAGATCTCGGTCCCCGGAGACCAGCCCATCTCCAGCAAGTGCCGCCGTCGGTGCTCGTCCGCGTCGAACACCTCGGCGAGGATCTCCCCGGCCCCTGCCCCCTGTTCGTCGAGAACCTCGACGGTTCTGGCCTGCGCCCACTCGAGCACCTCCCGTTCCAGCTCGGGTTGCTCTCGACGGACGTCCGGGTCGACCTGGGCATCGAAGCCTGGATGCTTCGGTTCCACGAGCGCCCAGGCGATGATCCTCCCGTCCGATTCCCATAGACGCATGAGGTCGGACAGATTGGGCTCATTGCGCAGCCCGTTGAACATCCGGTGGGCAACATCCCCGACGTGGAGATACCCGCGATGGTCGGCGCGCTCGATCGCCGAGGCCTGGAACGCCTGGAGGGCGCCGACGTCCTCCGGACCGCGATACGCCCTGTGCATCACCATTGCGCCTTGGCCAGTTCGACCGCGGCGAGGAGCGAATCGGCGACCGGCGCCCCCAGCTCCTCGAGGCCCCGGCGGTGGTGCGACCCCCCGTCGTACATGACGCACGGCAGGCCGAGCTCGAGGGCGGCACGGCCGTCGTCGACGCTGTCGCCGATGACCACGGCGCGGTCGCGCCCGAGGGCCTCGAGATGGGCGGCGAGGTGGCGAAGCTTGGTCTCCCCCGCCTCGCCGCGGTTGCCGTCGACCCGCTCCATGAAGCCGTCGATCCCGAACCTGCGTATGACCGGCTGCAGCTCGTCGTGCCACCACATCGACAGCAACGATTGAGTCGCCCCGCTCGATGCGACCTGTCGGAGCGCCGGTTCGGCGTCGATGGTCAGGTATGCGTCACGGACCCCGGTCCGGTACGCGACGTGGAACACCTCGTCGACTTGGGTCCACTCGGTCGGCGAGAGACGGCGTCCCAGGAGGCGTTCATAGAAGAGGTGGACCGGCCGCGTGTAGTGGTCGCGGTAGGTGTCGGCGTCGATCGGTGGCGCACCCAGCTCGGCCAGGGACACGTTGACGGCGGCGACCACTACGGCGAGGTCGTCGAGCAGCGTCCCATTCCAATCCCACACGATGTGGGCCACAGGGCCTCCGTCGGTGCGGCTCAGCGCAGATCCCTCGTCTGGTGGACGGCCTCGACATAACGGTCCATTTGCGCCGCATAGGCCATGGAGGTGTCGCGCGCGTCGGGGAAACGACGGCCCATGGCGATCGCCGCAAACTTGGCCCCGCGGTAGTACGCCGTCAGGGCATCGAACGGCATCGCCTTCGGTCCGGGCTCGGGCCGTCCGCGCTTCACGGCCGCCGCTGTCGTGGCGGGCAGGTCGAGCGCGTTCACGACCTCGAGCGTCAAGTCCTCTTCGGGACGATCGGCGAAGTCTGTCGAGGAACGTCGCCACACCTCCGCCCCGGCGGGGTCGATCACGACCGTCGTCGGAAGCGCGATCTCGCGAGCGTCCACGGGATCGGCCACGCCGTAGGGCCCGACCGCGACGCTCCGGTCAGGATCGGAGAGTAGCGGGAACGGCAATTGCAGCTTGTCGACCATCGCTGCGTTCTGGCCGACGGAGTCGACGCTCACGCTTGCCACGATCGCCCCGGCACCCGTGAACTCGTCGTATCTGCGCGCCACGCTGACCAGCTGGCCGTTGCAATAGGCTCACCAGTCACCGCGAAGGAAGAGGAGGACCACTGCCGCTCCGCGCTGGTCGGACAGCGTCCAGTCCTCGGCGGCGTGATCAGGGAGCGTGAAGTCGGGGGCAAGCATCAGCCCAAACCTAGCTTCGTCCGAAGCAGGCTTCGGACGAGTTGCAGGCGACCGCCTCCCGGCGGGCTCATTGTGCGGTGCGGCGGCAGAGTCACCGCACCGCGGAACGTGGGGGGTCGCGGAGCGACCCCCGACGAGCACCCCGGCTCGCTATGCATCGCTGAATCGCTGGAGCACTGGGGTTCGGATGGGTGGCCGGGCGACTACATTCGCTCCATGCGACGCTACCGCCTGGGCGACGATCTCGATCGCCGTCTCGCCGAGCTGATCCGCGATGCCGTCTCGGAAGACGGCCATCCGGCCCAAGATCGCGACGAGGATCTCGTTGCCGAGATGCTCGTGAGCGGGCTCAAGCTGCTGCGTGACGACACCGACCGAGGTGACCTGAAGCTGGTGAACAGTGCGCTCAAGGAGTTGCGGTATTCGTTTCTGATCTTCTCCCGCTACCGAGAGACGCCGAAGGTGACGATCTACGGATCGGCCCGCACGCCGCCGAACGACCCGAACTATCTCCTCGCCGCCGACTTCGCCAACCGGATGGCGGACGAGCACAAGTGGATGGTGGTCACCGGCGCCGGTCCGGGAATCATGGAGGCCGGCAACAAGGGCGCCGGCACCGAGTACGGGTTCGGGGTCAACATCCGGCTGCCGTTCGAGGCCGAGGCGAATCCCTACGTGCACGAGAGCCGCCTGATCAACTTCAAGTACTTCTTCACCCGGAAGCTCATGTTCGTCAAGGAGTCCGACGCGTTTGCGATCTTCCCCGGTGGCTTCGGCACCCAAGACGAGACATTCGAGCTGCTGACCCTGATCCAGACGGGCAAGTCCGACCTGCACCCGATCGTGCTCATCGAAGCGCCCGGCACGGGCTACTGGGAGTCGTGGCTCGAGTTCATCGGAGTGCTCGAGCGCCAGGGCATGATCTCCCCGCACGATCGCAACCTGTTCCACTTCACGACCGACATCGAGGACGCCTGCCGGGAGATCAGGCGGTTCTACGGCAACTACCACTCGCAGCGATACGTCGAAGGCAAGCTCGTTCTGCGGTTGAAGCACGAGCCCAGCGCCCCCCTCGTCGAGGAGCTGAACAGCGACTACGCCGATCTCCTGGTGCAGGGTCGCATCGAGAAGATCGGTGCTACCGAGCGCGAGATCGCCGACGACGACCACGTCGAACTCCCCCGCCTTCGTCTGCACTTCAACCGGCGCGGTCTTGGTCGCCTGCGGGCGCTCGTCGACCGCCTCAACCTCGAGGCGGATGTCACCGCAGGCGAGTGAACGTGGCGCCGTCTGCGCCCGGCGGAAAAACGGCGCCCGCTGGATCGACGCCCACGAACAAGCAGTAGAATCGCGACTCCATGCGTGAAATCCTCTCCGACCTCGTCGCCGAGCAGCAATCGCTGGATCAGTTTCTGCAGCGGATCCATGAGCGGGACTGGCAGCTCGCCACTCCTGCCGAAGGCTGGTCGATCATCGATACCGTGAGCCACCTCGCCTACACCGAGACCTTTGCTGCGTCCGCGATCGAGCAAGGCCAGGAGTTCGTCGACGCCGCCGCGGTGACGGACGTGGACGAGTGGACCGCTCGCGGAGTCGCCGAGGGACGCGGGAAGCGCTACCAGGAGGTGATCGAGTGGTGGCGCAACGGCCGGGCCGACGTCGTCGATGCGCTCTCCCGTATGGACGCCAAGGACCGCATCCCGTGGGTGCTGTCGACGATGAGCGCCAAGGCCTTCGCCACGCTGCGCCTCATGGAGACGTGGGCACATGGACTCGACATCAAGGCGGCGATGGACGGCCGCCTTCCGGTCGACGAGGACGAGGAGCCGGAGGGCGACTCGCCTCGCCTCCGCCATGTTGCCTGGCTGGCGCACCGCATGCTCCCCTTCGCTTTCGAGCAGGCAGGTGAGCCCTTCCCCGAGGGTGGCGTGCGCGTGCAACTGATGGGCCCCAAGTACGCACGGTGGGTGTTCGGCCCCGACGACTCCGAGAACGTGATCAAGGGGATCGCATCGGAGTTCTGCCGCGTCGCCGTACACCGCATGGACGTCGCCGACACCGGCCTCAAAGCGATCGGGGACGACGCCGAGACCGCGCTGCGTCTGCTGCGTGCGTACTGATCCCGACGGCGTCCACGTCGGGTCTCCGGTCCATCTGGATCAGGTCTTCTCGACGGTCCTGCGCCGCACGACGAACCCGGCTTTGAGCAGAAGCCGGAGGAACGCCGGCGCCGCCTGACGGAACTGGACCGGCCGGAACGCATCCTCGTGCTCCTCGAAGAAGGCGAGTAGCACGTCGATGATGTGACCTATTGAGATCACGTTCTCCGATACGAGGCTGCTCCGACCGAAGGCAACGAGCCGAGTGCGCACGGTTCCCCCGCCGCGGCCGGGCCCCCGGTGGGTGAGATCCCGCTGAAGCACGTCGATCACACCGTCCAGGTCCGTCGCGTAGAGCCATTCCACGCGTCGCAGCATCGAGTGCAACGCAGCGTGATCCTTGATCCCGGCGTTCAGCTCGGCAGGACCCTGCTTCACCTCGCCGATGATCACGTCGGTCAGACCGGATTCGAGCCCCAGCGCCGGATCGTCGAGCTCGAGAAGGGCGCAGTTGCGACGAGGATCGCCCACGTACACGTTGCCCGGCAGCCGGAGCGCCATGATGTCGATGTCCGTCACGGCCTTGTAGCGACCCGATTCGTCCCGGCGTTGCACCTCGTACTCGCTCAACGTGAGATAACCCGTCAGCCGCAGGTAGCTCTCGACGAGATCGACCGTGATGTCCATGCCCCGAAGCCAGTGGGACGACGCCACAACGTTGCGGCGCCCGATGACGGGAGTGCCCTCGACCAACCCTCGACCACTGGTCGAGACCGCCGAGCGCCGCCGAGCGCCGGCCGTCACGCCTCTTCGACGAGCCAAACGCCTGGCCCTCAAAGACTTATGTAACGACCGCGTGTAAGACGATTTTGTGATTCGCTCCGGCCTCGACTTTCGATGGAGGCTTCTGAGCCGACTTCGCTCGAGGGTTTGCTTCCTCAGGAATCGGCTCTCCAAGGGCGTTGATCGCACCGTTCTCCATGCCTCGGCGGACCCGGGAAAGGAGCGCCGCACAACGGGACTCGTCCCGGCTACACGGATCTAGAAACCGCCCCGGGGAAGTCGTATGTTCGCGCGATGAGAGGCAGAACCACGCCCCCGCCGAGACGTCTCGCCGGTGGGACGCTGGTCGTCGGCATCATGCTCGTCCTCGCTCTCGCCGCCTGTGGGACAGACGAAACGGCAAGACAGCCGAGCACGACGGCTCAACCGGCGACCACGACGACCCTCGACACGACGACCACCACGGCCGTCCCGGCGACATCACCTCCGACGACACGGGTCACCACGTCCACGTCCTCCACGACCACGACCACCGCCACACCCACCACCACGACCGCGCCTCGTGCCACCACGACGACGCTCGACGTCTACGCGCTTGCCTCGGGGTCGGGATGCACCCCGGGAACCGAGGAGCTCCCCGACGGCCAGTGGTACGGCTTCGTCGAGTCTGCCGGCGCCACCGAGATCGAGTTCGACCTCGCCTGCTGGTTCTTCGGCGACGCGGCGACGCTCGCCGCCGCCGAAGACGGGGCGCTGTCACCACCGGAGAACAGCTACTACGTGCGCAACGACAACCCGATGCTGCGCACGATCACGGTGGCGGGCATCACCACGGTCGATCGGTTGATCGGTGGTAGTCCCGGCCACGAGACGGTCTCGTACACGGACTGGCTCGCCGCACCCGGCCCAGCCGGCAACGGCGTCTGGCTCACCGTCGAGAACGTAGTGGTCGTCGCCATCGAAGAGCAGTACATCCCGTAGCGGCCCGCCGGCCCCGGCCGCGAGTTGTGTCACACCCGCCAGGTACGCTGCGCCACGTGAGCGGCAGCGACTTCACCGAGGCCACCCGCACCTGGTTTGCGGCGTCGTTCGACGCCCCCACCGAGGCCCAGGTCCGAGGTTGGGCGGCCATCCGGCAGGGTGACCACACGCTGATCCATGCCCCCACGGGGTCCGGTAAGACCCTCGCCGCATTCCTGTGGGCCATCGATCGGCTGTCCTCCGAGCCCACGCCGCCCGAGCGAGAACGGTGCCGCATTCTCTACGTCTCTCCGATGAAGGCGCTGGCGTACGACGTCGAGCGGAACCTCCGCGCGCCACTGGCCGGGATTCAGAACGCCGCCGGCCGGCTCGGACTCGACGTACCGAAGATCACCACCGCCATGCGCACGGGCGACACCCCGGGATCCGAGCGCCAGGCCATGGTCCGGCACCCGCCCGACATCCTGATCACGACGCCCGAGTCGCTCTACCTCATGCTCACCTCGCAGGCGCGCCAGATCCTGTCTGCGGTGCGCTGGGTGATCGTGGACGAGATCCACGCGATCGCCGGTACCAAGCGGGGCTCCCACCTCAGTCTGACGATGGAGCGGCTCTCCGACCTCACCGAGCAGCCGCCACAGCGAATCGGGTTGTCGGCGACCCAGCGGCCTCTCGAAGACATCGCCGAGTTCCTCGGCGGGGGTGAGCCGAACGGCACCGGCTGGGAACCTCGGCCCGTGACGATCGTCGACGCCCCGTGGGACAAGGAGCTCGATCTCGGAATCGTGGTTCCGGTCGCCGACATGACGCGGCCCGAGGAGACCTCCGTCGATTCCGGCGCCGACGAGAAGCCTCCACGCCGCTCGATCTGGCCTGCGGTCTACCCGAAGCTTCTCGAGCTGATCCTGGCCAACCGCTCCACGCTCCTGTTCGTCAACAGCCGCGGGCTCGCCGAGCGGCTCGCCGCCGAGCTCAACCGCCTCGCCGGCGAGGACCTCGTCCAGTCGCACCACGGCTCGGTCTCGCGCGAACAGCGACTCGAGATCGAGAACCGGCTCAAGGCGGGCGAGCTGCGAGGGGTGGTGGCGACGTCGACCCTCGAGCTCGGCATCGACATGGCGGCCATCGACCTCGTCATCCTCGTCGAAGCACCCGCATCGGTGGCCAGTGGACTCCAGCGGGTCGGCCGCGCCGGCCACCAGGTGGGCACTCCCAGCGTGGCCCGCATCTTCCCCAAGCACCGCGGCGACCTGCTCGAGACGGCGGTCGTCGTCGAGCGCATGACTCACGGAGCGATCGAGGCGACCCGCATCCCCCGCAACGCCCTCGACGTGCTCGCTCAACAGATCGTCGCCGCCGTCGCGGTAGCGCCCCACGACGTCGACGACCTCTTCGCCACGATCCGCCGCGCAGCGCCGTATCGCGACCTCGGGCGAGCAGCGTTCGAAGCGGTGCTCGACATGTTGGCGGGCCGGTATCCATCCGATGAGTTCGCCGAGCTGCGACCCAGGATCGTGTGGGATCGCGTCGATGGGAGGATCGAGGCTCGCCGGAACGCCAAGCTGCTGGCGGTCACGAACCCAGGGACGATCCCGGATCGTGGCCTCTATACGGTGACGCTCCCCGAAGGCGGAAGGGTTGGCGAGCTCGACGAGGAGATGGTCTACGAGAGCCGCACCGGGGACGTGTTCATGCTCGGATCGACGGCGTGGCGCATCGACGAGATCACCCACGACCGCGTCATCGTCACCCCTGCGCCGGGCGAAACCGCAGCCCGAATGCCGTTCTGGCACGGCGACGCCCCGGGCCGTCCCCTCGAACTGGGTCGAGCCGTCGGTGCGTTCGTGCGGGAGGTCGGCGCGATGGAGCCTGACGCAGCCCGCACGACCCTTCGGGATCGCTACCGGCTCGACGAGTGGGCGGCCGACAACCTTGCGGCGTTTCTCGAGGAGGAGCGCGAGGCGACCGGAACCCTGCCGACGGACCGGACGATCGTGATCGAACGCTTCCGCGACGAGATCGGCGACTGGCGCATGGTGCTGCTCTCGCCGTTCGGTGCCCGCATCCATGCACCGTGGGCGCTTGCGGCCCGCCACCGCCTCCGAGCCGAGATCGGGAGCGAGGTCGACGTCATCTGGTCCGACGACGGTATCGTCTTCCGGTTCCCGGACGTGGATGAGCCGCCTGCGGCCGATGCGCTGCTGCTACAGCCGGACGAGGTGGACGAGCTGCTCCTCGAAGAGGTGGCCGACTCGGCGCTGTTCACCTCTCGATTCCGCGAGGCCGCGGCGCGCGCTCTCCTGCTCCCCCGCCGCCGCCCCGGCTCCCGGACACCGCTGTGGCTGCAGCGGCGCCGGGCCGCCAGCCTCCTCGAGATCGCCCGCCAATACGCGTCGTTCCCCATCGTCCTCGAGACCTACCGCGAGGTGCTCCAGGACCACTTCGACGTCCCGGCGCTCAGCGAGGTCCTCGGCGAGGTGGCCGCACGGCGGATCCGAGTGGTCGACGTCGACCTCGCCAACCCCAGCCCGTTTGCATCGTCACTCATGTTCGACTTCATCGCGTCGTTCATGTACGAATACGACGCCCCGGTAGCCGAGAAACGCGCCGCCGCACTCACGCTCGACCGCAGCCTGCTCCAAGAGCTCCTGGGCGATCCCCAGTTCCGTGACCTCCTCGACTCCGAGGTCATCGCCGACGTCGAGTCCGAACTGCAGCGTCTTGCCCCGGAGCGGCACATCACATCGGCCGATGCCCTCCACGATGCCCTCCGCGACCTCGGGCCACTCACCCGGCCGGGCATCTCGGCTCGCACGGCCGCCGGCCAGCCGAGGGAGGACTGGATCGAGGAGCTCTCCCGAACCAGACGGATCGCCGAGGTCCGCATGCACGGCGAGGAGCGGCTGGCCGCCGTCGAAGATCTCGCGCGGCTCCGCGACGCGCTCGGCGTGAACCCACCGGTCTGGATTCCACCCACGCTGCTCGAACCGGTGCCCGATCCGCTTGGCGACGTGGTCGGGCGCTACGCCCGCACCCACGGGCCCTTCCCGGCCGAGGACGCCGCCTCCGATCTGGGGCTGCCGATCGCCGCGGTCACCGAGGTCCTGGGCCGGCTCGCCGCGGCCGGCCGAGTGTCGGCGGGCGCGTACCGGCCCGGTGGCACCGATCAGGAATGGGTGGATGTCGAGGTGCTCCGCCGCATCCGGCGGCGCTCGCTCGCCGCGCTGCGCGCCGAGATCGAAGCTGTCGAGCCCCACGTCCACGCCCGGTTCCTCCCGGCGTGGCACGGGGTCGGCAACGATGCACCTCATACGACACGCCTCATGGAGGTCGTGCGCCAGCTGCAGGGGTCGGCCGTACCCGCCAGCATCCTGGAGAGCGACGTCCTGTCGAGCCGGCTCGAGTACCAGCCAGGCATGCTCGATGCGCTGCTCGCCTCCGGCGAGGTCGTATGGCTGGGTCGGGGCCCGCTCGGCAGGAGTGACGGGAAGCTCTCCCTCTACATCCGCCACCAGGTGCCGCTGCTGTTCTCTCCACCCACCGACGAGCCCCCGCAGAGCCCACTCCACGACGTGCTCCGCCACCACCTGGAGGAGCGTGGCGCCAGCTTCTTCGGAGACCTCTACGTGGCGGCCGAGGGCGGTCCGGTGGAGGACGTGCTGGCTGCGCTGTGGGATCTCGTCTGGGCGGGAGAGGTGACCAATGACACCCTGGCCCCGCTCCGCGCCCACCTGACCGGGACGCGGAAGCGTCGCGCCGGACGCGGCCCCGTCTTCCCGTCGGCGGCCCCGCCCGCAGGCACCGGGCGCTGGTACCTTGCCCGCGATCTGCTCGCCGTCGGGGATCCGATCGCTCCCGAGACCCGCGCCACCGCCGTCGCCGACCAGCTTCTGGAGCGGTACGGAGTGGTGACCCGCGATGCGGTGCTCTCCGAAGGTGTCCCCGGCGGGTTCGCCGGCTTGTACCCGGTTTTCGCGACGATGGAGGACACCGGTCAGGTCCGGCGTGGCTACTTCATCGAAGGCATGGGCGGCTCGCAGTTCGCGCTTCCCGGTGCCGTCGACCGGCTGCGATCGGAAAAGGACGGAGGCGTCCTGGTGCTGGCCGCTGCCGACCCGGCGAATGCGTACGGGGCGACCGTGCCCTGGCCCGACCATGACTCAGGCCGACCGGCACGACGGGCGGGAGCCCACGTCGTCCTCGAGGACGGACGGTTGGTGGCGTTCGTCGAGCGCGGCGGGCGAACGATGCTCACGTTCACCAACGAGCCCGATGCGGCGGTGACGGCCCTGATCGAGCTGGCGCGGCGGCGCCGCACCCGGCTCACCGTGGAGACGATCGATGGCCGCCCGGCCGCCGGCGGTCCGCTGGCGCCTCGTCTGAGCATGGCGGGGTTCACACCTGGCTACCGCGGGCTCACCTACAGTCAGCCTCGCCGTGCCTGAGGGAGACACCCTCCACCGTGCCGCACGCCGGCTGGGTCTTGCGTTGACGGACCAGGTGCTGGTGGAGGTGACGGGCAGTCACCGGGCGGTGCGCCGCGAGGGCCGGCGGCTCAGGGGACACCGGGTCACCGGCGTCGAAGCGATCGGCAAGCACCTGCTCGTTCACACCGACAACGGCTGGTCGTTGCGCACCCACCTCGGCATGACCGGGCGCTGGCATGTCTACGAGCCACACGAGCGTTGGAAGGTCACCGAGGGCAAGGCCCGGGTAGTGCTGCGCGTCGCACGCGCCGTGGCCGTCTGCTTTGCGGCACCCACCGTGGAGGTCGCACCGACCCAGGTCGTGCTCGCAGATCTGGAGCGGCTGGGCCCCGACCTGGCCAAGCCCGATCCGCCGCTCTCCGCCGTCGTGGAGAGGGCGCGGAACGCCGGAGCGGCGACCCTCGCCGACCTCCTGCTGGATCAGGCCGTGGCCTCGGGGATCGGCAACGTCTACAAGAGCGAAGTCTTGTTCCTGGAGGGTCTCGGGCCGGCGAGCGCACCTGAGGCCCTCGACAACGACACGCTACGGGCGCTCTTCGCCCGCGCCCACCGGCTCTTGCGGGGCAACCTCGGAGACGGGAACCGATCTACCACCGGCACGCGGGGACGCGGCAACTACTGGGTTTACGGACGGGCCGGCCGGCCGTGCCGCCGCTGCGCAACGCCCATCGCATCCGACCGCCACGGCCCACTGGCGCGTGTCACCTACTGGTGTCCGAGGTGTCAGCCCCAGCGTTCCGCCAGCTCACGCAACGCGGTGAATGGGTAGATGCCGGTGGCGTGCCCATCCGGCTCGAACTCGAAACGGATGGCGTAACCGCCGACGAGGTCCGCAGACGCGATGCGCACCGGATCCTCACCATCGAGGACGGCCTGTGTGGCCGCCTCGCCTGCGGGCTCCCGGCACACCGCACACATACACGCACCCCGCAACGTGGGGGCATCCAGCTCGGTGACCGAGTCGTCCTCCCACGTGATCTCGACGCCGGCCCCCTCAACGATCTCGATACGACGGGGGACGTGCTCCATGCGCCGACGTTAGCCCGCCACAGAGCGGATCCCCTCATCGAAGCCCCCACGGCACTAGCGTCGCTAGCGTCGCTGCCGTCGCCGGAGGCTCACCCATCCACGGAGGCCACGTGAGCACGCCAACCCTTTCGATTCGACCGGGCCATCCGGCCTTCCTGGATCTCGAGTGGGAACGCCCCCTCGAGGAGTGGGCTCACGCACGGCTCGTGGAGGTCCCGACGGGGGTGCATCGCCACGTCGTGCGGTTCGTCGTCTATGACGAGGAGATCTACGCCATCAAGGAGCTGCCCCGTCGGGTTGCCCGGCACGAATACCGGACGCTGCGATCGCTGGGCCAGCGCGTGACCCCGGTGGCAACTGCCGTCGGTCTCGTCGATCGGGGTTGGGTTTCCGGCGATCAGGAGTGGTCCGCGGCCATCATCACCCGTTACGTCAAGTACGCCTTCACCTACAGAGAGCTGATCTCGGGAGGCAACTTCGGCTCGCGTCGCAATCAGATGCTCGACGCCGTTGCCGGTCTGCTCGTGGAGCTGCACCTCGCCGGATGCTTCTGGGGAGACTGCTCGCTCTCCAACCTGCTCTACCGGTACGACGCCGGCGCCATCGAAGCCGTCATGATCGACGCCGAGACCAGCGAGCTCCACGACGAGCTGACTCGGGGTCAGCGTCTGCACGACCTCGACATCATGCTCGTCAATCTGGCCGGCGGCATGGCCGACATCGCCGCGGAGCAGGGCCTCGACGTCGATGACGCCGACCTCCGCCTCGGCGAGGACGTCATCGCCCGCTACGAGGCGCTGTGGAACGAGCTGTACGAGCCGATCGTGATCGGACCCCACGAGAGCTATAGGGTGCGCGAGCGTGTCGAGCGACTCAATGCCCTGGGCTTCGAGGTCGAGGACGTCGACCTCAGCCCGTTCGACGATCAACAGGAACGGCGCCTCCAGCTACGAGTCAAGGTCGGCGGCCGCAACTTCCATCGCACCCGATTGAGGGAGCTCACCGGTATCGACGCCGCCGAGCACCAGGCGCGCATCATCCTCGCCGATCTCCGCTATTTCGAGGCATCGCGGCCTCAAGACAGCGCCACGGGCAAGGCAATCACGGCGATACGCTGGCGGGTGGAGGTCTTCGAACCTCTGCTCGACGAGATCGCCGCGCAGACGGGACGAGACGGCAACGCCGTCCAGCGCTACTGCGACTTCCTCCACCACCGCTACCTCATCGCCGTGGCCCAGCAAAGAGACGTGCCGACTGGCGAGGCCTTCGCCCAATGGCTGGAAGACGGGATGCCCGGGTACGACCTCGGGGGGAACAACGGGGACGCCGATTGACGCCGGTTCAATGCCCGCCGCGCTTGACGCCTCCGTACTTCATCCGCGTGTCCTCCATACGGGCGACGTCGGGGTCGTCGTCCCCCGAGAATCCGGCGTCGACCACCTCGCCGAGGAAGAGGTCGTGGGTCCCGCACTCGACGACCTGCCAGACCCGACACTCGATGAACGCAACCGCCTCGGTGAAGATCGGGGTCCCGGTCGTTCCCTCACGAATGGGTCGGTCGTTGAGGGTCATGCCGTCCTTCGTGGCGGGTTTCGAGAACTTGACGAAGGGCCGGGTGTCGGCCCTGTCCCACAGGTTGATCGTGAACGAGCCGCTCTCACGTATCAGCCGGTTGGTGACCGCCTTCACGTCGATGGATGCCGCCACCAGCACGGGTTCCATGGCGACCTGCGTCACCCAGCTCTGGGTCATGCCGTTCCACTCGTCCCCGGACCGGGAGCCGACGAGGCACAGTACGTTCGGAATCTTCCAGAGCACCTTGTTCAGGGTCTCGGCGGACACGGCCTCGGTCACTTCATCTCCTCGATCGCAGGATGCTCGAGGTTAGAGCGCGCCTTCGTGAGCCGGGAATGTCACGTGACCGGAATCTCGAAACCAACCCTCCCGCCCGGCCCGGGCTCCGCCCAGATCGTGCCCCCGTGCGCATCGACGATGCCTCGTGCAATCGCCAAACCCAGGCCGGCGCCGCCGACAGCTCGGGACCGGGCCGCATCTCCGGTCACGAACTCTTCGAATGCCGTTGCGATCATCGACGCGGGAAAGCCTGGGCCCTCGTCGGCGACGATCACGCGCGCCGTCGTGCCGTTGGCGACCCGCACGGTCACCGAGGCGTTCTCCGGGCTGAAGCGGATGGCGTTCTGGAGCAGGTTGCGGATGACCCTCCCCAACTCCGCAGGACCGCCCAGCGCGGATACGGCGCCGTCGGCATCCAGCCGCAGCGTCACGTTACGACCGGCCGCAACGGGGCGGAGCGCCTCGATGGATTCGTCGGCGAGCTCGGCGAGATCGACCGGCTCCCGATCGAATTGCAGCTTTCCGGCCTCGATCGTGGCGAGCAGGAAGAGGTCGTCCACGAGGTGCGCCATGGCGTCGAGGTCCCTGCGCATCGAGCCCAGGTAGCGATCGGGATCCGGAGCAAGGCCGTCTTCGAGCGCCTCGACCGATGCCCGCAGCGCGGCGAGCGGGCTGCGCAGGTCGTGGCCGACCGCGGCGAGGAAGTGCCGGCGGGCCGTCTCGTTCCGCTGACGCTCGGCCTCCGCGGCCTCCAGCCGGGATGCCATCACATCGACGGCGGCCGCTGCTTCGCCGAGTTCGTCGGGGCGCACGACCCCGGTGCGCACCCGCAGGTCGCCTTCACCGATCCGCGCCACCGTCCCGCTGATGCGCCCCAGGTCTCGAGTCAACCTCGCCGCCAGCGTGGTCGCCAGCACGACTCCCAACCCGACACCGAAGCCCAGCACGACGGTGAGCAGCTGGAGATCGTGCGACTCGAGGAACATGAGCCGGGCGGCGACGCCGACCGCCACGGCGACGGCGACGATGGAGGCGACGGCAAGGACGATCACGGCGGCCCGCAGCGACCGGAAACGGCCTGTGACCCGCGGAATCACCCACCCGAGAAGGGCAGTTCCTGCCGCCATCGCGATGAACAGAACGAGGAGCTGGGAGCGATCGCCCGCAGAGGGGCGCATCGTCACCTCGAAGAGCGCGATCGAGGCCACCACGGCCAGCCCCAGGTATACGAGGGTTCTCATGGCTCGAACCGGTACCCGACGCCCCACACCGTGTGGATCCACCGAGGCGTCTCCGGGTCGATCTCGATCTTCTTGCGCAGCCTGCGCACGTGCACGGTGACGGTCGAAGGGTCCTGGTAGTCGGCCGACGAGTCCCAGACCTGCTCGAGCAGCTGGGCTCGCGAGAAGACCTGGCGCGGGGACGCTGCGAGATAGGCGAGGAGGTCGAACTCCTTGGGCGTGAGCTCGACCGTGGAACCATCGCACGTCACCTCACGAGTGGCGCCATCGATCGTCAGCCCGTCGAAGTCCAGACGTGGCGCGGACGCCGCCGGCATGCTGCGGCGCAAGACCGACCGCACCCTCGCCGCAAGCTCTCGCGGAGAGAAAGGCTTTAGAACATAGTCGTCGGCGCCCAGCTCGAACCCAAGGATGCGATCCGGCTCCTCCGTCCGCGCCGTGAGCAGAATCACTGGTACGTCGCTGGTGCGTCGGAGCTGGCTCAAGACGCTGAAGCCGTCCACCTCGGGAAGCATCACGTCGAGGACGACGAGGTCGGGCCGCTCGCTCCGCAATGCCTCGAGCGCAGAGCGCCCGTCGGCCGCCTGGGTCACGTCGAACCCATCTCGCTCGAGGTATGCGGTCACCACCTCGCACACCATGGGCTCATCGTCGACGACGAGCACTCGAACACCTTCTGCCCGCTCGGCCATCGCAGCATCGTACGTCACCCTGCGTCGGCAACCCGACGCCCCCGGGACGAGTTCACGCATTGTTCACCAACGCCCGCCGGACGAACCGGCCGATTCGCCCGGCGCTCAACCCGCGTGGTGGAGAGCCATCTCCACCGCTTGGGCCGGAGTGCCCCGATACGGGTCACCGTGACCGGGCAGAATCTCGTCGGCTGCCAGGCCCCGCAGGCGATCCAGCGAGCGAACCGCCTCCGCCTGATCGTGGTTGAAGGACGAATGCAGGAGCCGCGGCCCGGTCTCGCGGGTGAGCGAATCCTCTGTGACGAGTGCGTCGCCGCTCACGAGCACGCCGCGATCGGGGAAGTGGTAGGCACAATGTCCTGAGGTGTGACCGGGCGTGAACACGGGGACGGGTCGCCCCGGCAGATCGAGTGGTGTCTGGGCGCCGTCGAAGGTTGCGACCTCGGCGACATGGTCGACCTTGGCGGCACCCGATCGAACGGCGTTGAGGACGAAGGCCGCCATCTTCGGCCACCACATGCGGCTCAGCATGTAGCCGGTCGTGATTCTCTGCTCGTACTCGCCCTTGGCGTGCGGCGCCTCGTCGACGTGGGTGTGGACCGTTGCGCCGTGCTCGGCTCTGAGGCGCTCGGCCGAGCCGATGTGGTCCACGTGGGCGTGCGTCAAGAGCACAGCCTCCACGTCGGCGAGCGACTTCCCGAACGCCGCCAACCCGGCCACGATCTTTGCGTGGTCGCCCGGGTAGCCCGTGTCCACGAGGCAGATCGAGCCGCCCTCGGCGACCACGTAGAGGTTCGTCCTCGAACCCGCCACCCGGGTCACTCCGTCCGCGACCTCCGCGACCACTGCCCGCTCCTCTCGCACCGTCCGCAGCGACTGAGCCGAGGCTACGCAAGGATGACCGACCCGTCGTCACCCCATTCGTCGCCGATCTCTCTACCATGTTCCCCATGCACGTGCTCATCGCCACGTCCGGGGTGTTGAGCCCCGGGTCCGTGGTGAACTTCTGCCGCAAGCTCGTGCCACCAGATGGCCGCGTCACCGTGACCACGGTCATTGAGGTGCCGCGCAGCTTCCTGGAGGAGCTTCGCTCCGACCGCTGGCACCCGCTCGAGGACGGTACCCACGTCGCATGGACGGCTGCCGACGACGCCGTCGTCGAGCGCTACGTCACCGAGCGGGGCCGCCGCATCTGCGAACCCCTCGTGCGAGCGCTCGTCGCGGAGGGGATCGACACCGAGGCCGTGTACCTCGAGGGCGAGGACCCGTCGTCCACCATCTCGGGGCTCGCCAACAAGCTCGACGTAGACATCGTGATCATGGGAGCAACCCGGCCGATATTCGATCAGGCGTCTTGGGAGAGCGTGTCGGCGCGAGTGATCCTGGAGTGCGCCAAACCGGTCTTGGTGTTGCCTCCCCCGACCCGGCTCACGGCGGCGGCCGCCGACGAGGACTGAGCTGGGACGACCCGCATCGTCTCAGCCGAGCGCAGCCCGGAGCATCGCCGCCGCCTGCCATACGAAGGCACCCGGATCGACGTCCAGCATCCGTCTCACCTCCACCACCGGCCACCAGCGGGCATCGGCGACTTCCCCGGGCAGCGGCCGCGGCTCGCCCTCCCCGTAGCACTCGAACAGGACGTGCAGCGAGGGATACGCCCCGTCGATGCCGGCGACGATCGCGATCGGACGGGCGGCAACAGTGGTGACGTGCGGCTCGTGCTCGATCCGCTCGAGACCGGCGGCGACGGCGACGACCCGGATTCCGGTCTCCTCGAGGACCTCGCGGGCGATCTCCTCATCTGGGCCGAATCCGGCGCGCCACCGCCCGCCAGGCAGCTCGAGCCTGCCGCGAACCGCCTCACCCGGCTTGTCACGACGCTGCAGCAGGATGCGTTCCCGCTTCGTGGAGTCGTAGACCAGCGCGTTCACGTTGGGCACGACGACGGCCTCACCGCCACTAACCGGAACCGGCAGGTCGACCCAAGCGCTGCCGGTCCACACGGGCCGCATCGTGGTCACGACCGTACGGGCAGCTCGACGACGATCGTCTCGCCGCACCAACCGAAGACCGAGTCGTGGGCTGCGATCTCGACGAAGGCCACGTCGGGAGCGATCTCCACGCCGGCGAGCGACCTCGTGAACGGCTGCTCGTTCTCGTGGGGATGGGTCAGCACCCGCTCGCCCAGCACGGTTCCATCCGGCGTTCGAACTTCCCAGGCATCGGCGTACTTGTCCCACCCCGTGTCGTCCGACAGCACCGTGGCGGTCACCGTGGCGGTGGTGCCCTCCAGCTCGACCGTGGCATCGACGACGTGAGCGCAGCCGTCCCCTGAGGCGGAGGACGACGAAGGCGAAGGCATCGTCGTCGCGGGATCTGTCGTCACCGGCCGGGTGGTCGCCGGTGCGCTCGTCGAAGGCTCTATCGAAGCGCCACCGGTGTCGGCGCCGCCACAGGCAGCGAGGACGAGCAGCAGGAGCACGCTTCGCAGCGTCATGGCATCGACGCTACTAGGACGGCTCGCCAACGCCGGCTCGCTCCTCAGTCGGGCGAGCGATCGACCCCCCCGGGACACACCAGCTCGACCTCGATCGCACGGGACCGGGCGGCGTCCTCCAGGTTCTCACACGCAATGGCGAACCGCTGAGCGGCCACCGAGTACGGCGTCCGCTCGAAGGTCTCCTGGAGCTCCTCGATGGACCCGAGGTTCCGCAGTGTCTCGATCGAGCTCGGCATCGACGCGGCCAGCGCCTCACCGGTTGCGATCAAGTCGTCGTGCTCCGCAGTGAGGTCTTCGGGAGGCTCCAGCGCCTCGAAGGCATCGAGCAAGGTACGCAAGGAGGCGCCGGCGTCCGTCAAAAGGTCGGCGGTCTTGACGATGGCGACTTCCTTGGCTTGGACGAAGTAGGCGTCCACGGCCGCGGTGTCCGTGAAGTCGGTGCGGTCGGCGAGGGACGACAGCTCGTCGCGAAGGTCCGAGGCATAGCCGGAGCGCAGCTCGTCGAGGGCCTCTCCGTAGTCGGCGGTCTCCTGGGCGACGCCGTCGAAGTAGTCCTCGGGGCTCGGCGCTCCCGAACATGCGACGAGCAGCACGGCCAGCGCCGAGAGGACGACCCAGTGCGTGGCCTCGATCCGTCTCGTCACACCGGCAGGGTACTGCGCCCACCCCGGCGATCGCATGCATGCACCATGTCCATCGTCCTCACGCCGTGGCCGCAAACTGGGTGCGGTAGAGCGATGCATAGAGGCCGCCGCGGCCCAGCAGCTCGAGATGGGTTCCCGACTCCACCAACCGGCCGCCATCTATGACGAAGATCCGGTCCGCGGCGAGGATCGTGGAGAGCCGGTGGGCGATGACGAGCGACGTACGGCCCTCCATCACCCGCTCCAGGGCCTCCTGGATCAGCGACTCCGAGTGGGCGTCGAGGTGCGACGTCGCCTCGTCGAGGATGAGGATGCGAGGATCCTTGAGGATGACGCGGGCGATCGCGATGCGCTGTTTCTCACCTCCCGAAAGCCGGTAGCCCCTCTCCCCCACGACGGTGTCGTATCCGAGCGGAAGGGACTCGATGAAGTTCGCGATGTTGGCCGTCTCCGCCGCCCGCCGCACCTCGTCGTCGGTGGCATCGGGTTTCGCATACCTCAGGTTGGCACCGATCGTGTCGTGGAACAGGTACGACTCCTGGGTGACGACGCCTACCGCGGCCGCCAGCGTCTCCAGGTCCAGCAACCGAACATCGGTACCGTCGATCAGCACGCGACCCTCGTCGACGTCGTAGAGCCGCGGCACCAGATAGGTCGTCGTGGTCTTGCCCGCACCGCTCGGACCCACGAGAGCCGCCAGCTCACCGGGCTCCACCCGAAAGGTGAGGTCCTGCAGCGCCCACCCGTTCGTGGTGCGACGCTGCTCCGCGTCGTCACCCTCCGTCATGCCACCCCACCCGTAGCGCCGGACCGATTCGAGTCCTGACGACGCCCCGTAGGAGAACCAGACGTGGTCGAGCTCGAGGGCGCCGGTCAGTCTCTCGGGTGCGACGGGCTCCGGTGCCTCGACGATGTCGTGCCCCATGTCGAGCACCTCGAACACTCGCTCGAAGGAGACGAGTGAGGTGGCGAACTCGACTCGGGCGTTCGTCAGCGCCGTGAGCGGCCCGTAGAGGTTCGCCAGGTAGGCGCTGAGCGCCACGATCGTTCCGATCGTGAGGGTGCCGTTGATGACGAATAGGGCGCCGAACCAGAAGACCAGCGCCGTGCCGATGGCGCTCATGACACCGAGCGCCATGAAGAACCACCGGCCGATCGTCGCCTGACGGACGCCGAGATCGCGCACCTCGGCGGCGTGTCCGGCGAACCGACCGTCTTCGTCGCGCGTCCGCCCGAACAGCTTGACGAGCAGTGCGCCGGAGACGCTCAACGTCTCCTGCATGTGCGACGACATCCGTGCGTTGCTCTCGAGCTGACGGCGACGGATCACGCGCAGCCTCTTGCCGACCGACCGGGAGGTGGCGATGAACAACGGCAGGATGACGATCGACAGCAGGGTGAGCCGCCACTCCAGGCCGAACATGATCCCCAGCGTCATGATGGTGGTGACGATGTTGGCGGCGAGCGTGACGAAGGTCCCGGTGATCGCCTGTTGGGCGCCGACGACGTCGTTGTTGAGACGGGACATCAGCTCCCCCGTGCGGGTCGCCGTGAAAAACCCGAGGGACATCCGCTGGAGGTGCCCGTACAGCTCGCACCGCAGGTCGAAGATGATGCCCTCGCCGATCACCGCCGACGCCCACCGCTGAAGCACACCGAGCACACCGTTGACGAGCGGCACAGCGACCATCCCGATACCCAGCAGGGTGACGAGTCCAAGGTTCTTCTCGGGGATGGCCGTGTCGATGAGCGCCCGCATGATCAGCGGCGGCACGAGCGTCAGCGCCGAGATCACGAAGATGGTCGCCAGCACGACGGCGATCTTTCCCTTGTACGGAGTGCCGTAGCGCAAAACGCGCCGGAGCAGCGCTCGGTCGAGCGACGGGCGATCCTGGTCCTCGTCGTACCGCAGGTACGACCACCAACCGCCGGAGTGGAAGATGTGTCACCTCCTTCTTGCCTGCGACGGTACTACCGGCTTGCGACGCGTAATACCGATTACCGCTCCTTGCGCCGACCGGACCGGCGCAACTGATGCGGACGACGCATGGCGCAACCGGCTCCGCCGCGCCCTCGGCTGAGCGGGCTGGTCCGGCACCGCCGTCGGGCTACCGATAGTCTGGCGGGATGCCGACCGTCCGACGCCTCACCGACTCCTGCCTGATCGTCATGACCGATGATGCGGCGATCCTCATCGACCCGGGGTTCCACACCTTCGGCTCTGGAGAGATCGACCTCGCCTCCATCGGCGACGTCACCCGGGTTCTCGTCACCCACGAGCACGGGGACCACGTCGAACCGGAATTCGTGCGATGGCTCCTCGACCGCGGCTCCGATCTCACCGTGCACTCCAACGGCGCAGTTGCTCGGTTGCTGGCACCACACGACATCGACGTGTCCACCGACGATCCGGCCGGCGTGTCCTCGGAGGACGTCCTCCACGAGCTCATCCCTACAGGTGCGCAGCCGCCGAATCGGGCCTACACCGTCGACGGCGTGCTCACCCACCCCGGGGACAGTCAGCAGCCGTCCACGACGGCTCCGGTGCTGGCGTTACCCCTCATCACGCCGTGGACGTCGGTGACGACGGCCGTTGCGTTTGCCCGCCGCCTGGCGCCGGCCCAGGTCGTCCCCATCCACGACTTCTACACGAGCAGGAGTGGCCGCCATTGGGTCATGGGCTTGGCCAAGAACGTCCTGGCCGGCGACGGGATCGAGGTCATCCCCCTCGACTGGGGCGAGAGCTACTCGTTCTGAGCGGCCGTGAGTACACCCGATGACTCGTCGGCAATGGCGTCGGCTTCCGCGAGACCTTCGTCGACCCGCTCCGTGCGGCGCATGCGCACGGCAACGATCGCGAGGCCGCCGAGCGCAAGTGCTAGGACGATCGGGATCGCGACACGCAACTCACGCGCATCCAGGTCGAGAGCCGTCGCCAAGGAACTCCCGAGGTAGCTGGCCAGCGTGATGGCAAAGCCCACCGCACTCGACAGCAGCACCCCGGAAACCCTGTGCCAGGAGGGACCGTGGAGGCCGTTCTCGGTCGCGCTGGCGAGCGCACCGAGGGTGAGGCCGCCCAGCCCGAAACCCGCCGTGGCGAGATAGCCCGCGGCAAGCTCTCCGGCTACCACTGCCCAGACACCGACTACGACGGGTGCCAACACCATCAGGGCCGTGACCGCGGCGAAAGGCAGCGACCATGCCAGCCACTGGGCCTTGCGGCGGCCCGACGACAAGCCGGCAGCCTGGTGGGCGACCTGGCGGCTCTCCAGCCAGCTCACGAGGAGCCCGCCGGCGATCACAACCGCAGCCGGCAACAGGATGAGGCCGGCGACGAACCCGATCTGATCGAGAACCTCCACGTTCTGATCGTATCAGGGGCGGTCCTGCGTTGCCCCGGTGGCCTCGCGGCCCCACTGGGTCCAGCGACCCATTGACCAGGATCCGACACTCCCGGCTAAGGTGGCCTACGGACGGAAGTCCGACATTCTTGGTACGAAGGGCGCCACCAGGGGGTGGTGGCGACGCCGCATCATGCGGCAGGGGGAGGTACGAGATGGGTACGAAGCTCGGTGTCGTCTCTGAACGCGCTCTGGCAGCGATGAATTCACCAATGAGAGGGCGCACCGCAGGCTCCTCGAACCGCGGAACCCGACTCGTCGTCGCCTTGACCCTGCTTGCGGGAATGCTCACCGCCCTGCCCGCAGCCCCCGCAGCTGCGGCAGGAGTGACCGTACTCACGGCGGAGGAGTTCGCGTACGGCACGTACGTCATCGACAAGCCCGGCGTCTACCGACTCGGCGAGGACATCACCTTCAACCCGAACTCGCCGGCCAGACTGACGGCGGACGTGGCGGACGGCACGATCCCGTCGTGGCTGGCTTCGGCACTCGAGCTGCCGACGCCCGTCGACGCCTATCACGCAGGCTTCCCGCTCTTCACCCAGTTCGCCCCGGGGGGAGTCGACGACTTCGAGCCCGGCGGACCGCTGGATGCCCGATACGATCCGGCCGCGTACGGCGTCGGGTTCTTCGCCGCGATCTCGGTCACCGCGGACGACGTGACGATCGACCTCGGCGGCCACACCATCGCTCAGAGCCCTGAGCACGCACTCCTCCAGCGGTTCTTCTCGGTGATCGAGCTCGCCGATCAACCCTTCATCCCGGCGCAGGGCCCATTCGACTTCGGCGAGGGCATCGATTCCGCCAAACGGGTCACGATCAAGAACGGCACGATCGGCCTGAGCTCTCATCACGGCATCCACGGCAACGGGAACGAGGACATCCGCATCCAGAACGTCGATTTCGTCGGGTACGAGGTGGGAGCCGTGGCGCTCAACGGTGT
Source organism: Acidimicrobiia bacterium (assembly GCA_041611095.1). Lineage (GTDB taxonomy): Bacteria > Actinomycetota > Acidimicrobiia > Spongiisociales > UBA5794 > UBA6912. Next base: position 42,057 of record JBFINP010000006.1, on the reverse strand, counting down.
CAAGGGTCTCGACGTCATCGACGTCACCGCGACCAACCGCAAGGACGTCCCGGTGCTGGGCACGTTCTCGTCGGCTCAGTTCATCAAGCATTTCGTCGACGAGCTCGCTCGCAACGGCTCGCCGACGACCTTGGAGGTGGACGGCCGAACCCTGGACGTGTACGACGTGCAGGCCGAGCTGCAGACCGCCATCAACAACACCCACGCCGATGTCATCGCCAGCCCGAACGTCGTGAGGGGTCGTGCCCAGATCGACCAGGTCGCAAACCCGGTGGAGTATGGGCTCTTCCACAACCGGCACGGCGTCGTCGACGGCAACTCGTACTCGTTCCTCATCAACAGCTTCGGCGTCGCCGTCAACGGATTCCCGTCGGCGCCCGACGGCGTGACGGCCCTCCCGGCGGAGGACATCTCCTTCCGGAACGTTCACGTCCACGGCCAGCGCGCCTTCATCAACGAGGTCCCCGCCATCAGCGTCGACGGGGTTGCTGCCATCGACCCGATCGGTGCGGTGTTCCAGATCCGCAATCTCGATCCGGCGACGGGTGAGCCGGTGACGATCTCGGACATGGACGATGCCGTCGCCCGCTACACGGGGAACCCCGTCGCCAACGCCCAGGCATTCGTGGCCAAGGCGAATCTCAACGGCGAGTTCGGGTCGTCACAACTCGACCTGAGCCGGCTCAACATCCCAACCTCGGTGCTCGACTGGGTCGAGGGCGAGCCGGGCGCCGAGACGCTCGCCGAAGCGGGTGTGACCTATGTCTGCAACGGGGACTCGATGTTCCACGTCAACAAGGGAGTCATCGCCTTCAAGATGGATGCGGCCCGGGACGTTCGCCTGGTCAACACCAGCGTGACCGGTCTCGACAACCTCGGCGAGGCAGGTTCGACCCTGTGCGGCGACTACCTCGAGGGGACGTCGCATCCCTCGGCGACTCTGCCCGGCTATGGAGGTGCCGTGGTCCGGGGCTACACGTTTGCCGGCACGCAAGATGCGTTTGTCGCCAAAGCGACGGTGCGCGACATCACGGCCTACGCCGGCTCGGCATTCGGGTTCGACATCTTCACCGACAGCGGCAATGTCCGGCTCGTCGACGTCGCACTCGACGGCGCCGATGCCGGCTGGGGTGGCCCGATCGCCGTGGGCAGCCCGACGAAAGAGGCCAAGGTCTACGGCATCTACGTCGGGGCCGACGCCACTGCCGTCAAGATCATCCGCCCCTGCACCGCCAATCTCAATGGGCTGTACGGCGCCGTCGCCATCGACGATGCCAGCGGTACCGCGCAGATCGTGGGCACCTGCCGCCGAGCGAGGTGACGCAAGGCAGCGGTCGTGGCCCACGAGCCGCGGCCGCTGCCTCGGCTCCTCCTCAGCCGGTCGATTCACCCTCGACGACCGGCGGCGGGGTCGGCGCAACGCGGTCGAGCGGCTGGGCCGACTCGACCATCTGCCAGCACATGTCCTCGGGGATCTGGGCCACGCAGAAGAGCTCGTAGCGGAATCCTCCATCGGTCCACTGGAGACTGAGACCGTCCTCGACCGCCGACGACGTGATTCCTCCGCCCACCTCGGCGACGTTGGCCGCCTGGCCGACACGGAGCACCGCCAATCGGGCCTCGTCCTCGGTGTAGGGCTCGACGGCCCACATGCCGAACGCCGCCGAGGTGTCGATGTCCAAGGTCGCCGACGCGGCGTCGAACACCAACTGGCTCGTAACCCATCCAGCCTGCTCGGGGACGACCGCCGGGAACTCGATGCCGGGCAGCGCAGTCGCGATCTCACGCGGGCTGGCCTGGATGAACCGACCCGTGTCCCGGCCCCGCCTCCACACCGCCGCCAGGACGATCGCAGGCTCCGGGCTGGGCTCCTCACCTTCGATCCCGACGTTGAACCAATTCACAGAGCCGGCGGCGACCACGCCAGGAGGTGTGGTCTGGGGCACCGTGACGTCGGAGAAGAGCGTCGTCGTCGTCGAGCCCTCGACGTACTCGTGGGACCGCTCCCCGAGCCCGTCGAGTAACCCCTCCTCGCCACATGAGGCGAGGAGCAGCATGAGCGCTCCACACAAGAGAAGACGTCGCACGACCGAAACCATCCTGGATTCACCAGCCCGAGGCGCCGAGCCTACCGGCGCTCTCGCCCAACACGTGCATCGTTAGCCTGACGCCGTGTCCGATCGAACGATCCGTATCCTGCACGACGCCTATCCGTCCGAGCCAGGCGTCGACACCGCGGTGTCCCGTGCTCTGCTCCTGAGGGCATCGCGAGGTGAGGTGCCCGAGACGTTTCGCCTGCACGTGCCAAACCGCATCGTGGCATTCGGCAAGCGCGACACCCTCGAACCGGGCTATGCCGAGGCGGTCTCGGCAGCCAGGGACAGAGGCTTCACCTCGATCGAGCGCCTCGCCGGCGGGAGGGCCGCCGTCTTCACGGAGCTCACGCTGGCCTTCGCATGGACGATCCCAGATCCCGACCCCCGCTCCGGCATCTATGAGCGGTTCGAGCGGCTCGCTTCGATCATGGTCGGTGCGTTCGCCCGGCTGGGTGTCGCCGGCGCCGTGGGCCAGATCGCCGGCGAGTACTGCCCGGGGGACTACTCGGTGCACCACGACGGACGTATCAAGCTCATGGGTGTCGGCCAGCGCCTCGCAAGACATGCGGCGCACGTCGGCGGCGTCATCGTCGTGCAGGGCTCGGACCTGATCCGAGAGGTCTTGGTGCCCGTCTACGCCGCACTCGGGCTCACTTGGGATCCGGCCACAGCAGGCGCCCTCGACGACGTCCGCCCCGGGATCACCACAGACGACACGATCGCCTCCGTCCTCGACCAGCTCGGCGGGCTCGCCCATCTCGATCGAGGGGTGTTGGATCCGGCCACCCTCGCGCTGGCCCGCCGGCTGGCCGCCGAGCACGTGGCGCTCGCCCCGGGATGAGATGCATCGGCGCCGGCCTCATGGTTCTCATCCTCGTCGGGTGCGGAGGCGGTACGGACCCGCCACGCAGCGCAGCGTCGCTCGACGAGCTGGCGCTCGATGTGTGCCCGCTCCTGTGGGAGTGGCAGCTCGGCGTCGGCGAGCGGATCAACCACATGAGCAGGTCCGCGACCACGGAGCAGGATCCCACCCAGCGCCAGGCTCTCTACTTCACCACGTTTGCGGACCTCGGTGCGGAGCTCGACGAGCTCTCCGCCGCCGTCGCCGATCTCCCCGCCACCAGGCACACGGCGACGATGGTCGCCGAGATCGCAGCCGGCGTGGCGGTCGCCCGAGGTGAGCTCGCCGACCTGATCGCTACGATCGAGTCGACGCCGGCGGCCGAAGAGCCGCCGGGCCGGCAGCGGGTGCCTTCGTTCTTCGGTGAGTTCGAGAAGCTCATCGACGTCGTGAAGCCGGAGATCGCAGGCTACGGCGATGAAGCGCTCACCACGGCGTTCGCCGCCGTCCCCGCCTGTCAGTTCGGAGTCAAGGACGTGGACGACGGGGTCGCCCGGGCCGACGAGTGAGGCCGATCACACCCGGGCCGGATCCAGGTGGCGGTACTCCCCCGTCCGCAGGTGACAGGCGGCGACGTGATCGGCCCGATCGCCGACCGGAAGGAGCCGCGGCGCCTCGATCGGGCAGATCTCGGGCCGGGCGATCGGACACCGTGTGTGGAAGCGGCATCCCGACGGGGGGTTGAGCGGGCTCGGCACGTCACCCTCCAACACCACGCGCGTGCGGCGCAGCGTCGGGTCGGGAATCGGGATCGCCGACAGGAGGGCCTGCGTGTACGGATGGGTCGGGTTGCGATACAACGTCTCTCGGTCGGTGATCTCGACGATGTCGCCAAGGTACATGACCGCCACCCGATCACTGATGTGCTCGACCACCGCCAGGTTGTGGGCGATGAACAGCAAGGTGAGATCCAGCTCGTCTTGGAGCTCCTTGAGCAGGTTCAGCACCTGCGCCTGGACCGAAACGTCGAGCGCCGACACCGGTTCGTCGGCGACGACGAGCGTCGGCCGCATGATGAGCGCCCGGGCGATCCCGATTCGCTGTCGCTGACCCCCGGAGAACTCGTGGGGGAAGCGGCGGGAGTGGTAAGGCTCGAGCCCGACGAGCTCCAGCATCTCGAGCACCCGGCGGTGCCGCTCCTTGGCGTCACCGATGCCGTGGATCTTCAGACCCTCGGCGATGCTGTCGCCCACCGGCGAGCGCGGATCGAGCGACGAGAACGGGTCCTGGAAGATGATCTGCACCTCCTGGCGCATCTTCTTCAGCTCCGCACCCTCGAGGTGCGCGAGATCGCGACCTGCGAACTCGATCGTCCCGTCGGTGGGATCGAGCAGCCGGACGAGCATCCGACCCAGGGTGGTCTTGCCGCATCCCGACTCACCCACCAGCCCGAGCGTCTCGCCCCTGTTGATGTCGAAGGAAACGTGATCGACAGCGCGCACCTGCCCCTTCACCCGCTGCAGCACACCACCTTTGATCGGGAAGTCCTTCACGAGGTTCCTGACACGGATGAGGGGCTCGCTCACTCGGCACCGTCCGCGTAGAGCCAGCAGCGGGCGACGTGTCGCTCCCCCACCGGCAGCAGCTCGGGTTTCTGTCGCGTGCAGATCTCGAGCTCGTTCTCCACCCGCGCCTTGCAGCGGTCGGCGAAGCGGCACCCGATTGGGAGATCGACCAGGTTGGGAACGTTCCCGGGAATGACGTCGAGCTCTTCCTTGACGGTGCCGAGCACGGGAACGGAGCCGATCAGGCCTTGGGTGTAGGGATGTCTTGGATCGGTGAAGAGCGTCGCGACATCGGCCTCCTCGACGATCTCGCCGGCGTACATGACGGCGACGCGATCGGCCATCTCGGCGACGATCCCCAGATCGTGTGTGATGAGGATGACCGCGGTTCCCGAGTCCCGCTGCAGATCCCGCATCAGATCCAGGATCTGCGCCTGGATCGTCACGTCGAGGGCGGTGGTCGGCTCGTCTGCGATCAACAGCTCTGGCTCGCAGGCGAGTGCCATCGCGATCATGACCCGCTGAGCCATGCCCCCGGAGAACTCGTGCGGGTACGACTTCACCCGCCGCTCCGGATCCGGGATCCCGACCTTCTCGAGCATGGCGACGGCACGCTCCGCTGCCACGCGCCGCTTGATGTCCCGGTGCAACTCGAAGACCTCGGCGATCTGCGCACCGACGCGGTACACGGGGTTCAGCGACGAGGTGGGCTGCTGGAAGATCATCGAGATGTGCTCGCCACGCAGATCCGTCAGCTCGCTCTTCGACATCCCGAGCACGTCGCGACCCTGGAACAGCACCTGGCCGCCTTCGATCGCGCCCGGTGGCGGCACCAGGTTCATGATCGACAACGAGGTGACCGACTTCCCGCACCCGGACTCCCCGACGAGGCCGAGCACCTCCCCACGATGGACCTGCAGATTCACCCCGTCGACGGCGCGGACCACCCCGTCCCTCGTGTGGAAGTGCGTGACGAGATCACGTACCTCGAGGACCGGCATGCCGTCGCGGCCGTAGTCCGTCATCAGTCGGCGAGGGATGGGTCGAGGGCATCGCGCAGACCGTCGCCGAGGAGGTTGAAGCCGAGCACGGTGATCATGATGGCGATACCCGGGAAGAACACGAGATGGGGTGCGCTGAAGAGCTGGTTGCGCTCCCGAGCCAGCATGCTCCCCCACTCCGCCGTCGGCTCTTGGGCACCGAGACCGAGGAAGCCGAACGCTGCAGCGTCGAGGATGGCCGTGGCGATACCGAGCGTGCCGATGACGACGAGGGGCGTCAGCGCGTTGGGAACGACCCGCGACCACAGGATGCGCAGCCGCCCCGCACCCAGAGCCCGGGAAGCCGCGACGTACTCCAACTCCTTGATCGAAAGCACGCTCGCTCGCATGACGCGAGCGTACGCCGGGATCGAGACGACGGCGATCGCCAGCATGGTATTGCGCAGCCCGGGACCGAGCGCGGCAACGATGGCGATGGCGAGCAGCAGTGCCGGAAAACCGAGGATCACGTCCATCACCCGCATGATGCTGTTGTCCGGTAGCCCTCCCCAGAATCCGGCGATCGCCCCAAGGGCCGAGCCGATGACGAAGGCGAGGGTCACGGTGATGAAGCCAATCGACAGACTGACCCGAGTTCCGTAGACGACACGGCTGAAGAGATCACGTCCGTTGCCGTCCAGTCCGAGAATGTGCTGCGGCTTCTCGGGATCGCAGCCGAACACGTGGACGCACGGCGGATCACGGCGAGTCGAGCCTTCTTCGCTGAGGAAGTCTTGTGTCGGGTCGTGCGGAGCGATGAGCGGGGCAAAGGCGGCGACGATGATGAGGACACCGACGATGACCAGGCCGACCACGCCGGTCTTGCGGCGAAGCAGCCGCCGCCACGCACCGCGCCACAGCCCGATCGGGCGATCGTGGGTCTGCTCATGCTGCTGCTCGCGGAGGGCATCCTCAGTCTGCTGCTCGAGCGGGCTCACCGGGCTCGTACTCATCGCATCACTCCAAGCGGATCCGCGGGTCCAGGTATGCGTACGAGACGTCAACGATGAGATTGATCACCACGTAGGCGGCAGCGACGATCACCGTGAAGCCCTGGATGATCGGGAAGTCGCGAGCGGTGATGGCCTCGAACAGCATCGTCCCCATCCCGGCGAGACCGAACACGGTCTCGGTGAGCACGGCCCCGGACAGCAACGCACCCATCTGCAAGCCGACGATCGTGACGACCGGCAACAATGCGTTGCGGAGCGCGTGCTTGGCGACCACCCGGCGCTCCCGGGCCCCCTTGGCTCTCGCCGTGCGCACGTAGTCGCGGCCGAGCACGTCGAGCAGGCTCGAGCGGGTCATGCGGGCGATGATGGCCATGGGGATCGTCGACAGGGCAACCGCCGGCAGTATGAGGTGCTTCACGCCGTCCCGGAACACTTCCCATTCTCCGGTGATGACCGAGTTGAGGAGGTAGTGGTTGGAGATGAACTCGACGACGCGGAACTGGAACGTATCCGGCTGAACGGTCCAGCCCCACGCTTCGTAGAACGGGATCGAGACCACGCCTGCCGTCAGCCGTCCCGACGGCGGTAACCACCCGAGTTGGGCGGCGAAGACGTAGATGAGCATCAGACCCAGCCAGAAGACGGGCATCGACACTCCGATGTTGGCGAACATCATCGTTCCGACGTCGGCCGCCGAGTTGTGGCGCATCGCGGAGATGATGCCCAGCGGAACCCCGATGAGCAGCGCCAGGACCAGTGCCGTGAGCGAGAGCTCGATGGTCAGCGGGATGCGCTCGACGAGGATCTGAGAGACGGGCCGGGAGAAGCGGATCGAGTCACCGAAGTCTCCACCGGCGACGTCACGGATGTAGATACCTAGCTGGACCGGGATCGGGTCGTTGAGGCCTTTGTTCTCGGCGAAGGCCTCGCATGCGGCGGCAGTCGCTTTCTCCCCGAGAATCGACTTGCAGGGGTCGCCGGGGATGAGCCGGGCGAGCATGAACGTCACGACGAGGATCCCGAAGAGCACCGGAATGGCGAAGAGCAGACGCCTGGCGATGTATTGCGGCATTCCGCTGCCTCTTCTCGTGCCTCCGAGCACCGAGTGGCGCTCGTCGCAACCTTAGAGCCAAAGCAAAGGGCCCGCCCACGGGTTTGTGGGCGGGCCCTGCGGTCTCGTCCTCTCTGGGACGGTCTTTCGGATCAGCCTGCGGGGATGAGCGCATCCCACAGGTAGCTGTAGTACTCGAACGCACCGGTGTTCCCGGTGTGGAGCGGGTCGCCGGCGTTGATCCCGGCAGCCCACGAAGCCACGACGTCGTTGGCGTCGAAGGCCGAGCCGTCGTGGAACGTGACGCCCTCACGGAGCGAGCACGTCCACACGGTGGCATCCTCGTTGGCCTCGCAGCCGGTGGCCAGCGCTGGGAGCACCTCGCCCGAGTCCTGGGCGTACGTGAGCAGCGCCTCGACGACCTGCTGGCAGGCCGCAAGCGACTCACCGTCCGTCTCGTCGGTGCAGTAGAGGCTGATGGGCTCGGCGTTCTGCATGAACACGAACGTGTCCTTGCCCGGATCCACGAACTGGAACTGCGGTGCGCCGAACGGCGGGAAGTGAGCACCGTCGACGCTCGCCAGCGCCGCCGATGCCGAAGCGCCGTGGGCGATCGGCACCATGGGCACGAGCTCCTTGATGGCGTTGTTCGCCTGCTCGTAGATCGGTGCGGCTTCCGCCGGGTCGGCGATCGTCGAGCCCTGCTCGAGCAAGCTCCAGATCGCCTCGTGCGGCTCGCCGAACTGCGGGTTCGACTTGCTGAAGTGGAAGTCGAGGAAGTTCGTGACATGCGGGTAGTCCGCACCCCACCCGAGCAGGTAGAACCCGTCGAGACGGCCGTTGGTCGACTCGTCGATGAACTCACCCGACTCCATGACCTGGATCTGGGCGTCGATGTTCAGGTTCTGCTGGAGCTGGGTCTGGAACTCGACCGCCACCTGGCTCGGCTCCGGCAGATACCCGCGGAAGACGTCCCGGTAGAAGATCGTGGTCGAGAAGCCGTCGGGGAATCCGGCATCCGCCAGCATCTGGCGCGCCGCTTCCGGATCGAACTCGTACCACGACTCGCCCTCGCACCCGTTGGGGATGGAGCACGGCGTGAAGTGCGACGCAACCTCAGACCCGTCCGGGTAGAAGTTGTCGACGATCCGCTGCCGGTCGATGCCCATGGCGATCGCCTTGCGCACGTTGACGTCGGCGAAGACCGTGTCCCCACCCGGGCTGTCGCCGAAGGGATCGAGTTGCGCCGTCATCGCCAGGTACAGCGTGTTCGGGTTCGCCACCGGCAGGAACGTCAGATTGGGGTCGTTCCTCACGGTGTCGAAGTCGTCCGGGCTCACATTGGTGATCTGGTCGACCGTGCCGGATTGCAGCTCGAGCAGACGGGCCGCACCTTCGGTTGCCCACCGGAACACCAGGGTGTCGAACACCGGGACGTCGCCCCAGTAGTCCTGGTTTGCCGAGTAGATGATGCTGTCGCCGCGCTGCCACGTGTCCAGCTTGAACGGACCGGTGCCGATCGGATTGTCGAGCGGAGCACCGTTGGTTGCGGCAAGGTGCTCGGCCGGCTGGATTCCGAACGGCGTGAAGGCCGCGATCTGCTGGAACGCCGGCTGCGGCGAGCACAGCGTGAACACGACGGTGAGCTCGTCGACCGCCTCGATCGAGGAGATCCGGCCGCCGTAGTCGCAATTGGGCGCCTCGACCTTGGCGCCGGCGAAGTCACCGCCGGCGGCGGTCGTCTCGGGCGCCGTGTCGGGCGTAGCTGCAGTCGTGTCGGGCGCCGCCGCGGTGGTTTCCGGGGCGGCCGCAGTGGTGTCGGTGTCGTCTCCGGTCTCGTCGTCTCCTCCACACGCCGCCGCTACGAGCATGAACACGAAGAGCAACGCGAGGAGCCGCTTGGTGTATCTCACGGAGGGAGCCTCCTTCCCTGATACGGCGAGCGATCGGTTCGCCGTGGGCTCAAGCTAGCCGCTTCCCGCCGCGGGTGCGTCCATTGGCGGGTGGTGGCCGAGCTGCATACGCTGGCTCGATGCAGCGAGTCCTCGTGCTCAACGGCCCGAACCTGAACCTGTTGGGAACTCGCGAGCCCGAGGTCTACGGCGCCACGACACTTGCAGACCTCGAGCGCAACCTCACCGCTTGGGGAGAACGACTCGGACTCGAGGTGGCCCCGTTCCAGTCGAACCACGAGGGTGCCTTGATCGACCGGCTCCACGACGAACGGAATGGCGTCGACGGCGTCGTCATCAATGCCGGAGCCTTGACGCACACGAGCTACGCCCTGCACGATGCGATCGTGGCGACCTCGCTCCCCACCGTCGAGGTCCACATCTCGAACGTCATGAAGCGCGAGGCGTGGCGGCGCCACTCCGTCATCGCTCCCGCCTGTCTGGCGTCGATATATGGGCGGGGCATCACCGGCTATCGCGATGCGATGCGGGCTCTCGTCAATCTGACGACGGCGCCGCCGGAACCATTGATCTACGGAGAGACCGAGCATCAGGTCATGGATCTCCGTATCCCCGCAGGTGCGGGACCCCATCCGGTGGGCATCTTCCTCCACGGTGGATTCTGGCGAGGCGAATGGGGCAGGGACACCATCGACACGCTCGCGGTCGCCCTCTACCGGCGTGGGTGGATGACGGCGAACGTCGAGTATCGCCGCCTCGACACCGGTGGGGGGTGGCCGATCTCGGGCGTGGACGTCCTGGATGCGATCGAGACGCTTCAGGCGCGCTCCGACGTCGACCCCGACCGGCTCGTGCTCGTCGGGCACTCCGCCGGCGCCCAGCTCGCCCTCACGGCGGCCGCCGCCGCCACCACGCCGCCGGCGCTCGTCGTCGGGCTGGCTCCGATCACCGATCTCGCAGCCGCCCACGCAGAGGGCCTCGACGGCGGCATCGTCGAGCTGTACATGGACGGGGCGCCCGAGGATCGCGAGGCGGCCTACTCGGCTGCGTCGCCCATCGCCTCGCCGTCCCCTTCCCTGCATCGGCTCATGATCCACGGAGACGCCGATACGCTCGTGCCGGCGAGCCAGTCGCGGTCGTACGTGACGGCGGCTGCCGCAGCCGGTGCCGAAGTCGAGTACGTCGAGCTGGCCGGTGCAGGCCACTTCCACGTGCTCGACCCGGGCGGGGAGGCGTGGGCCCACGTGCTCCGTGCGCTTCCGAATTGATCGGGCCCCGCAGCCACCGAACCGTCAGTCCCCGACGAACTCCTGGAGGCGGGCGAGACCTTCGACCAAGTCGTCGTCGCCCAGCGCATACGACAAGCGGAGACTCCCCGGTGCCCCGAACGGCTCGCCGGGCACCACGGCGATCTTGATGCGATCGAGGAGCAGTGCAGCCAGCTCCAGCGTCGATCCGGCTACGGAGCCACCGAGATCGCGACCGAGAAGGCCTTCCGCCGACGGGAAGGCATAGAAGGCGCCCTGCGGCTCCGGGCACACGATGCCGGGCACCGCATTCAGCATGTCGTGCATCTTCCCTCGCCGCCGGTCGAACGCATCGCGCATGGCGTACACGGCATCAAGCGGCCCGGAGACAGCGGCGAGTGCTGCAACTTGTGCGATGTTGTTGACGTTCGAGGTCGTGTGGGATTGCAGTCGCGTCGCTCCCGCAGCGACGGCGCGTGGCCCGATGAGCCAGCCCACGCGCCAGCCCGTCATGGCGTAGGTCTTGGCGACGCCGTTCACCACGACGCAGCGTTCAGCGGCCTCGGGCGCCACCACCGGCAGTGATGCCGCGGAGGCCCCTCCGTAGACGAGGTGCTCGTAGATCTCGTCCGTCAGCACCCAGATCCCGTGCCGTGCGGCCCACTCGCCGATGGCGCGAACCTCGTCTTGGGGATACACCGCACCGCTCGGGTTCGACGGCGAGACGAAGACGAGCATCTTCGTCCGCTCCGTCCGGGCCCGCTCGAGCTCGTCGACAGTCACTCGATGGCCGGACCCCGCGTCCGCAGGCACCACGATCGGCGTCCCTCCGGCGAGCCGGATCGCCTCCGGGTACGTCACCCAGTACGGCGCCGGCAGCAGCACCTCGTCGCCCGGGTCCACGAGCACCTGGAACCCGGCGTAGACCGCATGCTTGCCGCCGTTGGTGATCACGACCTGCTCGGGCTCGACCTCAAGGCCTGAGTCCCGGGCCGTCTTGACGGCTACAGCCTGTCGCAGCTCGGGAAGCCCGGCCGCCGGGGTGTAGCGGTGCCAGCGGGGGTCGACGACGGCCTCGGCGGCCGCAGCGACGATGAAGGCTGGCGTAGGGAAGTCGGGCTCGCCGGCTCCGTAGCCGATGATCGGCTCCCCTGCGGCGCGCATCGCCTTGGCCTTGCCGTCGATCGCCATCGTGGCCGACTCGGCCAGCGCCTGGACACGCTGTGAGAGCTCGCTCATGCTCACTACCCTCCGCCGGGCAACCCGGCATCTCCGAGTGCTGCACCCTAACCAACGGACAGGACGATGGCGCCGCCCGAGATCACCCTCCCCCCGCACCTGATACCGCGTGACGGCCGGTTCGGGTCGGGGCCTTCCAACGTCGACCCCGAGGCCGTCGCAGCACTCGCCGCCACCGGAACGACCTACCTGGGAACGAGCCACCGGCAGCGACCCGTCCGCGACGTCGTGGCCAGGGTGCGCCGCGGGCTGGCCGAGTTGTACGAGCTGCCCGACGGCTACGAGGTGGTTCTCGGTGTCGGCGGGGCCACGGCGTTCTGGGATGTGGCCGCGTTTGGTCTCGTCGAGCGCAGGAGCCAGCACCTCGTGTTCGGCGAGTTCTCGGGGAAGTTCGCCGCGGTCACCGCAGGAGCCCCCCATCTCGAGGACCCCGAGCTGATCGAGTCTCCTCCCGGCACGCATCCGCTGCCGCAACCGACAGCCGACGTCGACGTCTACGCACTGACCCACAACGAGACGTCCACCGGCGTGATGATGCCGATCGAGCGGCCCGCCGGAGCGGAAGGTCTCGTGCTCGTCGATGCCACCTCGGCGGCGGGCGTCGCCCCGGTCGGGCCGGCGGCGTTCGATGCCTACTACTTCTCCCCTCAGAAAGCACTCGGGTCCGAAGGAGGGCTCTGGCTGTCGCTCTGCTCGCCGGCTGCACTCGCCCGCATCGACGCGATCGCTGCGAGCGGCCGGTGGCGGCCGCCGTTCCTCGATCTCCAGCTGGCCGTGGACAACTCGCGCAAGAACCAGACCTACAACACGCCTTCCTCGGCCACGCTGTTCCTCCTGGCCCACCAGATCGACCGCATGCTGGAGCGCGGAGGCCTCGCCTGGGCACAGGATCGCTCGGGACGGTCGTCACGCACTCTGTATGCATGGGCCGATGCTTCCGGCTACGCCCGCCCCTTCGTGGCCGATCCCGCCATGCGCAGCATGACCGTCGCAACCATCGATCTCGCCGAGGACGTCAGCGCCGACGCCGTCGAGGCGGTGCTCCGCGCGAACGGAATCGTCGATACCTTCGGATACCGCAAGCTCGGCCGCAACCAGCTCCGCATCGCGTGTTTCCCCAACATCGATCCCGACGACGTCGCAACGCTGACGAGCGCCATCGACCACATCGTCGAGCGCCTCCGGCCCTGAACGCGGCGGTCCGGCATGGCGCTAGCTCCGACCCTTTGCGAGACTGGAACCTGATGACGGCTTCGGTGCACACGCCCGACGATGGACACCACGGTGTCGAGGCGCTCCTCCTCCACGACCACCCCAGGGCGGTCCGCTTCGTCGTGCTCTTGTGGATCATCGCCGGGACGTTGTTCGTGGCGATGGCGATCCCGCCGGTTCGTGACGCCATCTACGCGTTCGACGAGCAGCTCTACGACTGGATCTATCCGATCAAATGGGGTCCGCTGACCGTGCTGGCACATGCCATGGCGTTCATCGGCAGCGCTTGGCTCGTGTGGCCGCTTCGGGCCGTGGTCGCCGTGTACCTCTCGGTGCGTCGCCGTTGGGCGGGGCTCGCCGTCTGGCTTCTCGCCGCAGCCCTCTCCGATCCCTTCATCGGCATCCTCAAAGCGGCCTACGGACGGCCTCGACCCCCGGTTGCGCTCGTGGAGAGCGTCACCGCGGCCTTCCCGTCCGGCCACGCTACGGCCGGTGCGGTCGTCGCTCTCTCGCTGGTCATCATCTTCGTACCCGCCGGCCCTGCCCGCCGCAATCTCGAGATCGCGGCAGCGGCGTTCGCCTTCGTCATGGCGGGAAGCCGCGTCTACCTGGGGGCCCACTGGTTCACCGACGTCGTCGCCGGTGTCGCGTTCGGAGCGGCGTCGGCGATCGTCGCGGCGATCATCGTGGAGCGGTTCCGTGCGGTGCCCCGCATCACCGAGGCGGCGGCCACGGGCTACGGTGCGGCCGGCTCGGGCGACTCGTAGGCATCCCCCGCGAGGACGGCACGCTCGTCCGTCGACAGCCTCCACGTGCGGTTGCGCCGCCAGATCACGTACGAGGTGGCTCCCAACGGGATGGGAACTGCGTACGTGATGACCCGGAACACGAGGATCGCCGCGACCACCTGCGCCTTCGTCATGGGATCGAGGCCGATCGTGAGTGCCGCTGCATACCCGAGCTCGACCACGCCGACACCGCCCGGGGTGATGGGCAGCGCCGATATGAGCCGGACGAACGAGAACGCCGCCAGCACCTGGATCCAGCTCAACTCCTGCTGGGACACTCCGACGTGCCGGAGCGTGACGAGGAGCACGATGTACAAGGAGCCGTGGCTGACGATGCTCGTCCACGTCAGTTGCAGCCACCGGTGCCGCAGGAAGCCGACGGTCTCGGCGCGGAACCGTGCGGCGCGGTCGCCCCAGCCATCGGTCGGTTCACGGCGAGCCAGCGACCTCAGCTTGTTGACGGCCGTCCCCAGTCCGTTGCCGATCGACCGAGCGAGCCGCTCGCTCTTGAGGACGAGACCGAACAGCACGATGGCGCCGATGAGCGCGCCGATGCCAATCGCCGCCGCAGCGATCCGGCCCGGGGTGATCCCACCTTCGAGCGCCAAGAGTGCTAGCGCAACCACCGGCATCCCGAGCTTCACGAAGTTGTTCCAGATGCCCGTCACCAGCGCCGACCGGGTGATCGCAGCGATGGTGAAACCCCACGACGTCAACATGGCGACGGTCACGCCCACGCCGATCGCCCCTCCTCCAGGCAACGTGTTGGACACAGCCGTGGACGCCTGGTTGACGACAGCCGCCTCGCGTAGTCGGAGGCCGGGCAGCGCGGCGACGATGACGAACCAGTAGGTGGCGAGGTTCCACAGGGCGAGGAGGAGCAACGAGGTCGCCTCCAACCACGTCAGATCCTGCACCGTCGCCCAAACGTCGGGGTAGTCGGCGATCCGTGGCATGACACCGGCGAAGATGCCCACGACGATGACGATCGAGAGCAGGCTCTGACCGGCCCGTTTCCACGGGACGCGGGCCGCAGGCTCCTCTTCGGTGCCGGCCACAGTTCGATCGGGGTTGAGGTCGCTCGATTGCGTCATGGGGTAGCGCTCCGTCGCGCCGCCCACCCTATCGGCCCGCCCCACGAGGAGTGCAGTCGAGCTCCCGGCCTAGGCTGCACGAATGCCAGTCGCCATGTGGCAGCGTCTCGACGGTCTCGGTCTCGATCGCTGCGTCGTGGACGCAGTTCCGGACGGTCACCGGCTCGTCGGCACGGCGCTCCTCGTCACCGATGGCGAGCCCTACGAGATCCGCTACTCGGTCGTAACCGACCGCAAGTGGCGTACGAGGACGGTGGGTGCACATGTCCAGGGCGCATCGGGTGACCGGCGCATGGCCCTGAACGCCGACGGAGACGGTGGATGGAACGTCGCAGACAACCCGATCCTCGATCTGTACGGCGCCGTCGACGTCGATCTGGCATGGACACCCGCCACCAACACCCTTGCGATCCGGCGGCTCGGTCTGGCCGTGGGCGAGTCCGCAGAGATCAGCGTCGCGTACGTGGACTTCCCGGGACACGCCGTGACCCGGCGTACACAGAGCTACCGGCGCCTCGCCGAGAACCGGTACCGGTTCTCGTCCGGGACGTTCAGCGCCGACCTCACCGTGGATGGAGACGGCCTCGTGGCCAGCTACGAAGGGCTGTGGCACAACGTTGCGTCGCCAACCGTCGGTACGTCGCCGGATCAGCTCCTGCCGAGAGCCTCGAGCAGCGAGTCGACGTCCCAGAGCCCCGAGAACTCGTAGCGGTGCTCACCGGCGGGAGTCAGGAAACTGAGGCGGCTCGGTCTGACCAACCCGCCCTTCTGGAACTCGAGGTGGGCGACCTGACCGAGCGGGAACGCGGCGACAAGCGTCGCCGGTTTGCCCCAGCTGCGCGGCTCGAAGACGATCACGCGGCGTTCGGTGGCACCGAGGAACACCTGAAGCGCCCGCGCCCTCACCGGATGATCCCGGGAGGCGCGCAACGCCAGCTGCCGGCCCACATATGCCCCGATGGCGGCGCCGATGGCGATGGTCACGAGCCGGTTGATGGCGACTGCCGACGCCGCAACCGAGGCCAGCACGACCGCCAGGACGATCGTGCCGAGGAAGGGCACGTAGGTGCCGCCAAGCCACACCGGAATCGCAGCGCCAATCCGCTCCCCTTTGCGCAGCTCATCGCCGGCCATGGCCTGAAGCCGTGCTGCGGAACGCGCGGTCGGGTCGATGGCCATTCAGCGACGTCCACTCTGGAGTGCGTAGTCACGCAGCATGACGGCATGGCCCAGCTCGAGCCCGAGGTGTCGGTAGAAGGGCTGGAGATCAGGGTCACAGACGGCGTCGACTGCATAGAGCGGGCCGACGGCACCGATGATTCGGCGGACGAGTTCGCTCCCGATCCCTCGACCGCGGTACTCGGGGACCACCTCCAGCAGCGGGATGAACGCCGCCAGCACGCCGTCCGTGATGGCCGTGGCGAAGCCGACGACTCTGTCGTCGCCCTCGAGGCGAGCGAGCACGACGTGGTCGCTCCCCCGCAAGACCTCGAGATGCGTTGCTGGGCTGGGCGGATTGCGCCAGCCGGTGAAGAAGGGGCCGGCGAGGGCGGCCTCGTCTACGGATTCCAACGAGCTGGTGTAGCGGATCATGGCCGGATCAGGCTACCCCGCAGTAGCCTCCGCCCATGAAACGACTGCTCGTGATGCGTCACGCCAAGTCCGACTGGAATGCGGGAGCCGCCACCGATCACGAGCGGCCCCTCAACCGGCGGGGCCGTGAAGCGGCCCGCACGATGGGCCTCGTGATCGCCAGAATCGGCGAGATCCCGGACGTTGCAGTCACCTCGTCGGCGGTGCGGGCACGACGAACCGTCGAGCTCGCGGCCGACGCCGGCGAGTGGGCCACCGAGATCGTCGTCGAGCGGCACCTGTACGGCACGTCACCCGACGGCGCGCTCGCCGTGATTCGGAGGCTGGGGGACGACGCCGAGCGCCTGATGGTCGTCGGGCACCAGCCCGCATGGGGAGCCTTGGTGCACGCAGTGACCGGTGCGTCGGTGCAGATGAAAACGGCGACCATCGCCGTGATCGACGTGGTCGAGGGTGCCTCTCCCCACCGCACGGCCATGTCCGGCGAGCTCGTGGCCCTGCTCCAGCCGCGGCACTTCGAGGACACCGGCTGGGCAGTGGACGAGGTGACATAGGATCACCAGCAGCGGAGGACCGAATTGGGAAAGATCCATGGAGGACGGCTGGTCGCCAAGGCACTGCGTGCCGAGGGTGTCGACGCGCTCTTCACGCTGACCGGTGGCCACATCGTCCCTCTTCTCGACGGGTGCGTCGAAGAGGGCATACGGATCGTCGACGTTCGCCATGAGGAAACGGCGGGGCACGCGGCCGAGGCCTACACACGGCTCACCGGGAGGCTCGGCGTGGCTGCGGTCACGGCGGCGCCGGGCGTGACGAACACGATCACCGCCGTCATGAATGCCCACTTCGCCCACACGCCGATGCTCGTCATCGGCGGTCGCCACCTGATCCGACAAGAGCACGCAGGGGGGCTACAGGAGATGGATCATCCTCCGCTTTTCCGAACGATCACGAAGTGGAGCTCCACCGCGTGGGAGACGGCTCGCCTCGCCGAGTACATCGCCATGGCGGCGCGCCACGCCTTCTCCGGTCGCGGCGGACCGGTGTTCCTCGACATCCCGCTCGACGTGCAGTCGGGTCTGGTCGACGAGGCGACAGACCTACCGACGGGCTATCGGGCCACAGAGCCACGCGGCGGCGATCCCGCCGCCGTCGAGTACACGGCCAGCGTGCTCGCCAAGGCGCAGCGCCCGGTCATCTTCGCCGGCGGCGGGATCCGTGGCGGCGACGTCAAGAGCCTCACGTCCGTTGCCGAGGCGCTCGATGCTCCGGTGTACCTGAACGCCGGTGCTCGCGGCGGCCTTCCCCATGACCATCCATTGCTCGGCGTGCACACGCGAGGCCGCGCCCTCGCCGAGTGCGACACGCTCCTCGCGTTGGGCGTCGACTGGGACTTCCGCACCGGATACGGCCAGAAGGTGAACACCGACGCCATCGTCATTCAAGTAGACGCCGAAGAGGTGAAGCTGGGGTGGAATCGACCTGCCGGTCACGCCGTGATCGCCAACCCCGGGCGGTTCCTGAGCCAGCTCGCCGCGTTGACCGGTAACTACGGCTCGGACAGCACCCGGGCGTGGACCGGTGACATTCAGGCGGCGGAGCTCGAGAGGCGGGCCGCCGCCGAGGCGGAGGCGGAGATCGACGGGACGTTTGTCATGCCACAGCGCTTCGGCAAGGAGGTGGGTCGGTTCTTCGGCACCGACGCCATCGTCGCCGTCGACGGGGGGGACATCGTCGCAACGACTGCGAAATGGCTCCAGGTCTCGACGCCGGGTCACGTGCTCGAGCCAGGCCCCGCCGGCACCCTCGGCACCGGCCCTGGCTTCGCCCTCGCCGCGAAGATCGCGTACCCGGACCGGCTGGTCGGAATCGTCTTCGGTGACGGCGGGTTCGGATTCAACGGCTTCGAGTACGACAGCTTCGTTCGCCACGATCTCCCCATCGTCGGTGTCGTCGGGAACGACGGCGTGTGGAACAACATCAAGACGTTCCACCGACTGTTCTACCCCGACCGCATCGTGGCCTCCGATCTCGGCCGCCGGCCGTATCACGACGTCGTCACCGCGCTGGGCGGGTACGGTGAGCTGGTGACCCACCCCGACGAACTCCGACCTGCGCTCGATCGTGCAGTCGACAGCGGCAAGCCGTCGCTGATCAACGTCCACGTCGACGAGACCTCTCGGGCATCGAGCAACTACGCCGGGTGAGCAATCCGATGATCGATCTGCGCTCGGACACCGTCACCCAACCCACCGAGGACATGCGCCGCGTGATCGCGGCCGCCGAGGTCGGCGACGATGTTTATCACGACGATCCGTCCGTAGTCGCCCTCGAGCGGCACGTGGCAGACCTGCTGGGCAAGGACGATGCCATGTATGTCCCGACCGGGACGATGTCGAACCAGATCGCGCTGCGAACGCACACCGAGCCCGGTGACGTCGTCTTGATGGCGGAGGCGGCGCACGTTCACATCCACGAGCTGGGGGCGCCCTATGCGCTCTCGGGGGTCACGCCCGAGTTCCTGCCGAGCACCCGCGGGACCTTCACTGCCGAGGCGGTTCGCCGTGCCGTGCCGGAGATACCGAAGGCGATGCCGTCTTCGCTCTTCCAGCCCGTGACACTGGTCTGCGCCGAGAACACCCACAACGCGGCCGGCGGCGCGTATTGGGAGCGATCGAAGCTCGGCGAGGTGGCCGTCGCGGCCCACGACCTCGGTCTGGCAACCCACATGGACGGCGCTCGCCTCTGGAACGCGGCGGTCGCATCCGGCGAAGAGGAGCGTGATCTCGCCGCCGGGTACGACACCGTGAGTGTCTGCTTCTCGAAGGGTCTCGGTGCTCCAATGGGCTCGGCGCTCGTCGGGAGCCACGACTTGATCGAGAGGGCGAGGCGGTTCAAGCAGATGTTCGGTGGAGGCTTCAGGCAGGCCGGAATGATGGCCGCCGGAGCCCTATACGCCGTCCGGAATCACCGCGCACGGCTCGCGGACGATCACGCAAATGCAGCCGAGCTCGCCGCGGGGCTCGCCGAGATCGAGGGTGTAGAGATCGACCCCGCGACCGTTACAACGAACATGGTGTACTTCACCGTGACGACGATTCCCGCACTGGAGCTTGCCGAAAGATGCGCCGCCGAGGGGCTGCTCGTGAACCCGGCCGGCCCAGCCCGGATACGTGCCGTCACCAACCTGGACGTCTCCGGTTCCGACATCGATCGCGCCCTCGGGATCATCACGCGAGTGGTGAAGTCATGAACCTCTGGAACATCCCGATCGCCACCGCAGGATCGCTGAGCCTCGCCTCGTGCCCGACGCCTGACTCGCTCGAGGCCGATGCGGCGCAGCTTCGCGACCTCGGAGTGACGGTGGTCGTCTCGGCGCTCCCGGCCAAAGACGAGAACGGTCTCGGTCTCGCCCGCGAAGCCGCCGTACTGCGTCGAGAGGGCATCGACTTCATCCGAGTCCCCATCGTCGATTTCGGCGTGCCGACCGACGGGGACGCAGTCACCACGGCGCTGCGAAACCTGCTCGACCGGCTCTCCGACCCGGGCGAGCACGCAGCGGTCCACTGCCTTGCTGCTCGGGGCCGCTCACCGATGCTTGCGGCTTCGCTGCTCGTGATGTCGGGCGAGGAACCCGACCTGGCGTGGCGGCTCGTGACCGTTGCCCGTCGTCGCCCCGTCCCGGAAACGTTCGAACAGCAGACCTGGGTGGAGCGGCTGGCGACCGCGTAGCCTTCAGCCGGATTCGCTGCCGTGGCGGTCGGCGTGGAGCCGGCGGGCCGAGCCAATCCAATCGTCGCGTTGGATCCGGTCCCTGAACGAACCGAGCGCCGCGCCGACGCGCGCCACGTCGTCGCCGGAGAACGAGGCGATCTGGCGGTAGGTCGTGATCCCCATCGCCTTCAGCTTGCGTTCGATCGCCGGACCGATTCCGTGAATCAGCTTCAGATCGTCGTCGTCGGCCGTCTGCGGTTCGGCGACTGCGGCAGCCTCAGCCGCCTCGAGCGTCGGCGCGGGCGTCGGCTCGAGCGCAGCCGTCGGCGTACCCGACGGCCCCATACCGCTCGCCGGCCGTACGGCGGGCTCGATCGGTTGCGGCGCCGCCGGGCCTGCGCTCGCCGGAGCTGCCGGTTCGGCGGGGCGTGGGATGACTTCGGTCGGTTCGCCAGGTGGCGGCACCGCTGCAGACGGCTCCTGCGCCGCACCGCCCGCCGGCTCGTTGCCGGGACGAGCACGGTCGGCTCGCAGCGCTTCGAGCGTGCGCTCGGCTTCCTCGGCACGCGCCTTGGCCAGCGCCAGCTCGGTCGACGCCTGCTCGAGCTCGCGAGCCGCTGCCGCCGCCTCTGCGGCGGCTCGTTGCCGGACACTCCGAAGCCGGGACTCGTGCTCCTCTGCCTGCGTCCGTGCCTCGGCAACGGCCCGATCGGAGTCGGCCTTGAGCTGCTCCACGTCTGCCGCTGACGGAGCTGCACCGAGCTCGGACTCGAGCGAGGCGATTCGGGCATCGCGCTCCCCGATGGCGACCTCCAATGGTCCCACCTTGCCTGCTTCCGCGGCCAACCTCGCGATCTCGGCGTCCTTTTCCATCGCCAACGCCGCCACCTGCCCCTCCAGATGTGAGGTGCGCGAGCGGGCGGTCGCCAGCTCCGCATTGAGCCGAGCGGAATCTCCACGAAGTTCTTCGAGCTCACCCCTCATCTCTTCGGCCACCGCCATCTGCTGTTGTAGGTCCGTCTCCACCCGGGCCCGGTCGGCTCGCTCTTTCCTCAGCTCGTCCTCATAATCGTTGCGAAGCCGATCCGACACGAGCCAGGGGCGTAGCAGCCAACCGATGACGAGCCCGACCACCAGCGCTACCGCAATCCAGGCCGCAAGGGTGGTAGTGGTGTACTCGGCTGCCAGAAGCATGTTCCTCCCTGGATTGGCTGTAACGCGTGCACGATCCTACGAGGGACCCGGCAATCCCGCAGCTTTTTACGACCCATTTCGGGAGATTCGACGCCGCAACCGTTGCGTCAGCTCGGGGCGCCACCGGGCCGGCACCCGGTGCGCTCACGCCTTCGGCCGCCTCCGGCGGAGCCGCCACCGACGGGACTTGCGGTACTGGTCACGTGCCCAGGCAAGCCGGTACTGCACTTCCTGTTCCAGCCCCATGGTGACGTCGTGCTTGTGGCTGTAGCGCCGCGGACCCTGCACGGCGCTGTGTGGGATCCCGGAGAAGTGGAAGAAGACCAATCCCGCGACGACCACGACGATCAGCCCCAGCCAGCCGAGCATCCCAGCGAGCGCCCACAGCCAGATCCCTATGAAGAAGAGAAACATCGTTCCGACCACGACGGCGAGCACCGTCGCCAAGGATTCGAGCCTGAGCACGTGGCTGCGCACCCAATCCCATCCCGCGGGCTTCGGCAGCTCAGTGGGTTCGCGGGTGTGGGCGAGTGCCCGTAGCACGCTCTGCGCCCGTTCCTCCTCGCGGCCCGATGGGACGACTACCTCGAAAGTCTCACCCGTCCGCACGATCCGAGCGTGCAATCCGGAACGGAGTAGCCAGCGGACGGTCCGGCCGGCACGTTCTTCGTCCTCGAAGGAGCCGACCTTCGCTTCGGTGGGCACGACGCAGTCCTGTCCGTCACCCCATTGGTACACCGACGGACAGGAGGTCGGTAGCGGCAAAGGTCACCGGTGAGAAGCGGGCTCCGGCTCGTGTGGTGTGTCGGGGTCGGGAGTCCAGGCCTGGCCCCGGGGGCCCGAGCTATTCGCTTGCGACTCTCGACGCACACCTTGTGCACCGTGGGATGTCACGCCTCGAGCTGCTCGACGATCCAGCTCGCGGTGCCACCGATGAGCTTGTCGATGCGCTCCTGGCCCTCTTCGGGCTTGGTCGCATCGCCGGCCAGCCACCACGCTTCCTCGCTCGAGTTCTCGAACACCGTCACGGTGGCACCGCAGGCGGTCCACGGCTCGACGAGCGTGCTCATGTCCTTGGGGCCGAAAGGTACGAGCAGGACGGGACTGCCCTTCGGTTGATGGGCGTCGAGCCGGCGGCCCTCGAGGCTCTCGTAGAAGTCTCGCGAGAAGTTGTACCCCAGAAGCTCGATCTCGCCCTCGGACTTGACGCGCTCGACCATGCGGGCCGTGGGCTCCGGCTTCTCCTCGCCTTTGAGAGCTGCGATGTAGTGGCTGCGGAAGATCTCCCTCATGAAGTCGTCGGTCTCGATGACGGGACTCCACAGGGCCAGCGGAGCGCCGGGGTCGTGCTCGGCGGCGGCGGCGGCGGCGAAACATCCCAGGCGGGTCCCGTGGTAGGCAAAGCGGTCCACCCCGGTGCGCCGGGCCAGCTCGGCACGCGCCTCCTCGACGGAGCCGATCATCGCGTCGAGCGTGAGCTCGGAGCCGCTGCCCTCGCTGTTCCCGGCCCCTCGGTAGTGGTAGCGCAGCGTTGCATACCCCTGCTCGGCCAGCGTGCGTCCCAGCAGCACGTCCTTGCGGTAGGCCTTGATGAGCTCGGCGTGGACCGATGGACACGAGACGACGGCCCCTCTCACCTCCCCGGCCGGCAGGTGGAGGCCGAAGAACATGGCGGGCTCGCGATCGCCGAAGAACGACACCTCTTCGCGGATCCCGGTGTCCGGATGGATCCTGACGGCGGGCTCGAACCGCGTCATCGTGTGCACTCCTCGACGAAGTCGAGCACGTGCTGGTTGCATGCTTCCTGGATGCGGACCGACGTGAAGCCGCGAATGATGCCGGGCACCGTCTCGACCCGCATCAGGTCGCCGGCCCGTTCGAGGATCTGGCCGAGCCGTCCCTCCGCCGCCTTCTGGAACTCGGTCCAGAAGATGTCGCTCTCGCCGTACACGATACGAATCGGCACGCCGCGCTGCACGAGGCGCTTGATAGGCTCGAGGAAGCCCGGGGCTGCGTCGGTCGCGCCTCCCTGCCCCTCACCGGCCGGTCCCCGGCCGAGCGACGCCTGGACCTTGCCCGTGAACACCCGCCGCGCCACCGAGCGGGCCTTCTTCGTACGCAGCAGCTTGCGAATCGTCCGCATCGATACCGCCCTCTTGGCGAGATCTGCCGTCGATGCGTAGAGGGCGAGGTGATCGGTACCGCCGTCGCCTTTCGTCGGGTTGCGGACCGGCGGTGCCAGCAGGAGGAGGCCGGCGATGTCGCGCTGCTCGACCGCTCCTGCGATCGCCGTGCGCGAGCCGAAGCATGTGCCGACGACGACGAACCGGCTGGCGCCATAGCTCCGCATCTGCTCGACCGCCTCGTTGAACGCATGGACGGCGGGCAGCTCGAGGTCGTAGATGGGTCCGCCCGACAGGCTCTCCCCGAGACCCGCATAGTCGATGCGGATCGTCGGATATCCGCGGCCGGCCAGCGTGCGTGCGGCCTTCACCCACATGCGATTACGGCCCATCGTGGTCGACCCCGTGTGCGTGCCCGACAACAGGATCACCGCCGTCGTGCTCGCAGGCCCTTCTGCCGGCAACGTGGCGAAACCGAAGTACGTCTTCTCATCCGGCGGAAAGAACACCGGCTGGTCGACGACTCGCGATTGCACGGCCTCAGTGGTCATTGCTGTTCCTTCCCCCTCTCAGCAGCCCCATCGCACATCCCGATGCGGCCGACAGCAAGAAAGGCGAGTGTACCGCGCCCCCCGATCCCCCAGAAGCGATCCCCCCCGAATCGGGCCGCTCGACCTATGCGCGCCGAACGCCTCGCCCCCGCCCCCCTCAGTCCGCTCGGGCTAACGCCCGATCGGACAGCTCCCCCTAAAGGGGAGCCATTCGGAAAGCGATGCGAAAGTGAGCCAGGGGAGCTCGAGGGGGACGCTCCGCGACCCCCTCGATCAGCGGTGCGGTGGCTCCGCCGCCGCACCGCACAACGGGCCGGCCGAGAGGCCGACGATTCAACTCGCTCGAAGCCCGCTTCGAGCGAATTATCGGAAGTCGCGGCTGCGGATGCCGTCGACGGGCCAGTGCTCGAAGCGGTGGGCAACGAGATTGGTCACACCGTCGCGGTGCTCGAGGACGCCTTCGATGACGACCCCGACCGCCTTTCGGGCGATCTCGAAGTGCGCCTCCCACACCTGGGGCAGGACCACGACGTTGAGAAGGCCCGTCTCGTCCTCCAGGTTGAGGAAGCGCACCCCCTTCGCCGTTCCCGGTCGTTGCCGGTGGGTGACGATACCGCCTACCCGCGCACGGAAGCCGTGACGTCGGAGAGCAAGAGCATCCCGAATGGTCAGGCAGCCGGATTCGCCGAGGGCATGACGAAGGAAGGCGACGGGATGCGTGACCGAGATCCCGGTCGACCACAGGTCTGCCTGAACCGACTCCGGCCGGGTCAGCGACGGCAAGTCGGGTGACGAGGTACCCGGCGCCAGCGCCAGACGGTCCGGCCCCATCCCGGCGAGGGCCCCCGCCGACCAGATCCCCTCACGGCGACCGAGCCCCAGCGGTACGAGGGCGCCGGACGCAGCCAGAGCCTCCAGAGATGCGAGCTGCAAGCCGGTGCGTTGTGCCAGATCCTCGGGGGTCCCGAAGACTCCCCCCACCATCCGCGCCGCCTCGATGCGGCTTATCTCCGTCTCGCCGAGGTTGCGCACATAACGGAGGCCGACCCTCACCGCAACGGCCGGACGCAGTGGGTCGTCGACGGCGCCCCTCCCCCGCCGCCATCGCATGCCCAGGTACTCGGCGATGTCGTCCTCGTCGGCGTCCACCAACTCCATCGTGCAGTCGAACTCCGAGCGGTTGATGTCAGGTGGCAGCACAACGACGCCGTGGTGTACGGCATCCTGAACGAGTGAGTTGGGTGTGTAGAACCCCATGGGCTGAGCGTTGAGCAGACCACAGAAGAACTCGCCGGGCCAGTGATACTTGAGCCACGACGCGGCGTAGACGATGTAGGCGAACGACACCGAGTGGGACTCGGGGAACCCGAAGGAGGCGAATCCCTGGAGCTTCTCCCAGATCTCGTCGGCGGCGGCGCCGGTGATACCGATCCGGCTCATCCCGGCGTACACCTCGTCACGCAGCGTCGCCATGGCCTCGTCCGAGCGCTTGTGGGTCATCGCCTGACGCAGCCGGTCGGACTGCCCCGACGTGAACCCGGCGCACACCCTGGCGAGTTCCATGAGCTGTTCCTGGAAGACCGGCACGCCCAGCGTCTTCTTCAGGATCGATTCGGCAGCCGGATGTGGATACCGCACCGGCTCCTCGCCGTTGCGGCGACGCAGGAACGGATGGACGGAATGGCCCTGAATTGGCCCCGGTCGGATCAGCGCCACCTCGATGGCGAGGTCGTAGAACGTCCGGGGTTTCATCCGCGGGAGCGTCGCCATCTGCGCCCTCGACTCGACCTGGAAGATCCCGACGGTGTCCGCACGGGTGAGCATGTCATAGATCACCGGTTCCTGGGGAATGGTGGCGAGATCGATGTCGACTCCGTGGGTGTCCCGGATTGCGTCGACCGAGAGATGGAGGGCGTTCATCGCCCCCAGGGCGAGCAGGTCGAACTTGACGATGCCCATCGCAGCGCAGTCGTCCTTGTCCCACTGCAGCACCGAGCGGTCCTCCATGCGCCCCCACTCCATCGGGACGATCTCCCACAGCGGGCGTTGTGCAACCACCATCCCCCCCGAGTGGATGCCGAGATGGCGGGGAAACCCGTCGAGGCGGTTGCATACGTCATAGATGAGCTCCGAGGTGAGGCCGGCGGGAAGATCGACCAGCTCCGGGATCTGTCGAGGGTTGTGCGTGTCGAGGTACTTGGTGAGGGCGTTCACCTGCGCCTGGGTCAGCCCGAAGGCCTTGCCGACGTCCTGGAGCACGGAACGGGCACGGTACGTGATGACGTTGGCGACCATCGCCGCCCGCTCCCGGCCGTACCGCCGATAGCAGTACTGGATCACCTCTTCGCGCCGTTCGGCCTCGAAGTCGATGTCGATGTCCGGGGGGCGCCCGCGTTCCTCGGACAGGAAGCGCTCGAAGGGCAGCTGGAGGCGGATCGGATCGACCCTGGTGAGCCCGATGCACCGGCACACCGCCGAGTCGGCTCCGGAGCCTCGGATCTGGCAGTAGACGTCCTGGGAGCGGGCGAACCTCACGATGTCCCAGGCCACGAGGAAGAAACCGGCGAAGCCGAGCTCGGCGATGACCTCGAGCTCGTGCTCGAGCCGCACCACGGCCTGGGGGTCGGTCCCGTGCTCTCCGGTGCCCGGATACACGTCACGTGCACCTTCGAAGACGAGGTGGCGCAGGTACTCGTCTTCGGTGGTGAAGGCACCGGGCATCGGGAAGTCGGGAAGCTGGGGCGCCAGCAGGTCGAGGTCGAATGCCATCGCCTCCCCCAGCTCGGCGGCGCGTGCCACGGCCCCCGGATAGCGCGTGAAGCGCTCGGCCATCTCGTGGGGAGTCCTCAGGTGTCGCAGGTCGGTGGCGGGTCGAAATCCGTCGGCCGTGGCGAGATCTCGCCTGCCGGCGACGGCGGCGAGCACCTCGGACAGATGGGCGTCGCGGCGATGGGAGTAGTGGACGTTGTTGGTGGCGATGGTCGGCAGCCGGAGCCGGGCGGCGACCTCGACGAGCATCTCGTTTCGCGGGTCGTCCTCGGGCAAACCGTGATGCCACAGCTCGACGAAGAGCCGTCCAGGGAACATCTCACGCAGCCGAGCCGCCTCCTTCATCGCACCGGGGAGGTCGCCCCGCTGCGCCGCTCCGGGCACGGCGCCCTGGCGGCACCCAGTGAGCGCCACGAGGTTGCCGTGATGCGCCGCCTCGGCGAGCTCGTCGTAGTGGTACACGGGCCGGTCCTTCTCCCCCCGGTACTGGCCGCGGGTCACGAAACGGCTTATGGCTGCATAGCCCGCCGGGTCGGGGGCCAGCAGCACGAGGTGATCCGTGGGCTCTCTCGTCACCGGCTTCGATCCGTGCATGCGGCGAATACGACCGCGACGAGGCCGCGGCTTCGGCTCGGGCTCGACGCGGTCCAGCGGATCGAAGGGTGAACCGTCATCCTGCCCACGGGCCATCCCCACCTCGGTGCCATACACGACGGGGAGCCCGACAACGCGGGCGGCCTCGTGAACCTTGACGGCACCGCGAAAACCGTCGTGGTCGGTCACCGCCAGCGCCGTGTACCCCAACTCGGCGGCCCGGGCGACCAGCTCATGGGGATGCGCGGCACCGTCCAGGAAGCTGAAGTTGGTGTGGCAATGGAGCTCGGCGTAGTGGGTCACCCGCCACAGCCTAATCGAACATGTGTTCGGTCGGCCCGACCGGCCGCCTCCACCTGTCGCACTCGCGGCGCGACTCGCCGCCGGGTCGCGTTTGCTCACTCTTTCAGTCGGCGAAGACACGCCGGTCGTCGTATGCTGGACGTATGACGGAATTCACCGTTCACCTCGCGAACCGGCCCGGTCAGCTTGCCACATTGACCCGCCGCCTGGCGGAGGCAGGGGTCAACATCAGCGCCCTGGCGGCGTTTGCGACGGGCGAGGCAGGAGTCGTGCGCTTCGTGTCCGACGACCTCGAAGCAACCCGAGATGTGCTCGACGAAGCGTCCCTCGTGTACGACGAGCATCGGGTCATCGCCACCGTCGTGAGTAACCAGCCGGGAGCACTGGCGAGCCTCACCGAGTCCCTCGCCTCCACGGGAGTCAACATCGACGCGATGTACCTGCTGCGGTCCAACGGCGACAACATGCACTTCGCCCTCGCCGTCAACGACCCAGACGCCGCCGCACATCTGACCGTTTGAGCAGGACGTTGCCGTGAGCCTCGGTTTCGGCCTGCTCTCCGCGCAGCTAGCTCCGGGAGCACCACCCGACTGGCGCGCTGCCTACGCCCGGACCCTGTCCCTCACAGAGCGGGCCGAGCGGCTGGGCTATTCATCCATCTGGACGACCGAGCACCACTTCGTCGACGACGGGTACATGCCGTCCGTGCTGGTGGCGAGCGCGGCGATGGCGGCCCGTACCGAGCGCATCGAGATCGGGACGGGCGTGCTCCTGGCGCCCCTCCATCATCCGCTTCGCCTCGCCGAAGATGCGGCGACGGTCCAGCTCCTCAGTGACGGCCGCCTCACCCTTGGCCTCGGGCTCGGTTGGAACGAAGTCGAGTTCTCGGCGCTCGGGGTCCCCCGCCGTCTCCGCGGACGGGCGATGAGCGAGATCCTCGACCTGCTTCCCCGGGCCTGGTCGGGCGAGCCCTTCGAGCATGCCGGCGACGTCTACGAGCTTCCTCGAGTCGCGGTGCGTCCGGTCCCCCACGTCCCGATTCCGATCGTGATCGGTGGTGGCGCCGAAGCCGCCGTGCGCCGCGCCGCACGTATGGCCAACGGGTTCTTCTCCAACGCTCCCCTCCACAAGCTCGCCCAACAGGTCGAGTGGGCCCTCGACGAGATGGACCGCAACGGACGCGATCCCGCAGGGTTCCGGTGGATCTACTACTCGATCCTCTGCCCCGGTCCCGATGCCGCCACCGCCTGGGACCGATACGGCTCTCACGTTTGGGAGATGACGTGGAAGTACTCGGACATGGAGGCGTCGGCGACGCGCTCGGGGCCACCCCCAAGGTCTCCCGTCCCTCCAGCGGATGTGTTGAAGAAGATCCGGACGCGTGGTGTGATCGTCGGCAGCGGCGAGGAGATCGTCCACCGGCTCGGCGAGCTACGCGACTCGCTGCCCGTACCGATCGACCTCGTCGCCCGATCGTTCTTCGCATCCCTCGACCACGAGCATCAGGTCGAGCTCCTGGAAGAACTCGCCGCCGACGTGCTTCCCCACGTCTGAGCCAGCCGCCCGGCATCACACCGCATCGACGGCGCTCACCGCCCAGGCGATCCCCTCTCGAGCATCCTCGACGGCGAGGTGAAGGGCCCACCCTCCCGTCTGGTCGCCGGGATCCCACGCGAGCCAGCGAAGCTCGGCGGCGGCCGATCCGAGCCCTTCGGGATCGACCGGCCAATCCTCGTCCATGCCGAGGAGAACGGCGAGCGCCCACCACGTGGCTGCGCGACCCGCAGGTGTACCCCGCCGGCGCCCGTAGGCGCCGCCGCTGGCCGCAGCGAACACCATGGCCTCGAGAGCCTGAGCGAGGGTGATCTGCGCCAATCGCACCCGGTGGGGACCGAGGGAGCGGATCGCAGCCTCGGAGGTGCCCTCCACGGCGACGGCCTCTCCCCTGCCGCTCGACTCGTCGAGCCACGGCCTGACCACGTCGAGCAGCGCGTCGGTGCTCTCTGGGTCGTCGATCACCTCTCCCGGATCAGGGAGCTCGACCCACTCGAGGTTCGGGAGGTCGGGTCCCGGCATGTCCACGCCGTCGGCTCGGTACACGGCGCCGGGGTAGGCCGGCTCCCACGAGCATCTCTGCAGCGGAACCTCGGCCACGGGTCCGGAGGCCGTCTCCGGAACGACGTCCCCGCGCAGTGCCCGTTCCTGGGCAATGAGGGCACGCATGCGCGGGTCCTCGACGTGCTCGCCGATCTCGTCCCACTCGTGGGTCGAGGCTGCCACCTCCCACAGCGGTCCGGCCGCAAACCGCCCGGCACCGGGGACGAGAACCGCAGCAGCGATCGGGCCGGGAGCATCGAGGGCCAGCCGGTACTCGGCGTAGTGCACCGCACCCCACACCTGCTTCCCGCGCTCCACCGCCTCGCCGCAACGGTCGATCAGGAAGTGGATTCGATCCCACTCCCGTGAGGTGCTCAACCCGTCGATGAGCCGCACGAGCCCGTCGAGATCACTCGCCTCGATCATCTCCACGATCACGTCGCCCTGCATCGCCGGCAGGTTATCCGGCTCGCTGCGCTCGCCTCACCCCCCTCGCATCGCTTCGCTCTGCGATCCCACCGCCGGGGGATCCGCCGAGCGAAACCGTATCCTCCGGCTATGAGCATGGCGGCCGCAGATCTCGACACCGTCGACCCGCTGACGGGCTTCCGTTCGCGGTTTGCGTTTCCCGATCCCGAGCTCGTGTATCTGGACGGCAACTCGCTCGGTCGCCTGCCGCTCGCCGCCGCCGAACGTGCCGCCGAGATCGTGGAGCATGAGTGGGGCGAGCGGCTGATCCGCTCATGGAACGACTCGTGGTGGGAGGCACCCCTTCGCATCGGGGACAAACTGGCCGCCCTCATCGGTGCCCGGGCCGACGAAGTCGTGCTGGCCGACTCGACATCGGTCAACCTCTTCAAGCTGCTCGCAGGTGCAGTCGCCCTCACGCCACGGCGTTCGCGCATCCTCACGGATGACCTCAACTTCCCATCGGACATGTACGTCGCCGGCGGAGTGAGCCGGATGTTCGGGCCCGACCACCGTGTCGAGCACGTTCCTTCCCGGGACGGGATCCACGGGCCGGCAAACGAGATCATGGAAGCCCTCGACGACGACGTGGCGGTGCTCACGCTGTCGCACGTCGCCTTCAAGAGCGGCTACCTCTACGACATGGCCGAGCTGACGGCGGCCGCCCACGAGGTCGGTGCGCTGGTGCTTTGGGACCTGAGCCACTCGGCCGGGGTCGTGCCGATCGATCTCGAGCGGTGGGACGTCGACATGGCCGTCGGATGCACCTACAAGTATCTGAACGGCGGGCCGGGCGCCCCCGCATTCCTCTACGTGCGCAAGGATCTCCAGGCAGAGCTGAGCCACCCCATCCCGGGATGGTGGGGGCACGCCAACCCTTTCGAGTTCGCACCGGATTTCCGGGCGAGCGCCGGTATGCGCCGCTATCTCACCGGCACGGCACCGATCCTCTCCACGTTGCTCGTGGAGGTCGGCGTCGACATCGTGTCCGAGGCCGGCGTCGCCGCGATCCGGGACAAGTCCGAGCGACAGACGGCCTACCTCGCCGAACGCTGGGAGCAGGATCTGAAGCGGCTGGGGTTCACACTCAAGACTCCGACGGACCCGGTCCGGCGCGGCTCCCACGTGTCGCTCGGCCACCCGGCCGGCCTCGGAATCGACCTCGCGCTCATCAACGACCACGGCGTGCTGCCCGATTTCCGCCCACCCGACAGTATCCGGCTCGGCCTGGCTCCGCTCTACACCCGCTACGTCGACATCGAACGAGCCGTCGATGCGCTGGCAGAGATCGTCACCGCAGGGACGCACCACCGGTTCGCGGCGTCACGTCCCCAGGTGACGTGATTCCGGCGCCCCTCGTCTAACCTCCCCGCCGTTCCCTCCTCGGTCCGGAGCCGTCGCCCATGGGCTTCAAATGCGGCATCGTCGGTCTGCCCAACGTCGGCAAATCGACGATCTTCAACGCCCTCACCGCGGCCGGTGCGCTCGCAGCCAACTACCCCTTTGCCACGATCGATCCCAACATCGGGATGGCCGTGGTGCCCGATCCACGCCTCGACCGCATCGCCGAGATCGTCCGGCCCCCTGCCGTCGTGCCCACGGCGGTGGAGTTCGTCGACATCGCCGGGCTGGTCGCCGGCGCCTCGCAGGGCGAAGGGCTCGGCAACCAGTTCCTCGCCCACATTCGCGAGACGCAGGCCATCGGCCACGTGGTCCGCTGCTTCGAGGATCCCGACGTCGCACACGTGACGGGCCGTATCGACCCCGAGGCCGACATCGCCACAGTGAACACTGAACTGGCGCTCGCCGACCTCGGCACGCTGGAACGGGCGCTCGACCGCCACCTACGGCGAGCGCGCGCCGGTGAGAGGGACTCGCAGGCCGCCGTTGCCGAGATCGAGCGACTGCGCTCCCACCTCGAATCCGGCGCACCGGCGCGCTCGATCGTCCCCGCACCGGCGGCCACCCCGGAGGTCCGTGAGCTGCAGCTACTCACCGCCAAGCCGGCGATGTACATCGCCAACGTCGCCGAGCCCACGTCCGGAGCAGAGCACGTCGCCGTCGTGCGCCGCATCTCCGCCGACGACGGATCGGTGGTGGTCGTCATCGCGGCACGCCTCGAGGCGGAGATCGCAGAGCTGCCACCCGAAGATCGCCGCGAGTTTCTCGCCGACATCGGGGAGGATGAGTCGGGTCTCGACCGCGTCACCCGGGCGGGTCACGACCTGCTGGGCCTCGGCACCTTCTTCACCTACAACGAGAAGGAGGCGCGGGCGTGGACGTTCCGACGCGGCATGACGGCCTGGGAGGCCGCCGGTCTGATCCACACGGACTTTCAGCGCGGGTTCATCCGCGCCGAGGTCGTTGCGTACGACGACTTCGTGGCGACCGGCGGCGAGGCGGGCGCCAGGGAGGTCGGGAAGTGGCGACTCGAGGGCCGCGACTACATCGTTGTAGAGGGGGACGTGATCCGATTCCGGTTCAACGTCTGAGGCGGGCGCTCGGTTGCGACCGCGGGTGACGGTACACTCCCGGGGCCGGAGGCTTCTGTCGTGACATGGCTCCTCAAGACGCTCAAGGCACCGCTCACCGGAGCGGCGATCGTAGTGGGCCAGGTGTTGTTCGCCGCCCATCGTCCCGACATGCCCGGCCTGCCCAACCAAGACCCCTCGGGGCTGTTCGGTTCACCCGCGCATCCCCCGCTGCGAATCGCCCTTCTCGGCGACAGCTCGATCACCGCTCCCGGCGTGAGACCCCTGGACGCAGCCTGGCCCCGGCGCCTCGCCCACCGTCTCTCCGACAGCTATCACGTCGAGCTCGTCAGCTATGCCGAAGGTGGGGCGAAGGCGAGAGACGTCATCGCCAACCAGCTCGAACCCGCCGTTGCCTCGGGTGCCGACATCGCCCTGGTCTCGGTCGGAGCCAACGATGCGCTGCGTGCGACACCCGTTCGGCGCTTCGAGGCGGAGATCGTGTCGATCCTCGAGGCGCTCAGCGTGGTTGTGGAGGGCATCGGCCTGGCCGGGGTGGGTGACCTCGGCACCGTGCCACGGCTACCCACGATGGCGCGCCACATCGGACGGGTGCGGGGCCGTTCGATAGATCGAGCGCTGCTGCGCGCCGCAGCTCGGTTCCCTCGGGTCGTGAAGGGCTCGGCGTGGGGGCCGCAGTGGAGGATCTTTGCGGACGGTGACCCCGAGGTCGTCTTCGCACCCGACCGCTTCCACGCCTCGGCGGTCGGCCACGCCTGCTTCGCCGCAGCGGTTCAGCCCGTCATGGACGAGCTGTTGCGCCGCCTGGAGCGCCCCACGCAGCGCTCCGCCGGTTGACCTCCCTCACCCGGCGAGGATGTCGCGGATCATCGACGTGACGGTGCCCACGGCATTCTCGTTGTAGCCCTCGGGCACGATGATGTCGGCGTATCGCTTGGACGGCTCCACGAACTGGAGGTGCATCGGCCGTACCGAACCGAGCCATTGCGCGATCACGGACTCAACCGTTCGGCCCCTCTCCAACAGGTCGCGCTCGAGGCGGCGGAGCACGCGAAGGTCATCGGGCGTGTCGATGTAGATACGCAGATCCATGAGCTCGCGGAGCGCAGGCTCGGTGAGCACCAGGATCCCCTCCACGATGACGACCGGCTCCGGATCGACCCGCACGGTCTCCAGGGTCCGTGTGTGGGAAGCGAAGTCGTACACCGGCCGCTCGATGGGAGCTCCGTGACGCAGCAGCTTCAGATGCTCGATGAGGAGCTCCGTCTCCAGGGAGTCGGGGTGGTCGAAGTTGGTCTTGATCCGTTCCTCGAAGCCGAGATGGGCCTGATCCCGGTAGTAGGCGTCGTGCTGGATGAGCACCACACGGTCGGAACCCACCGACTCGATGACGGCGAGCGCGATGGTGGTCTTGCCCGAGCCGGAGCCCCCGGCGACGCCGATGATGACCGGTCGATCGCCGTGTGCCGGCCATGCCGGGAGAGGTATGGGCGAGGGGGGTCTCATCGCGTCCGCACCCTACTCGGCGGGTATGGGGCACTACGCTCCGTGGGCGCGATCCGGGGCCGTCATCCGCAGCGAGGACATGGCCCGTAGTTCTTACGAGCGCTGAGCAGACCGCTCGGATCGCATGACTGCAACCCTGATACGAAATTCGGAGACACTCCCGATGGCCGACGCCCCGTCCCCCAGCGACGCTGCGCTCGTCGTTGCGGTGGCGCGGGCGGACGAAGCGGCGCTCTCGACGCTCTACGAACGGCACGGCTCTGCGGTGCTCTCTCTCGCCACACGGCTCCTCCGCCGCCGCGACCTGGCCGAGGAGGTGACGCAGGAGATCTTCACCAGGCTGTGGACCAGGCCGGAGCGTTTCGACCCCGCCCGCGGCGCGTTGCGGACCTTCCTCTTGTCGGACACCCACGGACGAAGCGTCGATCTGCTCCGGTCTGAGCTCGCCCGCCGGGCACGCGAGGAGCGAGAGGGACGGATGGCGCCACCGGCGCCCCGCGACCTCGAGAGCGAGGTCATGACGAGCGTCACGAATGAGCGCGTCCGCAGGGCCCTCGCCGCGCTGTCGGACGGCGAGAGGGAGGCGATCACCCTGGCGTACTTCGGTGGATACAGCTACCGAGAGGTCGCCGAGCAACTCGGGGCTCCCGAGGGGACGATCAAGAGCCGGATCCGCATGGGCATGCAGCGACTCAAGGGCGAGCTCACCGCAGTGGGGATCGCAGGATCATGAGGACGGCCGACGAGATGCAGGAGCTGATCGCGCTCTACTCGCTCGACGCTCTCGAACACGCCGAGCGGCTCGAAGTCGACGCAGCCGTTGCCGCCGACGCATCTCTGCTTCGCGAGCTCGACGAGATGCGGGCCGTCGCTGCGGCGCTGGCGGATGCGGTCGAGCCCGCCACGGACGTGCCCTCCCCCGCCGTGTGGCGCGGGATCCAAGCCGAGATCGCGACCGGCCGGCCCGCCCAACCCACCGGCGGGCGCCGGTGGGGCATCGGTACATTCATGGCGCTGGCGGCGGTCGTGATCGCGGTCGCCCTCGCTGTACGCGTCGGCAACCTGCAGCGCGAGCTCGACTCGGTCGAGCTCACCCGACTCGCCGAAGCGAAGATGACCGAGCCGAGCGCCTTCGTCGTCACCCTCGGCGGCGGCGCCGGTCAGGAAGAGACCGTGGTGGAGGCCGTGATCGGCCCGGACGGGGTCGGCTACGTGATGGCCGGAGCACTACCGGCGCTTCCGGCCGACCGGACTTACCAGCTGTGGGCCATCGTCGCCGCCGAACCCGAGCCACGTGTCGTCTCGGCGGGCGTGCTCGGCAACGACCCATCCGTTGCTCCGTTCCAGGCGGTCGGCGAGATCGTCGGCTTGGCGATCACGGCGGAGGTGGCCGGCGGGGTGCCGGTCTCCGAGGGCGAGCCGATCGCCGCTTGGCTGGCCGACGCCTGAGCGCTCGCGACGGGGCGTAACGATCGCATCCTCGAGCCGGACGAGATCCATGACTCGCCGGTCGCCACCTGGAGCACGATGAACATGAACTCACCAGTCGACGTCGAACGGCCGCTCCGCATTCCCGTCCTGCTCGGCACGGTAAGGAAGGGCCGCATGAGTGAGCGGGTCGCCCATGTCATGGCGGACGAGCTCTCTCGGATCGACGATATCGACACCGAGCTCGTCGACATCGCACAGCTCGACGTCGGCTTCGACGACGCGGGAGAGACCGCCAAGGACCCGAAGTTCGCCACCCTCGTTTCGGGATCAGACGGGTTCGTCGTGGTCGTGCCCGAGTACAACCACGGCTACCCCGGTGCGTTGAAACATGTGCTCGACACCAACTACTGGGAGTACGCACACCGTGCCGTGGGTCTCGTCGGCGTGTCGGCCGGCCCCATCGGAGGTGCGAGAGCCATCGAGAACCTCGTCCCGATCATCAAGGCCGTGGGCCTCGTCCCGATCGCGTTCGACCTCAATGTGGGCGACGTCGCCAACGCGTTCGACAGTGGTGGGATGCCCCGCGACCCAAGGCTCGCCGGACGGATGAAGGGGTTCCTCGGCGAGCTGATCTGGATGAGCAGGACGCTGCGCCATGGGCGAGCACACATCGCGAACCCGGGACGGATGACATGAGCCGCCCGGCTGGTCCCAGGTGCCCCAACGACGGCTCGGTGCTCAACCTGCACGCCGTGCTGATGCGGCTCCCCGTCGACGACGCGGAGCTCGTCGACCAGGTGCTGGGCGAGGTGCTCACGGACGTGTTCACCTGCCCGGTGTGCGGCTACACCGACGGCATGCCCCATCTGGAGCCTGCGTCGCAGTTCTAGTGCCCTCCGCGGTGCCAACCCGACGATCCACGTAACGGTCCGTGCGACCGGCGGGACGTAGCCCACATGACTCCCCATCCTGCCACCCCCTCCTCGCCACCGAAGGCTCACAACTTCTCCGACGGTTTCATCGCCCACGATCTGGCCTTCAACGCCGTCACCGGCGTCCGCCCACGCCTGAGCCTCGTGGTGCGCACCTCGGCGCACGAGGGACCGGTCTACGTCCCCGAGGAGGACGCCCTCTACTTCACCACGGTGCCGGAGCCGTTCCCCACTCCGGGCGGCGTCGGTACCGAGGTGCGCATCGACCGGATCCAGCTCGAAGGGACGGCGTTCCCCGTTCTGGACGAAGCCGTGACGACGCTGCGACGGGACACCGAACTCGCCAACGGGATGACCCTTGGGCTCGACCGCCGTCTCGTCGTCTGTGAGCAGGGGACGATGGAGAGCCCGGCACGTATCGGCTACGTCGACCGGCACACGGGCGAGATCACCGGTGCCGTGGAGAGCTGGCGCGACCTCCCCTTCAACTCCCCGAACGACGTCGCCGTCAAGCGCGACGGAACCATCTGGTTCACGGATCCCAGCTACGGCTACCTCCAGGGCTTCCGGCCCCAACCGCAGGCTGGCGACTACGTGTACCGGTTCGACCCGGCCACCGACCGCGTCACCGCAGTGGCCGACGCATTCGTGAAACCGAACGGCATCGCGTTCTCGCCGGACGAGCAGACGCTCTATGTGACCGACTCGGGCGCCAACCAGGAGATCGGCTCGTACTACCCGCACCTCCCCCACCACGTGGTGGCCTTCGACGTCATGGACGGCCGCCACCTCGGGGCTCCCCGCCTGGTGGCCGTGGTGGCGCCCGGATTCCCCGATGGGCTCGAGACGGACGATGGCGGGCGCATCTATGCGTCTGCCGCCTCCGGGGTCCAGGTATTCGCCCAAACGGGCGACCTCATCGGCGAGATTCGTCTTCCCGGTGCCGTGAACTTCACATTCGGCGGCCCCGATCGCAACGTCCTGTTCATCACGGCAGACGATGCGATCTGGGCGGCCGAGCTCGACACCACGGGAGGCCCCCGGCCTCCCGCCATCCCTCAAGGAGCGTGAACATGACACTCGTGCGCACCCGCAAGGTGCTCAACTCGAACGGCGCCGCGACCGTGCTCGCCGCCGCCGCCAAGCATGCGACGACCCAGGGCAACAACGTGGTCATCGCCGTCGTCGACCCGTGGGGCAACCTCCTGTTGCTCGACCGAGTCGGCACACCGCAGCCGGCGAGCAGCCAGGTCGCCATCGACAAGGCGAGGACGGCGGCGGTCTTCATCCGGCCGAGCCGCGAGATCGAGGCGCAGGTCACCGACGGCCGGCTCGGGGCTCTCGCCCTGCACGATGCGGCCGCGCTCATCGGCGGTGTTCCCATCGTCGTCGACGGGCAGGTCGTAGGCGCCGTAGGCACCAGCGGAGAGACGCCCGACGAGGACGAGGCCGTATCGCTGGCGGGCGCTGCGGTCGACGCAGCAACGACGGCCCAATCGGCGGTGACCTACGAAGGGGCGCAGATGATCGCCACCGCCGTCGGCGCCGAGTCGCAGCGACGCGGTGTCGCTCCGGTGGTGTCGATCGTCGATGCCGGCGGTCGGCTGCTCTACCTCCTGCGACCCGACGCCGCCCAGGTGGCAAGCGTCGGCGTTGCCACCGACAAGGCGCGAACCGCGGCAATCTTCAGGCGACCCTCGAAGGTCTTCGAGGATCAGGCGACCGGCGGTCGCCCGTCGGCATTGCACCTCGCCGGAGCGGTTCCCTTGCAAGGGGGCATGCCGATCATCGTCGACGGCGACGTCGCCGGGGCGATCGGCGTCAGCGGCGCATCCTCGGCCGACGAGGATCAGGAGCTGGCGGCCTTGGGCGCAAGCCTCCTCGACGCCGGCACGCTCGCAGAAACCGTTGCCTACGTCGACCGCGACACGATGGAGCGCACCTTCGCCAAGGGCGGTCTCGTCGTCGACACCCCGACCTACAAGGTCGACGCCGGACGCCGCACCGAACCCGGCGAGGTCGAATACCACGAGCGGGTGACCGATATCATGTACGTCCTCGACGGCGAGGCCACGGTCGTCACCGGCGGTGAGATGCAGGACGTCCGGGTGGTGGGACCCGGCGAGAGGCGTGCGGCACGGACCACCGGCGGCATCGCGCAACGGATCACACCCGGCGACGTGCTCGTCGTCCCGGCCGCTGTCCCTCACCACTTCACCGAGGTGACGGATCCGTTCCGCTACTACGTCGTGAAGGTGGCCCGATGAGCGACAGCGCCTTCCGCCTGCCAGGACCCCCGGAGCTGCTCCCGGGACGGCCCGATGCGGTCATCGACCTCCAGACCGAGGAAGGCGTGGCGCTCGTCGGGGGCGAATGGCGGTACACAGACGCCGACATCGCCGAGGTCGACTTCGTCACCGTCGGCTCAGACCTCGGCCCCAGCGGCTCACCGAACCGCACCTACGAGATCACGCCCGCCGCCGGAGCGGCCGATTTCGACGACGCGGCATGGGACGTGCTCAAGCCGGCCGAGACCCAGCTCCGGCTGTCGACGGGCAAGGTGTGCTTCAACTGGTACCGCATCGACGTGACGATCCCCCGACGAGTCGGAGGTCTCGATACGACCGGCACCACCGCCGTGTTCGAGATCGTGGTCGACGACTACGCCGAGGTGTGGGTGAACGGCGAGTTGCCGATCGCTCTCGGCGACTCGGGCGGACCCGTCGTCGCCGGCTTCAACGCCCCGAATCGCATCGTGCTGAGCAGGAACGTGTGGCCCGGCGACACCTTCCAGATCGCAGTGCTCGGCATCAACGGGCCTTTGTCGCTGGCACCCCGCAACTACATATGGATCCGCTCGGCCACTATCGA
Source organism: Acidimicrobiia bacterium (assembly GCA_041611095.1). GTDB lineage: Bacteria > Actinomycetota > Acidimicrobiia > Spongiisociales > UBA5794 > UBA6912. The sequence goes on along the minus strand of JBFINP010000006.1, from coordinate 2,380 downwards.
TCTCTACGCGCCGGAGCGGGCGGCGGCCGCCGTTCCGGCCGAAGGTTCGATCGAGCGCATCGATCTCGAGCTGGAGAGACTCGTCTACCGCGACACCACGATCGAGCAGGTCGCCGGCGGGTTCGACTTCACGGAAGGACCGGTGTGGTCGCCCGACGGGGCGCTGCTGTTCAGCTCGCCCAACACGAACGTGATCTACCGCTGGGCGCCCACCGGCGCAGTCACCGTCTTCCGGTCGAAGAGCGGGTATTCGGGGTTCGACATCGGCCGGTTCACCCAGCCAGGCTCCAATGGGCTCGCCTACGACCCGGAGCACCGGCTGACTATCTGCCAGCACGGCAACCGGCGCGTGATTCGCGTTGAGCCGAGGGGCAACACCACCGTTCTGGCCGACACCTACGAGGGCAGCCGGCTCAACAGCCCCAACGACCTCGTGTATCGCTCCGACGGCACGCTCTTCTTCACCGATCCGCCCTTCGGGCTGCCCGGTCAGTTCGACGACCCCGACAAAGAGCTCCCGTTCTCCGGCGTGTTCCGCGTGAGAAACGGCGAGGTGCGCCTCGTCACCGACGAGCTCACCGGACCCAACGGGCTGGCGTTCTCCCCCGACGAGCGGGTGTTGTACGTCGGCAACTGGGACCTCGATCACAAGGTCGTGATGCGCTACGAGCTCGACGATGCCGGAGACATCACGGCTCGAGACGTGCTGTACGACATGACCGACGCACCCGGCGACGACGCCATCGACGGGCTCAAGGTGGACCGGGAGGGCAACCTCTACGTCTGCGGTCCCGGCGGCATCTGGGTGCTCAGCCGCGAAGGCCGGCACCTCGGCACGATCCATCTTCCCGAAGCTCCCCACAACCTCGCCTGGGGAGACGATGACGCCCGCACCCTGTACATCACGGCGATGACCGGCGTGTACCGCGTCCGTACAAACGTCCCCGGCATCCGACTCTGAGAGGACCCCCATCATGCGACCCGATCTGATGCCCGGCGCCACCTTTCCCGACTTCGAGTTGCCGGACCATCTCGGCATCCCGCACCGGCTGTCGGAGCTGCAGGGCGACGACCCGATGGTGCTGCTGCTCTCGCGCGGGCGGCATTGCCCCCGGGAGCAACAACACCACCGTGAGCTGGTGAAGCTCGCCGAGTGGTGCCAGGTGGCTTACACGAAGATGGTCACCATCGCCGCCAACGACCTCCACGACCTCGCGTCGTTCAAGATCGCCGTGGCGGCCACGTGGCCATTCCTCTCCGACGCCGACCGCGTGGTCCAGCAGACGTTGGACATCAAGGAGTACACGGACCCGTTCCACGACCCCCTCGTTCCCCATACGGTGCTCCTGGCGCCGGGGCTCGTCATCGACAAGATCTACGTGGGCTACTGGTTCTGGGGCCGGCCGAGCGCCTACGACCTGTGGAACGACCTGCGTGAGATGCACAAACGCATCCGGCCCGACTTCGACCCGACGTTGCCCGAGGTCCGCATGCGGTGGGAGATGGCCCGGGTGTGAGGCCGCCCGGGCTGCGGCTCACCTGATCGGGAAGGGAAGCTGGAGCCACCACGGCACGTCGGACGGCTCCACGGCCTCGACCCACTTGACCCACCAGAAGCCGCGACGCCCCGGGGCGACGAGCCGAGCCGGGTAACCGTGGCCCGGGCTGAGTGGTGCGTCCCCGAGGTCGAACGCGAGCCACAGCCGCTCGGCGTCGCGGGCGGGAAAGCGGCGTGTGTAGCCCGTCATCGACCTCACCTCGATGCTCGAGGCCCGGCCGACGTCGACGAGCCGATCGAGGCGGATCCCGCGCCACCGCTGGTGGGAGTACCAGCCACTCGTGCAGTCGAGCGTCGCCGACACCTCGTCCCACGGCATCGAGGACAACTCGGCCTCGCCACGGGCCCGCCCGCCTACGGTGATCGCCCAGGCCGCGGGTACCTCGGGTATGCGGTCGGCGAGCCACTGCGTCACCGGCATCGCCGCCGGATCACCCGAGCCTCGCTCGTGCGAGCCGGTGAAACGTCGCTCCGCACCCGGCCAACTCGCCACGGCCACCGCTCGCTCCCATCCGACCCACAGGACACCGGCGAACGCTCCGAGCGCGGCCGATCTGAGCAACGTCCGCCGTCCGAGGTCGGCACTGCGTGGCCGTACCGGGTGCCGGACGTAGTGAGCGACGGCGAGGGTTGCCGCCAGCACTGCGGATCCGACGTGGATCTGCATCATGCCGAGAGGTCCCACCCTGCGGACCATGCCCGTCGCCTGGACCAGCCCGCTCGCCAGCGTGATCAACACGGCCACCAGCAGCGCGATCGACCACCACGCACCACGCCTTCCGCGGCCAAGACCGCGCCGGACGACGGGTGTCTTCCACGGCA
>JBFINP010000005.1:0-94673 GCA_041611095.1 Acidimicrobiia bacterium | reverse complement strand
CGCATCGAGATCGCCGCCGCCGCCGAGGTGCGGTTCGTCCGCAAGGTCTCCTGGGGTGTCCGCTGCGGCGATGTCGGCCGGCTCTTCACGCACCTCTCGGTCCCGGCGATGACCCGGCTGCGGATCAAGGAGCGGGTCGTGCTGGACACGCTCATCGATGCCGGGGTAGCCCGGAGTCGCAGCGACGCTCTCGCATGGTGCGTACGTCTGGTGGGCAAACACCTCGACGACTGGCTCCAAGAGCTGCGCGATGCGATGGTCCATGTCGAAGAGGTGAGACGGCGCGGTCCCGACGCCTGAGGCTGCCGCCCCTTGCGCCATCGGGCAACCGTCGGTACATTTCCCGGTGACATGCGGAGTCGGTTCTTCTACGCGTACTTCTTTACCGGGCCTCCGGCCCGGGCCGAGGCGCGCTGAACCCACTCGCACCACACACCTCGAGACCCGAAGCCGGATAGCGGCTTCGGGTTTTTGACGTCCGGGGCCGCACCCATGAGGAGCATCCCCATCATGAGCAACGACAACGAGCCAGTCCTCAAGAGTCACCGACGACCCGAAGACGTTTCGACGACGGTCGTGGGGGTCGGCAACGTCCGATTCGGTGACGGCTCGTACCCCGTGATCGCCGGCCCGGTGGCGGTCGAGAGTGAAGAGCAGATCATCACCGTCGCAGAGGGTGTGGCCGCTTCCGGCGCATCGATGCTGCGAGGCGGCTCGTATCGCGCCGAGAACACGCCGTACTCCTACCGCGGTCTCGGTCGCGAAGCGTTGTGGCTGCTCGAGAAGGCGGGTCACGAGGCGGGGCTACCGACCGTCACCGAGGTCATCGAGCACGGCCACGTCGCCGAGGCCGCCGATCACGCCGACATGCTCGAGGTCGGCCCGGACAACATGCAGAACTTCACCTTGCTGCGTGATGTAGGCAAGGCGGGGCGCCCCGTTCTCCTGCACCGCGGGGCGTCGGCGACGATCGACGAGTGGCTCATGGCCGCCGAGTACATCCTCGCCGAGGGCAACGACCATGTCGTGCTCTGCGAGCGAGGCAGTCGCACGTTCGATCCGCGCACGACGGACACGGTCGACATCTCGGCCATCCCCGTGGTGCAGCGGATGTCGCACCTTCCGGTGATCATCGATCCGGCGCCCGCCCGGGGCGGCGCCGACCTGATCGCCCCGCTGGCCCTCGCCGGACGATCGGCCGGTGCGGATGGGCTCAACGTGCTCGTCCACGCCGACCCCGACTCGGCGCTGGCCGGCAATGGCAGCCAGCTCGACCTCATCGCGTTCTCGCGGGTGATGGACCGGCTGGGAATCCCGTCCCTGCGCGACGAGATCGACCGCATCGACCGGGAGCTCATCAAGCTGGTTGGTCGCCGGCTCCGCAGCTCCGTGGAGATCGCCAGGATCAAGCAGGTGAAGGGTCTGGCGATGCGCTCACCCGACCGGGAAGAAGAGCTTGTCGAGGAGGCAATGGACGATGCCCGGCTGCTCGGCTTCGACCCCGAATATGCGGCCGAGCTGATGCGGCTGGTGCTGGAGCACTCCCGCCGCGCCCAGCAGGTGGCATTGGAGCGAGACACGGAGTAGCGAAATGGACCCCCACGTCACCGTCGGTGACGACGGTGTGGCACGATGCTGGTGGGGCGACTCCACGCCCGACTATGTCGCCTACCACGACCGGGAGTGGGGCCGCCCCGTAGACGACGACCACCTGCTCTTCGAGAAGCTGTGTCTCGAGGGCTTCCAGTCGGGGCTGTCCTGGCTCACCATTCTGCGCAAGCGCGAGGACTTCCGGCGGGTGTTCCACGGTTTCGACTACGAGCGGGTCGCCGAGATGGGCGAGGCTGACGTGGAGCGACTGCTCCAGGACGCCACGATCGTGCGGCACCGGCGCAAGATCGAGTCGACCATCAACAATGCCCGCAAGGCCATCGACATGGCCGCCGAGTTCGGCACGCTGGGCACCTTCTTCTGGCGTTACGAGCCCGCCACCCCGTCGGCGGTGCTCGCCAGCGAGACGCCGGAGAGTTGGGCCATGGCCAAGGAGCTGAAGCGGCGCGGCTTCACGTTCGTGGGGCCGACAACCGCCTATGCGTTCATGCAGGCGATGGGCATCGTCAACGACCACCTGGAAGGCTGCGAGGCCGGCGCCGAATGCGAAGCGGAACGTGAGGAGTTCGCCCGGCCAGGGTGAGCGGAGTCCAGCTGACGTGACCCGGAGCGCGCCGGGGCCGAGCTTGCTCGAGTACACGCTGATTTGTCGATTGGTAGTGAGCGGGAGCTCATGCCTCGCGCTCGGCCTTGGCCTCACGGGTCATGAGCTCGGCGACGGCAACCTTCGGCGGCTTGCCCTCGTAGAGCACCTCGCCGACTTGTTCGGCGATCGGCATCTCCGCACCGTGCCGCTCCGCCAGGGCGAGCACGCCGCGGGTCGACTTGACGCCCTCGGCGACCATGTTCATCTCGCCGATGATGTCGTCGAGCTCCCTCCCCTGCCCGAGCCCGAAGCCGACGCGGTGGTTGCGGGATTGCGAGCTCATGCACGTGGCGATGAGGTCGCCCATACCGGCCAGACCGGCGAAGGTGAGCGGCCGACCGCCCATCGCCTCGCCGAGCCGGGTCAGCTCGGCCAGGGCCCGGGTGATCAGCGTCGCCATCGTGTTGTCACCAAACCCCAAACCGTGCGCCATGCCGGCGGCAATGGCCATCACGTTCTTGAGGGCCCCGGCCGCCTCGCACCCGATCACGTCACGGTTGGTGTACACCCGGAAGGTTGGGGTGTGGAAGATCTCTTGGAGCCGGCGAGCGGCCTCGTCGCCCGTCATGGCTATGACCGTCGCTGCGGGCTGCCCGGCGATGACCTCGCGGGCCAGGTTCGGACCAGTGAGCACGCCAATCAAGTCGGTTGGATGGCCGGGGAGGACGTCGTGCGTGACCTCGGTCATCCGCATCAGGGTGTCCTGCTCGATGCCCTTCGAGAGGCTGAGGATCGGGACGGCCGCCGGTATCAGTCCTGCCGCCTGGGCCAGCACGCTGCGGTAGCCATGCGACGGCACCCCCATGACCACGGCCTCTGCCCCGGCGAGCGCCTCCTCGAGGTCCGCTGTCGCCCGTACGCCGCGAGGCAACTCGTGCCCGCCGAGGTAGTCCGGGTTCTCGTGCCCTTCGTTGATGGCGGCGGCCAGCTCGGCCCGACGGGCCCACAGCACGGTCTCCGTCGATCGAGCCGCGATCGCAGCAACGGTGGTGCCCCAGGACCCGGCCCCGATGACGGCAACGCCCACGAATTCGCCCCTCGCACTTGCGTCCCCGCAACTTACTGTCGCTCGAAGCAGGCTTCGAGCGACTTGCAGGCGTCGGCCTTCGGCCGCACGCCTGCTCGGATTGCACCGCACAGATCGCTGCGAACCGCAGTGAGGGGGAACGGGGAGCGTTTCCCCCTCACACTCCCTCTAGCTCGCTTTGCACCGCCCGCCGCCGCCCCCGCACAGCGAGCCGGCCGAAGCCTCAGGGGTAGATCGGGTTGTCGAGCTGGCGCTTGCGGTAGACGGCTGCGAGCCAGCCGACCGCCCCGGACCCCAGCGCGGGCAGCAAAGCCAGCGGGCCTTGTGCGGACAGCATCGAGATCACGATCCCGATGTACGAGAGGAGCACCATGAGGAAGAGGCCGGTCACGAGGAACAACGCGACGCCGAGGCCGATGCCCCAGCGCCTGGCTCGTGGGTTCGCCGGCGGCACGCGCCAGTCGTGCCGCCGCCGGTGCACCATCCACGCCGCCACCGGCGCTACCAACGCAGCCAGGGCGCCGACGGCTTGCCAGTTGCCGTCGCCCGGCACCGCTGCCAGGGGGATCACGAGCATCGCCGCCACCACGAGCTGCGTCAGGAAGTACGCCAGCAGGAAGTCCCTTCCGGCCCCCCTCCACCAGCGAAACAGCCGGAGCGTGATCCGATCGAGGAGCGAGGCCCCGGGGCCCAACTCGTAGTGGTGGGCGGTCATGGATTGGCTGTCCTTTCTATGGTCACGACGCCGGTGAATCCGTCGTCTGATGACAGCTCTCCACCTTCTTCGAGGATGAAGTCCGGGATGGGCATCACCAGGATCTCGATGGCGGCTCCGAACGAATCGAGTCGCTCATCGAGCGGAACCCACACGGCCGTACTGTTGCGCCCGGCCTCGCGGCCCAGTGAGGGGATGGACACCACGGGTCCCGCCTCGCCGCCGCCTTGACGGACGGCCGAGACATCGAGGTCGACCTGGCGCTCCGGTGTGCCCATGTCGACGAAGATCAGGCGCACGGCGCTGCCGCTGTCGGCGGAGGCGACTTCGGTCGCGGTGACCGCCACCATGCCGATCATGGCCGAGCCCGTCGCAGGCTCGAACGAGGCGCTCGCGTCGTCGACCACGTCGCGTACGTCGTCGTCTTGCGACGAGCCCAGGGTCGCTCGGGCAACGAGCGTGAGCGCCATCACGAGCGCGACCACGAGGGCAACGGCTGCGAGGGCTCGGTAGCGGAAGAGCCTCAGCGATGCCAGCACCGCCTCCTCGGGCGGAGACTCCGGCTCCAGTGATTCGAGCGTGGTGATCGGGTCACTCATCGTTCCCCCCAGAGTTCTCGGAACGCCGCTGCGGCTCGTGAGAGGCGTTGTCGGGTTGCGGCATCGGTGATACCGAGCAACATTGCGATGTCCTTGCTCGGCAAGCCCTCGATGTGGTGGAGCACGAGGAGCTCGCGTTCGTCCATCGGGAGCCGGCGCAGAGCGTCGGCGACTGCCGCCGCATCGTCGGTATCACCCACGGAATGCCCGTCGATGTCGGCGCTGAGCTCCGGAGTGCGGTACGAGCGGCGCACCCACTCCCGGTGGATGTTGCGGGCGATGCCGAGCAGCCAGGTGCGGTAGCTCGACTCGAAGCGAAACCGATCGGCGCCGGCGAGCGCCCGTACGAAGGTGTCCTGGGTGAGGTCGGAGGCGTCGGCGGGTTGGCGTCCCATCCTCCGGAAGAAGGTGTAGACGGCCGCCTCGTGGCGCCGGAGATCTCGGGCAAGCTGGTCTTCCACATTCCCCTTTTAGTGGCACCACCCCGCAGATATGTGACAAACAGATTCCGCCCGAAGCCTGCTTCGAGCGAACCCTTCACGGCCGCCGCTGGGTTGGGCCCGACGTTGCGGAGGAGGGCCGACCGGCGGCTGTGCGGCGGCGCAGCCGCCGAAGTCGGCCTGGGTGAACAAATGAGTCGCCGGGTCCTTGCTTTTCGCGACGCCCGGGGTGAGGCTGGCAAGGTTGGCCAGAAAGGAGCCCCCTACGGTGGCGAAGAAGACCTATGTACTCGACACCTGTGTGCTGCTCGCCGATCCCCACGCCGTTCTCAGGTTCGACGAACACGACGTAGTGCTGCCGCTTGCCGTCGTCGAGGAGCTCGACCGGCAGAAGACGCGGATCGACGAGGTAGGAGCGAATGCGCGATCGGCGATACGCCTCTTGGAGCGACTGGGTGCATCCGAGTCGGGTGGCCTCGGCGTGGCCCGGGCGCTCGATCGCGGTGGCTCGCTGCGAATCGAGCTGAACGGGATCTACTCGGGCCGCCTACCCGAGGTGCTGGATCCGTCGACACCCGATCACCGCATTCTCTCGACGTGCCTCAATCTCGTCGATGGCGGTACCCGCGCCGTTCTCGTGACCCGCGACGCCGCCCTCCGTATCAAGGGTGCGCAGCTCGGCGTGGACGTCGAGGACTATCGGGCGGACACCGTCCAAGTCGACGAGGCGTACGCGGGAGTGGTGGAGCTCACGGTCGACCACGACACCATCGACCGCCTCTATGCCGATGGCAAGGTCACCGTCCCGGTGACGGGACTGCACGTGAACCAGTACTGCATCCTCCGCTCGGCAGAGTCGCACTCGGCGCTGGGCAGGGTCGCCGACGTGGGGAGCGAGGTGACACTCGTCAAGGTCCCTGGGTCGCGCCAGGCATTCGGCATCGAGTCGAAGAACGTCCGTCAGGCGTTCGCAATGGATCTCTTGATGGACCCCGAGGTGCCGGCGGTGTCCCTGATGGGCATGGCGGGCACCGGGAAGACCTATCTCGCCCTCGCCGCCGCCCTCGAGCAGACGCTCGAGTCCGAGCGCTACCGGCGGGTATCGGTGTATCGGCCGTTGATCGCCGTCGGCAGGCAGGAGCTGGGCTTTCTCCCCGGTGACCTCGACGAGAAGCTGGCGCCGTGGATGGCTGCCATCCACGACAACCTGTACGCCTTGTTCGCCGGCAGCGATGCGGCTGCGACGCGAACCGCCGTTGAGGGACTCATCGACCGGGACATCCTGGAGATGGCTTCGGTCACGTACCTGCGAGGCCGGTCGATCACGGGTGAGATCGTCATCATCGACGAGGCGCAGAACCTCGAGCTGCCGACCCTCAAGGTGATCCTGACCCGGATGGGAGCCGACTCGAAGGTGATCTTCTGCGGGGATCTGAGCCAGGTCGACAACCCGTACGTGTCGCCGTTCGGTGGGCTCGCTGCGCTGATCGAGAAGTTCAAGGGCAACCCGCTCTTCGGGCACGTCACGCTAGATCGCACGGTGCGGGGTCCCCTGGCCGAGCTCGCCGCGACCACGCTCTGAGCGAACTCGCCGCGTGTCCTCCGCCGCGAATACCGGGGCGGGGCGCAGTGGGGGATACTGTGGGGACCATGGCGTCCGTCTTCACGATGATCATCAACGGCGACCTGCCCGCACGGTTCGTGTGGAAGGACGATCGTTGCGTTGCGTTCTTGTCCATCAACCCACTCACCGACGGCCACGTCCTCGTGGTCCCGCGTCAAGAGGTCGACCACTGGCTCGACGCCGGTGACGACCTCATGGGCCACCTCGTCGACGTCTCGCGCAAGATCGGCAAGGCGCTGGAGCGGGCGTACCGGCCCGCCAAGGTCGGGTTCATGATCGCCGGGCTCGAGGTACCGCACCTTCATCTCCATCTCGCGCCGATCAACGGCATCAACGACTTGAGCTTCGCCAACGCTGACCCGAATCCATCGCCGGAGCGGCTCGATCGAGTCGCCACCGATGTCCGAACGGCGCTACGCGAGCTCGGACACACGGAGGTGACAGACTGAACACTTGGGGCCCTGCGGTGTCGCCATGGTGACCGAGCCGTCGCCACCCGAGCGCAGCGTGTCGAGCCGGGTCGGTCGGGTGGCGCGTACATCGGGTTCGCTGGTTGCCGCTCGGGTAAGGGCTGCTTTCAGCTCCCGGGGGCAGGGTTTCTACCGCTTGTCGTCATCGCATGCGGCGTCTGTAGCGGGGGACACGCTCGTGGCCATGGCGCTGGCGGGCACGTTGTTCTTCGCCGTGCCCTCGACCGAGGCCCGCGAGAACGTCGCTCTCTACCTGCTGTTGACCCTCGCCCCGTTTGCCGTCCTCGGCCCGCTGCTCGGTGGCGTCTACGAGCGATTTCCCGCGGCCTACCGCGGGGGACTGGTGCTCAGCTCGTTGCTGCGCATCGCCGTCGCGGTGGCGATGATGGTGTTCACGGGTTCCGTCATCCTGTTCCCGCTCGCCTTCGGCTTGCTGGTGTTCTCGCGATTCCACGGAATCAGCCGCAGCAGCGTCCTTCCTGTCATCGTCGACGATCCTCTGGAGCTCGTGTCGGCCAACGCCGAACTGGCCCGGCTGGGCGTTTTCGGCAGCGCCATCGTCCTGCCCGTCGGCGCGGTTGCGATCTGGCTCGACATGCACTGGCTGGCGTTGATCTTCGCGGCGGGAGCCTTCCTGTGGTCGGCGGTCGCAGCTCACGGGTTGCCTCCGATCGACGTCGACGACTTCGTGGCACCGGAGCGTCGCCACAAGCGTGAACGCATCGTGGCGCCGCGACCGGTGCGGCTGACCCGGTTCGCGACGGCGGCGGTGCGGTTTCTCAACGGCTTCCTCTTGCTCCTGGTCGCCTTTGCCTTCCGGGACGCCGACGCGAGCTTCCTCGACTTCGGCGCTCTCCTCGGAGCAGCCGGTCTCGGGTTCTTGTTGGCAGCGTTCCTGACGCCGGTCCTCGAGCGGAAGATCTCAGAGGAGCCCATGGTGGTGACCGGACTGGCCGTGGAAGCCGGTGCCGCGTTCATCGCCGCACAGGTGTTCGGGCTCCCGGCGGCGGCGGCGCTGGCGGCGGCGGCCGGCCTCGCCTGGGGCACGGCCAAGTTCGGTTTCGACGGGCTGCTTCAGGCCACCATGCCCGTGGAGGCTCGCGGTCGGGCTTTCATCAACAGCGAGACGATGTTTCAGATCGCCTGGGTGCTCGGTGCGTTGATCCCGGTGCTGCCCGTGATTCCGGTTGAAGCGGGCCTGACGGCGGCGGGCGTCACGGCGCTCGTGATCCAGGTGGTCTACGTCTCGCTCACCCTCGTCCCGCTGGCTGCCGCACGGCGTCGCTCACTGACAGCACAGGATGGGCGGTCGGATCCCGATCGCGGGTTGCTGGACCTCTTCTGAGCCTGCTTGCCGACGTCATTCGTAGCGGGTGAAGCGGTCTGCGAGGAGCTTCGGCAGCTTGACCACGAGTTCGGTGCCGTGGGGGCCATGGTGCTCCTCGAGCACTTCGCCGGCCTCGTGGATCGACGACACCACGTCGCCACGGTCGTAGGGGACCTTCAGGCGCAGCTCGACCGTCGCACCTTCGAGCCGGTCGCCGATGACCTCGAGCAACTCGTCGATGCCGTCTCCGGTCATCGCAGAGACGGCGACGGCGTCCGGGTGCACCGACAGCAGACGCTCCACCGACGTCGCATCGGCGATGTCGGTCTTGTTGATGACGAGCTGTTCGTCCATCCCACCGGCGCCGATCTCGCGTAGGACGCGACGCACCGCCTCGATCTGCGAGTCGGGGTTGGCGTCTGCGCCGTCCACGACGTGGAGCAGCAACGTCGCCTGCTTGACCTCGTCGAGCGTGGACTTGAACGCCTCGACCAGCTCGTGGGGGAGCCGGCGCACGAACCCGACGGTGTCGGACATGAGGATCGGGCGGCCGTTGGGGAGCTGGGTCCTCCGCACCGTGGAGTCGAGCGTGGCGAAGAGCTGATCTTCCACCAGCACCGACGCATCGGTTATCCGGTTGAAGAGGGTCGACTTCCCGGCGTTCGTGTAGCCGACGAGGGACACGAGGGCGATTTTCGACTGCAACCTCGCTTTGCCGCGCGTGGCTCGGGCCGTCCCCAGGTGGCGGAGCTCACGCTCGAGCTTGGCCACCCGCTCGAGGATGCGGCGCCGGTCGGTCTCCAGCTTGGTCTCGCCGGGGCCCCGCGTTCCGATTCCGGCGCCCAGTCGGCTCAGCTCGACGCCGCGGCCGCGAAGCCGGGGGAGCCGGTAGCGGTGCTGGGCCAGCTCGACCTGGAGCATGCCCTCCCGGCTCGTGGCGTGCTGGGCGAAGATGTCGAGGATGAGGGCAACGCGGTCGACGACGTCGACCTCGAAGAGCGACGACAGGTTCCGTTGCTGAGCAGGGCTCAGCTCGTTGTCGAACACCACGACGTCGATGTCGAACGCTTTGGTCTCGGCCGCGATCTCCTGCGCCTTGCCCTTGCCGATGAACGTTGCGGGGTCGGGATGTGTGCGCCGCACCAGGACCGACTCGACGGGGTCCGATCCCGCGGTGTCGGTCAACAGGCCGAGCTCGCGGAGGCTCGCTTCGGCTTCGGCAGGGTCGCCGCCACCTCGCATCACTCCGACCAGGTAGGCCCGCTGCCTGACGACTTCGAGGTCGGTGACCGTTGCGGTCAGTCGCCTGCGGCGGCGCCCCTCACCCCTTGGTTCGGTCATGGGGCAATGAAAGCAGACGCCGGAGCCGATGGTCCCAGTGCTGTGCCATCGCAGAAGCGGGAGCGGCGGCAGGTCCGGCTTGGTAAGTTGAGCGTCGGGAGCACGAAGCCGACGAGACGAGGAGAGCCATGCGCACCACGGTCGCGCACCTACTGGCCGCCAAAGGCAAGGACGTCTGGTCCGTAGGACCCGATACGACCGTGTACGAAGCTCTCGAGGTGATGGCCGACAAGGGCGTGGGTGCGCTCGTGGTCCTGGAGGGAGACGCGCTCGTTGGCATCATTTCGGAGCGGGACTACGCCCGCAAGGTCATCCTGCTCGAACGGGTGTCGAAGGAGACGCCGGTGCGGGACATCATGACCGCCGAGGTGCACACGGTTGTACCGACCACCACCGTCGCCGACTGCATGTCGATCATGACGGCCCGTCGCTTCCGACACCTCCCGGTCCTCGACCAGGATCGGGTCACTGGCGTCATCTCGATCGGCGACGTTGTGAAGGCCGTCATCGAGGACCAGCGCTTCCTCATCGAGCAGCTGGAGCACTACATCACGGGTTGAGTCGCGGCCAGAGTCGAGGTCATGGGGCGTTGGCGCCGTCAGGCGCCGCGGGCCGCCATGATGTCGGCGTCGTAGGGCTCGATCATGATGCACTCGCCCGGGCACTCGGTCGCAGCCTCCACCACATCGGCGACCTGCCCGTCCGGTACGCGAGCCACGCCACGGGAGCCTTCCGGGCCGTGGCCGTCTCCCTCGGCGCCGTCGAAGACGATCTCCTTGCCGAAGTGCGAGGCGGCCTCCTTCACTACCCAGAGACCGTCGTCCCGGCCCACGAACACGTCGGGAGCGATCTCTTCGCAGATCCCGTCGCCGGTGCACAGGTCCTGGTCGATCCAGACCATCAGTTTCGCGTCAGCCATCCCGTCCTCTCGTGATCGACCAACAACCTACCCACTTCCGGGCCAGACCCAAACCCAAACCCGTTACCCTCGCACCCGGAGGCGTCCGGATGCCTGGTGGGTCCCGCGGTCTTCAAAACCGTTGAGGGTGCGAGAGCGCCCTGGCGGGTTCGATTCCCGTCCGCCTCCGCGAAGCCCTTGCTGGTAAGGGTATTGGGGATATGCGTCGAGCGAAACGACCGTCGCGGAGCCCTCCGGGGCGCGCTCGGGCGCGATAGGGCGCGAAAGAATCGCTCGAGGCCCGCTGGGAAGGAGTCTCAGGCGGTGCCGTCGCGGCGGCGAAGCGGCGGTCGAGCGCCTCGGAGAGCGCGTCCAGATCGTCTTCATTGAGGTGTGGAGGTCGAGCGTCATTGCCGCCGAGGCGTGAGCGAGCTGCCGTTGTACCGCCTTGATGTTGGCCCCGGACGAGATCATCGGGGACGCCGCAGTGAAGCGCAACTCTTTGACATTGTCACCGTCATCAGGTTCGACGAGGGGAAGCACAGAGAGCGCTGGTTCCATCTCCTCGACCAGTACGAGACGGACCGATTCATGTCGCTTTCGATTGAATACTGCTGGAGCGAAGCGGACCCCTCTGACACGGCTCACCTCGGCCCCGGCCTGAGGCCGGCACCGTCCTCGGGCTCAACCAACCAGCGCCGATCGCCAAATCGGGGACACGAACGCCCATTTCCAGGAGTACACCGGAACGGCACTTCCGCGAGCGGTGCCACCCGACAGCTAGTCGACAGTGCCCGGCGGCACGACCCATTGACACGGCTGTCCGGTGACTGCGGCGATGAGGTCGAAGTCGGCGTCGTAATGCAGCACTGCGAAGCCGGCGTGCTCGGCAGCGGCGGCGACGAGGAGATCAGGGACCTTGCGGCCGCGTTGACTGTTGACAGCGAGCATGCGTTGTACCTGGCGGGCCCGTTGGATGTGCTCGGCCGTGGTTTCCACCAGCAAGAAGGCGTCGAGGGCACTCACGAGCTCATCCCACTCACTTACGTTGCGGGCCGAATAGCCGATTTCGAGGTCGCTGATTCCGGCGCGGGCGGCACGTCCAATCGACGCCAGCGGCTCAACCACCGCTCGCACGGATGGTTCACTGAGTCGGGTCAGCACACTGGTGTCGAGCAAATGGCTCACCGCCACGCCTCAGACCGGTCGGCAAGGTCGGCGGCCGCGAGCACATCGAGCGCCTTGGTGACGCGCGGGTCTCGGCCGGCCGCAGCTACACGGAGCGCTTCGTTGACCGTGTCCTTGATCGTGGTTGTGCCGAGCTCGGCACGAGCGGCGCTCAGTGCTTGTTCGTCGATGTCGACCAGATGCTTGCTCACACCCAGCAGTATATATTGGCACTGTGCTGTATATCTAGCCTCTTGCGTGGGCACGCCGATCACCAAATCGGGTGCACGAACGCTCTTTCCGCCGAGTGCGCTGGATCTGCACGTCGGCGCTCGTTGCTCGGTGGCTATCTGGGAGCGCGCCGATGGGGGATGTGTCGACGATTCGAGGAGTGGGCGTTGACTGCATGGATAGCTGGCCGTACAGAAACAAGGCGAACACGGAGTGAGCGTCTCGAAGTGCGCACGACTCCCGAGGACCGTGCCCTGATCGACCGGGCCGTGGCGGTGTCGGGAACCGATCTCACGGAGTTCGTCATCACGAATCTGACCACTGCGTCGCGACGAGTGTTGTCCGATCGCACCGAGTTCAGCTTGGGAGTCGAGGCTCAGCAGGCGTGGGAGGCGATCAATCGGCGTCCTGCGCGCAGCCTCGCCGGGCTCCGTGAACTGATGGCTCGAACGTCGCCGTTCACGGACGAGTGACGCCACGGTATCGATCTCCGAGGATGCTCGAGGCCGATGATGTCGTCGATGACTTCGACTGCCGGTCCACCGAGCAAACGGAGTGGCTGCGTCACCACGCCCGCCAGGCGCACTCCGCCGGCACCGCCAAGGTGCTCGTCGTCACTTCGGCGGGTAGCGGTGTGGTGGTGGCCTACTACGCCTGGTCGATGGCCGCCATCTCTGTCGAGGACGCTCCAACCCGAGTTCGCAAGGGCGCCGGCTGCTATCCACAGCCGGTGGCGGTGCTGGCTCGTCTCGGGTGTCGATCGAGCACGAAGGCCGCGGACTCGACGCCGGTGTCCTCGCCGACGCCATCAGCCGGGCGGCGCAACTCGGTACCGAGATCGGATGCCGGGGCTTGCTGGTTCACGCCGAGACACCGGAAGCCCGCGACTTCTACGCCCACTTCATTCCCGAGTTCGAGTCGTCACCTACCGACGACCTCCATCTCGTCTTGCTCATGAAGGGCATCCTCAGAACCCTCCGCGACTGACACCGGCGCGTGAGAACGCTGAGTGGTCTTCCGGGTCTCGGGGCGCGCTGGGGGCGCAGAAGAACGAGAAACGATGCAAACCACCGGGAGCTGACGAGCAACGTTGAGAGACCCAAAACCATTGCGCCACAACGCTTTTCGGCGGATGCCCTTGTGCGGCTTGCGACTCCCGGAATCGCCCCGAACGGTCTTAAGAACCGTTGAGGGTGCGAGAGCGCCCTGGCGGGTTCGATTCCCGAGCGCTCATGCTCGCGATCGACGATGCCGTGCGCCTCCACCTGGCTTCTTTGACCAACACGATCGAGATCACCGCACACTTGACCACGCCGAACGGCGTTCTATCGAGTGGGTTCTTGCTCAGTTGCCCGACCGTCTTCTGGAGCAGGCCCCCGTCTATCCGTTGATGACCGTGCTGAGGTGCCGGGCGCTTGTTGCAGCGGGGATTGGTAGCTGATCGAACGAGGCATCCTCCTCGCCGAGGTACACCGCTCGGGCATGCTCAAGTGGCGGACACAGATCCTCGGGGAGTCGATCGAGAGTCCAAGTGGCGGCTTCGTCTTTGCTGACGATCATTCCGCTGTCCTTGGTGTACCACATGCGTGCCAGTGTGAGCAGCACATTGGCAGTGTCCGTGTCGAGATCCGCAAGAAGTGACGGCACGGCGTCACGCATCGAGGCCACGAGCCCCTCGAGTGGGACCGGGTCGATCACTTCCCGGGCAGGTGGACCGATAAGGGCGTGCGACGCAGTCAGGACGGTGGCCAGTAGTGGAGCCAGATCATGATCGGGCTGAGATTCCGGAACCACACCGGATTCGTAGTCTCCCCGCAGCCACTCGCCGTATTGGAACTCGCGATCCTGCTGCAGACGCCATGGCTTGACCATCTCTTGGAGGACGACCGTGACCTCGACGGGGCGCCCGGCGAGACGTGCGCCGCGATTCCCCGACACAGGCATGATCTCCGCGAGGAGTTGCCAACGCTGGTCGGCGGTCGTGGGCCGATCAACCACGACCAGCACGTCCAGATCGCTCAGTCGACGCAGTCGACCCATCACCGCCGATCCATAGTGATAGACGCCAACGACGCTGCCCCCGAGAGCCCGAAGTACACCCCCAACCACGGCATCGAGCTGCCTCGAATCGGCGCTGTTCATCACGCAACGCTACCGCAGCCCACCGACCAGACCACCAAACGCCGCGCAGCCCCAAGGAACTGATTCTCGACGAGAGCGAGCATCACGCCGCGTGCCTGGGATCGGCATGTCTGCCGACGTTTGGTCCGAAGGTGGGTCATCGGACCCTGGTGCCCGGCACGATTCGGGAGGCACGATGAAAGGTGGCCATGAAAGGAGACGATGTGCGATCTTCACGTATCGCGCAGCTCGTGCTGGTGCTCGTAGCCCTGGTCGTCCCATCGACAGCGGCTGCGGCCGGTCCTCCGCTCGACATCGAGATGGTGGCGCCGACCGTGCCCGGCCCCCCCGGCCTCCCCGACGGTTCGTTCACGGCAACGGGTCCGGCGGTGGCCGACGGTCTGGTCTGCGAGAGCGGCGAGACCATTGCGCTCGACGGGAACGCAAGCGGATGGCAATCGAATCGGGTGGTCAACTTCCACGTGCTCAAGGAATTCGTCTGTGACGACGGCTCGGGCACGTTCTTCGTGCAACTCCAGGCCCACTGGAACTGGGTCACCACGCCGGAGTACAACGAGTTCACCTGGACGATCAAGGGCGGAACCGGCGACTACGAGGACCTCCACGGGTCCGGCTCCGGCATGGGGCTCTATGCCGACCCGGCCACGCCGCCCGATGGCGTGCTAGACACCTACGAGGGCAAGGTCCACTGACACATCGACGGCTCGTGCGGAATGCACGAGCCCGTCTCCGGGTGCCGGGACGCTCGAGGCCGTCACCAACCTCGAGTCCGTGCCACGCTGGTACGGGCGGATTGGGCGATGCGTTGATTCGCCGCTCGCGTAGCGCCTCGGATTTGGACGCTTCATCCAGGAAGCCACCGTTCATGGCGCCGATTCGGAGTGCCGGCCACCAAACAGTCCAGGACCGTTGCCGATGCATCGATCCACGCCGATCACTCAATTCCCGAGGGCCGGCCGGCGGGATAGCCGCTGGGTATTGGCCGAGCCGGAGCCATAGGCTGGTCCGGGCGTGTTCCAGACGACCCTAGGCAAACTCATCGGCGCAGTGGCGATCACGGCTGTCATCGTGGGGATCCTGCTGTTCGCAGCGCGGGACGGGGCAAGCCACTGCGAGGAGCCGATCCTGACCGTCGCAGGCGACGGTGTCGAACTCCTCGAGTCTGCAGACGGCCTCGAAGTCGTCCTGACCGCAGAAGATGGCTTCTACGTCGGCGCTCTCGCCTGGGTACTGCGGATCGGGCCGGTCGAGTTCGATCGCAGCTACTACCCGGACTTTGCGACGACGCGGCTGTCGTTTCCGATTCCCCAAGAGGCGAAGGCGATGTTGAAGGACGGTGACGGGATCGACGTCCGATACGGCAACCCAATCGGATCGGGAACGGACGGCTTCGCCCCGGCCGCCTCCGAGGTCGACCGGGCGTCCGGATTCGCCACCCTCCGCGTCTCCGACGGCTGCTAGCCCAGCCATGACATCCGATGTCTTGGCAGATCGGATATCCTGCAGGCTCCGCCCCAGGGAGTTTCATGGCCGACGGCCGCGGTTTCGGAACGATGATCAACGAGCGTCGCTTGGCGCTCGGCTACTCGCTCGGCCAGCTCGCCAATCGCGTGCGCGCCACCGCCTCGGAGGTGCGGGCGTGGGAGCGCGGGCAGCGGGCGCCCGACGGGGCCATCGTTGCCCGCCTCGCCGCGGAGCTGAAGATCGACGCCGCGGCGCTCGAAGAGGCAGCCGAGGAGGTACGAGCCCCCAAGGCGTCGTCGACGTCGGCTGCATCGGACGAGCTGGCCACGGCCGCAGTCGTGTCGCCGGTGTTCTCGGACGCCGCGGATACCGCATCGGCTGTCGAAGGTGAGGAGAGTGACCGAGCCGCCACCTCTTCGCCCCCTGCGGCTGAGAAGACCGACCGACCCGAGACGGGCAAGGACCTCGTGCTGGACGAGCTCGACGATGAGGCGATCGAGGCCGCCTTCGCGGGCATGCCCACCGCCCCCAAGGCCGATCCGTCACCGGCGACGTCGCTGGTGGCAGCGACCGAAACGGCGTCCGACGCCACGGCCGACGAGAGCGGCGAAACCGGGGCGGGCGAGGACGTGATGGAAGAACCTGGTGACGGCGAGGCGCTTGCGGATCTCCCGACCGAGGCGGTACCGATCGTGCCCACGACGGGTGACGACGCACCGGCCGCCGAGCCGGCGGCAACAGTCCTGGCGCCATCTCGCCCGGCTCCGCCTCCACCTCCTCCTTCGGCCACCACCTCCGCGTTCGCGCCGTTCTCGTCGTTCCTGCGCACGGTCTTCGACCCCGACCGACGCTACCTGTTCTGGCTACGCACCGTGCTGATGGTCATCGTGTTCCTCGTGTTCCTGAGGATCCTCGCCTCGGTGGTCCCTGCATTCTTCGACACGATCGGCGAGATCCTCGACACGATCGAGTCGACACCGACCGACACGACGCTGCCCGGCGGCTGAGGAGCGCCGGTCGGCTTTATTCCGCAGCGGCGGCCGCCACGGCCTCGGCGACGGCCACGTGCACCTGCCGGTCCAGCGGATCCGGCAGCAGTTCCCCGTCCTGGGCGAGGCTTGCCAGGGTCTCTGCGGCGCGGCGTTTCATGGCCCCGGTGATCCCACTGGCCTTGGCGTCGAGCGCTCCCCGCAGCAGGCCCGGGTAGGCCAACACGTTGTTGACGATCGATCCGTCCATCGCGACGGCGGCGCCCGCCTCGAGAGCCAGCAGACGGTCGATCTCGGGCTCCGGGTTGGAGAGCGCCATGATCATCTGGCCCGGGCGCACCCAGTCGGGCCTCATGAGGCCGGGCTTGCCGGTGGTGAACACGAGTATGTCTGCGCTGTCGATCACGGCCCGCATCTCCTCCGGGCCGCCGGACCTGGCATCCACGGCGTGCCCGTTCGTGAGATTCTCGAGCCGTCTCGCCGCCGCTTCGTTGGGGTCGTAGGCCATCACGTTGGCAAAGGGGAATTCCGTTGCCAGCAGCGCGATCGCTGAACCGGCGGCGCCGAGGCCGATCTGACCGAAGGTCAGATCCGCCGGCTCCCTCGCGGACACCGTCGCCGCTCGCAGCGCCGCCGCCAGCAGAACGACCGCCGTGCCGTGCTGATCGTCGTGGAAGACGGGCACGTCGAGCTCGCGGTCGAGCGCGGCCTCGATCTCGTATACCCCCGGCGAGGCGATGTCCTCGAGGTGAATCCCGCCGAAACCGGGGGCGAGGTTGCGGACCGTTGCGATGATCTCGGCGGGATCCTGCGTCGCCAGGACGATCGGCACGGCGTTGAGGTCGGCGAACATCGCATAGAACAGTGCCTTGCCCTCCATCACCGGCAATGCCGCCTCGGGCCCCACGTGGCCGAGGCCGAGGACCCGGCTGCCGTCGGTGACGATGGCGACCGTGCGCGACTTCCACGTGTAGCGGTCGGCCAGGGTGCGATTCTCGGCGATCGCCGTCGAGACCCTGGCGACTCCAGGCGTGTAGACGACGCGCATGTCTTGGAGGGTCCTCACCTCGACGTCAGGCACGATGCGGAGCTTGCCGTGCTCATGGGCGGCGAACACGCGGTCGACCGGATCGGCGATCATCTCGACGCCCGGCACCTCGCCGATCGCCGCGATGATCGCTCCGATCGACTCGTCGGACGGTGCGATCACCGTGATCTCGCGGATGTTGAAATCAGGATGGATCTGGAGCGTCTCGATCTCCCCGACGTGAGCGCCATGACGGGCGACCGCATCGAGGAGGCGCGAGAGCGTGCCCGCCTTCTTGGCGGTCTTGACTCGCAGCACCTCGTCTCGCTCGACCACCGTGGCCCCTCTCGTCAACCGCTCAGTATGGCAGTGCGCCCGGCGGTATCGACGGGAGACCACCCGAGCCATCGCTAGGCATCCGACCGGGCTAGCTTGGCGACCCATGACACGGCTCACTGGACTGCTGGTGGTCGCGGCGCTCGTATCCACGGCATGTGGTGGGGGCGATTCGGCACCTGAGGCATCGTTCCCCGAAGACGCCTTTGCCGTGCGCGCCTCGACCGACATCGGGTTGGGTGCCGAGCGCCTGCTCATGGGGGTGGGTGATGCGGCGGGCACCCGCCTCGGGTCGCCCGACGACGGCGTCGTGATCGAGGTGGCGCCCGAGAGCGATCCAGGGGCGGTGCAGTCGCAGCCGGGCATCTGGACCTGGATCGTGCCCGATGCGATCGGTCTGTACCGCGCGACCTTCGAGTTCGACCAGCCCGGCCTGTGGGTGGCCACCGTCACGCCCGAAGGGAGAGAATCTCTCGAACCCGTCAGCTTCAACGTCGCCGAAGATCCCTTTGCGCCGGCGCTCGGTGAGGTGGCGCCGGTGCTCGCCACGCCGACGCTTGCCGACCACACCATCGAGGAGCTGACGACCGACCCCGAGCCCGATCCGGCGCTCTACGAGCTGTCGCTGGACGAAGCGGTCGGCTCCGGCAAGCCCACGGTCCTCGTGTTCAGCACCCCGGCGTACTGCCGCACCGCGGCCTGTGGGCCGCTGCTGGAGCACGTCAAGGACATCGCATCCGACCATCCCGAGGTCAACTTCATCCACGTCGAGGTCTTCACCGGGCTCACCGATCCCGACTTCGCACCCGACGCCGCCCACCTCGCCCCCGCAGTCGGACCCGATTGGTACAACCTGCCGTCGGAGCCGTGGGTGTTCGTCATCGACGAATCGGGCGTGATCGAGGCCCGTTTCGAAGGCGTCATGGATCCAGCAGAGCTCAGTGAGATCCTGCCATGATGATTTCGCCACCCGGGATGGGGCTCAGTACGATGCCGCCCTGGTCCGGGCAGTCGATCGAGGTGCGGGAGTCAGCGGCAAGGTGACTTCGAAGAACGAGCGAACGAGACCCGAGCGCCGTTTGGGGCGTCTCGGTGTTCTCGGGCGCCGCGTGCTCACGGCAAGCCTCTTCATCGCAGCGATTTCCGCTTGCTCCGGGTCCGGTCCACAGTCGTCGCTCGAGCCCGAAGGTCCCATCGCTCAGGACATCGACGACCTGTGGGAGTTCGTGCTGATCCTGGCCACCATCGTGCTCGTCATCGTGCTGGCGGTGTTCGTCATCAGCCTCATCCGGTTCCGGGAGCGGAAGGACGATCAGCGCCGTCCCCGCCAGGTCCATGGCAACACCCGGCTCGAGATCGCGTGGACCATCTTGCCGGCGGTGCTCCTCGCCGTTCTCGCCGTACCGACGGTGCAGGGCATCTTCGACATCCGAACGCCCCCCGAGGGACCAGACGTTCTCCAGATCAAGGTGACCGGCCACCAGTGGTGGTGGGAGTTCGAGTACCCCGACATCACGTCCGACGACGGCCGTACGCTTCTCACGGCCAACGAGCTGCACATCCCAGCCGGGACGCGCGTGAACCTGACGATGACCTCGGCCGACGTCATCCACAGCTTCTGGGTCCCACCGCTCAACGGCAAACGGGACGTCGTTCCCGGCCGCGTCAGCTTCCTGACCCTGGTCGCCAGCGAGGAGGCGCTCGTCGCCGACAACGGGTTCGGCCCCGGCGTCGTCCTCGGCCAGTGCGCCGAGTTCTGTGGGCTCGCCCATGCGGACATGCGGCTCCGCGTGTTCGTGGAGACCCCCGAGGACTTCGAGGCATGGGCGCAGCAACAGCTCGAGCCGGCGGCGGTGCCGACCGAAGGCGCCGCCGCAGCCGGCTTCGAGACCTTCAACCAGGTGTGCACGGCGTGTCACCAGGCGACGGTCTCCCAGCCCGACGGAACCGTCGAGACGATCGGCCTGGAGAACTTCATCGAGGCGCGGGGCGCCGACAGCCCGTTCTGGTCGTCATTCGGGCCGAACTTGACCCATTTCGGAAGCAGGACGACATTCGGAGGCGCCTCGCTGGACAACGTGACCGATCATCTGACGCAGTGGCTCGCCAACCCCTCCGACCTGAAGCCGATGGCGCCGGAGTACAACGATCTCGCCGAGGGACGTATCCTCGGTATGCCGAACTTCGGTCTCGCGCCGGACGAGATCGCCAACTTGGTCGAGCTGTTGCAGAGGTGGGAATGATCGTGAACGTGCACGGAGGTGAGCTCTCGTGGCAGTGACCGCCGAGCGCGTCGACCTGCGTCCCCCCGGAGAACGGGGCGTCTGGAGCTGGTTGACGACGGTCGACCACAAGCGGATCGGCCTGCTGTACGGCGTCACGGCCTTCGCCTTCTTCTTCATCGGGGGTCTCGAGGCGCTGTTGATCCGGCTCCAGCTCGCCCAGGCGAACGGCGAGGTGCTGAGCGCCGATGCCTACAACCAGCTCTTCACCATGCACGGCCTGACGATGGTGTTCCTCGTCATCATGCCGATCGCGGCGGCGTTCACGAACTACTTCCTGCCCATCCTCATCGGTGCCCGCGACGTCGCGTTCCCGCGCCTCAACGCCTTCAGTTACTGGCTGTTCCTGTTCAGCGGGATCATGATCTACTCGTCGTTCGTCGTGGGCGGCTCGCCGGATGGTGCCTGGGTGGGCTACTCGCCGCTCGCCACCCAGATCACCGAGACGGTCCGGATGGACTACTGGGCGATCGGATTGAACCTCCTCGGAGTCGCCTCGATCGCATCCTCGGCGAACTTCATCGCCACGGTGTTCACGATGCGAGCGCCGGGCATGACGATGCTGCGGATGCCGGTGTTCGCGTGGATGGCGCTGGTCGTCGCCTTCCTCCTCATCTTCTCCCTGCCACCGGTCGCCATCGGACTGTTCCAGCTGTTCCTCGACCGCAACTTCGGTGCGCTCTTCTACCAGGCCGCCGCGGGTGGTGATCCACTGCTCTGGCAGCACCTGTTCTGGTTATTCGGCCACCCGGAGGTGTACGTCCTGATCCTGCCGGCGATGGGCATCATCTCCGAGATCCTGCCGGTCTTCAGTCGGAAGCCTTTGTTCGGCTACGAGTTCGTCGTGTTCTCCGGCGCCGCGATAGGTTTCGTCGGGTTCGGAGTGTGGGCCCACCACATGTTCACGTCCGGCATGGGCCCCGTGGCGGAAGCGGGCTTCGGTATCGCCACCATGATCATCGCCGTCCCGACCGGGGTGAAGATCTTCAATTGGATCGGCACCACCTGGGGCGGACGAATACGTTTCCAGACGCCGATGCTGTTCTCGCTCGCGTTCATCGCCATGTTCGTGATCGGCGGCCTCTCCGGGGTCACGCATGCGGTCGTGCCCGCCGACACCCAGCAGCATGACAGCTACTACGTGGTGGCCCACTTCCACTACGTGCTGTTCGGAGGAGCCGTCTTCGGGTACGTGGCAGGCGTCTACTACTGGTTCCCGAAATGGACCGGCCGGATGCTCCACGAAGGCTGGGGCAAGGTGCACTTCTGGCTCATGCTGATCGGATTCAACCTCACGTTCGCACCCATGCACATCCTGGGCCTCAACGGCATGCCCCGCCGCACGTACCAGTACGGCGAGGGCCTGGGATGGGACTTCTGGAACCTGATCGCAACGGTCGGTGCGTTCACCATCGGCGTCTCGTTCCTTTTGTTCCTCGGCAACATTCTCTGGGCCCGCACGCGCGGCATTCCGGCCGGCAACGACCCCTGGGATGGCCGCACGCTCGAATGGACGATCTCCTCGCCGCCGCCCGTCCACAACTTCGACGTCGAACCCGTGGTGCACTCCCTCGACGACTTCTGGCACCGCAAGTACGCCGAGGACGAGGAGGGGCGGCTGGTGAAGATGCCCGCCGTGACCGGCGGGACGCTCGTCGAAACCGGTGGTGAGGGCGAAGGCGACACCCACGATGCCCACGAGGACATCCACATGCCGTCTCCGTCGTACTACCCGGCCCTGTCATCCCTCGGCCTCGTCATCACCGGCTATGGCCTCATCTACCTGTCATGGGGCTGGGCGGCCGTCGTCGTCGGGATGATGATCACCTTGTGGGGCCTCTTCGGGTGGTCGCTCGAGCCGATCACGAGGGAAGAGCACTGATGGCGTCCCATCCCGTCGCCGAGACGCTTCCGGGCGGCCACGCCGAATCCGGACACGACATCCACCGCATCCGGAAGACCGCCATGTGGGTCTTCCTGGGGTCCGAGTGCCTCTTCTTCGGGGCGATGATCGCAACGTTCCTGCTCTACCGGAACTCCACGGGGGACGGGCCCGGACCCGAGATCTTCGACATCCCGTTCACCTCGGCGTCGTCGTTCGTCCTGCTGATGAGTTCGCTCACGATGGTCCTCGCCCACGATGCGTTCGAGCGGGGTGACAGTCGGCAGGCGCGGGTGTGGCTCGGGGGAACGGCGCTGCTGGGATCCACGTTTCTCGCCGGGCAGATCTTCGAGTTCACCGAGTTCATCCACGAGGGGCTGACCCTGCCGACGAGCCCGTTTGCCTCCTCCTTCTACATGCTCACCGGTTTCCACGGCATCCACGTCGCCGTCGGCGTCATGCTGCTCATGGCCATGTTCATCCTGTCACTCAACGGAAGGCTGTACGACGATCGTGGGCTCAACGTGGAGTTGGTGGGCCTCTACTGGCACTTCGTCGACATCGTCTGGATCGTGATCTTCACCGTCGTCTACCTGCTGCAGGTGCTATGACCACCGACGACACCGCCCACCTTCCTGCCGCCCGCACGTACTGGATGATCGCTGCAGTGCTGTTCGTTGTGACCGCGATCGAGGTCGCCATCGCCTACGTGGAGCGGCTCGCCGACCTGGTGGCTCCCATGCTCATCATCCTCGGTGCGATCAAGTTCGGCATCGTCGTGGCCTTCTTCATGCACCTGAAGTTCGAGAAACCGTTGATGAAGAGCCTCTTCCTCATCGGCGTTGCCGGTGCCATCATCCTCTTCATCGTCGTTCTCGCCACGTTCCGGGCGCTGTGAACTGAGAGGTCCCAAATGATCGGAGGACCTGCCACCGCTGCGCTGGTGTCGCTGGGTGATGTGGCGCCGTTCCACGTCCACCTCGATGTCGTTGGTCTCGTGATCGCTGCCACCATCGGTTACGAGCTGGGCGTTCGGAGGCTCGCAGCTCACTTCGCGCCGCGGGACGAGCCGGCGGTGACCCGTCGCCAGCGCTTCGCCTTCTACGGCGCCATGGTCTCGATTCTCGCCGTGTCGACCTGGCCGTTTCACGACATCGGGGAGTCGAGCCTGTACATGTTCCACATGGTGGAGCACCTCGTGCTGGCGCTCGTCGCTCCACCGCTGCTGCTCTACGGTGTGCCGTGGTGGCTGATCCGCCTTCTGGTACGACCCATGCTTCCTGTGCTCCGCATCCTGACGAAGCCGTTCGTCGCCCTGTTCGTCTTCAACGCCGTGCTCGGGCTGCTGCACATGCCGGGCATCGTCGAGGAGATGCTGCTGTCGGAGCCCTTCCACTTCGTGATGCACTCGACGCTGTTCGTCACCGCCATCCTCATGTGGTGGCCCGTCGTCGGGCCCATCCCGGATCTGCCCCGGCTCGAGCCGTTCCAGCGCATGGGGTACCTGTTTCTACAGTCCCTGGTGCCGACCGTCCCCGCATCGTTCCTCACCCTCGGCGACACACCTCTCTACCCGATCTACGAAACGTTCCCAAGACTGTGGGGGCTGTCGGCACATACCGATCAGGTGCTGGCCGGGTTGATCATGAAGATCGGCGGCGGCCTGCTGATCTGGGGCTTCATCGCGGGCGTCTTCTTCTCCTGGTGGGCGGAGGAGCAGCGCTACACCCAGCCGGCGCGTGTGATCCCCAAGGTGTGAGGCTCCCTCGGTTTCTCGCCGGCATCGCATGTGCTCTGATCGTGCTCGGGGGCTGCGGCGGTGGCGATCGTGACGTGGTGACCGGCGTAGTCGTCGACGTGACGGGTGATCTCACCGACGTCGAGCGCTTCGTCGTCCGGTTGCCGGACGGTACCGAGCGGGTCTTCGCCACGGCGCCCGGTGTGCGGTTCCACGACGGAGGCTCGATCGGCCATCTCCGCGACCACCTTCGCAGCGCGGTGCCCGTTGCGATCCGCTACGAAGTGCTCGACGACGGCACATGGGTCGCCCTCGAGGTCGACGACGCCGGCTGAGCGAGCCTGGCAGTCCTCAGGCGCTGGGCCGAGTCTGCTGCCGTTCCCAAGGGCGGTACGCAAGCAGGGTTGCGCCGGCCAGCACGACGGTTCCGGCGACGGCGAAGATCACCACGGCCAGCGTGCCCTCGGCCTCGAGGAGCAACCTCGAGAGCCCCACTGCGAACGCAGCGGCGATCACCACTGCGGTGACCGGGATGCCGACCGCCTTCGCCATGGATCGCATGACGACGGTGCGCGACTCCCAGGCTACGCCCTCGAGCCCGAGCAGCTCCGGGCGGGCGAGACGGTCGACCACGTAGCCGGTGACGGCGCCGGCGACTGCACCTGCGATGGCGATGGTGAGAGTGAACCGGAACACACTGACGGTGACGATGCCGGCCTCGATGTCGGCGAATCCGCCGATGCCCGCTCGCACCATCGTGTAGGCGGTGAGCCCGGACACCAGTCCGGCGACGGGGAGGAGGTAGCGAAGCGGAAACTTCGGGCTGTCCGGCTCGGTCTCGCGTGCGGCGGCGTAGGTGATCCCGGCGACCGCCAGACCGACGAGGATCCCCCCGAGGAGCACGATGAGGTAGCCACCACCCGTGGACCCGGCGAAATCGATGGCGGCACGAGGAGAATCCGGGCGTAGCGGCACTGCCACGGCTGCACCGAGGGCGAAGCGACCCCCGAGAATGACGTATGCGACGAGGGCGAGCACCGCACCCGCCAGGCTCCCGTAGAGGGACGCTCGGACTCGGCTCATGTTCATGCGGCTCCGGGCTGGACGTCGGGGCGATCATAGTGCGCCGCCGCAAGCCCCATCGTGTGCCGTTGGGATCGTCAGAACCGGCCGCAGGCGTCGGGCGAGTAGATGCCGCGGACCGTGTCGTCGGCGGTGAGTGGCCCCCACAGCAGCAGGTTGCCGGTGTTGGTGCTGTTCAGCTCCCAGATCGTGCCGATGTCGGGGTCCTCGACCGTTCGGACGTCGAAATCTGCGTAGATCTGCTCGAGTTGCCGGAGGGACGCCCCCGCACGCAGCCCGCTCAGCGTCTCGAGGTCGGCGGCGTCGGACGAGAAACCGCCGAGGGAGAAGTCGAGGCGGTACGCCGCAAACGTCTCGGCTCCGTCGGGATCGACGACGACGATGGCTGCGAACGGGCCCCATTGGACGACGCGCTCGGTGTCGCCGTCGCACACGCCCCACTCGCCGACCGACTGCTGGGGGCCGGAGTCGGAGTCGGGTTCACCCAAGCTGGCGATGAGCCGTCCGACGGAGGTCGCCGCAGGCTCGCCGAACTTGACCGGACCAACCCCGTCCACCGCCAGTAGGAGATCGGCGATGGCCACCGGCTCTCCGCTTGCCACGTACGGCTCGAAGGCGACCGGCGAGGTGGGTGAGGTCGTTTCAGGGCCGGCCGTGCCGTCGCCGGGCGTCGTCGCGTCCGGGGTGGTGTCTACCGGCGTCGAGACGTCGGTTCCGCTGCCGGCGACGGGGGTTTCCTCCTCCCCGCCACTGAGGAGTTGGAAGAGGGCGATGCTCACCACGACGAGGAGCAGTCCGAGGACGAGTCCGGTCAGCAACGGAGAGCGCGGGGGGATGGCCGCCGGCACGCCCGGATCTTCGAGCGGGGGGAGCGGTTCGCTGCCGGTGAGCCCGGTCAGTTCCTCGTAGGGCTGAATCCCCGACAGTGGGTCGTTGTCGTTGCGGTCGGTCAATTCGGCTCCTGGCAGACCGGACGTGCGCCCGCACGGGCCGGGCCGCGCCGGCACATCTTACGGTCCACCGGGCGAATCACTGTGTACCTCACTCGTCGGGGGCGGAACCGAGCTCGCCGGATACCACGAGGTCCGGATAGATCTCGTCGAGGAGCTCGTTGAACGGCGCCGTCGGGACGAGCACCGCCGCCCCTGCGGCCGTCGTCTGGGCCTGGACTGGTATGTCGATGGTCACCACGGTTGCCGGATTGATCTCACGCATGTCCCACGCCAGACCGATCGCATCGGTGATCCCGAAGTGGTCGTCCAGTGTGAACGCGTTGGTGAGGCTGCGAACCGTGCGGGTGAGGTCCGCAGGCGAATTGAAGTTGCGGAGCTTCGAGAACATGTCGAGCAGCACCTCCTGCTGGCGCTCGTTGCGAGTGAGATCACTCACGCCCGACATCGTGCGCCACCGTCCGTCGACCAGCTCTTGGGTGCGCCTCGACCGCACCCACGCCAGAGCCTGTTCGCCGGTTGCCTGGGTGCATCCCGCGGGGAGGTCGAGGTCCGACTTGCTGTCCCGCACCGGGTAGTCGACACAGATCTCGATCCCGCCGACCTCGTCGATGATCTCCTCGAATCCGTCGAAGGTGAAGAGGGCGAGGTGGTCGACCGGGATGCCGGTGAAATCCTCGACCGCCAGCGCCAGCAGCGTCGGCCCATTGACGTCGTCGCCGCAGCCGGCGAGGTTGGCGTTGATCTTCGTGTACGACTTCGTGCATCGGTTCGGCAAGTAGAGGTCACGGGGGATGCTGACGAGGACGGGGTCGTCGCCGTTGGCGGGGACGATCGCGAGCATGATGACGTCGGCGAGGCTGCCCGAGAGGTCGCTGCCGACGATGAGGACCGAGAGGAAGTCGGATTCGTTGGAGGGAACGGCCGTCACGGCTGCGGCGACGTCGTCGGTTATGGCGGTGTCGACGATGCCCTCGGCGGGGAGCTCGAGCAAGGTCTCGGCACGCTGGACATCGAGCCCCTCCCGCTCGACGCCGCGCCAGGATCCCCAGATCTGGAATCCCGTCCACACGCCGTAGGCGAGGAGCACGAGGAGCGCCGTCGCCAGCGCGCGCTTGAGGCTGCGCAGGATCGGGTGCTGATCGATCGACGCCGGGCTCGGTGCCGCCTCGTTGATGAGGTAGCCGACCGGTGGCGCTCCGCTTCGTCGCGCCCGCGCCTCCAGCTCGTCGATCGTGGCCCGGTTCGCGGCCCTGGGCACGACGAGCAACGTGCCGTCGGCCACCTCTCCGAGGGCGGCGAGCGCCTCGTCGTCACCGGCGGCCGTGTCGATCAACACCAAGTCGGCGGCGGTCGTGACGGGCTCCATCGCCGTCGCCAACCCGCCACCGTCGAGGCGGGTGCCATTGCCGTCGGCGACACCGGATGGAATGAACGGCAACCGGCTCTTCTCGCCGATCGACCAGAGGCGGGCGGCCTCGCTGAGCTCCGCCGTTCCGCTGGACAGTTCGACGAGGCCGGGCTTGGTACCGGTCCGGCCGAAGCTGCTGAGGATGCCGCGGGGCACGTCGCCGTCGATGAGCACCACGCGGCGTCCCGCATACGTGCCGGCGACGGCGAGGTTGAGTGCGGCGGTCGTTGCACCCTGTCCGGGCCTCATGCCCGAGACCAGCAGCACCCGGCCGCGGGTCGACGCTTCGAGCCGGCTCGCCGCACGTTGGTACGCCCGTGCCGCGTCCGAGCCGGGGTCGGTCAGGGTGGGTGTCGGTCGAGGAGGGTCGGCGGGTATCGAGCCAACTTTGGGAAGCCCGGTGAGCTTCCCAACAGGTCGCAGACCCACCAGCCGGTTCCACACCAGCCAGACGGCCGCCGCCACGACTCCACCCACTCCGGCGGCAACCAGGGCGCCGGAAGTCGAGTTCCACGAATTGAGAACCACCGCAAACGCGATGAGACCGAGCCCGACGGCGACGATGTTCGCAAGAGCGAACATCCGCCTGAACAGGCCCGGTTGGTCCGGCGACGTGCGTCGCCGAGTCATCGGGGGCTAGCGGGGGTGATCACGAGGTACGTCATCTTACGTCGGTCGCAGACGATGGGACTGCTCGACGCCGGCCAGGTCACGGAGCCGGGACGGGACCCTGGTCGCAAGGCCGCGGGGAGTAGATCCCCTCGACGACACCGTCGGTATCCGTGGATGTCACCGGTCCCCACAGCAGCGTCGCACCGTCCGTGTCGCGGGTCACGATGAAGGAGGGCTGGCCATCCACCTCCTCGAGATGTACCGAGAAGCGGCGGTAGATGCCCTCGACATCGGCGACGGTGTCGCCCACCTGAAGTCCGGAGAGCGTGCGCAGGTCGGTGGCGGGGTGGTCGCCGTCCGTCCCCAGACGGTAGCCGGCGAGCTCCGCGGCTTCGATGGTGCCGAGGAAGAGGGTCGACAGCGGTCCCCACGTCGTGACGAAACCCTGGTCTCCGTCACACGCTCCCCATTCCGTCGAGAGATCGACGAAGCCGTCGGGCTGGCCGTAGGTCGCGACCAGCCGGCCGAGGGCTTCGGATGACCCGAACGCAAACGGGCCCAGGGCGAATCCGCCGAGCCCGAGGTCGGCCGCCGCCAAGGGCTCCCCGACCGCCTCGAACTGCGGGATCGACGGTGAGGTGGCGGTCGTCGTGGTCGCCGCATCCGTCGTGGTGACGGCTGCCGTCGTCGTGGGTGCGTCCACGACCGTGGTCGGCACCTCGGGGGGTGCCGTTGCCGGTATCGACTCGGTCGGGAGCGTCGACGGCGGCGGTTGCGCCTCGATGCCACCGTCACTGCCCCGTGAGATGAGTGCCAGGACGAAGAACCATCCGACGATCACGGTGGCGACGACGCCGAGCACGACCAGCGTCTGCACCCTGCGCCCGCGCGGCTCTTCCATCGGCAACGGCGAGAGGGCATCGGCCAGTGCATCCCCTTCGTCCGCCGAAGGGCTCGGCTCGGTCGCAGCAGCGAGCTGCCTCGTGGTTGCGAAGCCCGTGTCGGCCGCCGCGGCGCCGGTGGTGTCGCTCATCGCCGCAGCGATGGCTGCGGCCTCTCCGGAGACGTCGTCGGTAGGCACGCCCGAAGCCCGTTCCTCGGGCTCTGCGGACTCCACGGTCGGTGTGTCCAAGCCGTCTGCGGTAACAGCTTGCGGGGCACCGGCTCCTGCAGCGGCGGAGAAGTCCTCTTCTGGAGCGGCTTCGTCTGCCGCGGTCTCCACCAGGGCACCCGCGTCTGCGGCTGTGTCTACGGCCGTGGGGTCTTCGTCAGCCGCGATGGTCCCTTCTGAGGCGCCTTCTGGTGAGGTGGCCTCTGCGGCCCCGTGTTCCGGGCCTCCTCCCACCCCGGCGACGTCGGCCGCGGCAACTGCTTCCGCCTCGAGTGCGTCCGGCGCTGCGGCTTCGGCCACGGCCTCCGTGCGTTCCGTGGGCTCGCCCGGCGTCTTGGTCTGAGCCGCGGGCTCCTCCGTGGATTCCTCCGCGTCGGGCGGGGTGGCGCTCACGACCGCCGCCGTCACCGCTCCCGGTTCGTCGACCGGTACGGCATCGTCGGCGTAGAGCTCGCCGTACACGTCGACGAGCTCCACCGGCTCAGGTTCCATGTCCGGCGGCTCGTCGCCTACCACGCGGGGGATGGCTGCCCCGGCGACCGCGGCCGCACCTGCCACGGCGGCCGCTCCTCCAGCGGTCCCCGCTTCCTCGTCGGGGAACCCGAGCTGCTCGGGCTGCTCCGGGGTCTCGGGCGTTCCCTCCGAGAGCGCCGCAGTTTCGCCGTCATCCGGCGACGACGCCTCCTCGATTCCGGTCTGCTGAACCGTGTCCTCCGCAATCGCCGTGGTCTCGACGGGCACGATGTCGCCCGGTGCGGCTTCGGCAGCTACGCCGGTCGCATCGTCCTCGCCGGTCGTATCGTCCTCGCCGGTCGCATCGTCCTCGCCGGTCGTATCGTCCTCGCCGGTCGTATCGTCCTCGCCGGTCGTATCGCCCGCCGCAACGGACTCGCTTCGCGGTCGCGTTCCTATACGTCTGTCGATCCAGCCGCGGCCGCACGTGGGGCACAACTCGGCTTCGATCGGCCGGTCGTTGCCGCAGTAGACACAGGGTGCGGTGAGTGGGGTGGTCATGGGTTCTCACAGCTTACGGCTGGTCTCGTGGAACACCTTGGCTTTGCCGGCTCAGAGCCGAGCCGTCAACTCATCCGGAGTCGTGGCGGGCAGGTCGCAGACGAATGATCGGCAGACGTATGCCAGCACGGCGCCGGATGGTGCCGACCGATCGCGCAGCAGCGGCACCTCGTGTGTCGGTCCCTTGCCGCTCGCGACGTGGCAGTCGGGGCGGAAGGCGGACCAGACCACTGCGTCGAACGGGCGACGCAGCTCGTCCGGGCCGACGATCGCTATCTCCTTCGGCTCGGCGAGCGTCGTGGCGAGCACGGCGATGGCGTGGCCCACGGCCGTCGGGTACTGGTCCATCAGGCGTCCTGCAGCGCGGAACGTGGCCGTGAGCGCACGTTCGAACTCGGCTTCTCCCGTCAGTGACAGCAGCATCTGGAGGGCCTCGGCCATCAAGGCGTTGTCCGACGGCGTCGGGTTGTCCATGAGGTTCTTCGGCCGTGCGATCAGATCCTCACCGTCGTGCGGCGTGTTGAAGAACCCGCCGGCCGGGTCGGAGAACAGTTCCATCGCCGTGGTGACGAGATGCGCCCCGAGCTCGAACCAGCGAACATCGCCCGCCACCTGGTACAGCGTGAGCAGCCCTACGGCCATGGCGCCGTAGTCGTCGCAGAAGCCGTGCGGTCCGGAGGTTCCGGCCCGCCACGTTCTCACGAGCCGCCCGTCACGGAGCAGCTCTCGCTCGGTGAACTCGGCGAGCCCGACGGCTGCGTCGAGATAGCGATCCTCATCCAGCACCGCGGCGGCTTCGGCCAGCGTGCGCAGGGCGAGGCCGTTCCAGGCCGTGACGACCTTGTCGTCGACAGACGGCCGTACCCGCTGCCTGCGACGCGCCCGGAGAAGATCGATCCCGGTCGCGAGGCGCAGGGCGAGCTCCGCCGGTTCGATGGCGAAACGCTCGGCGACCTCCTCCACCGTCGCCGGACGGTGCAGGACGTTGCTGCCTTCGAAGTTGCCACCCTCGCTGGCGCCGAGCAGGGCTGCGATGGGTGCGAGGTCCGGTCCCAATACGTCCGAGAGCTCGTCCCAACTCCAGACGTAGAACGCTCCCTCTTCGCCCTCGGAGTCGGCGTCCTCTCCAGAGTGGAAGCCGCCGCCGGGATCGCCGAGGTCGCGCAGCATGTACTCGATGGTCGAGATTGCGACGTCTCGGTACCGAAGGTCGTCGAGCAGCTGCCAGGACCTGAGGTACACGCGCGCCAG
The DNA here is from genome assembly GCA_041611095.1 of Acidimicrobiia bacterium. Lineage (GTDB taxonomy): Bacteria > Actinomycetota > Acidimicrobiia > Spongiisociales > UBA5794 > UBA6912. The sequence continues at coordinate 63,285 of JBFINP010000005.1, read as the reverse complement.
CAAGGCGTTGTCGTAGAGCATCTTCTCGAAGTGAGGGACCAGCCACCGGCGGTCGACGCTGTAGCGGCTGAAGCCGCCTCCCAGGTGGTCGTGGATCCCGCCCGCGTCCATGGCGTCGAGCGTGGCGGCAAGCATCCGGCGGGCAGCACCCGCCTCGTCGCCCACCCGCAGCGCTGCCGCCCTCATGAGCAGCTCCAGCGTTGGCGCCTGGGGGAACTTGGGGGCCCCACCAAAGCCGCCCCACTCCTCGTCGAACCCCCGCTGGAGTGCGTGGAGGGCGGCCGACACCACTGCCCGGTCGGGGCTGTCCGCTGCGGGAGGGATGTGCGCCCGGACTGCCTCGGTGAGCCGCCGGGCCTGCTCGTCGAGCTCGACTCGGCGCCGCATCCACGCATCGACGATCGCCTCCATCACCGCCCGGAACGACGGGTGGTGCCCCCGGGCCGCCTTGGGGAAGTAGGTGCCCGCGAAGAAGGGTTCCCCCTGCGGGGTCAGGAAGACCGTCATCGGCCAGCCCCCATGACCGGTCATCGCCTGGACGGCGTCCATGTAGATGCGATCGATGTCGGGCCGCTCCTCACGGTCGACCTTGATGTTGACGAAATGCGTGTTCATGTAGTCGGCCGTTGCCTCGTCCTCGAACGACTCGTGCGCCATGACGTGACACCAGTGGCACGTCGCATAGCCGACGGACAGCAGCACGGGGCGGTCGAGTAGCCGGGCGGCGGCGAATGCGTCTTCGCCCCACTCGTACCAGTGGACCGGGTTGTCCTTGTGCTGGAGGAGGTACGGGCTCGATGCCGCAGCGAGACGGTTCGTCATCGCCTCACTCCGTCGAGAGGTGGTCGCGCCAGCGGTAGGCGGGGGCGTAGCCGAGCATGCGCCGCGCCTTGTCGATCGACAGCAGCGTCCCACTGGGTCCAGGGTCGCCTCGTATTTCGGTCTCCGGGTAGACCTCCGCCACGAGATCCAGTCCCGGGCGGGTCATGCAGGTGTCTGCCGCGGCGACGAGGAACACTTCGGCGCCGGTCAGGTCCGCCTCGAGGCTCAGCCGGATCGCCTGTGCGACGTCACGGGCATCGACGTAGCCCCAGAGGTTCCACGCCCGAACCGTCGGGTCCTCCCAAAAGGACGGAAAACGGGAATAATCGGCCGGCTCCATGATGTTGGATATGCGCAGGCCGATGAACGGCATTCCCGTCCACCGACTGAAGTGTTCGGCCATCACCTCTCCCATCAGCTTGGAGAGTGCGTAGTGGAATTCCGGCAGCGCCGGGTGTTCCTCGTCGAGCGGCACGTAGCGCGGTGCCGACGTCTCGAATGGGATTCCGATCAGCGTCTCGCTCGACGCCCACACGACTCGGTCGAGACGAAGGGTGGCAGCCGCACTGAAGACGTTGTAGGTGCTCAGCGTGTTGATCCGGAAGGTCTCGCCGTCCGGGAGGACGCCGGGCGCCGGGATCGCGGCAAGGTGCACAACGGCTTCGGCGCCACGCAGTGCATCGATGGTCTGACCGAGGTCCGTCAAGTCGGCCACGAGCGTGGGCGCATCGGGATCACGAGAAGCGGCGAGGTCGATGTTGACGACGTCATACCCGTGGGACCGCAGGTCGGACACGCAGGCCCGACCGGCCTTTCCGCTACCTCCGGTGACGGCTATGCGGGCCACGACGCTCCTTTCTGTGCGGTGTACCGCACTCTACGGGTGGCGTGCGATCGCTCTTTCGGTGGCTTCGGATGGACAAGAGGGCACCTGCTCCAGAAAAGGGGTTCACAAAATGTCCGTTCTATGTGATATTGAACCAGGCCCGGCATTGTGACCCTATTCACAATCTTTCCCGCCGGGCGGACCAGGATTCGAATCTCGTGGAGGACTGCCAAGAATGGCGACGAGTGGCAAGGCGCGTGACAAGGTCGCCGACCGAGCGCAGCGCGAACGACAAGAGGCCAAGGAGCGCATCGAGCGCGACACGCTGACGCGCTCGCGTCGCGATCGCGATCGCAACAAGCTCACTGACGAGCGCGGGCGCCTCACGACCGACCTCGTCAGCCAGTACTTGACGGCGATCGGTGAGTACGAGCTCTTGACCGCCGAGAAAGAGGTCGACTACGCCCAGAAGATCGAGGGGGGCCAGGACGCGCTGGACAAGCTCGAGGCGGGCAATTTCAAGGGCAAGACCGAAGAGATGATGCTGCGCCGCCGAGTGCGCCACGGGCGCGAGGCCAAGGACGCATTCCTGACGGCAAACCTCCGCCTCGTGGTCGCCAACGCTCGCCGGTACGCCAACACTTCGGGCATCGACTTCCTCGACCTGATCCAGGAAGGCAACCTGGGTCTGATCCGTGCGGTGGAGAAGTTCGACTGGCGCAAGGGCTTCAAGTTCTCGACGTATGCCACGTGGTGGATCCGCCAGGCCATCACCCGTGCCATCGCCGACAAGTCGCGCACGGTCCGCATTCCCGTGCATCTCCACGACACGCTCGCTGCAGTGCGGGCCGCCCAGGCGAGCTTGAAGGCCGAGCTCGGGCGCGAGCCTCGACCCGAGGAGATCGCCGAGGAGGCCGGTGTCAACGTCGACAAGGTCGAGCTTGCGCTCAACGTCGCCGACACGGTCTCGCTCGAGCAGCCGGTGGGCGAAGACGGTGCTCAGCTCGGGGACTTCATCGAGGATGAGGACGCCGTCGATCCGGTGCGGGTCACCGAGGAGCTCGACATCGCCAACAGCCTGCGGAAGTCGATCGAGCGCCTGCCCGAGCGCGAGGGGCGGATCCTGGCCCTGCGCTACGGGTTCTACGACGGTGTGCCGCGAACGCTCGAGGAGATCGGCGAGGAGTTCAACCTCACCCGGGAACGCATTCGCCAGCTCGAGAAGCTGGCGCTGTGCCGCCTCCGCCACCCGTCCTTCGGGATTCGGGAGCAGGATCTTCTCTAGAGGCGGTCTCTGCGCCTCCACGGACAGCTCCCGCGAATAGGTCGCGGCAGCGTCACGGGGGTAGTGTTCGCCTCGACACAGGGGTAACGACCATGCAACTGGCTGCTCTGGTCAGTGGAAAAGCCGAGCTCATCGGGTCCGAGGCGACGCTCGCCGAGGCCGCCGAACGGATGATCGAGCAATCCGTCGACGCCCTCGCCGTCGTCACCGACCGGACGGTTGCCGGCCTGTTCACCGAGCACGACCTCGCTGCGGCGGTCGCGGAGGGCGCCGAGGTCGAAGAGGAGACGGTCGCAGAGTGGATGACCGAGTCACCTGACACGTTCGCACCCGACACGTCGATCGACGAGGCAGTGGCCTGGCTGATGGAGACGGGGTACCGCCACATGCCGGTCATGGCGGACGGCGAGCTGCTCGGAATCGTGGGGATTCGCGATCTCATGTGGGCGCTGGCCCGGTCCTGAAGGCCCGCCACCGGCGGCAGCTCTCTAGGCCACCGGGATCCAGACGACCGCCACGTCATCGACGTGGATGTCGGTCTTCTCGAGGCCGATCTCGATCTCCTCGACCTGCTCTCCGATCTCTTCCCACCGATCGTTGATCTCTTCGAGCTCCTCGGTGAGCTCGGCCTCCAGTGCCGCCATATCGTCCCACTCGGCGACAGATTTCTCCTGTGCCGACTGCAGCCTCTGCTGCTTGCTGCGCGTCGACTGCCGCCGCCGCATACTTCCGGTCACCGCTCGCGTCGAACGGCGGCCGGTGAGCACGCTCAGCAGGGCACCGGCGCCTTCCATCAACTCAGACTGCTTCGACCCGGCGATGTCAACTTCGAGCTCGGCGACGCGACGCTCTGCCGCCTCGAACCGCTTCCGGGCCGATGCGATCTTCTTCTCGTACTTGTCGCGCAGCGACGCCGCTTCCTTGTCCGCCATGGCTTGGGCGGCCTCGTCGCACCGCGCTGTGAACTCGTCCGGCGTCTCTCCAGGCCGGGAGTACAACTTCAGCTCTGCGTTCTTGAGTACGGCGAGCTTCCGGTTCCGGTAGAGGTGCTCCTTGAGGTCGCGTTGCGCCTCCGTGAAGAAGCCCTTCGTGTCGACGGGTGCGGCCGGCAGCTCGTACACGGCGCCCTCGACGGCCGATGGGCTCAGATCGCGGTCGTCGTAGTCGACGTTGATTGCCTCGTCGACGTCGAACGCGTCGCCGATGGGCACGATGGCTTCCCACTCCTCGGTGTGGTCGATGCCGGCCGGGCGGTCGTCGAACACGAGCTGGATGCGTGCGGCGACGGCGGCGCGGTGGCGCTTCCCGCCCGGCGTGGCATCCACGTCGGCGGCCCATGGCGCCGCAGGGTCCATGTGGAAGACCGGCACCCCGTCGGCCACCGCCGGCATGACCGGAGTCTCGTCGGAGGCGATATCGGCCTCCGGAGCCGCGGCTGCGGGCGCCTCGTCGGCGTCGGGTGCGGCCGCAGGTGACGCCGCGGGTCCAGGACCGTCGCCCTGCAAGTCGGCGACCTGGTCACGTGTCAGCGGCCCGGCCAGGTACGACAGCGCCCACCTCGTGGTGAAGTGCAGGGGCGCCGGGTTCCGCGTGTTGTGCAGGAGGAACTGCCGTTTTCCCAGCCCGGAGATCGACGCGTCGAGAGAGGCGACATCGGTGTCGCCCGTGGCCGACTGGAGCGCCTCGAGGATCCTGGCCTTGTCCCGCTCGGTCTGGAGACGCCCGATGCACCACGTTCCTGCGTTCGACATGGCTTTGTAGTCGAGGTCGACCGGGTTCTGAGTCGACAGCAACATGCCGACCCCGAAGGCGCGGGCTTGCTTGAGCATGGTGAGGATCGGCTTCTTGGCGGGGGGCTCGGCGGTCGGCGGCACGAACCCGAACACTTCGTCCATGTAGACGAGGGCCCGCAAGTCGGCGGTGCCCGGCTGGCTGCGCATCCACGTGACGAACTTCGAGAGGATGAGCGTGACGATGAACTGGCGCTCTTCATCGGAGAGATGGGCGAGGTAGACGATCGCCGCCTGGGGACGTCCGTCCTCGTCCCACAGCAGCTTCCCGGCATCGAGCGGCGCACCTTCGACCCACTCGGCGAACGATGGCGCAGCCAGCAACCCGTTGAGCTGCATCGCCAGGCCCTGCCGGTCCTTCTCCGGGTAGAACGTGTCGAGCTCGAAGACGCCGAGCTTGCGTAGCGGGGGACGCTGGATCTGCGCGAGCAGGGTCGCCAGATCGAGCGATTCGCCCTGTCGCCAGGCATGTTCCACGAGGTTCGTGATCAGGATGTGCTCCCGCGACGAGATCGGGTCGGCGTCCAGGCCGAGCAGACCGAGCAGACCGGAGGCGAAACCCTGGATCTCGTCGCGAAGGGCCTCGGCTTGCGTGTCCCAATCGAGGCCGGGGTTGGTGAGCGAGCCGACGATGTTGACCGGGACTCCGGCCGAGGACCCGGGCGTGTAGATCGTGAATCCCGCCTTCTGTCGGAGCTCGGCGATGCGGGACCCGTCTTGGTTCCACGAGGCGAGCCCCTTCTTCCACAGCGCGGCTCTCGCCGCGGCGACTTCGGCGACGCTGATGCCCTCCTTGCGAGCCTCGGCCGGGTCGATCCATGGCTCGAAATCGGAAGGGGCGAGGTCGGGGAAGGTGAGCAGGAGGTTGGTCATGTCGCCCTTGGGGTCGAGGACCAGGGTGGGGATCCCGTTGAGCAGGGCCTCTTCGAGGAAGATGACCCCGAGCCCTGTCTTTCCCGAACCGGTCATCCCGACGATCACACCGTGCGTCGTCAGGTCGCTCGGGTCGTAGCCGACGAGCGTGTCGGTCCGTTCGGCCGAGTCGGGCTCGACGACGGCGCCGAGAAACAGACCCTCCGTGCTCACGATGGAACCTCCTGGCTGGCTGGGGCGGAGTGTAGGCGGCGGCCCGGCGACCGACCCGGGGCGGGCCCGGTGGACCGGTCCGGGATGACTTGGCGCCGATCGGTAGCATGCCAGGCCATGCCGAACCCGCTGTCCACCGATCAGCTGTCCGCATGGCGGAGCTTCCTGACCGCGCATGCCAGGGTGATCTCGCGGCTGGAGGACGAGTTGAGTCGTGAAGCAGACCTCCCGTTGACCTGGTACGAGGTGCTGCTGCTCTTGAGGGAAGCGCCGGGCGGCCGCCTGCGTATGCACCAGCTCGCCGAGTCGCGCCTCCTCAGCCGGAGCGCCGCCACCCGGCTCATCGATCGCATCGAGGCGGCCGGTCTGGTCGAGCGGGCCACTTCGGCGGCGGATCGGCGCGGGACCTTCGTGACGTTGACGGATAGGGGCCTGGCGACATTGCGGCGCTGCGCTCCTTTGCATCTGCGCGGTATCGAGGAGCACTTCGCCCGACACCTCTCGCCGGAGGAGACGGACATCATCGCCGCCACGATGACACGAATCGCCCGTCGGCTGAGTCGGCCCGGGGAGGCGTGAGCCTCACCCTGCGACGGCTGCCGGATGCGGATCGAGGGCGAACCACATGTCGGCCGAGTCGGCCGCCGGAGGGCTGAGCGTTACCCCGCGACGGAGCGGGCCACGGCTTCCACCGCCTCGTCGACGTCGTCGACGCACGTGACCAGCTTCCCGTTGGTGTCGAGGGAGGTGGCAACGAGCTCGACGAGGCGTCGCCAATCACTCCCGACCGCCACCACGAGTGGCGGACGCCGGTTGGCGAGGTCGGCCACGAACGCGACATTCCAGGCAACCATCAGCTCCGTGAAGGTTCCGATGCTTCCGGGGAGCGCGATCGCGCCGTCGGTGATCGAGAGCATGTCGTGGATGCGCTCCGTGAGCGTGTCCGCCGGTCGTTCGACTGTGACGTGGTGGTTGGCGCCGCTGCGGCCGGGGAAAACGGCCGGGGCGGTGACACCGATGACGTGTCCGCCCGTCGCAGACGCACCCTGGGAGACGGCCTCCATGGCTCCGCCGTACCCGCCGGTCACGACGGCGAATCCGCGCGCGGCGAGGAGCGCACCGCAACGCACGGCCTCGGCCCAGGCCGGACTGCCCAGGTCGATCCGTGAGGACCCGAAGACGGCGACTGCCGGTCTCGTGGACACGGCCGTGACGTTACCCCCGCAGGCTGCGGGCCGCCGCCTCAGCCCGGTGACTCGGGCGAGCGCTCCTCGACACACCTGAGACTGACGTCCTCAGGAGCTGCCTGTGACGGATCGACTCCCGCGCGCACCTGGAACTCCCAATGCCCGCCGTCGCATGGTCCCTCACGCTCGTGGTCTCGCTTCCAGGCCTTGAGACGCACGTGGATCGGCGTCCCGACTGCTCCCGGTATGTCGAGTACGCCGGTCTCGGTCGCCTCCTCGATCACCAGCTCCTCGATGGACGGGAGATCCGGGCTCGGCTCCAGCGTCTCGAGGATCTTCCGCTGACGCCTGCTGGGACGGTACCGGTGAGCACCACCTCCGTCCTGGCTCGGGGCGGATCGCCGGCCCGCCAGCCAGCCGATTATGAGCCCGACCCCGAGAGCGATGAGCGCGTCGGTCACGTCTCGGCGCCTCCGCTGGTCACGGCGAGCATCACGAGAGGGGTCGTCAGCTCGTTGCGGAAGAGGGGTGCTCCGTCGCCGACCTCGACGAAGTCGCCTTCGGCCAGCGTGGCATCGCCATGCGCGGCGGAGCCCGCCAGCACGAGCCATGTTCCGGGCGCCGGGCGCACCGTTGCCTCCCCGGCGATATCGAGCCGGTCCACCACACGCGTGGAGGTGCGGGACAACGTGTGGAGCCTGCCCCAGGGGCGGATGTGGGTGGCCGACTCGTCGGCTTCGGGACGGTGCCCGGCGCGCATGAGGCCGACGAGGTCGCGCACCGACTCGCTGTGATGGCGATCGGTAACGAGGACGGCGTCGGGGGTAGCCACGATGACGACGTCGCGAACGTGCGATGCGACGACCAGCGGGCCGTCGGAGCGGATGTAGGCGTTGACGGCGTCTTGCACCACGACGTCGCCGATCAGCGCGTTGCCTTCGGCGTCGGCTTCGGTTGCCTCGGCCAGCGACGCCCAGGAGCCGATATCGCTCCACCCGGCGTCGAGGGCGACCACCGTCGCCGAGGCGGTTCGTTCCATGACTGCGTAGTCGATCGAGATCGATGGCGAGGCGGCGAACTCCGCGCTATCGAGGAACAGGTTCCCGTAGGGGCCGGCGTGCGCCGTCTCGATCGACCTCGACACGGCGGCGGCGACGGCCGGTTCGAACCGCTCGAGCTCGGAGAGGTACCGATCCGCACGGAACAAGAACATCCCGCTGTTCCATAGATGGTTGGCGGTCTCGAGGAATGCCTCGGCGGTCGCTCGGTCCGGCTTCTCCACGAACGCATCCACGTGCCTGACGACACCGTCGCCGGACGACCGGATGTAGCCGTACCCCGTCGCCGGGTAGGTCGGCGTGATTCCGAAGGTCACCAGATCACCCTCTGTGGCCGGGGTCCGCCCTGTCGCCACCGCGTCGGTGAAGGCGGCGACGTCTGTGATCAGATGGTCGGCGGGCATGACGAGGAGCAGGCTGTCTCCCGTCGCGGCAGCGAGCCTCGCCGCGACGCCGACCGCCGGCGCCGTGTTACGTCCGACGGGTTCGACGACGATATGGCCCTCGGGCTCGCCCGCGGCGTCCAGCTCGCTGCGGACCACATCGGCATGCGCCGCATTGCAGACGACGATGGGGGGGCGCCGGTGGGTCACCTCCGCCGAACGCTCGATCGTCGCCCGGAGCATCGTCTTGCCGCCGAGCAGTGGCAGCAGCTGCTTCGGCGCATCCAGCCGTGACATGGGCCACAGGCGGGTGCCGGAGCCCCCGGCGAGCACGACTGGGACGATGGGAAGTGGGTCCATGGCCGGGCAATGTACCCGGTGTGCAATCGTGCGGGTCCGTGGGGCCGTCGGTGGGTACGGGCTACGCTCCCCGCCGTGCTCGACGTCGCTGCGGTCCGTGCTCGCTTTCCCGCCCTCTCTCGGCTTCATCGCGGGGTGCCGGTCGTCTACGCCGACGGTCCGGGAGGCACCCAGGTCCCCGCGGACGTGATCGACGCCATGTCCGGCTACATGTCCCGAGGCGGATCCAACCTCGGTGGGCACTTTGCGGCGAGTGAGGAGACCGGCGCAGTGGTCCACGCCGCCCGCTCGGCCGTCGCCGACCTCATCAACGCGGACCGGCCGGAGGAGATCGCGTTCGGCCAGAACATGACCTCGCTCACCTTGTCGCTCGGGCGGGCGCTCGCCCACACCTGGGCCCCTGGAGACGAGATCGTCTGCACCCGATTGGACCACGACGCCAACGTGTCGTCCTGGTTGGCCGCCGCAAAGGAGTCCGGCGCCACCGTTCGGCTCGTCGACTTCGACCCGGCAACGGGGAGGTTGGATCCGGATGCCGTTGCTGCGGCGATCACGGATCACACGCGCCTCGTCGCGGTGACGCATGCATCGAACGCGATCGGATCGATCGTGGATGTGGCCGCCATCACGGCGCTCGCTCACGAGCGAGAGGCGCTGGTCTTCGTCGATGCGGTGCACTTCGCTCCCCACGGCCTCATCGACGTGGCGGCCACAGGGTGCGACTTCCTGGCGGCGTCCGCCTACAAGTTCTTCGGGCCCCACACCGGGTTCGTGTACGGGCGCATCGAGCTGATGGCCGAGCTCGAGGCTGTGAAGATCCGACCGGCGCCGGACGAGCCCCCTGGCAAGTGGGAGACGGGGACGCAGAGCTTCGAGAGCCTCGCCGGGGTCGAGGCCGCAATCGAGTACATCGCATCCTTGGGCGCCGGGGATTCTCGACGTGCACGTCTCGTCGATGCGATGGGGCAGATCGCAGATCACGAGCGCGTCTTGACGGAGCGGTTCTTGGCCGGGATAAGTGCGCAGCCCCAGGTGCGGCTCTTCGGCGTGCCCGAGGCCGACGGCCGCACGCCGACGTTTGCGATCGCCGTGGATGGCCGTTCACCGCGCGACGTCGCCGCGTATCTGGGCGAGCGAGGGATTGCGGTGTGGGACGGTCACTACTACGCCCTCGAGGTGATGGATGCGTTGGGCGTCCTCGCAACCGGGGGTCTCGTAAGGATCGGCTTCGTCCACTACAACACGGTCGAGGAGGTCGATCGCACGGTCGACGCACTCGCCGCGCTGTCCGCCTGACCGGCGACGGCTCTAGTCGTGCTCTGCGTCGGCCCTCGGCTCCACGATGAATGCGAGCTCGATCCGGGCGTCTCCCGTGCCGAAGGCAGTGATCGTGTCGCCGACCCGAAGCACGGTGTCGCCGTGCGGGATGAGCACGCTGTCGCCGCGGCGGACCGAGACGAGCGTCGCCGATTCGGGCCACTTCAGCTCGCGAACCCGTAACCCGTCGGCCATCGAACCCGGGCGGATCGGCATCTCGAAGAATCCCGCCCCGGGTTGGGTGCGCTGCTTGAGGCGCTCTCGATAGAGGTGGCGGTCGGTCGATGCGCCCAACGCGAGTGTGTAGCCACGAACCACGCTCTCGCGCCTGAACATGCCCAGATACTTACCCGGTTCTTCGTCGGACACGACCGGCAGGCGACCGACGCCGAGCGCCGCCATGCGGGCGAGGGCGGCCGAGACGGGCTGCTTCGGCGAGATGGTGACGGGATTGCGGGTCATGACCGTGCGCAGCGGAGCCTCGCCGTCGACGCCCGGTCGCCCGAGGTCGGTGGTCGTCACGATGCCGACGAGTCTGCCGTCTCGAACGACGGGGAGGCCGTGGTGGCGCTCCCGGCGCAAGGTCACGATGGCGTCGCCGATCGACATGTCGGGGGACAGGGCATCTTCGGCGAGGGTCATCACGTCGGCGACACTGACCGTGTCGAGGAGGTCGATGTCTTCGCGTTGCGTGAGTCGGATTCCGGCGCGACGCAGGGGCAGCGTGTAGGCGGAATCGGGGTGAAACCGTTCTCCGAGATAGGTGGCGAGCGCCGCTGCCAGCATGAGCGGGAGCACGAGGTTGTAGTCCCCGGTGATCTCGAAGACGATGAGGATGGAGGTCAGCGGGGCGCGTCCCGTCGCGGCGAAGGTGGCTGCCATCCCGACGACGGCAAACGCCCCGGGCTCCAGCTCCGAGAGGCCCCAGATCGGTTCGATGAGGATCGCCAGGGCGGCGCCGAGCGCTCCTCCCATCACCATCGAAGGCATCATCGTGCCGCCCGAGCCGCCGCCGGACCTCGTCAGCGCCGTGGCGACGGGCTTGAGCAGGGCGAGGGCGAGCAAGCCGGACCATGCCAGCGTGGTCCCGGGTCCGAGCCGCAGCAGCCCTCCCAGGAAGTCCTGGCCCGTGCCGAGCAGATCGGGCTCGTAGAGGATGAGGGCTGCCGTTGCCAGACCGAGCGTGAGGGGACGGAGCCAGCCGGGCCAGCGAAGGGCCGCCCCTTCCGATTGGTCGAGGACGAAGAGGAACAGGTAGGAGATGGCAAACGCCAGGAGGCCCAGCGTTGCGTACAGCACCAGCTCCGCAGGATGACCGAGCTGGTGGGAGGGTGAGCTGAGGATGCGCTCGGCCCCGACCAGCTCCCGCGTCGTCACGGCGGCGGCGACGGATGCGATGACGACTGCGTTGAGATGGCGGATGGCGAAGTTGCCGAGGATGACCTCCATCGCAAAGAGCATTCCGGCGATGGGTGCGTTGAACGACGCACCGATCCCTGCCGCCGCCCCGGCGGCGACGAGCCCACGGATCTGGTCCTCGCCAAATCGCGTGTAGCGGGCGAAGGAGGAACCGATGGTTGCGCCGATCTGCACGACGGGACCCTCTCGCCCGGCCGACCCGCCCGTTCCCAGCGTCGCTGCCGTGGCCGCGATCTTGGCGCCGACCGTACGGGTGGGCAGGTAGCCGCCGCGTACGGACAACCCGACCATCGTCTCGGTGACGCCACCGGATTCGATACCGGGACCCCAGATCCGGTTGATGCCCCAGGAGATGAGCAGACCCACGGGGACCGTGAGGAGGATTGCGGCTCGGCCCCACGAGAGATCCTCGACCAGACGGGCCGTGAGCCACTCGAATCCGGCGATTCCCCACACGAGGAGCGAGGCGCCGAGTCCGACGATCACGCCGACGAACAGCGCAGCCGTCATGAAGGCGGTTGCGCCTCGGGACTCGACGACCCGCACGAGCACACGTCGAATAGCCGGCCACATGCACCCGGAAGTTAGTAGGGGACGGGTGCCTCGCTACTGGGGCGCCGTCGCATGACCGAGGGAGGGAGAGCCAGCAACCTCCAAACCCAGATCCCCCTCCCTGCGGTCATCCATGGAGCCGTCATCAGGCATCACCCCGGCTCGCGCGTCTGCGTCCGGTCTGCCTCGGCGCTGCGCTCGAAACCGTCGGCACGGGTCGGTCGGGATGGTCGCGCCCGTTCAGGCGATGGCTTGCGACGATCGTTGCGCTGCAAGGGTCGCATCCCTCGTTCCTCCCACATGCTTGGCCGAGCCACGGCCACATGGTGCAAACCCTACCGATTCCTGTCCGGCTATTCACGGCGACGATCGTCCTGACCCGGTGGCGCTTCCGGTCCCCGGCTCCTAGCGTCCGAGGCGTGGATCACACGTACAGCGTCACGGAGTTGAGCCAGGCGATCGGTCGCGTCTTGAGTCGCGCCTTCGTCGACGAGGTGTGGGTGGAGGGAGAGATCCGGGACCTCACGAGGGCTCGCAACGGTCACGTCTACTTCACCCTCGTCGATCCCTCCGCAGCGGCCGAACAGGCACCGGTGCTGCCGGTGACGCTGTTTGCGTCGGATCGAGTGGCCGTGAACCGGGTGCTGGTGCGATCTGGAGCGATGCGCATGAGCGACGGCGTCCACGTGCGCATCCGGGGCAGGATCGGGCATTACGCACCTCGTGCCGCGGTGCAGCTCAGGATGACATGGATCGACACCGACTACACGATGGGGAAGCTCGCCGCGGAGAGACGTGCGCTGCTCGAGAAGCTGGCGGCGGAGCGCCTCTTGGAGAGAAACGCCGCTCTGCCCCTTCCCCTCGTCCCGCTTCGCATCGGACTGGTGACCAGCGTCGGGAGTGCCGCCCACGCCGACTTCATCGACGAGCTCGGTGTCGGGTCGTATGCCTTCACCGTCCTTGTCGCCGATGCCCGGACGCAGGGGCCGTTGGCTGCGGAGACCATTGTCGCCGCACTGCGCACCCTGTCCTCGCATCGCCCCGACGTGGTGGCACTGGTCCGTGGCGGCGGCGCCCAGACCGACCTCGCCGCCTTCGACGACGAGGGTCTGGCCGTGGCCATCGCCACGGCCGGGTTTCCGGTCTTCACCGGCATCGGGCACGAGATCGACTCCTCCGTGGCCGACCACGTGGCGGCCCGTTCGCTGAAGACTCCGACGGCGTGTGCCCAGGAGATCGTCGCCTTGGTCCGTGGCTTCGAAGAGGCGCTGCGCACTACCGCCCAACGCGTCGGCGTTGCCGGCGCAGCCGGAGCGGTGCGAGCCGGTCATCTCATGGAGGGACGCAGCGTGCGGCTGGCCGCAAGTGCCCGGCTCCACATCGCCCGCCACGAGCGACACGTCGCCGCAGCTACGGACGTGGTTGCCCGCCGCACTGCGGAGGCGGTCGCTGCCGCGCTCACCCGTACGACGCAGGCGGCGGCACACTTGCACGGGGGTGTTCGCCATCACGTAGGCCGAGCGGACGGCGACCTCGCCGCTGCCGAGAGGCGGCTCGTTCGCGGCTCGACCCGCGGCGTCGCCGCGGCGGGGCGCCGGCTGGATGGGCTGGCCGCCGTGTACCGCAGCCATGATCCCCGACGTCTGCTGGAGCGTGGATGGTCGTTGACCTACGGTCCGGACGATGCGCTCGTGCGGGCCCCGGACGACGTCGCTACGGGGGACCGGCTTCGCACCCGTACTGCAGGCGGCGACATAGGCTCCGTGGTTGAGAGAGGAGGCACCGGACGCGGTGGCTGAGACGACCCGAGAACCCATTCCGTACGCCGACGCGATGCGCGAGCTCGAGGAGATTCTCGAGCACATCGAGTCGGACGATGTGGACATCGACCTGCTCTCGGCCCGGGTCAGCCGGGCGGCGGAGCTCATCCGGGTCTGCCGGGAACGCATCCACGCCACCAAGGTGGAGGTCGAGGAGGTCGTCAGGGGTCTCGGTCAGACGCCGGGCCCTGATCGAGAAGAGGAGACGTCGTGAGCGAAGACGTACGCGCCCACATGGGATTCTTCCCGCTGGTGCACGGCGAGAACGTGAGTGTGAGCCGGGGCAGCAGCAACCTGGCCGTCGCCAAGCGCCAGGTCGAGGTGCATCAGGGCGGCGCCAATGTGATCGCATCTGGGGGCAGCGCCACCGTGCGCCAAGGCGGTGCCTTCGTGATGGCTGCGGGAGGGGACGTGACCGTGAGCGAGGGCGGGGCCATGGTCATCGGCGCCGGAAACAGCGTGCGGATCGAACACGGCTTCGCCGGGGTGGTGCTGAGCCCGGACGTGAGCCTCGAGGACTCGAGGGTGCTCATGGGCACCGCCCAGGCGGCGGCGCTCGGCGCGGCCCTCGGTACGGTCCTCCTCCTGGGGAGAGCGCTGATGCGGCGATGAGACGCAGCGGGGGTGCCGGGAGTTGACGGATCCGGAACGTGCGATCTTCGTCAACCGCACGCTGAATCTGCGATCGATTCGCGCGATCGGCTACGACATGGACTACACGCTCATCCATTACCGCGTGGACGAGTGGGAGCAGCTGGCGTACGACCACGCCAAGCAGGGTCTGGCCGCGTTGGGCTGGCCCGTCGAGGGTCTCGTGTTCGATCCCCGTGACGTGATTCGTGGCCTCGCCCTGGACCTCGAGGAGGGGAACCTCCTCAAGGCGACTCGATTCGGCTACGTGATCCGTGCGGCTCACGGCACCCGGTTGCTGTCCTACGACGAGACGAGGCGGAGCTACGGCGACACCCTTGTCGATCTCGCCGACGAGCGATTCGTGTTCCTCAACACGCTGTTCTCCTTGTCCGAGGCGGCGCTGTTCGGCCAGCTCGTCGGGCTCGTCGATCAAGGCGAGATACCTGCGGTCGGCGGGTACCGCGGCATCTATCGCGCGGTCCGCAACGCGCTCGACGAGGCGCACTCGATCGGCATGCTCAAGGCCGAGATCGCCGCGGACCCTGATCGGTTCGTCGAGCCCGACCCCGACCTCGTGCTCACGTTGCTCGATCAGCTCCATGCGGGCCGGCGTCTGATGCTCATCACGAACTCGGAATGGGACTACACCCAGCGGATGATGGCCTACTCCGTCGATCCCTACCTTCCGGACGGCATGTCGTGGCGGGACGTCTTCGACACCGTGATCGTCTCCGCCGTCAAGCCGGACTTCTTCGTGTCCCGCAAGCCGCTCTACAAGGTCGAGGACGAGGGAGCCGGGCTGCTGCGTCCTCATGTCGGGGCAATCGAAGCCGGGGGCGTCTTCTTCGGCGGCTGTGCGCGTCAAGTCGAGTCGAGCCTCGACCTCTCGGGCGATCACATTCTCTACGTAGGCGACCACCTGTTCGGCGACGTTCACGTGTCCAAGGCGCAGCTCCGCTGGCGCACGGCCCTCATCCTGCGCGAGATGGAGAGCGAGGTGCGGGCCCAGCTCGAGTTCGTCCCCGACGAGCTGAGGCTGACGGAGCTGATGCGCGAGAAGATCCACCTCGAGCAGCGGCTCGCCACGCTCAGACTCGCCGAGCAGCGGCGGCGGCGGGGCTATGGTCCGCAACAGAGCGATGCGGAGAGTGAGACGGTCGACGCCCTCAGAGTCGACATCGCAGCACTCGACGACGCGCTGGCGCCATTGGCGGCGCGGGCGGGGAGCCTGCGCAACGAGCGGTGGGGACCGCTGATGCGTGCCGGCATCGACAAGAGCCTGTTCGCCCGGCAGGTCGAGCGCTATGCGGATGTGTACACCTCGCGGGTGTCGAACTTCCTCACCGTCGGCCCCTATGCGATCCTGCGGGCGGGACGGCGCTCGCTACCGCACGACGACGTCGCGCCGGTGGCGCTCGCCGAGCTCGACTCCACTTCCTGACGTCGCAGAGCCGGTTACCCTCTCGCCGGTGATACCGGCAACGCTCGAAGAGGTCGACAGTGCTCTTGCGGACCAGCGCTACGTCGCGGACCGCTCGCTCGTCGTGGCGATCCATCTGGCGCTCCAGCTCGGCCGTCCGCTGTTCCTCGAGGGTGAGGCCGGGGTGGGCAAGACCGAGGTGGCGAAGACCCTCGCCTCCATCCTCGGCGAGGAGCTGATCCGGCTTCAGTGCTACGAGGGTCTCGACGTGGCCCAGGCGCTGTACGAGTGGGACTACGCCCGGCAGATGCTTGCGATCCGCCTCATCGAGGCCAGGCACGACGGGAGCCATCCCGACGTGCACGACATCATGTCTCGTGAGTATCTGGTCGCTCGACCCCTGCTCCAGGCGATCGAGCGCGGGGCGGCGGGCCAGCACACGGTCCTCCTCATCGATGAGCTCGATCGCGCCGACGAGGAGTTCGAGGCCTACCTGCTGGAGCTGCTGTCCGATTTCCAGGTGACGATCCCCGAAGTGGAGACGGTGCGGGCCACCACGCCTCCGGTGGTGGTCATCACCTCCAACCGCACCCGCGAGATCCACGATGCGCTCAAGCGACGCTGCATCTACCACTGGATCGACTACCCGACTTTCGAGCGCGAGGTGTCGATCCTCCAGCGCAAGGCGCCGGACGTTCCGGCGAGGCTCGCCGAGCAGCTTGCGACGACTATGGGCAAGCTCCGCAACCTGGACCTGTTCAAGCCGCCCGGCGTCGCCGAGACGCTGGACTGGGCCGCC
Source organism: Acidimicrobiia bacterium (assembly GCA_041611095.1). Lineage (GTDB taxonomy): Bacteria > Actinomycetota > Acidimicrobiia > Spongiisociales > UBA5794 > UBA6912. The sequence continues at coordinate 46,528 of JBFINP010000005.1, read as the reverse complement.
GCCCTCACGGTCCTGGGCAGGCACGAGCTGACGGCGCCCGTCGTCGAGGACACCCTCGGCGTCGTCCTCAAGTACCAGGAGGACATCGCCAGGGTGCGAGAGCTCGGTGTCGATCAGCTCCTCGACGCCGCCGCCGCCGCCGGTTGACGTGGGCGACGTCTTCGCCGCAAACCTCGTTCACTTCGTCCGTTACCTGCGCCACCGCGGTCTCCCGGTCGGGCCGGGGACGGCAATCGATCTCGCCGGAGCCATCGAGGCCGTGGGGCTCGACGACCGCAACGATCTCTACCTGGCCATGCGCTCGGCGGTGCTCACCCGGCCCACGCAGCGGCCCCTCTTCGACGAGGCCTTCGACCTGTTCTTCGGTTCGGGGCGGCTCGGGAGAGCCGATGTGGCCTTGGCCACGGAGCACCGGCGTCCCGATCGTGCCGTCGGCCGGGCCGCCACGCCCGTGATCTCCCCGGTCAGGGAGGAATCGCTCGAGGAGGCCGTCGAGCAGGTCGCCGAGATCGCCGGGGGCTCGTACCAGGAGCGGCTCTCCCATCGCGATTTCGGAGAGCTGGGCGCGCAAGAGCTCGCGGAGGTGCAGCGCCTCATCGACCGGATGGTGTGGCGCCCGGCCGCCGCCCCCGCCCGGCGATGGGCGCCGAGCTCGTCCGGCGGTAGACCCGACATGCGGCGTACCTTGCGGACGATGAGCCGGCCCCAAGGTGATCTGGTGCCGCTGGCGTGGTCGGATCGGCGCATGCGGAGGCGTCCCCTCGTCGTCATCGCCGATATCAGCGGATCGATGGAGCGCTACACGGAGCTGTTCCTCTACTTCATCCACGCCGCCCAGGGCCGTCTCGGACGCGTCGAGTCGTTCGTCTTCGCCACGCATCTGAGCCGTATCACCCGGCAGATGCGACTCCGGCAGCCGCAGCAGGCGCTCGCCAGGGTGTCGCACGCCGTGACCGACTGGTCGGGGGGCACCCGCATCGGCGAGGCCCTTGCGACGTTCAACCGACTGTGGAGCCGTCGTGTCACGCGCGGTGGCGCCATCGGCCTCATCATCTCCGACGGGTGGGATACCGGTGATCCGGATCTGCTCGACGCCGAGATGGCTCGCTTCGCCCGGTCGTTCCACCGGGTGGTCTGGCTGAACCCGCTTGCTGGCCGGCAGGGATATGCGCCCGAGACGCGTGGGATGCGCACCGTGCTGCCGTACGTCGACGACTTTCTGCCGGTGGCGAACCTCAGCGATCTCCGTGCAGTCGTGCGGCTTCTAGAGTCGGTGCCCACGAGGCGAGGTGCGAGAACATGATCGAGCTCGACATCTACGACCGCTGGCGAGCGGAGGGTAAAGACGTGGCCGTCGCCACCGTCGTTCGCGTGCAGGGTTCTGCACCGCGCACGGAGGGCGCCAAGTTCATGGTGTCGTCGGCCGGTGACATGGAGGGAAGCGTCAGCGGAGGCTGCGTCGAGAACGACGTGGCGCTCCATGCCCAGCGTGTGATCGAAACGGGTGAGCCGACGTTGGTGACCTACGGCATCGCAGACGACGAGGCGTTCGAGGTCGGCCTGACCTGCGGAGGCACGATCCAGGTGTACATCGAGAAGTGGTGAGCGACGTGATGGAGGCCGTGCGGCGGTTGACCGCCGGTGAGCGGCTCGCCGCCGTGGCATCGGTCGTGGCGGGATCGTCGATCGGCGCCAAAGCGGTGATCGACGCCGAGCGCGGGTACGTCGCCGGCGCGCTCCCCGACCACCTCGTGGCTGACGTGTTGGCCGATGCGCGCGACCTCATGGACCGCGAGCAGAGCCGCACCCTCGACTACGGAGACGACTCCGTCTTCATCGAGACTCTGGCTCCTCAACCGCTCCTCCTCATCTTCGGTGCCGGCCACATCGCCCAGTCGCTGGCAACACTCGCTCCCGAGCTCGGCTTCCGGATCGTGGTGGCCGACGCACGGAAGACGTGGGCGACCCGGGAGAGGTTTCCCAACGTGGACAAGCTGATCGTCGGCTGGCCCGACGCCGTACTCGACGAGATCGCTCTCGACGGTCGCACCTACGTCGTGCTGTTGAGCCACGACGCCCGTTTCGAGGACCCCGTGCTGCCGGCTGTTCGCAAGGCGCCGGTGCGCTACATCGGTGCGCTCGGCAGTCGCCGCACGTCGCGCAACCGGGCCGAGCGGCTGCGGGAGGCCGGATGGAGCGACGAGGAGATCGGGCGGATCCACGCCCCGATCGGCATCGACATCGGCGCCGAGCAGCCGGGCGAGGTTGCGGTGTCCATCCTGGCCGAGATGATCAGGGTGCGGTACGGCGCCGGCAGCGGCCTCTCGCTGCGGGGTGTCGAGACCCGCATCCATCCGCAGCGCGGCGACGAACCGGGGACGGTCTGAGGCTCGTCATACCTCGATGCCGCCGCGTAGGGTGAGCAGCGAAGCGTCGTCGACCGAGGGGAGAGAGGGATGCGGCGGATGCTTGCGCTCGCGGCCGGTCTCGTGCTCGTTGTGTCGTTGGCTGCCCCGGCCGCCGCCGACCACGACAGGATAGAGTTCATCGGCGAGGTGACCTTCCCGACGGGCTTCGAGGTCGACGGAGTCGAGATGGGCGGGCTGTCCGGAATCACGTGGGATGCCGGTGCAGATGTCTACTACGTGCTCTCCGACGACCGCAGCCAGCTTGCTCCCGCTCGGTTCTACACCGTTGCCATCGACGTCTCCGACGGCTCGCTCGACGACGGTGACGTCGCCTTCCTCGACCAGACGACCCTCCTGGCAGGTGACGGGTTGCCCTACGACGCCCTCGAGCTCGACCCCGAGGGCATCGCACTGTCGCCCCACGGCACGATCTTCGTGTCCTCGGAGGGCGACACCGCTGCGCTCCAGGCTCCATTCGTCAACGAGTACGCCCTCGACGGGCACTTGCTCGATGAGCTGCCGGTTCCTACCCGGTACCTGCCGACATCCGACGGCTCCGCCGGAATCAGGCAGAACGCGGCGTTCGAATCGCTGACGTTCTCGGCCGACGGGGCACGTCTGACGACCGCCACGGAGAACGCTCTCTTCCAGGATGGGCCGGCGGCCACCCTCGACACCGGCAGCCCGTCGCGCATCCTCGTATACGACGCCGCACGGCGGCGGCCCGTCGCCGAGTACGTCTACGAGAACGATACCGTGACCGACGAGCCGATCCCTGAGGGCTCGTTCACGGTGAACGGACTCGTCGAGCTGCTCGAGCTCAACAAGCCAGGCACGTTCTTGGCGTTGGAGCGGTCCTTCTCGGTGGGGGTCGGCAACAACGTGCGCCTCTACTACATCTCCGCACGGGGCGCCGAGAACGTGCGAGGTCAGTTTGCGATCGGCGACCCGGTCCCGGTTGCAAAGCAGCTCCTCCTCGACCTGACGTCGCTCGGTGTCACCCTCGACAACCTGGAGGGCCTGGCTCTGGCGCCACCGCTTCCCGACGGCCGGACACCGCTGATCGTGGTCTCCGACAACAACTTCAACCCAACGCAGTTCACCCAGTTCCTCGCCTTCGCATTGAGTCTCTGACAAGGCCGAGGTCCCCTGGCGGCGTCCGTCCCGGGCGGGTGCGCACGAGCCCGCTCGGGACGACGGCGTTGCACTACATGACGGCGATCTCGTGGGACGTCTCCAGGTACGCCAGGCGAACGCCGAAGGACTGGCGCACCTCGCCGACGACGGGCTCGAAGAACTCCTCGCGATAAGAAGTGTCGATCACCGCGCTGACGGCGAAGTAGAGGCCGGAGAAGGCGGCGAGGAACGAGGCCACCCGGAGCAGCTCCTGCGTCAACTGGAGGTTGCGTCCGAACAACGGCAGGGAGGGTCCGACGGCCACGACCTGGGGGTCCTGTGTCCATGCGACGATGACGCTCTCGGGTATCGCGAGCAGTCCGAGGCCCACCAGAAAAGCTCCGACCAGCGCGGCCACCAGGACGACCTGCACCGCCTGGCCGAAGAGCACCATCAACCCGACGTTGGCCCACTGGCGTCTCGAAAGCGGGCGCTCGGGCGGCGGTCCCGAAGACCGGGTCAGCAGGCCTTCCATCGGGGTTGCGATGCACGCCGCGGCGACGTCGCTCCAGTCGGGGAACGTACCGAGCCCGGCCACCTCGCGGGGCAGCCGGACAACGAGGAACAGCGTGGCGAGGCCGGCGAACAATCCCAGGGTGGCGACGAACGAAGGGCCGGTCAGATCGGCCGCCACCTGCCAAACCTCGGCGTTGATGAACAAGAACGTGACGAACAACAGCAGCAGCGGCAGCGCCTTGGCGAAGAGCAGCAGCGTGATCCCCACGGTGCGTGCGACACGAACCACCGCCCAACGAACGATGGGGACGATGCCGTAGCTCGTGCCCACGTAGATCACCCCCAGCAGCACCAGATTGGCGGCGGCGAGCGCCGCCGCCGTGGACAGGTTCCCGCCGAACACGACTGGCACGAGCGCGGGAAGCAGCACGAAGACGGCGAGCTCGACCAGCCCCACCGAGGTGGGGCTGGAGAGCGCCGGGCGTCCGCGCCAACGGTTGACGAGCGCCCACCCACCGATGACCAGGCCGAGACCTCCGAGCGCGGCGAGGGCGTTGGCCCACACCGTGTCGAACGTGAGCGCCGAGAGGACCTCGGCGAGGGCGATCAGCGTGAGCAACCACGCGGCTCGCGTGAAGATGTCGCGGGTGGCGGAGTAGCCGTCGATGAAGTGAGGCACGCCGCGGCGGATGAACCACTGCTCGGTCGCCTCGCGCCGCCCGCCGTCATCCATCAGCCGATTGTCGTGAGGTCGCCGCCGTCGACCAAGGACTGGTCGCCGTTGCCACGTTGTGAGGTGAGCGCTACCTCACAAGATCGCTTGCAGGACCCAGAGGGCGGCCATGCCGCTGACGATCGTCCACGCCACCGATTTGGTTCGCAGCGCGACGGCGACGGCGACGAGCGCGGCGTAGAACCTGGGGTTGGCCGTCGACAGATCGATCGCATCGTCGGGAGCGAGGACAGCCGGGGTCACGAGCGCCGCCAAGACGGCGGGACCAACGTAGCGCAACGGCGACTCGGCCCACGTGGGAACTCCGAACCTCCCGAACAACGCCACGAAGGACAGCCGGGTCAGGTACGTGCCGACGCCGATGGCAACCACGATGAGCCCGTTGGTCATCTGCGCACCCTCTCTGCGATGACGCCCGCAGTGATACCGGAGGCGGCGGCGACCATGAGACCCAGTCCGTAGGGGACGTCCTTGGCGGCCACGGCCGCGGCGCCGCCCACCAGGGCTGCGATCAGCCCGGGTCGGTCCCTGATGGCCAGGATGGCCAGGACCATGAAGACCAGGGGGATGGCGAAGTCCAGCGACCAGGATTCGGGGAGTTGGGTCCCGACGACAACGCCCGTTGCGGTGGACAGCTGCCACGGGAGCCACAGGCCAAGGCCTGCGCCGAGGAAGAACCATCGCTTGTAGGTGGCGTTGTCGGTCTCGGCGAAGGGGTTGATGGACACGGCGAACGCCTGGTCGGTCATCAAATACGGGAGCCCATATCGCCAAGGGGTCGGGAACGCTCGGAAGTGCTCTGCGAGCGCCGCCGAGTACATCATGTGCCGAGCGTTGACCACCAATGCAGTGGCGATGACCACGGCGGCGGCGGCGCCCGTGTTGGTCAGATCGATCGTCACGAGCTGCGCCGCACCGGCGAAGATGACGGGCGAGGTCGCCCACGCCAGCCCGGCACCCATCGCCGCCGAGGATGCGGCGACGCCGAAGATCAGCCCGAATGGGACGACACCGACGAGGAGGGGAGCGACCGCGCGGCTCCCGGCTTGGAGCGCCCCGCGCGGCGAGACGGCGTGAGGACGTGACATCGAAGCCTCCCGAGGGCGGGCCAGGCTAACCGCAGCACGTACGCAGAGCGCCGACACGGTCGCCGGCGGTAGAGTCCGCCGGGCCGTTGGTTGGAGGGAGGTTCGGTTGAAGATCACCGAGGTCGTGCGGGTCGGCCGCAGCGTCGAGCAGGTGTGGGAGCTGTTCGAGGACGTCCCCGAGCTGGCGAGATGTCTCCCGGGGGCGGAGCTGACGGAGGACAAGGGCGGTGGCGTGTATGCGGGGAGTGTGTCGGCGAAGCTCGGCCCCATGACGGCGACCTTCGAGGGGGAGGCGACCGTGGTGTCCGACGCCGCAGCACACACCGGCACCGTGAACGGCAAGGGGATGGATCGACGCGGTGGCAGCGTCGGGCAGGTCAAGATGCACTACGAGATGGCTTCCGTCGACGACGGCACCGAGATCACGATCGAGGCCGATGTGATCCTGTCCGGGGCAGCCGCTCAATTCGGGCGCACCGGGCTCATCAAGGAGATGTCGAACCGGCTGATCGGCGAGTTCGTCCACTGTGTCGAGGCGAAGCTGGCGGCGGAGACCGTTGTCGAGGCGGCAGCCGTCGAGGCCGGTGACGTCAAGGGCTTCTCTCTGTTCTTCTCGAGCCTGCTCGCAGCGTTGCGACGCTGGATCTCCCGGCTGTTCGGCCGCAAAGACTGAGCGCCGGTCTCGCGAACGCTCCGCCCGACATCGGGAGGGCCCCTTTGCTACCTTCGTGTGAGGCATCGGGCAGTCTCGTGAAAAGGGGTGCGATGGAGATCTCCATGACCGTCAACGGGAAGGCGGTGTCGGGCTCTGTCGAGCCACGCACGCTGCTCGTCCACTTCCTCCGCGAGGACCTGCTCCTCACCGGGACGCATGTCGGCTGCGAGTCCGGCTACTGCGGCGCGTGCACCGTCCACGTCGACGGCGTACCCACGAAGTCGTGCATGGTGCTGGCCGTACAGGCCGACGGCGCCGACGTCACGACAATCGAGGGTCTCGCCCAGAACGGTGAGCTCCATCCGGTGCAGGAAGGCTTCTGGGAACGCCACGGCCTCCAATGCGGCTTCTGCACACCGGGGATGATCATGTCGGCGGCGGCGATCCTCGCCGACGACGACAACCCCACCGAGGCCGAGATCCGCCACGGGATCGAGGGGAACCTGTGCCGCTGTACGGGCTATCACAACATCGTGCGCTCCATCGAGTACGCGGCGGCCAAGATGCGGGGCGAGGAACCGGCTCCGCCCGAGTGGGAGACGGATCTCGTATGACGACCACCACCAGCGCACTCGGCGGCGTCATCCGTCGCAAGGAAGATCCGGCGCTGATACGGGGTCGGGGACGCTACGTCGACGACATACGGCGTCACGGCGAGCTTGCCGTCGCTTTCGTCCGGAGCCCCTTCGCCCACGCCCGCATCAACTCGATCGACACGTCGGCCGCCGCGGCGATGAAAGGTGTCCATGCGGTCTACACCATTGACGATGTTCGTCACCTCGGACCGCTGATCGCCCAGGTCCCGGTCGGCAAGCTCCGGCCGCTCCTCGCCGACGGCGAGGTCAACCATGCGGGCGAGGCGGTGGCGATGGTCGTCGCCGACGACAGGTATGTCGCCCAAGATGCGGCCGAGGCCGTGGTTGTCGACTACGACCCGCTGGAGGCGGTGGTCGAGCTCAAAGATGCGGCGTCGGATCGGGTGAAGGTCCACGAGGACCTCGACTCGAACGTGCTCTTGAGCTGGGTCGGCCACGAATGGTGGGCGGACGTCATCGCCGTCGACGACCCCCGACCCAAGATCGAGGAGGCCAAGGCGCGTGAGGATGCCGTCATCGTCGAGCTGGAGATGGTCAACCAGCGGCTGATCCCGGTGGCCATCGAGCCCCGTGCGGTGGTGGCACATTGGATCGAGGGCTACGACAAGTTCGAGGTCTACTCCTCGAGCCAGATCCCCCACGCGCTGGGCGGTGCGATCGCCAAGACCTTCGGTCTTCCTTCCAACGCGGTCCATGTGCGGGCGCCCGAAGTGGGTGGCGGCTTCGGCTGCAAGCTCAACGTCTACAACGACGAGATCCTCGTGTGCTTCGCCTCCAAGGAGCTGCACCGGCCGGTGCGGTTCACCGAGACCCGGCGGGAGGCGGCGGTGTCGACCATCCAGGGGCGGGGTTGGATCGCCACGGCCACGCTCGTGGGCACGCCTGACGGCGAGATCCTCGGCTACGAGCTGAAGGGCCTCGCCGACATGGGCGCCTACAGCCAGAACTTCACGGTGGCCATTCCGCTGCTGGGGCTCTGGGTGTCGGCGGGTCAGTACGACATCCCGGCGTACTTCGAGGTCGCCTGCGTCGTCACCAACACGCAGACGACGGATGCGTACCGGGGAGCCGGACGACCCGAGGCGCTCTACTACATCGAGCGTGCGATCGACGCGTACGCACGCGAGATCGGGATGGACCCCGCGGACGTACGGCGCAAGAACTATTGGAAGAACGACCAGTTCCCGGCCGTGAACAACACCGGGCTGGCGATCGACTCGGGCGATTACGAGACGAACCTCGACAAGCTGCTCGAGATCGCCGACTACGCCGGGCTGAGGCAGATGCAGGCGGACGCACGGGCCGAGGGCCGGTACATCGGCATCGGTCTGTCGACGTACCTGGAGATCTGCGGCTTCGGTCCGTCGGTGCTTTCCGAGATCGGCTTCGGCTGGAACAACTACGGCTTGCCGTCGTCGTTCAGCGGATCCGGGCTGGTCCGGGTGAATCCGGACGGGTCGGTAAACGTCATCATCGGCACCGGCCCCAGCGGCCAGGGACACGAGACGACGTGGGCGCAGATCGCCTCGAGCGTGCTCGGCGTCGAGATCGACATGATCCGGGTGAGCCACGGCGACACCGCCGAGTCCCCGATGGGTGTCGGCACGTTCGGCAGCCGGTCGGCGGCGGTCGACGGGGCGGCGACGTACCAGGCGGCGGTGAAGGTGCGGGACAAGGCCGCGGAGATAGCCGCCCACCTGCTCGAGGCCGCGCCCGAAGACATACGGTTTGCCGACGGCGGCGCCCACGTCGCCGGGACGCCCGGTCGCGTTGTCACCTGGGCGGAGATCGCCGACGTCGCGTATCGACCCCACACGGGGCCCGAAGGGCTCGATGCCGGGCTCGAAGCACATGCGATCTTCAGTCCGGGCAACGCCACGTGGCCGTTCGGGTCGCACATCGCCGTCGTCGAGGTCGATCCCGACACGGGCGACGTGGAGTTCCTGCGCTACATCGGCGTCGACGACTGCGGCAACGTGATCAGCCCGATGATCGTCGACGGGCAGGTACACGGCGGCATCGCCCAGGGTGTGGGGCAGGCGATGTTCGAGGAGGCGATCTACGACGAAGCGGGCAACCTGCTCACCGGATCCCTCATCGACTACCCGATCCCGACCGCAGGTGACCTGCCGTCGTTCGAGCTGAGCCGCACGGTGACGCCCACCGACGTCAACCCGATGGGGGTGAAGGGCATCGGCGAGGCGGGCACGATCGGCTCGGCGCAGACCCTCGTCAACGCGGTGGTCGATGCGCTGGCGCCGCTCGGGGTGACCCACATCGACATGCCATTAAGGCCCCGCCGGGTCTGGCAGGCCATTCAGGATGCGAGGAGGGACTCAGATGTATCCGCGTGAGTTCGCCTACGTGGCCCCTGCCACGCTGGACGAGGCGCTCGATGCGCTGGCGTCCAATCCGGGCGCCAAGGTCCTCGCAGGCGGGCAGAGCCTGATGCCGCTCATGAAGATGCGGCTGTTCTCGCCCGAGATGGTCGTCGACATCGGACGCATCCCGGGGCTCGGCGCCATCGAGGACAAGGGTGACCACATCGCCATCGGGGCGCTGGTGCGCCACCAACAGACGGCGATGGACGCCCTCGTGGCCGAGCATGCCCAGGCCCTCGCCGAGGCCGCCGCCTACACGGCGGACATGCAGGTGCGGATGCGGGGCACGACGTGTGGCTCGTTGGCGCACGCCGACGTCGCCGCCGATCAGCCGGCGGGGGCGATCGCGCTCGGCTCGACGATGGTGGCGGCGTCGAAGAACGGCACCCGGGAGATCGCTGCCGGGGACTTCTTCGTCGACACGCTCACCTCGGCGTTGAATGCCGACGAGATCCTCGTCGAGATCCGCGTCCCGAAGGCGGGCGGCGGGTCCGCCTACGACAAGCTCGGACGGCGCGGCGGTCACAGCGACTACGCCGTCGCCGGCGCTGCGGCCTGGGTGCGCAAGAGCAACGGAACGGTCGAGGACGCCCGCATCGCCCTCACCGGCGTGGGCACGAAACCGATGCTCGCCGCCGGCTCGATGGAGGCGTTCATCGGCTCGGACGGCGGGGATGTGGCGATTGCCGCCGCCGCCGACCGTGCCACCGAGGGCGTCACCCTCCTCGAAGACCTGTACGGTTCCGAGGAGTACAAAGCCCACCTGGCGAAGGTCTTCGTGGCGCGAGCCCTTCGCGGAGCCCTCGCCCGGGCCTGACATCGCAGGGAGGGAGAACGACGGGGCGTCGCCTGACGACGGCGCCCCGTCGTCGTGTCGAGCATGCGTACACGCTCGATGGTGACCTGTGGAGGCACACTCGACACGACCTCCATGATTCACCTTCGCTTAACCGCGGCCGGAAGTCGCCTTGACGGAGGTGCGCGGACACTCGTGGTACACGCTACGAGAAGGAGATTGCGATGTTGGCACGCACCACGATGGCGATGGTCGTCATGGCGTTGGTCGTCGCCGCCGGCGCGGCCTGGGCGGCCACCGCGGCCACCGACACGGTGAGCACGGCCACCTCGACGACGATTCAGGAAACCTCGACCACGACGGGCCCCGCTCCGAGCGACGCAGCTCCGGTGACCGTCCCGGCCGGGGACGCAGGCACGGTGGCGTACGCCGTTTCCGGCGGGGCGCTCTCGATCGTCGAGGTCGTTCCCAACGACGGCTGGTCCGCAGAGATCGAGGTCGCCCAGGGCCGTGCGGTCGAGGCGAAGTTCCTCGGAGCCGACACGAGGGTCGACTTCAACGCCGAGCTCGAGGATGGTCAGGTGAGGGTCCGGGTGCGTACCCGAGCCATCGAAGGTGGCGCCACCTCGACGAGCATGCCGGGCGAGACGTCCACGACGCTGCCCGGAAACACCTCTACGACGTTCCCGGGCGCCGCCGAGGGCACGACCACGAGTGCCGCCGGCGAGGCGGGCACCGTGACGTACTCCCTGACCGGCGGGACGCTCACCGTGACCGACGTCAGCACGAACGACGGCTGGTCTGCCGAGATCGAGGTCGGGTCGGGTCGTGAGATCGAGGTCAAGTTCGAGAGCGCAACGCTGCGGGTCGACTTCAACGCCGAGTTCGAGGACGGCGAGGTCCGAGTGCGGGTACGGACGAGGGCGCTGGACGGCGACGACAACGTCACCAGCACCACGATCGATGACGACTCCGAGGACAACTCGGGGCCGGGCAACGCCGAGCACGATCACGACGATGACTCCGAGGACAACTCGGGGCCGGGCAACGCCGATGACGATGACGGCGACGAGGGTCACGAGGACGAGGACGACGATCACGACGAGGACGACGACGCGGACGACGATCACGACGACGACGACTGATCCACCGGCCATACGGCACCCGTACGAGAAGGGGCGTCACCCGTGGGGGGGCGCCCCTTCTCACGTCGATTGTGCACGCGTCACTCTCGACCGAGTGAGGACTGTCGACGTGACTAGCCCCGTGCCAGCTCCAACGTGACCCGGGCCCCTCCGAGCGGACTCGTGTCCACGGTCAGAGAGCCGCCTGCAGCTTCGACGGTGCGCCGGGCGATGTCGAGGCCGAGGCCGGTCGATCCGCCTCCGCTGCGGCCACGCTCGACGTCGTCGGCGCTGAATCCGCCGCCCGCATCATCGACGAGGATGCGAAGGGAGCCATCTGCCTGCTCGCAGGAGACTGCGTAAGCGGCTCCCTCAGGGGTGTGGGCGAAGACGTTCCCGATCACGGCATCGAGCGCCGCCTCGAGATCCGGGCGCCGCACCCTGGCGTACAACCCGTAGGGAGGGACGCTCACCGTGGCCACACGTTTCTGCTCTTCGGCAAGGGCCTCCCAGAACGCCACCCGTTCGCCCACGAGGGCGGCCACGTCCGTCAAGGTCTCCGACTCGGTGAGCTGGGGCCGCCGCATCTCGTCGATGACGAAGTCGACGGCCCGCTGGAGCTCGGCGAGGTCATCGAGAAGCTGCTCGCGTTGCGGTCCCTCGGGCAGGCGCTCGACATCGAGGCCCAGACCGGCGAGTGGCGTGCGCAGACGGTGCGACAGATCGGCGGCAGTCTCCCTCTCCCGCTGGAGCAACTCCGACACCTGTTGAGCAAGCCGGTTGAACTCGGCTCCGACGTCCTTTATCTCTGGTGGCCCGGCCGGCTCCACCCTCGTCGTGAGATCGCCCGAGCCAAGTCTGCCCGCGGCATCGGACAGCTCCTCCACGGGCTGGACGATGGTGCGGGCGAGGCGCAAGGCGATCAAAGCCGCTATCGCGACCATCGCCACCCCGAGGAGCCCGAGCAACAACCACGCCCGGAGGACGCCCCGGCTGAGCGTTTCCTCCGTGACGAACACCCGCACGACTGATATCCCACTCGGATCGACCGCGGGTGCATAGACCGCTTCGCCCCCCGGCAGCTCGCGCCGCCCGGTGGATCCCGCTTGGACGGCGGAGAGGTCTTCGTCGGGGTCGATCGCCGTCCCGACGATCGTTCCGTCGCCGAGCACGACGGTGACTGCGTTTCCGTTCAGCTCTCCGGTCCCGATGACGTCGCGGATCACGGCTGCGTTCCCGCGCGCCGACGTCGCAACGAGGGCGATGAGCTGCGCGTCGCGCTCGGCTCCGGCGATGGCACGGTCTCGGGCGAGCTGAGCGACGAGCACGCCGAGGGGGACCGAGAAGGCGATGACGATCAGGCTGGCAACGGCGAGGGCAACGAGTCCGAGCTGGCGTCTCACGCGCTCGGGTCGACGAGCTTGACGCCCACGCCTCGCTTGGTGTGGATGTACACGGGTTCGGCCGCGGTCTCGCCGAGCTTGCGCCGTAGCCACGAGAGGTGGACGTCGACGGTCTTGTCGGCGCCCCCGTAGGGCTGGCGCCATACTTCCGCCATCAGGGTGCGCTTGGACACCATCACGCCGGGCCGCGCCGCCAGGAATGCCAGCAGCTCGAACTCCTTCGATGTGAGATCCAGCGGGCGATCACCCAGCTTGGCCTCGTGAGCCGCCAGGTCCACGACGAGATCCCCGACGACGATGTCAGACGGCTCGTCACCCGCACCGCCCCGTCGGAGGACCGCGCGGATCCGCGCCGCGAGGTGGCTCGCCGAGAAGGGCTTGACGACGTAGTCGTCGGCGCCGAGATCGAGGAGTCGGATTATCCCCGCCTCGTCGTCCTGGGCCGTGGCGATGATGACCGGCACGTCACTGACCGAGCGGATCATCTTGAGAACCTCCTGGCCCGGCAGGTCGGGGAGGCCGAGATCGAGCACGACCACGTCGGGAGCCGCTTCCACCGCCTCTTGGACACCGGCCATGCCGGTGGCGGATGACCGCAGCTCGTGACCCATGTCGGCCAGGGTCGCGGCGAGCGACTGCCTGATGCGCTGGTCGTCCTCGATGAGCAGTACGGATGCCATCGAGCGGACACGTTACCCCCCGGACGGGTATGCATAGGTCCTCGCAACGATCGCTTCACCCCTGCTTATCCGTCCGTTATCCCACATGGCCAACAGACGTGGGAGCATATGGCCCATGGTCAAGCGCACCGGCGTGGTTCTCGTGTGGGTCGTCGCGACGCTCGCGGCGACGGCCGTAGCGCTTGCTGCGGTGCGCGGTGTCGCCGGCCAAGTCGTGGACAGCCCCGGCTCGCCGCTGCTGGCCGCATCTACGAGTCTCGCCGTCGCGGCCCCGGCGACGACGACCACGACGATTCCGCCGACGACCTCCTCCACCACGACCAGCGTTCCCTTCGGCTCGAGGCCACCGATCGCTCCGGGCGAAGGCGTTGGGACCACGACGTCTTCGACAACGTCGACGACCGCGGCGACAGGCGGGACGACGCCGACCACGGCGCCGCCGGCGACGAGCTCGACGACGTCGACGACCTCCACGACCACGACCACCGCTGCGCCCGTGGCGACGCAGACCCAGACCTACCAGCTCGAGGGTGGCTGGGTCCGCATCGTGTTCAGCCCGGGTGCGGTCACACTCGATGGTGCCGGGCCGAATCCAGGCTTCACGATGGAGATAGAGAAGGCGGGCCCGCCCGAGGTCGAGCTGGACTTCGAAAGCGGCAGCCACAAGTCGAGGTTCAATGCGGAGTGGAGCGGCGGGCAGCTCGTCGTCGACATCGAAGAGGAGCCCGAGGACTGAGCGCCTCCCTGCGAGGTGATCAGCTCCAGGACGCGGCGGGAACTCCGGTCAACTCGACGAGGCCGGCGTTTGCCTCCTCGAACACTGCGGTCAGGTGGGCTCGGACGCTGGGATCCATCGGCGGGTAGCGCTCCGCCGGCTTCTCGTTCATCTTCCCGACGATCCGCCGCAGCGACGGTGCGAAGCGCTTCGAGACGTTGCGGAGCCCGGTCGAGCGGAACTCGACGTAGGCGTTGATGTGTCGCCCGAGGTTCTCCGGGCAGAACCGATCATCGACCCCGATGAATCGGCACGACCTGGCGTAGACGGCGTCGGGTCGATGTGACAGGTCCTCGAACGTCTGAATCAGGATCCGATCCCGTGGGAACCAGTCGTAGACCCGATCGATCTGCTCCCGGTAACGTCCGCGATCGACGTACGAGAAGAAGGCGCGGGACCGTTCGTCCGTAGATATCCGCTCGGGCTCCGCCGCCACCGCCCGGCAGAACTCGAGCGTCTCCCGTCCCCGGCTGCGGTTGTGCCAGTAATGCGAGTACGCGCGTTCGACCGGATTCCTCAGCAGGACGAGGAGCTTCACATCGGGAATCGTTGCCGCGATGCGCTCCATCGCAGCAGGGTGGTAGAGGTAGTCGGGCGTCGCCTCTCCCACCGCCATCTCGCCCCTGACGGCGCCGAAGTGCTCCAGATACCAGTCGATGCCGCGATCGAAGTTGTGATCGAAGAAGTGGACTTCCTTCGGTTGCGACACCGCGACGTCGGGGTGCTCACGGAGGTACCCGTTGAGCGACGTCGTCCCGGAGCGCATGGCGCCGGCGATGATGAACGTTGGGAGCCTGGCCACTGTTCCTGCCTGGAGACGCCCCGGATCGTACCCGACCCCTCGCTCGGCGAAAATGGTGCGATCAGCCCGGAATGGCCCAGCGCCGCCGCTTCAGGCAGCGCCGAGGGCCACCTCGAGCACATCGCGGACGTCGGCGACGACGTGGAACACCATGTCGCCCTTGACCTCGTCGGGAACGTCGTCGAGATCGTCGGCGTTCTTGGCCGGAACGATCACCTCCCGCAGCCCGGCGCGGTGGGCGGCGAGCACCTTCTGCTTGACGCCACCGATGGGGAGCACCCGACCCTGCAGTGTGACCTCGCCGGTCATGCCTACGGGATCTCGCACGAGGCGGCCGGTCAGCAGGCTGACCAGGGCTGCGGTCATCGTGACGCCGGCCGACGGTCCGTCTTTGGGGATCGCCCCGGCCGGTACGTGGATGTGGAAACGGCGGTCGACGGCCGCCGGGTCGATGCCCAGGTCGCCGGCATGTGACCGCACGTACGAGAGCGCGATCTGCGCCGACTCTTTCATCACGTCGCCCAGCTGCCCGGTGAGCACGAGACCGGGTTCGCCATCCATCCCGGTGACCTCGATGAAGAGTACGTCGCCCCCGGTGCCGGTCACCGCAAGCCCTGTAGCGACGCCGGGGACCACGACGCGATCCTTCACCTCGTCACGGTGGATCGGCGGCTTGCCGAGCAGCTCGCGCAGCTCCTCCGGATCGATGGTCATCGGGGCCGCTTCGGGATCGACGGCGATCTTCGTGACGGCCTTTCTGACGAGTTTGCCGAGCTGGCGTTCCAGCCCGCGCACCCCGGCCTCCCTGGTGTAGGCGTCGATCACCGCCGCCAGTGTCCGGTCCGGCACCTCGATCTCCTCCTCACGGAGGCCCGACTGTTCGACCTGTCGTGGAAGGAGGTGGTCCCGTGCGATGGCGAGTTTCTCACGGTCCGTGTACCCGTCGAGACGGATGACCTCGGTGCGATCGAGAAGCGGCGCGGGGATCGTCTCGACGATGTTGGCGGTGGCGATGAAGAGCACGTCGGACAAGTCCAGGTCGACCTCGAGGTAGTGGTCCCGGAACGTGTGGTTCTGAGCGGGATCCAGCACTTCGAGCAACGCCGAGGACGGGTCCCCTCGCCAGTCGGCCCCGACCTTGTCCATCTCGTCGAGGAGGAACACCGGGTTCATGGAGCCGGCTTCGGTGAGCGCTCGTGCGATCCGTCCGGGGCGGGCCCCCACGTAGGTACGCCGGTGTCCCCGGATCTCTGCCTCGTCGCGGATCCCGCCGAGCGCCACGCGTACGAACTTGCGACCGAGGGCGCGGGCGACCGATTCGCCGAGCGACGTCTTACCGACGCCGGGCGGTCCGACCAGAAGGACGATGGCGCCGGTCCGTCGCCCCTCCTCGGCCGGGGCGAGCCCGCGCTCGGTTCGTAGCTTGCGCACCGCGAGGTGCTCGATGATGCGATCCTTCACCTCCTCGAGACCCGTGTGGTCGGTGTCGAGCACGTTGCGAGCCGCACTCAGGTCGAGTTGGTCGTGGGTCCGGACGGACCACGGGAGGTCGAAGATGGTGTCGAGCCAGGTGCGGATCCAGCTGTGCTCCGGGCTCTGCTCGCTCATGCGTTCGAGGCGGTCGATCTCGCGGGTGACCGCCTCGGCAACGGCCTCGGGCAGCGAGGACTCGGCGAGCTTCGCTCGGTACTCCGAGACGACGTCGCCGTTGCTTTCGCCGAGCTCGGATTTGATCGACTCGAGCTGTTGCCGCAGCAGGTAGTCACGCTGGCTCTTGTCGATGCGCTCCGAGGCGTCGTCTCGCACCTTCTTGCGGAGGGCGATGTCGGCGAGGATCTCCCTCATCCAGGCCAGGACCTTGCCGAGGCGCTCGGCGACGTCGACGGTCTCGAGCACCTCGATCTTCTGCTCGAGGGAGAGGTCGGGGGAGTACACGGCGAGGTCGGCGAGTTGCCCAGGATCGTCGACGTCGAGGATGCGCTCGGCAACGGGCCCGATGCCGCGATGTTGGAGGATCTCGGAGACCACCGCGCGGTACTCGGACATCTCTTCGGCGAGGTCCGGAGTGTCCTCCGCCACCGGCTCGGCCCCGACCCAGAGAACGTCGCCGCTTCCTGGCTGCCCGGCCCCGATGCGGGCTCGCGCAATTCCGGCGATGAGCACCGCCACGCCGTTCTCGGGGCTGACCTCTTGGATGCTTGCGATGGTTCCGACAGTCGCATAGCGATCCTCGATCTTCGGAACGAGGAGCAGGCGCCCTCCGGTGCTCTCGGCGGCCGCGATCGCACGCCGCGCCTCGTCGGTTTCGATGGTCACCGTGACCACCATGTGCGGGAACACGACCCCGTTGCGCAGCGGCAACACCGGGAGGGTCATGGTCGTGAGCTCGGCCACGTCGGTCCTTTCAACGTCATCGGTACAAGGATGTAATGCTGTAATGCTACCGCATATTCCCGTAATGACCGGCAGATCTGTGCAAGTCACGCTCAGATTATCTTTGTTTAGGCGTTGCCGGTTCGTCTGGCTACGCTGGCGACCCCTGGCCGACCCACCCGGAGCGTTCCGTGACTCGTGCATTCACCATCACCTTCGACTACTTGTGCCCCTTTGCCCGCATCGCCAACGAGACCGTTGTCGAGGCGATCGATGCGGGAGCGGACTGGTCGGTGGCGTTCGCTCCGTTCTCCCTGTCACAGGTCCACGTCGTCGATGGTCAAGCGGATGCTTGGGACCTTCCTGCCGGCACCGGGGGTCGGCGGGGCGTCGCCGGTCTCGAGTGGGCTATCGCCGTGCGAGACGAGTTCCCCGAGCGGTTCACGGCTTTCCACGTGAGACTCTTCGATGCGAGGCATTCCTCAGGGGCCGACGTCGACGACTCGACGGTGCTGCGCAAGGTGGCCGACGACTCCGGTCTGGACCCGGACGCCGTGGCCGCCATCGTCGCCGGCGGAACCCCGCTCAAGACGCTTGCAGCCGAGCACGAAGCACTCATCGATCGGCATGCCGTCTTCGGCGTCCCCACCTTCATCGCCGGTGACGAGGCGGTCTTCGTGCGGCTGATGGAACGGCACCGGCGCGACGATGTCGAGCGTGTCCTTGACATGCTGGAGTGGAGCAGGCTCAACGAGTTCAAGCGGACGCGCATACCCCGTTGACGATCGGACGTTGAGCCGCGCCGGTCTCAGCTGCCGAAGGACTCGTGCGTCTCGAGCAGGTAGTTGGCCAGGTCACCGCGTGACAGCTCGCCACCGGGCGGGACACCGGGATCGGGCAACCCGGCCGCCTGCGCCAGGACCGTGAGCTCCGTTGCCACCGTACCCGTCCCCGGCGCCGCCGCGTCGATCGCACGGGCGATCGAGGCGACATCGTCGACGGATGCGGGCTCCTCGGGGCAGAAGAGGCCGCTGTCGGGCGAAACGCAGGCTTCGAGAAGCCCCGTGGAAGAGGCAAATCCGATGCCTGCGGCGTCGGGGCGCGAGGTCGGTACATCCAGGAATCCGAGGCCCAGAGCGGTCGTGACGACGCTGGAGCCGTCGCAGTCGGCGACGGGGGCTTCCACGGCGCTGCCACCGCCGAAACCGGCGAGACCTGCTCGTTCGAGGGCGAGGCCGGCAAGGCTCTCGCTGCCCACCATCACCGAGGCGACGAAGCTTCCCGCGCCCCACTCGGGCACGCTCTCGCTCGGCAAGACCACGCCGGGAAGCCCGACGTCACCGAGCCGGTCCGCTCCCTCCTGCGCCGCCGATTCGGTTTCGAACGTGCCGACGACAGCCTGCCAGCATGCTGAAGGCTCCGCTGTGGCGGTCGGGAGCAAGCCGGCGAACGGGGACTCGGCCCCGGCAGATGACTCGGGCACCACGATGAGCGGGTCGGCGGCCGCCGGCCCGCTCGGCGAGCGCGACGTGAAGAACATCGCCGCCACGAGGACGATGACCCCGACCACGACGAAGCCGCTGACGGCGAGTACGACGCGGGTCGCCATGCGGCGCCGTGCTCGTGTCGTTGGATCCTCGGGCTCGGCCTCGAGCTCGGCGGGCTCCTCTTCTTCGACGACCACCGGTGCCGGCTTGTACGCACGCGACTGAGATGGCGCCGGTTTGGGCGACTCGACGGGATCGCTGCCGAACCAATAGGCGGTGAGCTCATCGATGTCCGGCCGGGCGAAGTCGGGCGCCTCGGGCTCGGCCGGGGGCACCGGGTGAGGCGCCTCCGACAGCTCCGGCGTAGATGATGGCTCGGTGTGGGGGCTCGGCGACACATGGAATGGAGAGGCGGCCGGCGGTGGCGCGGCTGAGTCCTGGGGAGCCGGTGCCCCTGGAGGCGGAGCAGGCGGGTCGGACTGCGAAGGCGCCGGGGGTTGGGGAGCCGGAGCGTAGGTCTGCGGTGGTGCCGGGGCGTGTTGGGGCGCGAGGTACCTCTCCGGTGACCCGGGGGCGTAGGGAGTCGCGACGCCAGGAACGGGTTGCGTCGGTAGTTGTGGGTTGGTCTGCGCCGCAGCCTCGGGCTGCGGCTGATCGCTCGCTGCTGCGGCAGGCGGTGCTGTCGGTTCTTCCGTGCGCGGCGGAGGGGGTGGCGCGGGCTGGGCGGCCGAGCCGTCGCCCGACCACCAGTCGTGGAGGCGTCGCGCCACGTCGTCGCGGGGCATCGCAGCAGGTTCACCGACTTCGGCGCTGGTCGAATCGCCTGGTGTCGCGGGTGACTGCGGTGTCACCGTCGAACCTTCTGCTGCGGCGGCGCGGAGGCGGGCGGCAAGGCTCCCCGGACGGAGTGCGGGTCGGTCCGGCACTCGCTCCGACATCGGACGCCTCGCCGGCTGTTCCGGCTGGTGCGCCGTCTCGACACCCGCCGCCGGCTCCGTCGCATGCTGCTCGGATGCCTCCACCGGTTCGGGTCTCGGTTCTGCCCGAGTCGCAAGCTCCTCGGTGGCGGCGGGCGCATCTCCCGGGGGCCGGGTAGAGGAGGGCTCGCCGCCCGCACCTTCGGAGGATGGGTAGGGCATCGCCTCTCCTGATGGGGTCCAGGAGGAGACGAAGCGGTCAGGCGCTCTGGGTCCGGTCACGAACGGATCGTCGACGTCGGGTCTCTGTGCGGCCGGCGCGGGTGCGGCTACGGATGGCGTGGTCCCCGTCAGGGGGGGCTCGGCGTGGGGCGCGTCCTGCGGAGCCGGGCCGCCGGTGCGTCCGGTGGCGGTGGTGAGTTCGATGACGGGTTCGGGTTGGGCGATGGGCGGTGGGGGTCCGCCGGTGCGTCCGGTGGCGGTGGTGAGTTCGATGACGGGTTCGGGTTGGGCGATGGGCGGTGGGGGTCCGCCGGTGCGTCCGGTGGCGGTGGTGAGCTCGATAGCTCGTTCGGCGAGATCAGAGACCTGCAACTCCTCTGCGACGACGCCGGAGCTTGCGACGGCCGACTCCACGGGCTCGAGCCCCTCCAGCTCGGAGGCCTCGGCGAACGATGGGACGAAGGCGCCCTGCTCTTCGGGGGCGTTGTGCTCTTGGAGTGCTTCGTGCTCGCCGGGGTCGACCTTCTCGACGGCGCTCGGTTGATCGGCCTGCCTCTCCAGCTCCGCTGCCGGGTCCGGCTCCGCGGGCTCGGGAGGTGAGACCGGCGGCTCGAGGACGTCCGTGCCACCCGGATCGGCGGCGCCGGCTGCGGCCTCGTCGCCCGGCTCCTCGATCATCTCGATGTCGACGAACGCCGTGATGCTGCAGGCTGCGCCGGAGATCTGCTCGGTCACCGCGGCAAAGAGCTGGCGCAGGGACGTGATCGTCTCGGCCTCGGCCGTCAGGGTTGCATCGCCCTCAGGAGAGATGGTGATCCCGGCGGCCGATGCGATTCCTTCGATCAACGCAGCCGCATCGTCACCGGCCTCGGCGGCTGCGATGTCGATCTGGCCCTTGGCCGGGAGGGCCCTGCGCCGTAGTGCGTCGATCGCACGTCTCGCATCCGGACCGCTCGCCGCATCGATCGTGATGACCGAACCGTCGAAGGACGCCGTGGCGTCGATACCCGCGTCAGCAAACCCGTTCTCGATCAGGTCTTCGATACGGGCGAGGGAGCCATCCGGCACCCGGGCGGCGACCGTCATCGACTCGTCGGTCTGAGCCGGAGGTTTCTCCGGCAAGGGGGCGGGGGCCTCTTCGACGGGCTGCGGTGTTCGCAGACTCATCAGGTGGAGCTGATGGCTCTCGTCGAACCAGCGCCACACGGTCTCCGCCCATTCACCCCCTGCTTGCGTTGCGACGAGCTCATCGGCGATCTCCAGATTCATCGGCGCGATCACGACGAAGCCATCTTCGCTCCGAGCGAACACCTCGGGGTGGGACTCCGCAACCGAGTGTGCCGCGTCGGGAAGCTCGACCTGTCGGGGCCACGTCGACAGCTCGACCTCGACCTCGGTGCCGGGGGCGAACGCGTCGGGCGAAGGCAAGTGCTCCTCGTCCCAGGCGAAGACGTGCCGGACGCCCGCGCTCTCGTCCTGCTGGTCCAGCACCACGACGGTTTCGCCGGCCAGCGACTCGATCGCTGCCCTGTACCAGCCGTCGTCGCCCGTCCCTGCCGACTGCAGCCGCTCGTAGAGGACGGGTCTGATCGCAAGCATCTCGCGGCCGCTGTCGTCGGCGAGAGCGAGTGCCTCGATGACGGCCCCCTCTCGGATGCGTGTGCCGAACTCCACGTCCGTGCTCGAACAGCCCGCTGCACCATTGATGTAGGAAACGGCACCACTGGGCTCGACCACCAGCCGGCGGTACGTCTGGTCGGCGGTGGCGGCGGTGGAGTCGACTCGGACCGTCACTCGGCTTCGGTGGCCGGCGCCGTGTCTGGCGGGATCGGCGGGTGTCTCGAGACTCGTTGGGGACACGACGAGGCCAACACGATCTCCACGCAGCTCGTAGCCGGTGATGATCAGGCGTTCGTAGCCACCCACCGATCCCTCGCCATGGGGTTCGACTGTCAAGATCCCGCGCTGGGCAAGACCCTCCGAGGACGTGGGTCTGCCGAGCTCGATAGATCGCCCGTCCGGTGCGAAGGGGGCACGCTCCACGGTCAACTGGGCGATGCGCCCGCTGTCTGCCGCCTCGATCTCGACGATCGTTCCGACCGGGAGTTCGCCGATCACCGCCTCGATGACGGCAGGATCGGCGGTCGATCGAATCCCACCGGGGAAGGCAACGACGCGGTCGATGGTCCCGAAGGGTGACTGCGGAAGGACGCCGAAGGCCATGAGCGGCACGCCAGGGTCTGCGAGCGAGGTGGGAGCGATGTGGAACTCGGCCGGGCTTTCGTCTCCCGATGCGGCTGCGTATACGCCGGGTGAGACCGGATCGAAGCGGACCGGGCTCGTTGATTCGGCGAGCAAGTTGCGCACGTCTTCGGCGCGTCGTGCGTCTACGGGGTGATCGCGCTCACCGTTGATCGAGTCGAGGAGGCTCATGAGGTCGGATGCTTCCGCCACGACCCTCAGCAAGGCCGCATGGTCGATCCACCATGTCGAGCACCACGCTTCCGGGTCCGAGGCAGCGTCGAAACCAGAGAAGACGCGTAGCGCGATCTCGAGATCGTCGGCGCAGCCGACCGTCAACGCCTGGTGGGCTCGATGGGCGCGCACCTGCCATGCCACGGGCCAGGCTGGGTGCGTAGCGAAGAACGGATAGCGGCCTGCCGCCCCGGTTGTCTTGCGGCTCGTGAGTGTTGCGAGCACGGCTGCCAGCTCGCGTATGCAATCGCGCTCGAGCCCCAGCGTGAGAACGCCGGTTTGGACCTGCGGGGCACGAATCGCTTGTGCCCGCGGTGCCGTTGGAGCTGCCACCACGTCAGACATCGTCCCTACCCTCTCCCCCTGGGAAACGTAAGCAGTGGGTGCCTCGAAGGTCAATAGCGCGATCGACCCAGGCTTGGCGGCCTCAATCAGGCCCTCGTATTGCGGTCGTCGCCGGTGTCAGCCGCCGAGCAGGCGCAGCGCGATGGCCTCGGCGAGGATGCCGCGGCGCAACTCGCCCAGATCGAGGCTCTCGTCGGGGCCGTGTGCCCTGCTGGTGGGGTCGGCCACCCCGGTCAGCAGGATCGACGCGTCCGGAAACGCCCTTTGGAGCTCGGCGACGAACGGGATCGAGCCGCCGACGCCGATCTCGACGGGTTCCACACCCCACGTCGCATTGAACGCGGTGCGAAATGCGTCGTAGGCAGGACCTGCCGCTTCGAGTCCCAGGGGTTGCCCGCAGGCGCCCGGCCGAACGTGCACTTCGGCACCCCAGGGTACGTTGGACTCGAGGTGGGCTACGAGAGCCTTCATGGCCCTCTCCGGATCGTCGCCGGGTGCGAGCCGCAGGCTCACCTTGGCGCATGCCACGGGAACCAGCTGGTTGATCGCTTCGGCGACGGGTGGCGCATCTATCGCCAAGACGGAGACCGCCGGCATCGTCCACGTCCGTGCAGTGATCGACCCGGTCCCGATCAGAGCCGTCGAGGGACGGGCACCGGCTTGGCTGCGCAACTCCTCCTCGGTGAGGTCGAGCGGATCGGTGTCGGCCGAGACGAGGCCCGCGACGGCCACGTTCCCGTCCGCATCGTGCAGGGTGGCGAGCGTGCGGCACAGGGCCGTCAGGGCGTCGGGGAGCGCACCACCGAATTGACCGCTGTGAACACCGGCGTCGAGCGTGCGCACCTCGATGACGCAGTCGACCAGGCCGCGCAGGGAGGTCGTGAGGGCGGGGGTGCCGACCCGCCAGTTCTCCGAGTCGGCGATGACGATCACGTCGGCGGCGAGAAGGTCCCGGTACTCCTCGATGAACCGACTCAGGTGGAGTGACCCGATCTCCTCCTCGCCCTCGACGAACACCTTCACTCCGACCGGGGGCCGCCCTTGGTGAGCTCGCAGGGCTCCCAGGTGGACGGCGATGCCCGCCTTGTCGTCGGCGCTGCCGCGTGCATACAGACGGCCGTCCCTCTCGGTTGGTTCGAAGGGCGGCGATGTCCACTGATCGTCGGGCCCCGGCGGCTGCACGTCGTGGTGGGCGTACAGCAACACCGTCGGCGCACCGGCGGGGGCCGGGATCTCTGCGAACACCGCCGGGTGGGCTCCCTCGACGGTGAGCAGACGGGCGTCGGCGCCGGCGTCCTGGAGCAGCTCGACCACGGTCTCGGCGCACCGCCTGACCTCATGCCGATCGAATCGGGGGGCGCTCACCGAGGGAATGCGAATGAGCGCATCGAGGTCGCTCAGCACGTCCCGGAACTGGCGATCAACCGCGGCTTCAAGGTCTTCGAACATGGCGGCGAGAGTAGCTGTGGTGGCTCGCGTCTCGGCCGTCGGCAGTGCCAGAAGTGAGCGAGCTGCGAGCATGGCGGCCGAGGGGTAGTACTCGAGCGCGTCCGGCCGCCGGCCGGGTGGTTCGCTCGCCTGGTACGTTCACCACATGGCGGATGTCGATCCCGGCTTGAAAGGTGCTGCCGGCCTCGTCGTCGCAGAGGCGGACATGGCGCCGGCGCTCGGTTCGGGCGACGTGCCGGTGCTCGGGACCCCGCGACTCGTGGCCCTCTGCGAAGCTGCGACCGTGGATGCCGTGGTTCGGGCGCTCGAACCCGGCGAGACGACGGTCGGCACGAGGGTCGAGCTCGACCACCTGCGAGCGTCCGGCTTCGGAGCGCGGGTCGAGGCCCACGCCATGGTGGTGGCCGCCGAGGGAAGACACATCGTGTTCGAGGTCTCGGTGTCGGATGAGTCCGGAGTCGTCGCTCGCGGCAAGATCACCCGCGTGCGGGTCGATAGGGCGCGGTTCCTCGACGGCGTGACGTGATTCCTATCGAACCGATCGACGGGACCGTCGAGGCCTGGGTGCGCAGCCACGGCGCCGTCGTGCGCGAGTGGCGGGCCCAGGACTCGGGATGCGTGGCTCTCGGGGTCCGCCGCACCGACGGCGAGTGGTTCGTGAAGTACGCAACGACGAAGCAAGGTCGTGCCGGCCTGGAGTCGGCTCACAGGTTCCACTCGACGGTCCGGCACTCGGCGATCGTCGCCCCCGTGCGTGGTCTCGCGGCGTCACAGGAGCTGGCGCTGGAGTATGCATGGGTCGACGGCGCGGTGCTGTACGACCCGGTACTGGCCCCTGGCGCGCCGGGGCGCGATGCCGTCGGTTCGCCGCACCGACGGTTCCGCTCGCTGCCTCCCGTGCGCATCCATGCCGCACTCGACACCATCATCGATGCTCACCGTGCGGTCGCCGATGCGGGCTACGTCGCAGTCGATCTCTACGACGGTTGTGTCCTGTACGACTTCGACCGGCACCTCGTTCATCTCGTCGATCTCGACGAGTACCGACCAGGGCCGTTCCGCGTCGAGGCACGCCTGCCTGGATCGTCCCGCTTCATGGCTCCCGAGGAGTGGGAGGCGGGCAGCGTGGTGGACGAGAGGACGACGGTGTTCAACCTGGGGCGGATGATCGAGGAGATCGGTGGTGACGCGATGACCTCGCTCGCGTCTGCTGTCATCGAGCGCGCCACACAACCCGACCCGGCGCAGCGTTACGAGTCGGTGGCGAGGCTGGCGACCGCCTGGAGCGCGATCGCGTCCTAGGCGCGAGCTCGGCCCCGCTCCTCGTCGTAGATCCGGGTCCCCGTCACGATCACAGCGTCGCCGTGGCAGTCGGGGCACTCGAAGACGAGGACGATGCCACGGTCGGTGTTCTCCAGCCCCTTCAACGAGTGGAACCCGAGCAACGGGTTGGTGTCACATTTCGGGCAGTACGGGTCGAAGACCATGAAGACGTCACCTCCGCGGCCACCGTACGGATCACGGCGGCGACCGGGGAGGGGCCGTCGGTCGGCATCGTCAGGGACCACCGAACTCCCACGCCGCTTCCTAAGGTGGGCTGGCCGGCACACCAGGAGCTCAGATGGACAAGCGTTACGTCGATGTCATGGGTCTTGCGATGGCCTACCACGAGGCGGGAACGGGTGACCCGATCGTCTTCCTCCATGGCAACCCGACATCGTCCTACCTATGGCGCACCGTCATCCCACACGTTGTAGACCTCGGTCGGTGCCTGGCGCCGGACCTCATCGGTATGGGCGACTCGGCCAAGCTCCCCGACAGCGGCCCCGACCGTTACCGGTTCGTGGAGCACCGCGAGTACCTCGATGCGATGCTCGACGAGCTCGGGGTGACCGACGCTGTGACGTTCGTGGTGCACGACTGGGGGTCGGCCCTTGGTTTCGATTGGGCAAACCGCCATCGCGACAGCATCAAGGGCCTGTGCTACATGGAGGCGATCGTGCAACCGATGTCGTGGGACGTGTGGCCGGAATCTGCAACCAGGATCTTCCAGGCAATGCGATCGGATGCGGGAGAGGAGATCGTGCTCGAGAAGAACGTCTTCGTCGAGCGAGTGCTGCCCGCATCCATCATCCGAGACCTCACCGCCGAGGAGCTTGCCGAATACCGGCGACCGTACCTCGAAGCGGGGGAGTCGCGACGACCCACCTTGACCTGGCCGCGAGAGATCCCGATCGATGGCGAGCCTGCCGACGTCCACGAGATCGTCTCCGAATACGGTGCCTGGCTGCGACGATCCGACGTCCCGAAGTTGTTCGTCAACGCGGACCCCGGCTCGATACTCACCGGCCCGCAACGCAAGTTCTGCCGCACGTGGCCCAACCAGCAAGAGGTCACCGTGCCCGGCATTCACTTCGTCCAGGAGGACTCGCCCAACGCCATCGGCGCCGCCCTCGCAGAGTGGTACCGGGGACTCTGAATCAACTCGGCATGCGGTACGGCGGCAAGGCTACGCTGCGCCCCGGTACGACCCAGCCCGGGAGGGGAAGATGATCGAGAACGCGATTCGAGCGGCTCGGCTCGACGTCGATTTCTACAACACGGTGGAGGCCGACGAGAGCTACACGTCGCAGGCGTTGCTGCTCGTCGTGATCGTGCACGCGCTGGTGGGCCTGGGGAACGCCTTCGTCTACCGCGGCTTCGTCTGGCCGATCATCTGGTCGATCGTCGTCGGCGTCGTCGGCTGGTACCTGTGGTCGTTCATCACCGATGTGGTCGGTCGCAACGTCTTCGGCGGTCAAACCAACTTCGGCGAGATGCAGCGGGTTCTCGGCTACGCCCAGGCACCGCTGGCCATCGGCGTGATCCCCTTCCTCGGCTGGATCGGTGGCATCTGGGCGCTGATCGCTGCCGTCGTGGCGATCCGCGAGGGGCAGGACTTCACGACCGGGAAGGCGATCGGCACCGTCATCGTCGGCTGGCTGGTGTGGATCATCGCCGCCGGCATCCTCTACGCAATCTTTACGTAGCCACGGCAGGGGGCGATCTCAGCCCTCGCGCACGGTGTCGAGCACCGTTGCCGGCGACGGCGACTCGTCCTCGTCGATGGCTTCGAGCGTGATCCAGATCCTCGGATAGTCTGCGCGCGTCACGCCGATGAGGAGCTCCACGTCGTTGGGTTGGGTGAACGTGCCCCCCGAGATGTGGATCTCGTCCTTGCTCAGCCACATCTCGTACACGAAGCCATCGGGAGCCGGGTCCAGGCCGGTGGTGCGGACACGCATCTTCGTTCCCGCGTCCGTGTTCCAGCCGTCGACGATGGCGACGGCCGACGGGGCCAGCTCGGTGCCGGCAACCTCGATGGTCCAGTCCGGCGCCGAACGCAGCCGGAGGCCCCCGGCGACGGCGAGCGCAACGACGATGGCGGCGGCGCCGAGCCAGGCCCATCGTATGCGTGATGGCGTCGAGGGTGCGGGCGCGGGGCGTTGCGTGCCGGCGATGGCGGTGATGTCGGCGACGATGCGGTCTTCCAGGTCCCCGGGTGGGTCCTCCCACTGTGCGGGGTCCTGGAGCGCCCGGCCGGCGTCGTCCAGGAGCGGTGTGAGCGATCGGCAATCGGCGCAAGCGGCGATGTGCTCGGCCATCTCCTCGGTGTCGGCTCCGGCGAGGCGGGCGGCGCGGTAGTCGTCACATCTCATGACTCACCCTCGTCGAGATGGGAGAGCAGGGCGGCGAGCCGGCGGTAGGCGCGGAACGAGCGCGATTTGACCGTACCGACCGGTATCCGCAGCCGTTCGGCGGCGTCCTCGTGGGTGAGCCCCAGGTAGTGGGTCGCATACAGCACACTCCGCTCCTCGGCGGGCAGGGCCTCCAGCCCTTGGCGCACCTCCCAGGCGGTCCAGGCGTGCTCGAAACCTGGCGGAAGCTCTGCGACGTCGCTCTCGAGCGGCTCCTGGTTGCGGTGGCGGCGCTCGCGGCGGAACAGGTCGACCGCAACCCTTCGAACGATCGTGAACAGCCACGGCGCCACGTCGCGCTCCGGGTCCAATCGGGACGCAGCACGCCACGCCTGGAGGAAGGCCTGCTGGACTGCTTCCTCGGCGAGCCCGCGGTCGTGGAGTGAACGGTAGGCGACGGTGAACATGGGTCGGGCATAGCGGTGGTAGAGCTCGCGGACTGCATGCGGCTCGCCGGCGACAAAGCGCTGAATGATCTCTCGCTCGGGTATCACGACGAGGGGCGACTCGGCCAGGGCTGCATACATGGTCGAGCATATCTACGTTGCAAAGTTGCGCACCGGTTCGTGCCCATGCCGGCGAACCGTACGCGCCGTGCGTATGGCGAGGCAGCGTCAGCCCGCATCGTCAGCCCCGCATCGTCCAGTCGTCCGTCCACAAGGCGAGCATCTCGTTGGTGGCCGCCGGGCCCCAGGTCGCGGCCGGGTACGGATGCACGGCGAGATCGGTGCGGGCGATGATCGGGTCCCACAACGCCCAGCTCGCCTCTACCTCGTCGGCGCGTACGAACAGCGTCTGGTCGCCGGTCATGACGTCGTAGAGCAGGGTCTGGTAGGCGTCGGGGATGACGTCGAACTCGTCTCCGTAGTCGAACGACATCGGTTTGGAGATCACCTGCTCGACCCCGGGGACCTTCAGCTCGAATCGGATCTCGAACCCTTCGTCAGGCTGCAGCGTGAGGACGATGACATTGGGGGAGATCGGGCAAGCGTCGGGGGTGCCATGGAAGAGGCACACCGGCGCCGGCCTGTAGGTGACTGCGATCTGCGTGGTAGGCATCGGGAGCCGTTTGCCCGTCCGCAGGTAGAAGGGCACGCCCTGCCACCGCCACGAGTCGATGTGCACCTTGGCACCCACGAAGGTCGGCGTGCGCGATCCCGCGGCGACACCGTCCTCGTCGAGGTAGCCGGGCACGTCGTGACCGTCGAGGGTCCCCGACGTGTACTGACCGAGCACGATGTTGTGAGGGTCGATGCGCTGGATCGACTCCAGGACCTGCACCTTCTCGTTGCGGATGGCGTCGGCGTTGAAGCCGCTCGGTGCCTCCATCGCCACGAGGGTCATGAGTTGGGTGAGGTGGTTTTGCACCATGTCGCGAAGCGCACCGGCCGAGTCGTAGTAGCCGGCTCTCGAACCGACGCCGAGGTCCTCGGCGACGGTGATCTCTACCGCCTCCAGCCGATCCCGGTTCCACGTGGTCTCGAAGATGGGGTTGGCGAAGCGGAAGGTGAGCAGGTTCTGGACCGTCTCCTTGCCGAGGTAGTGGTCGATTCGGTAGACCTGCGATTCGTCGAAGTGGCGGTGCACGAGGTAGTTGAGCTCACGCGCCGACCCGAGGTCGTGCCCGAACGGCTTCTCGATCACGAGCCGGGTCCATCCGCGGGCGGAGTGGTGCAGTCCCGACTCGGCGAGGTTCTCGATGACCCCCGGAAAAGCGGGTGGAGGCAGCGCCAGGTAGAACGCTCGGTGACCCGGGAGATCCATGTCCGCCTCGATGTCGTGGATCCGTTTGGCCAGGGCGTCGAAGTTGCGGGCATCCCTGGCGATCGGCTCGTAGAACACACGATGGGAGCACCATGCGTCGGCGTCGGTGTCCATCAAGCCAGCCTCGTCGAGCGCTTGCCCGGCAACGGCTCGGAACTCGTCGTCGCTTTGCTGGGTGGTGGCCACGCCGAGGATCACCGTCCGATCGGCGACGCCGTTCTCGTTCATGACGCGGTAGAGGGCGGGCAACAACTTGCGCCTCGTCAGGTCCCCGGTGGCGCCGAAGATGACGAAGAGATGCCGATCGACCTGTTGGGTCACGTCACATCTCCTGCTTGACGGCGTGGCCGCCGAATTGGTGGCGCATCGCCGACAGCAGCCGGTCGGAATACTCGATCTCGTCCCGGGAGCCGATGCGGCGCAGCAGCGACAGCCCGATGATCGGCGTCGACACGTTCAGGTCGATGGCCTCGAACACGGTCCACCTGCCCTCCCCCGAGTCGGGGACGTATGGTGCCACGTTCGCCATGGTCGGGTTCTCCCGCAGCGCGTTGGTCGTGAGGTCGAGGAGCCATGAGCGCACCACGCTGCCGTGCTCCCAGATCGCTCCGATCTGGGCCAGGTCCAGCTCGAACTCCTCCTTGGCTCGCATGATGGCGAATCCCTCGGCGTACGCCTGCATGAGGCCGTACTCGATGCCGTTGTGGACCATCTTCACGAAGTGGCCGGCGCCGGAAGGGCCGACGTGACCCCATCCGCGGTCGGTGGCGGGGGCCAGCGCTTCGAAGATCGGCCGGAGCCGTGCGACCGGCTCCTCGTCGCCGCCGACCATCATCGAGTAGCCCTCGGTGAGGCCCCAGATGCCACCGCTGGTTCCGACGTCGACGAAATGGACGCTCATCTCCCGGCAGTGCTCGGCGCGGCGGATCGTGTCCTTGTAGAGCGAGTTACCGCCGTCGACGACGATGTCGCCTCTGGCCAGCTCCGGCATGAGGACCGACAGCGTGGCATCGACGGGTGGCCCGTGGGGAACCATGATCCACACGGCTCGGGGGGCGTCGAGTGCGGCGGCGAGCTCCTCCACCGATCCGGCTCCGCGTGCACCCGCGGCGACGACACGCCCGACGGACGCGGGGTTGAGGTCGTAGCCCACGACGTCGTGGCCGGCCCGCACGAGCCGCTCGGTCATGTTGGCGCCCATCCGGCCGAGCCCGATCACTCCGAGTTGCATGTCATCTCCTGCCTGAGCGGTTGCTCCGAGTCACGCTACCGACCGCGGCTCCCGAAGATGTCGGCTGTGTCTGGCAGACTCGAGGGGTGCCCACGAGCGACACCCGATACGAGCTTCCGCCGGAACGGATCAGCCTGACCGGCCATCTCGCCCGCCGCGCCCACAAGACGGCCTTGCTTCAGGACGCCGCCGGGCGAGTCGTGGCCGACGATTCGGTCGGGGCGCTGCTGGCGTTTGGCCGGTACGTTGCGGCGGCGACCGTCAGCTACGGGCGGGCGTACTACCAACCAACCTTCGATGCGGCCGGTGCCGTCCACACCGAACCCGACCCCGCGACGGGGATGCCGGTCCGGGTCGAGGTGGTGAGCCGCAAACCGAGCTTGCGGACCGAGCTCGTCGTCGAGGGATCGGGGTGGCGCGTCCGGATCGAGGAGACGATCCAAGGCACCAGCTTCGGGTTCGGCTCGATCGGTATGCCGTCGCCCACCAAGGCCATGTTCACGATGGGCGCCTACGAAGCCAACGCGACCGGCATCATGACGCTCGAGCTGGTCCCGCTCGCTCTGATGACGAGGGTGCGCGGCCGGGGCGAGCTCTCGCTTCGGGACTCGGCCGGCAATCTGGGACGTCTGACGGTGAGCCGGCGAGGTGCGCTCATCGCCGAGATCGGCGAGGCGAGGTGGGAGGAGAGCCTGCGTTGAGTTCCGCCGTCACGCCAGGTCGAGGATGAACGCCCGGATGCGGCGGCCGTCGATGCGCTCCCGGTACCGCTGGTATCCGGGGTAGACGAGGCTCGAGCGGCGGAACACCTCTTCGAACTCGGCGTCGCCGGCGGGGCGAGCCGCCACGTCGACGGTCGTCGTGCGGTGTGTCACGGCGGCCCGTGGATTGGCCTCGAGGTTGTAGACCCAGCCCGGTGTGGACTTCTGCCCGTAGTTCGTCCCGATGATGCCAAGCGTGCCGTCGAGGGGGATGCCCAGCAGCGGGCTGGTGCGTGGCAATCCCGTCTTGGCGCCGGTAGTCGTGAGCGTGATGACCGGCAGTGAGCCAATCAGACCCGCCACGGTCCAGCGTCCCCCGCTGAGCTTGAGCGCCAGCTTGTCCATCGGCTCCAGCGTCTGGGACATCACCCAGGCGCCCGCTGGGCTGGAGGCGGCGGAGTGCAGCGCTCGCTGGACTCCGTTGGGGGTCGGCGTCCGATAGCCGAGGGCAGCCTGGAGGGTGGGCATGGGTAAAGGGTACCGAGGTGTACATGGCCCTCAACTCGTTGACCAACGCGGGGACCGTGCTGGGCACCCCGACGAGCCCTTTGGAGCTGCCGCTGGCAGCGCTCGAACCGCGTTCAGGAGCGCATCCCGGGACCGAGGCCGTGGACGTCGGTGCCGGCGAGGTCGTGACGCTCGATGCCGGCGCCTACGGCGAGATCACGATCGGGAGTGGCGCGGTTGTCACCTTCACCGGCGGTGACTACCACGTTGCCCGTCTGAGCGTGGACCAGGTGATGTCGGTCGGTACCGGAAGCGCATCCAGCTCTTCCCGAAGTGGCTCGTGGCGAGTGCCGCCGCAGGCCGCTGCCGAGACCACGAGCGTTGCCGTCAACGCCACCCTCCACAGTCGCCGGCTGCCTCTCGTGACGTCATCGTGCTACGGCTGTGCATGGGCGTGCGCTACCTACAGCGGGAGCCGGCGTTTCGAGGAGATCACTCCGGTGTCGAAGCCGCCGAGGTGCAGCTTGCCGGAGAAGCGGGCGTGCTCGATCTTCAGGCATCGGTCCTGGACCACCGTGAGCCCCGCATCCATGGCCATCTGTGCCGCCTCGTCGTGGCGGAGCCCGAGCTGGAACCAAACCACCTTGGCCCCTACGGCGATGGCCTCTTCGACCACGTCCGGGATGGCCTCGGGGCGGCGGAAGACGTCGACGATGTCCGGGACCACCGGCAGTTCGGCGAGCGTGGGGTAGCAGCGCAGCCCGAGCACCTCGTCATATGCCGGATTGACCGGATAGGTCCGCAAGGGTGTGCGCACCAGATAGGTAGCGACGAAGTTCGACGACCGGATCGGATTGGCGGATACACCGACGAGCGCCACCGACGTTGCGTTCTGGATGATCTGGAGCCGCTCACGCGCCGTCGCTTCGGGAATGGCTGTGGTCGTGGTCATCCCAGAGCCCTCCCCAGGTCCCAGAGTATGTCGTCGCTGTTCTCGAGCCCGACCGAGATGCGGATCATGTCGTCGCTCACGCCGGCGGCTCGTCGTTCCTCCGGCGGCACCTGTTGGTGCGTCGTCGAAGCCGGGTGGATCACCAGTGTCTTGGCGTCGCCGACGTTGGCGAGGTGGGACGCCAGCTCCACCCCCTCGATGAAGCGAACGCCGGCGTCGAAACCCCCGGTGAGCCCGAAGGTGAACACGGCGCCGGGACCGGCAGGGACGTAGCGCTCGGCCAGTGGCGTCCACTCGTTGTCGGCGAACGCCGGGTAGTTGACCCACGCGACGGCGGGATGATCCCGGAGGAACTGCGCCACCGCTTTGGCGTTCTCGACGTGGCGCTGCATGCGGAGCGGCAACGTCTCGAGGCCGAGCAGCAGCAGGAACGAGTTGAACGGTGACAGGGCGGCGCCGACGTCGCGCAGCAACTCGACGCGTGCCCGTGTGAGGTAGGCGTACTCCCGGAAGTTCTCCCAGAACTGGAGGTCGTGGTAGGCAGGGGAAGGCTCCACGAGGAGCGGGAAGTTGCCGTTGTCGAAGGGGAAGGTCCCCGCTTCGACGATCACGCCGGCGATGGCGACCCCGTGACCGCCGATGAACTTGGTCGCCGAGTGGACGACGATGTCGGCCCCGTGCTCGATGGGCCGGCACAGGTACGGCGTGGCGAACGTGTTGTCGACGACGAGTGGGATGCCGTGCTCGTGGGCGATCTCGGCATAGCGGGCGATGTCGAGGATGTCGGCGCGCGGGTTGCCGATCGTCTCCCCGTAAACGAGTTTGGTTCGCTCGGTGATGGCCTTCTCGACGGCCTCGGGGTCGCCGAAGTCTACGAAGGTGACGTCGATGCCCATGCGGCGCAGCGTCACGTCGAACTGCGTGAAGGTGCCGCCATAGAGCGACGTGGAGGCCACCACCTCGTCTCCCTTCTGGGCGATCGTGAGCACCGAGATGAGTTGGGCCGCCTGGCCCGAGGAGGTCGCCACGGCGCCGAGACCGCCCTCGAGCGACGCCATGCGCTCCTCGAAGGCCGCGGTCGTCGGGTTGCCGATCCGCGTGTAGATGTTCCCGTACGTCTGCAGGGCAAAGAGGTCCGCCGCCTGCTGAGCGTCTTCGAAGACGAACGAGGTCGTGGCGTAGATCGGCATCGCACGCGCCCCGGTCTCGGGATCGGGCCGCTGTCCGGCGTGGATGGCTCGGGTGTCGAACCCGAACCGGTGGGCTTCGTCGCTCATGCTCTCCCCGGCGGCTCCCTCAGATGTGAACCGTGATGATGGTCGATGTCGACCGCACCGCAGCCGGCCCGGGGTATGAGCACCACTGGGGCCGACCGCGGTACGGTCGAAGCCGTTTCGCTCAGGCGAGATCGATGACGACCGGAATCTCGGCGCTCAGGGTGTGGCCGACGGGTGAAGACCCGATCACTCGCTCGTGGAGAGCGGCTATGGCGTCGTCGTCGGCGTCCGCCTCGATGTGCACGGCGGCGGTGATGCCGTCGAAGCCCGCATGGCCGGGACGTACCCCGAGGAACGATGCCAGGTCGAGGTCGCCGCTGATGTCGATGCGGAGTTGCTTCAACTCGATGCCGGCCGCCGAGGCATTGGCGGCGTATCCCACCGCCAGGCAGTTGCCCAGGGCGGCGAGCAGCTGCTCGACGGGATTTGGCGCCGTGTCGCCGCCTCCGAGCCCGGCGGGCTCGTCGGAGGCGACGGGGTCGAAGTCGCGGATGCGGGCCTCGGAGCGGAATGCGCCCTTCCACTCCACCGACGCACTCCAGACGGTGGCGCCGTTGGTGGGCTCGTCGGCGACCGCCTGGGCGAGTCCGCCGACGGTTTCGAGATCGACCTCGTTGAGAGGTCGCGTGGCTTCGAGGGTCATGGGATGTGTGTCCTTTCGTACGGCCGCGGTTACAGCCGGTCGGTGCAGTTCGGAACGCCTCGGGGGTAGCTCTCGGGTGGTGGCGTTCGCTCAGCGCATCGCGCTCGGGCGGCGCACCCGAGAGCGAGGACACATCATCCAGCCGCCGGCAAGGGGTTGCGTCGATGACATCTCGGTGGCTCCTCTCGTATCGCTTGCTCTTCCGCGCTCTGCGAGCGCCGCAAACGGGAGGACCCGCCTCGGCATCTCATCGGTCAGGCATTGGCACCGTTCAGGTCGGTTGCCGCGGCTTCACAGGGCCTGTCCCTCCACCGCTCTTGATGAGCGCGTTGTGGCGGACGAGTAGAGCATCCCGGGTGCACGGTGTCAAGGGTTGGGGCTGGAGGGTGGCAAACACCGCCCGAAGGGCTGAGGAGCTGAGACCGTAGAGCCGGCTGAGCGTCAGACTCGCCTCGCCCGGTGAGAGCCGCATGGTGACTACGTCGGCTGGCCCAACTCTCGTTGAGGCCCGGCTGCAACGTATCGAGATCCGACGGATTCACGGCTGCCTCCCTTCCCAGAACCAACTCGAACATGTGTTCGATACGGTATCAACCGGCTGCGACAGATTCCGACTCGGCGGAGGCAGAGTCGGGTGACGCAATAGAGCGGAGGCCGACACCGATCAGCTCGATGGCGAGGAGGCCCATGACGATCACGAACCCGATCGTGTAGAGCATCTGCGAGTCGAGGTTGCCCGGTCGAGGCTGCGCCAGCTGGAACAGGGCATCGACGACGGGAATGGAGAGGACCATCGCCGGCACCGCCGCGACCACGGTCAATGCAACCTGCCCCAGTGCGCCCGTCCTCTGGCTGCGCCGGGCGAGACCCACCGCCAGGAGGGCTCCCAGCAGAGGCCACGTAAACACATAGCTGATGGCCGGCACCGTGACGGCGGCGACAACGGCGAAGACCGTCCACACCAGCAGGACACCCGCCACCCAGTCGATGCCCCGTTGCGCCCCTCGGCGGCGCAATTCCCGGGCGATGAGCGCCGCCATCACCAAGAACGCAGCCAGGTAGGCGTAGCTCTCCCCGAGGCGTGGCGAAGAGCGCACGCCGGCCAGCATTCGCCAGATCAACATCGCCGCAAGACCGGAAAGCACCAGAGCGCCCACGATGAGGCCCACGGCCTTCACCGCACCCATCGACCGCCGCCGCCGCAACACAACGCTGCACCCAACCAGCGCAACTGCGGAAAGCGGCAGCGCCCAGCTCTCCGGATAGCGCAGCAGAACGCCGCTTCCGACCGTGAAGTACACGTCGGACCCCGACCGCTCGCCGGCCAGGTCGACGCTTCCGAACCGGCGCGCCAGGCCGAGCGCATGGTCGCCGTGGTGCTGGAGGCTGCCGAGGTCGACGGAATCGGCGTCGTCGGCCTCGGTGTGATAGATCGGTGAGCCGTGGAGATGGGCGAAGTGCATCGCGGCGATGCCGTACTCCATCAGAGGAGCGGTGTCGGTGCCGGAACCGCCGATAGCCTCGACGAGTCCGGGCAGGAAGGATGCGGCGGCGGGGGCAGAAGCCGAAGCCGCATAGGCATCGATGAGCCCGCGGTTTGGCCTACTGGTCTCGACGAGCTGTGCGGCACCGGTGTTGCCGATGGCCTCGAGCACGACGGCGACCCGAACATCGTCCGCCCACGGGTGCTGTTCGACGAACGCCGTGGCACCGAAGCGCGGGGCGGGTTCCTCGCCGTCGGTGAGCAGGACGATGACGTCGTTGCGCACCTGAGGTCCGGCCAGCAACGCACGAGCCGACTCGAGAACGGCGGCGACGCCGGCCGCATCGTCATTGGCGCCCGGCGTCGCCGGGACGGTGTCGTAGTGGGCGACCAGGGCTACGGCGCCGGTGGAGTCGGACCCTGGGAGTCGTGCCATCACGTTGACGATCTCCACGGAACCGCCGCCGGCACCGTAGTAGTCCGGAGCCGTCGTCTCCTGGAGCACCGGCTCGAGCCCGAGCCCCTGCAGGGTGTCCACCAGATAGGTGCGGGCATCGGCACCGGCACGGCTGCCGATGGGTCGTGGCTCCCGAGCGATCACCTCGACGTGGCGCAGTGCGCGGTCCGCAGAGAACTCGCCCGCCGCCGCCGAGGCCGGCGCCGGGCTCGGAGGGAGGAGTGGTGCGATCCCGAGGGCCATGCAGGCGCCGATCACCATCGCGGCGACGACGCGGCGCAGCGACGAATCCGGTTCGGGCGGCGAACGAGTCGACTCCCCGGCGGCCATCGGTCGGCGGGCGAGATCCTGCACAGATCTACCATCCATTGCAGAAGCCTCGACTGGTAGGGCCGATCGGCCGGGTGCGCCGGACTTCGGACGGGAACCCCCGATCGACCATCGTCGTCAGATGGCCATGAGCTCTCGCCCGTTCGCCATCGCTATGCTCGCTCTCGCCGCACTCACCGCCGGGTGCGCTACGTCGCGCACCGTCACCCCGACCGAGGAGTACTCACTGACGGGGTTCGTCCACGCCGGCCCGGTGTGCCCCGTCGAGAAGGACCCGCCCGATCCCGAGTGCGCCGACCGTCCCGTGGCAGGCGCCCTCTTGCTCGTGGTCGACGCCGACGGCGAGGGGGTCGGCGAGGTCCGCACCGACGTCGAGGGCCTGTTCGAGCTCCGGCTCCCGGCCGGCGTCTACACCCTCGTTCCTCAGCCCGTGGAGGGTCTCCTCGGCACGGCTTCTCCCATCGACTTCTCGGTCGGTGGCCTGCAGCCGGATCTCGACGTCGCCTACGACACCGGCATTCGCTGACCAATCGGGGCCCGAGATCGGAACCGCTCGACGGCTCGGTCCGTATTCGACGCGTAGAAGCCCTCGAGGAGGACTACGTGAGACGAATCATGATGATGGTCATGGCGGTCGTGCTCGTCGTGGCCGCCTGTGGCGGTGACGACGACTCGGGCGCCGGCGAGGACACCGCCGACGACGCCGCCGCGGCCGGCCTCTCCGCGACCACGAGCGACCTCGGCGAGATCCTCGTCGATGCCGACGGGATGACGCTCTACCTGTTCGTGCCCGACGACGGTGGAGACAGCACTTGCTACGACCAGTGCGAGGACAACTGGCCGCCCTTGTACCAGGACGAGCTAGGTGACGTCGGCGCCGCCATCGACGCAGCGCTGCTCGGGACGACCGAGCGCACCGACGGCACCGTGCAGGTCACCTACAACGGGTGGCCGTTGTACCGGTTTGCCGCCGACAACGCCGCAGGTGACACCAACGGCCAAGGCGTCAACGATGTCTGGTGGGTCGTATCACCCGGCGGCGAGGCCATCGAGAGCTGAGCGCACCTGCGCCGGCGGATCGGCCGGGCCCCAAGGCCCGGCCGATCCGCGTGCGAGATCAACTCGCTACGTCGTGTCACCCATCCGCCGGCGCCGTTCGTCTGTCAGGATGAAGCGAACACGGGAGATGTCGCCATGGATTGGTGGATACTCGAACTGATCGTCACCCTGCTGCTCGTGGCGATCGTTGTGGGGCTCGGTCCGCTCATCAAGCGTTTCGGGAAGAGCTACGCCGCCGACGTGTTCCGAGCGAACCCCCGCACAGGTAAGAGCTACCTGGTGCTGATGGACTTCGCCTACTACCTGATCTTCGGGGCGTACGTCCTGTTCACCATTCACTTCGAGCCGGACACCGGCTGGGGGGAGACGGTCAACGCCGCCCAACTCGAAGGCTCGGTAGTCCGCATCGGAGGGATGCTCCTGCTCATGGGCATCCTCCACGGCCTCAACGTCTTGAGCCTGCCCGTCATCGGCCGGCTGTTCAGCATCAATCGCCGCCTCGACGACGAAGGGAATCGCCACATCGAGGCCGCCTGATCGACGCAGTTCACCGCCGCCCGCTCGCCACGGGACCGGCCCGACGCCGGTGGAGCACATGTCGAAGGAGCACACATATGAGCACTCGTCGATGGTCGACGCTGCTGGCCGTCGCCCTCCTGCTCACGGTGATGGCGGTGCCCGCTCGAAGCTCGAGTGCCGAGGTCACATCAGGACAGGTCGTCACGCTGCCGGGAGGGTTGGATCTCGGCTACGAACTGTCCGGCTCGGCCACGATGGTCCGCACGCCCGTCTCCGGTGGTACGACCCGGGTAGTGATCCATGTGTGGGGTCTCGATCCCAACACGACCTATCCGACCCACGTCCACAACGCACCGTGCGGCGCAACCCCGCCGGGTGGTGGGCACTATCAAAACGAGGTCGGGGGTGCCGTCGATGTCGTCAACGAGATCTGGCCGACCGTCATCACCAACGCTCGAGGCGTCGGCGTGGGAAGAGCGACGCACGATGCGTGGGCACGGGAGGACGCCCAGGCGATAGTGATCCACTATCCGCCGGACACGTCCATCCGCCTGGCCTGCGTCGACCTGAGCTGAGCTGGCGAGCGGAGGAGGGCGGCCGGTGTCACCGGTCGCCCTCCCGGCGCCCACGGGTCGGGATGGCCTCGTGACCGGACGCACCGAAACGCTCGATGCGACGCCGGCTGCCGTCGACCCGTCGGCACTCGTGGCTCGGATGTACCGCGAGGAAGGAGCATCGCTCTTGCGTTTGGCGCGCCTCTTCACCGACGACCGCAACGCGGCCGAGGATCTGGTCCAGGAGGCATTCATCCGGCTGCACCGATCGGCCCACCGCATCGACGACCCGGCCAAGGTGGCGCCGTACCTGCGGTCGATCGTTCTCAA
This sequence comes from Acidimicrobiia bacterium, assembly GCA_041611095.1. GTDB lineage: Bacteria > Actinomycetota > Acidimicrobiia > Spongiisociales > UBA5794 > UBA6912. The sequence goes on along the minus strand of JBFINP010000005.1, from coordinate 6,583 downwards.
CCTGGCCCGCGACCACAACCGTCGCGGGCTCATGTCGCTGCGACATCGGGAGCCACCACAGCCGGATCGCGCACCCCATCTGCCCGAGGACGTCGCCGTGACCGCCGACGAGGGCGCGCGGGTGGTGGCGGCGCTGCGTGATCTTGCGCCCCGGCAGCGTGACTGTCTCGTGCTGCGTTACTACCTCGAGCTGTCGGAGCGGGAGATCGCCACGACGCTCGGTATCTCGCCCAACTCCGTCAAGACGCACTGCCGGCGCGGCATGGCGGCGCTGCAGACACGGCTGGAGGAGGCATCATGACCACCGAGCAGCAGCTCCGCGAGGCGCTCCGGGCCGTTGACGACTACGAGCCCAGTCCGGACCTCTGGGCCCGAGTCGAGGGCTCGATCGAGGCGGATCGTGAGCACCGACGGCGGCTCATGCGGATGTTCGTCGGGATCGCCGTCGCCATCGCGGTCCTCGTCGCGGTCGCCATGTTCTCGGTCGTCGGGGTCGGCGAGCAGTACGTCGAGTGGCGGGCGATGGAGCTCATCGAGACCGCCGTGTTGGCGACGCTCGTGGTGGGGCTCGGTCCGGCGATCCGGCGCTTCGGGCGCACCTTCGCCGGCGACGTGTTCCGCGCCAACCCGGCGACCGGTCGCTCGTTCCTTCGCCTGCTCGACGTGGCCTTCTACCTGGTATTCGGGGGTTACATCCTGGTGACGTCGAGCTTCCTGCGACCAAGTGTGCTGGAGGTGGGCTTCCTCGCGGACCAGCTCGGCAATGCTGCGCTGCGGATCGGTGGGCTGGTCCTCCTCATGGGGGTCCTCCATGTCGTGACCCTGCTTGCGTTGCCGGTGCTCGGCATCGCTTTCACATCGGGGTGGCGGAGCGCCGCGGGCGACGACGACGAGAGCCCGGAGCGTGGGGCCCGGTCGGTTCCTCCGTGGATGCTCGTGGTCGGCGTTGCGGCGATCGCCGGCCTGCTGGTCATCGTGGCGCTCGTCGTCGTCATGGGCACCGGGGCGTGAGCCCGCCAGGCGGTTGCCTGCGCTCCAGCGCGATCTACTCTCCATCCGATGACCGCCAAACCGATCGATCTCGCCAACTTCGACACCTCGGTCTCACCGGCCGACGACTTCTACCGCTACGCCAACGGTGGCTGGCTCGACGCCAACCCGGTGCCCCCCGAGTACTCGCGCTGGGGCGCCTTCAACGAGGTGAACGAACGCAACGAGGAGATTCTCCACCGCCTCATGGAAGAGGCGGCCGCCAGCCCGGATGCGCCGGCAGGAAGCCCGGGCCGGATGGTGGGGGATTACTTCGCATCGGGCATGGACGAGGCTCAGATCGGATCCGTGGGTGTCGCTCCGCTCCAGCCCTGGCTCGACCGGGTCGACGCTGCGCAAACCGTCGACGATCTCCGGGAGCTGGCGGTCTCGCTGCATCCCAACGGTTTCAGCTTCCTGTTCGGAGCCGGCGTGTCCCCGGACTTCGACGACCCCGCCGTGCACCTGCTCTACGTTGGCCAGGGGGGCCTGGGGTTGCCGGAGCGGGACTACTACCTACGTGACGACGACCGCTCGGTCGAGCTGCGCGATCAGTACCGAGCCCACGTCGCCGCGCAGCTCGTCAACCTCGGCGAGGACGAGGAGGCGGCTGAGAACGCGGCCCATGCGATCCTGGCGTTCGAGACGGCGCTGGCCGAGCCGTCGTACACGGCCGCTCAGCTCCGCGACGTCGACCTCATCGTCAACCGCCATACGGCGGCCCAGCTCGATGAGTTGATGCCCGGGTTTGGTCTCGTTCGGTACCTCGACGCCATCGGCGCCGCCGGCGTCGCGGAGGTGAACGTCGACAACCCCGGGTTCTTCACCGCAGCCGCGGAGCTGGTGGCTTCGACGCCGATGGACACGCTCCGTGCCTACGCCCGCTGGAACGTGGTGCGCTCGGTGGCCTCGGCGCTGCCGCCGAGCTTCGCCGACGAGAACTTCCGTTTCTACGGGCAGATCCTCGGCGGGCAGAAGGAGCAGAAACCGCGGTGGAAGCGGGTGCTGGCGATGGCGACATCCGACATCGGTGAGCTCGTCGCCCAGCTGTACGTCGCCGAGGCGTTCCCGCCCGACGCCAAGCATCGCGCCGAGGCGCTGGTCGAGAACCTCTTCGAAGCGATGCGGGAGTCCCTGGAGAACCGCGAGTGGATGACGGGCGCCACCCGTACCGAGGCGCTCCAGAAGCTGGCGGGCTTCCGCTACAAGATCGGCTACCCCGACGAGTGGCGCGACTACACCGGCCTCGTCATCGATCGCGGCTCGCTCGTCGAGAATCGAATCCGTGCCGACGCCTTCGAGCACCGGCGCAACCTGCGCAAGCTCGGCGAACCGGTCGATCCCCACGAGTGGGAGATGCCGCCCCACGTCGTGAACGCCTACTACCACCCACTCAAGAACGAGATCGTGTTCCCGGCCGGGATCCTCCAGCCACCGTTCTTCTACATCGACGCCGACGATGCGATCAACTACGGCGGCATCGGCGGCGTCATCGGCCACGAGATCACCCACGGCTTCGACGACATGGGCCGCCGCTTCGACGCCAAGGGCCAGCTCCGCGATTGGTGGACCGACGAGGACCGTGAGGAGTTCACACGCAGGGCGCAAGTCGTCGTCGAGCAGTACGACGGCTATTCGGTGGCAGACGATCTCAACGTCAACGGAACGCTGACCCTCGGCGAGAACATCGCCGATCTCGGTGGCGTCACGCTGGCGCGGCGCGCCCTCCACGCCGCGCTCGGCTCGGCGGGGGCGGATGCCATCGACGGGTTCACGCCGGACCAGCGGTTCTTCCTCTCGTGGGCGACGGTGTGGCGCAGCAACTACACCGACGAGTGGATGCGTCTCCTGGTGCAGACCGACCCCCACTCGCCGTCCCGGTTCCGCTGCAATGGCCCTCTCGCCAACCTCACTCCCTTCGCCGATGCGTGGGGTCTCGACGGCGACGCCCCGATGATGCGACCGGCAGAGGACCGCATCGAGATCTGGTGATCGAGGGGGTCGCGGAGCGTCCCTCTCGAGCTCCCCCTGGCTCGCTTCGCATCGCCCGGTGGTGGCGGTCGGGGTGCCCTTGTCGTACGCTGTAAGGGGGCGACGCGGTAGTAGCTCGGAGGACAGGATGGCCAGCGAGGCCGAAGCGACGGCTCGTAGACCGCTCACGCGCGAGCGTGTCTTTCGCGGAGCCGTTGATCTGGCGGATCGCGAGGGGATCGAAGCACTCACGATGCGCAACCTGGCGGCCGAGCTCGGCGTCGAGGCGATGTCGCTCTACTACCACGTCGCTAACAAGGAGGCCGTCTTCGACGGCATCGTCGAGGCCATCATGGAGGAGATCGCAGCGGCGACCGGCGGCTTTGCCGTGCCCGAGGAGGTCACCGATTGGCGGGCGACGTTGCGCATGCGGATTCTCGACGCCCGCTCGGTGATGCTCCGTCATAGATGGGCACCAGGCGTCTTCGAGAGCCGCACGAGGATGGGGCCGTCGATCGTCATGTACTTCGAGGGCCTCCTCGGAATACTGGTGGAGGGTGGCATGTCCTACGACCTCGCTCATCACGGCATGCACGCTCTCGGCAGCCGTGCGCTCGGTTTCTCTCAAGAGCTGTTCACGCCGGCTACTCCCGAAGAGGGCCAGGAGTCTCAGGAGATGTTCGAGCACATGAAGGAGCAGCTTCCCTACCTCGCAGGGATGACGCGGGCGATCGCTCACGAAGGCCCCGACGGCACGCTGGGGTGGTGCGACGACCAGACCGAGTTCGAGTTCGCCCTCGACGTGCTCCTGGAGGGTCTCGAGCGGCGGCGGATGGCCGAGCCCGGAGCCTAGGAACCAGCACCCGGCGGGGCCTGACCCGGCCCGCACGTAGATAGCCTTGGTCCCGTGAAGTTCGGGTTCGTGTTTCCGGGGAGCGAGCCGGCGGCGATCGTCGAGGCTGCGGTGGCTGCCGAGGATGCCGGGTGGGATGGATTCTTCGTGTGGGAGGCGGCGTGGGCCACCGATCCGTGGGTCATGCTCGGGGCCATCGCCGCCCGTACGGAGCGGATCCGGATCGGCACGATGCTCACCCCGGTCCCGATCCGGCGGCCCTGGAAGCTCGCCGCCGAGACCAGCACCGTCGACCGGCTCTCCGCAGGCAGACTCATCCTCGCCGTCGGGCTCGGGGCCGCCGACCTCGGGTACGGGGCCCTCCGGCTCCCGACCGATCGTCGCCTACGCGCCGAGCTGCTCGACGAGGGCCTGGCGATCATGACCGGGCTGTGGGCGGGTCAGCCGTTCACCTTCTCGGGCTCTCATTACGAGATCGAGGAGATCCCACCTCCCGTCGCCGCCCCCGCCCCGGTCCAGCGGCGTGAAGGCGTGCCCCGCATCCCGATCTGGGTTGTCGGGGCGTGGAAGCGACCGAAGTCGCTACAGCGGGTGCTGGCCCACGACGGGCTGATTCCCTACATCGCGTCCCCTGGACGCGGTTTCGTCCCCACCGTGGAGGCGCCCCTCGGCGAGATGCGGGCGTGGCTCGACGAGAACGCCCCGGAGGGTCGGCTCATCGACCTCGTCGTGGACGGCACGACGCCGGGTGACGACCTCGATGCGCAGCGTGCCTTGCTGGCACCCCTCGCCGCCGCCGGTGCCTCGTGGTGGATCGAGTCCCTCTGGGACGGCGGCGAGCAGGCGGTCGCGACTCGCCTCGCCCAAGGGCCGCCCGCGTACTAGCCGCTCGCCCGCTCCATGTAGGCGGCGATCGAGGGAAGCCCCGTCAGCTTGTCGTAGAAGAAGCCGTTGACGATTCCCATCAACTCTGATCGAGCTGCACCGACGGCCTCGGTGCGAGCAACCGGATCATCGCCGTCGGTGATCGCAGCCCGGAGGCGGAGCAGCTCGCGCACGATGTCGACTTCGGCGTCGCCGTCGATGGTCTGAACGACGTTGAGGACCAAGCCGTCGAGCTGCGCAAGGAGCGTGTGCGCGGTCATGCCCGAGTCGGGGCCCGAAGCTTCGCCCAGGGTGCGCACCACGGCACCCACCTGGTAGAGGACGGCCGTCGGCTCGTCGAACAGCTCTCGGAGGTAGGCGGCTTCCTCGTACGCGCCGTTGAGCCGGAAGATGTTGTACATCCGTTTGGCGGCTTTCCCGTAGTTCCTCGGCTCCCGCGAGATGTACTTGTGGACCTCCTTCTCCAACTGTGTCACGTAGGCATCGAGGGCGTCGCTCGACAGCCGCGACACGAGCTTGGTGAACAGCGGTATGGAGTCCGCCTCGAGGTAGACCTCCTGGAAGTACGGGTCGAGGTAGCCGTCGAGCGGCGTGATCGTCCCGTCGGGCGCCTCCCATGTGACGTCGAGCATGTTGGAGGCGCTGGCGACCTGGTTGCGGACCGGGTCGGCGACGACCCAGTCCAGCTTGCACCACCCAGGGTCGGTGCAGGCATCCTCCCAGGTCACCTCCACCGTGCCGCCGTCCGCGCCTTCGGCGAAGAAGCGCTGTGCCTCGATGTCCTTCGGCTCCCAGGGGATCGGGGATCCGGCGTCAAAGCGGCTCCCGTCGCGGATCACGTCGGAGCGGTGGGTGCCGAACTTGACCTCGATGAGGCGATAGGTCTCCCCGGATACGGTCGCCAGCGCCTTGTCGCGTATCAGCTCGCCGAGGCGGACACACGCCGCGGCACGGGTCGGCGCCTTGATGTTCACCCGCTCGAAGTAGTCGCAATCACCCGGGTAGGCCTGCACCTTGGACTGCGCCGCCGAACCGGAGAGAGCGAGGGCGGTCTCGACGTCGTCGGCGTCGCCGATCTCGACGAGGTCGCCGATCGACCGGAAGTAGGCCAGGTCCGCCGGACTGAAGTCGAGCATCGTGACCCGATGGCCGAACACTCCCGATCCGACGTCGACCACGACGTCGGCGCTGCTCTTCTTGGCGAGCGCGACGGCGGTGAGCCACTGGAGGGCCTCCATCTCGTCGAGCTCGACGCCGAGCCGGCGCGCCGAAGCCATGATCCGAGCGACGTCTGCGGACGGTCCGGTTGAGCTCCCCGACATCACACCCCCTTGCCCGACAACCTACTCGCGTTCGGGGTGCGGTTCCGAGACGGTCGCATGCTCGGCGAGGATCTCTCGGAAAACGGCCGCCTGGATGACGGCGTCGTGCAGGGCGTGGTGTGGAAGCTCGGCGCTCAGCCCGTAGCGACCCGCCATGTGGCGCAGCGTGGCCTCCGGCCACGGCACTCCGGCGACGCCCATGTACAGGGCCTTCACGTCGAGGGCGCTGTGGCCAAACGGGTTGGTGCCTACGTAGCGGTGCAGGTAGTCGCACACGAACATCCAGTCGAACGGGGCATTGACGGCGACGAAGACGGCGCCGTCGTCGCCGGCGACTCCGTCGACCCACGCCGCAAAATCGCCCATTGCCCGGGCGGGGTCTACGCCCTCACGCTCCAGGCGATCGAGGGACATCCCGGCCACCGCAACGGCCGTCGGATCGGCGACGCTGCCGTCTGGCCGCAGCTCGACGTAGAACGTCCGCTCCGGATCGTCGACGAGGCACGCCCCGATGGCGAGCAGT